>JAUSGT010000002.1 GCA_030648835.1 Candidatus Moraniibacteriota bacterium | reverse complement strand
ACTCCCTTCGGGGAGTTTTTCTTTCCCTTATTTCTCCTCTCCCTTTCCTCCTCCTCTCCTCTCATTCTTTCTCATCCAAAAGGAGCACTTATTACGCAATCACGACAAAAGTACTCCTCCTTATCTTTTGGTGAAATACGTAAACGTAGTCTAAACTTGGACGTTTCACGTCCAAATCTTCCTTCTTTTCCTCTCAATTATATCTGTACATTATAATCCGCTACAGCAGAATAATGTGTACACCCAAAAGACTCCAATGGTGCAAGAGGAGGTGGTCGACATTACCGACAAAGTGTCCACCTTTGCTTTTTGCATCGTCCATCAGGCCGTGCTAGACTTGCATGGTGACGATTCAGCCTGTTTTTGGACAATCTTAAAATAAATTAAAATAAGTTAGTTGAAAAAATAAGCAAAAAAGAAGTGTGAATTGGATTTTAAAAACAGGAACCGCTTTGGCATTGATAGTAGTCGCACTGGCGATGACTTTCCCGGTTCTCGCGGGCGGTACCTATGCGGGTATTGCACAGAATGCCGGTATTGGTTATAACATGTTGATTCTCAGTGGAAAAATCGATTCCACGGATATTAAAAACTGGACTATTCAATCAAAGGACATCAAAAAAGGAACCATCAAATCAATCAATATCAAGAATGGTACCATCGATGTCGAAGACATTGCTGATGGAACGTTGACCGCTGCCGTATTGGCAAATGGGGCAGTTACTTCTGCCAAGATTCTCGATGGTACGATTGTCAATGCGGACGTGGATGCCGCTGCAGGTATTGTCTATAGTAAACTGGCTTTCTCCAATAATATTGTTGCCGGAGATATTGCCACGGACGCAGTGGCAACCGTAGACATTCTCGATGGCACTATCCTGACCGGTGATATCGCTGCCGATACCATTTTGGCTGGCAACATCGCCACTGGTGCTGTTGCCACGGCTGAAATTTTCAATGGGACGATTCTCAATGAGGATATCGATGCCGCTGCAGGTATAGTCGATACCAAATTAGCTACTATTGCGACAGCCGGCAAGGTTTCCAACAGCGCGACGACAGCCACTAACCTGAACACAGCCTCTGCCATAGTTGCTCGGGATGGAAGCAATAATTTTTCTGCCGGAACTATTACTGCCAACTTGACGGGGAATGTGACCGGTAATGCTGATACGGTAACAACCAACGCCAACCTGACTGGTGATGTCACTTCAGTGGGCAACGCTACCACTATTGCTGCAGGGGCAGTAGACAATGCTATGCTTGCCGGAGGGATTACTGCTGCGAATCTTGTAGGGACAGATATTGTTACTGTCGGAACTATTACAGCAGGAACATGGAGTGGGTTATTTGGAGCCGTCACGGGAGCAAATCTTACCAATCTGACCGCTACAAACATCTCTGCCGGTACAGCTGGTATTGATATTTCAGGCAATGCCGCAACTGTGACAACGAACGCCAATTTGACTGGTGACATTACATCAACTGGCAATGCGACAGCTATTACTGCTGATACGATCGTCAATGCCGATATCAATTCTGGCGCCGCTATAGTCGATACCAAACTCGCTACTATTGCGACAGCCGGCAAGGTTTCCAATAGCGCAACAACAGCCACAGCTCTCAATACAGCCTCAGCCATAGTTGCTCGGGATGGAAGTAATAATTTTTCTGCTGGAACTATTACTGCCAACTTGACGGGGAATGTGACCGGTAATGCCAGTACTGCTACGAATGCAACCAATGCTGCTGACTCTTCATTGCTTGATGGTTTGGATTCGTTAGCTTTTGTAAAAGCCGATGGTACAGTTGCTATGACTGGTGCTTTGGCTGCTAATAGTGGTATCACTACAAATGGTAGTGATGACTTGGGTACGGATGCGTCACGCTGGTCAACCATCTATGCTGATACCCTGAACTTCAAGAACGGTTTGACTGATTCGACATCAGCCGGAGCTATAGCGTCCACTGCGACGATCAAGCTTGGCAATGAGACGGGTGATCTATTGACCATTGGGGCGGCGATTCAAGGAGCAAGCGCGTTGGTATTCGACGGCGCTACTGCCGGTACCAATATGACCACTTTGTCTGTCACTGACCCGTCAGGCGCCAATGTGATTGTGTTGCCAAACGCTTCAGGAACCGTTGTTCTTACTGGCAGTACCGGTACAGTTGATACTACGATGATTACTAATGGAACGATTGTCGGTGGGGATCTGGATGCTGCTGTTGCTATTACAACGAGTGGAACAGCTACCTTTACTGGAGATGTTGCCTTGGGTAATGGTGCTACCGATACAATAGGGTTACAAGGTGATGTGACTATTGGTTCTGGAGCAGGGTATGCTGTTTCAATTGATTCCAATACATGGGATATCACAGCAGCGGGTGCCGCTTCAGGACTAACTGGGATTGTATCGAGTGGAACGGTAAGCTTTACAGATGATATCAACATCGGTGATGGAGCTGGTGATGCTGTGGTGGTTGATTCCAATACGTGGAATATTGATGCAGATGGTGCCGCTACAGGCTTTACCGGAATAGTATCAACCGGAGCGGTTGACTTCAGTGGAGCAGTAGCAAAAATTGCACGCGAGGAATCGGCCGTAGCGACCACTACTACTGCACCTGGTGCAACTTGTGATGCGACAACTTTAGGCTCACTGGTTCTCGTGGATGAAAATGATAGCGCTGGAGTTTGGCTTTGGGCGTGTCAGGAGTCAGTAAACGGAACAACATACGCGTGGAACAAAGCTGATGGAACATAGGATATCTGTTGAAAACCCGAACAACCCTGCCTTGAGGCGGGGTTTCTTTTGTCTTCCCTCTCCTTTCACCATCCTTCTTACAGCGGTCGGACCGCTGTAAGTCTTTCCTTATCTCTCTTTTCCTTTTTACAGCGGTCGGACCGCTGTAATTGTTTTTTTGCTTGAAGTAAGCTACAATTTCAGCATGAACAGAAGGAGAATGATCATTATTGCAGTTATTTCCGCCATTATGCTGCTTGGTGGTGGAGGTTATTTTTGGTATCAGAAATTTCAAAAGTCTCGGGAAAGCGTTACGAAAGTGGAAACCCCGGCGGAAAAAAACTATTTTGAGATCAATGACGAAGTGGCCGGGGTGTATTTCAAGGTCGGCAAGAAATTCGAGAGGATGCCGGCACGGGATCTCCAGGTGAAAAACGCGAGCTTTGTGTATGGGTTTTCCTCCTCAGATGACAAGACGGTGGCTTGCTATGTTTCCCAAACCAAGAGAGATCAACCCGGCGTGGTGAAAGTTTCCGCGTTGCGAGACGGCGTATTCGAACAGGTGAAGAAAACTTTTTCGGATGCCAAGCTGGATACGCAGGAAATAGTGGAGGTAGGGGAGAACAACAACAAAGGTGCCAAGCTCAAAATGAGCTACACCAATGCTGATATTCCTATGCTTCAGTGGGAAGTGGTCGGTATCACGGATAAAGTCGCCACATTCGGCTTTTGCGAGCTTCCGGCGGCCGTGCTAGACTTGTATCAGGATGATATTAACCTGTTTCTGGATTCTCTACGAATTAAGTAGTATTCGTATATTATTTGTAGATTAGTATCGGTATGGAAGAAGTAAAACCACAAAAACTTCAGAAATTGCTGAGAATTCTGAAAAGAAGCGCCATTGTTTTGGTAGTGCTGGTGGTTTTGATTGTTGGCTATTTCACCTACCTCATCTCACAAAAAGACCTCTTTGGTCGGCGCTTCAACTTCAGTTTTAGCAAGGTGGAAACGGGCACCTACACCAGTTTTGCCCCCAATATCGCTTTTCTCTACCCGAGAATCTTTGAAATCGATTCCAATCGCGAGCGTTACGGCAAGGGGTATCTCGTCGGTATCAAATTGAAGACAGATGATCGTACCGGATGCGATATACGATTGGGCGGACCGGAATTGGATTTCGGAAAAAAAGTAGAAGAACTTACTGACGAAGTAGTCGCACCGGTCAAAAGCAAGGCATCGGATTTCAGGCTTCTGGAGAACAAAAAAACCACAATTGGTGGGCGGGACGCTCTCAGGGTTTCGTTTTCTTTCTTGGATCCTATCGGGGCGCGTGTGCGATTGGACCAAGTGTTCGTGAAAGACAACACCACCAGATATTTCATGATTTGCGGTACCGGCGAGTATCAGTACAATTTTTTCCAAAAAGATTTCAATGTGTTCTATGATTCCCTCAATTTTGAGGGGAGTATTTCCGATTTTGAAACCAACCGACCATGGTATAAAATACTGTTCAAAGAACTGATGTTTTGGCGTAATTAAGCCAAAACTTGACAGTTTTTCGATTCAATGAAATGATGTAAAGGTAAGTAAATAATCAACTAAGCTCGCTCCGTTAAAGCGATTCCTCATGGTGGAACTTTAATTGGGCAAACAAACGTATGGCAGAAGAAAATACAGGTGGATCAGTAGGCAAGGTCATCATCATCGTTGTTGTCGTGGCGATTGTAGCAGTGGGAGTTTTGTTTCTTAAGAAAGGCAAGGATACAACCAGTGTGGTTGTGGACTCTTCAAAATATCAGGCAGTATTTTTGAGTAACGGACAAACCTATTTCGGCAAGGTAGTCAGCCCCAACGAAAAGTATGTTTCTTTGACGGATGTTTATTATCTCGTGTTGAAGCAGCCTCTCCAGAACCAAAAAAATGAAAATACTGACCAAAATCAGGAACAAGCCAAGCCGGAATACAGCCTGATCAAGCTCGGCAAGGAAATGCATGGACCGACCAGTATGTCTATCAATAAGGATCAGATTTTGTTCATCGAAAACCTGGCGGATGATTCGAAGGTAGTTACTGCTATCAAGACTCCTCAAAAATAGACAGGAAGTGTCTCTTTATCTGCTTTGATCTTCCTCTATCGGCGGTGAGTCGAAACAATCTCACTATGGTGGGATAGTTTCAGTCTCGTTTTGTGCCCCCCAAAGCTTGTTTGGTTTCGGAGTATGAGATGGATATTTCAATTGACAATGACAAATGTATGGAATCTAAGCAAAAATTAGCCTGGTTGATAATCCTTCCTTTGGTTATAGGAGTCGCGATAGGTTTTTCTTTCGGAAAAAACACCGGAAGCCAAAAAGCGATTGAAGTAACCAATTCGAATAAAGACGAAACTGTCCCCACCTCGGATGTGAAACCGGATGCGAGCAAGAAGGCTCTGGCTTTGCGGAAGCTTGATCTGTTGAAATACTATACGAACTTTGTCCTTTTACCGAAAGAAAAATTTGCTGATCCCAAAAAATATGGGGAGGATATGAGCGCGGTGGTTACGGAGATCAATGACGATGAAATAACTTCTCGATATAACGCGACTGTCGAGGCCGACAATGATGAACAAAGAGTCGTCAATATTCGCGTCCTCCTGAATTATCTTAGTGACAGCATAAGATCAGATCTGCAATAGTCTAAATCTAGCTTTCAGACCCCGTTGGTTTTTGATTGGTTATGTAGGAGTACTTTTGTCGCAATCACGACAAAAGTACTCCTAATTGTGATAAGGTATCGGCAGGAGTCTGGTTGTCAGATGTATGAAGAAAAAAGAAAATTTAGCAGATAACGTAAGAAAAAAGGCAGAAGCATTTCTTGTTTCAGATAGTCCGTCTGCGACAGCAACAAAGTTTCTTCTCACGTTTATCGCTATTGGAGGGGTTTCTATTGTTGGCGCTACTTTTCCTGGGCTTGTAAAAGCAATAGGTTTTTTCTCGAATGGTTCGAAAAAAAAGAATAGGTATCCGGAAGTAAAAATTAAAAATTCATTCAAGTATCTGAAGAAAAAACAGTTTGTTGAAATAATAAAGGAAAAAAATGGTAAAATATGGGTGAGATTGACCAATAAAGGAAGAAATCGTTTAACAGGGTATTCCCTTGACGTGTTAGAGATCAAGAAGCCGGAGAAATGGGATGGAAAATGGAGAGTCTTAATGTTTGATATTCCTTCACATCCAAAAAAGTATGACTATGCCCGAGATGCTTTGCGCCGAAAGATAAGGGAATTAGGACTTTACCAGATTCAGAAGAGCGTCTGGGTGTATCCTTATGAATGTGAAGACGAAATTCTTTTTGTCGCAGAAATATTCAAGGTACAGAGGTATATAGAGATTTTAACTGTAGAGAAATTGTTGCATGAAAGTCTTTTGCGAGAAAAATTCAAATTTTTATAAAAATTATAAATAAGGGTAATATTTACGCAATCACGACAAAAGTACTCTTACAGTCTTACTACAAAAAGTAAATGTGTATCCGTTATGAGACAATTGACATTCCGATTACAGCCAGGTCAACTTTTGAAAGAAGAGATTGAAAAAAGAGCGGTAGAGAGCCATATTCAGGCCGGCGTTTTGTTGTCTATCGTAGGTGGTTTGGAAAATGCTGTACTTCGAATGGCTGGGTCAGAACCAGATAATCAGACAGTGAAGAAATGGGATGAGCCGTTTGAAATCGTATCCGGTACGGGGACGATCTCGGAAGATGGTTGTCATATACATGTTGCGGTATCCGACAAAGAGGGCAAAGTGATTGGCGGCCATCTCAAAGACGGTTGCAAGGTGAAATATACGGCGGAAATTGTCATAGGGATATTTGAGGATGTTTCCTACAAGAGGACTTACGACAAGAGTACCGGCTTCAAGGAATTGGAAATAGAATAATATCTATGGAAAATAACGAAGTGAAAATAGGAAAGTACAAGCATTATAAAGGGAAAGAATACGAAGTGATTGGTATGGCTCAACACAGTGAAACACTCGAAGAATTGGTAGTGTATCGAGCACTCTATGGAAACCATGATTTATGGGTGCGACCGCTGAAAATGTTTATGGAAAGTGTTGAGATTGATGGAAAGAAAACGCTGAGGTTCGAGTATAGAGATGAGTAATTTGTGTTGGCGTGGAAATGAAATAGGAAAATATTATGGCACAGCATCCGGAAAACAAAAGACCAAAAGTTGGTTTGGGAGTATATATTCTCAATGACAAGAACGAACTGTTACTGCTTCGGAGAAAAGGAGCGCATGGTGCCGATACCTGGTGTGCACCCGGCGGTCACTTGGAATTTGGTGAAAGTTTCGAAGAGTGCGCGAAACGGGAAGCCAAAGAAGAGTCTGATCTTGCTGTGGATGATTTGACAGTCGTAGGTGTCACCAATGATATCTTCGAAGAGGAAGGAAAACACTACATTACAATATCGATGTGTGCAAAAGGCTATAAAGGGGTGCCAAAAATTATGGAACCGGAGTACTGTGATGCTATCCGCTGGTTTTCTATGAATCAGCTTCCGACTCCTCTTTTTATATCGACACAAAACTATTTTGATAGCGATCCTTTGTGCCTTTGTGGATCAAGCGTTCGGTTTAAAAAGTGCTGCGCCCGTCCGAAGCTTTAGCGAAGGAGGGTCATAGCAACTAAATATGAAAGACTTGGAAAAGAAAATCTATAAGCATTTGAAGGATCGTGGCTGGGATAATCTCCGGCCGTCTGATGTGGCGAAATCTATTATGATCGAGGGTGCCGAACTACTCGAAATATTCCAATGGGAAAATCTTGAGTTGGCAGAGGTGAAGAAAAATAAGGAGAAAATGGAAGCCATAAAAAAAGAATTAGCTGACGTGCTCATTTACTGTATAGAGATGTCTATACTTTTGGGGTTTGATACGGAAAAAATCATCCGAACCAAGCTTTCACTCGTGCAAAAGAAGTATCCAGCCAAGCTGATGAAGAAAAATACCAGTAAAGAGCCGGGAACGGAAAGTACTTACTGGCGTATTAAGAAAGCGTATAGAAAACGCGCATTGTAAAAAGGAGACAACACTATGGATACTTTGGAGCAAAGAATCGAGAAAATCGAAGAGCGGAACGTGAAAGTTGAGGCCGACAAGGCATGGGAAGGTAGTTTGACCAGAAAAGCCTTGATTGCGGTGTTTACGTATGTGGTAATCGGTTTATTCTTGGGAGTAATCGGTGTTGCTCAGCCGTGGGTAAATGCCGTTGTTCCAACGATTGGCTTTATGCTCTCTACGCTCACGATGCCATTCTTCAAGAGAATGTGGATAAAATATTGTCTGGAAAAGAAATCTACTGTATGAAACGAGAAGAGCGTTTCAAACTTATTCCGTCGGTGTATCTTATCTTGGAAAAAGAGGGAAAAATTTTGCTGTCGCGACGCTTTCAAACCGGCTATGAAGACGGGAAGTACAGCATGGTGGCCGGGCATGCTGATGGCGGGGAGACTCTGCGCGAGGCCTTGCGCCGAGAGGTACAGGAAGAAGCCGGCATCCGTCTCGATCTGTCGAAGCTTGAACTGGTGCTGACTATGCACCGCTGGTGTGGAGATCATGAAAGAGCGGATTTCTTTTTCAAGGCGGATGTTTGGGAAGGTGAAATCAAAAATATGGAGCCGGATAAATGTGATGATTTGAAGTGGTTTCTGCCAACGGAACTTCCAGAAAATATCGTACCCTATATCCGGACAGCTATTGAATGTTACGTCTCTGGAACACGTTATGCCGAATTCGGCTGGGAAGAAAAAAATTATGCCCGGTAGTAGAATTTCGACCGGGACTTTGAATTCGAGTAGCGAGGTGATCAAGTCGGATATAGTATAATCAAATAATAATGAAACATTCTGACAATTTTTTTGGGAGAGATTGTCGAAATTTCACTACCGGGTATGATACCGATAGAAGTAAATATTTGGGCGGTGCTGGTCGCGGCGGTAGCCCATATGTTCATCGGGTTTGTGTGGTATTCGCCGGTTTTCTTCGGAAAGGCCTGGATTTCGCTTATGGGGTTCAATGTGGATACGGTAGAGGGAAAAGCAGCGTGGGAAGAGCGGCAGCAAAGTATGAAAAGAACATGGGCATTCACCGTGCTGGGGGCGCTCATTATGGCATACGCGTTGGCATATTTTATGGGAATGTTTTTTGTGGAAACGGTCGCGGATGCTCTGCAAATCGGTTTCATCGCGTGGCTGGGGTTCATCGCGACGACGTCATTTATCAATACCTTGTTCACGGGGAAATCCAAGAAGCTGTGGGCTATCGACACTTGCTACCCACTGGTTTCAATGCTTGTGATGAGCGTGATTTTCGCTTTGTGGTAACAAAAAAACCTCATGAAGAGGAGGGAGAGCGAGGATGGATGGAAATGGGGAAGGGGGTGTTGGTATATAAAAAATGTTATTTTTATAGTGGTATCTGTTCAGATACCGACACACTCTCCCTTGACATAACCTTGTCTCATCCTCGCATCTCGAGTATACACTGAAAAGAGTAATTCAACAAATAATGTGGAATTAATAAAAAAATATAATTCTCGGAAGTAGGCTTATGCGCAAGGTCTTGACGTTGTGTTTGGTTATCCAGGATGGGAACATATTACTCGGGATGAAGAAGCGCGGATTCGGAGTGGGCAAATGGAATGGTTTCGGTGGGAAAGTTGAATCCGGAGAAACTATCGAGGAGGCCGCGAAGCGAGAAACACTAGAAGAGTGCGGTATTGTTATTCGGAATATGGAGCAAGTAGCCATTAACGAGTTTCAGTTTGAGAATAAAATGGAAGAAATTCTGGAGGTGCATGTTTTTCGTGCAGATACTTTTTCCGGCGAGCCGATCGAGACGGAAGAGATGCGGCCGGAGTGGTTTGCATTTGCGGATATTCCCTACGATACGATGTGGCCGGATGATCGTTTTTGGATGCCGATTTTTCTCTCGGGCAAGAAATTCCGCACCAAATTTCTTTTCGGCGCGGGGGATGTTATCCTAGAAAAAGAAATTTTGAAAGTCAAAAACCTTGATGATATTGGTTGACTTTTCCTTTATTTATGCTAAAATTCGTCTGTTTTGGAATTTATCATCATTCATAATTCATAAATCAAGATTCCTGATTCTATTTAAAGGGCCTGTAGTAAAGTGGTAGTACGCCGCATTCGCATTGCGGAGGCGGGAGTTCGATTCTCCCCAGGTCCACACTTCGACTCGCTATGCTCGCTCAGTGTAAACCACCTCGACCAAAATTGTTTATTTAGTGTAAACTGAGGAGCGAGGCGAAGTACCCTGAGCTTGTCGAAGGGCATATTTTGAAGAAGAACTTTATATGAGTTGGTATACTTACATCGCACAGGCGAAGACTGGGAGATATTACACTGGCATTACCAACGACCCATTAAAAAGGATAGAGAAACACAATACAGGCGAGGGAGCACGTATGGCTATCGAGCAGGGACCGTTTGAGCTTGTCTATGTATCGAATGTATTCCCAGGTAAATCAGAAGCCAGAAAGCGAGAGGCACAAATAAAGGGTTGGAGTAGGGAGAAAAAAGAGAAGTTAATTCATGGAGAGTGGAAATAGTTTCTTTCTGGCAAGGATTTTGTTTAGACCCACAAAAAACGAACGCAGTAAAAAGTATAGAAAGCACCGTTTAGAGGTATCCCTCTCTGTTTATCATGCATAAGCGATTTTTCTTTTTCTTGGTTGACGGGATAGATGAAAGAGAGTAGGGTAGGGAGTCAAATCAAAAATTTGGTTCAGCTTCGCTCTTTCCCAAATCCAGCCATCGAAAGGAGGTAGCCGTGAAAGGTAGATGTCAGGGTAGTTGCAAGCAGTACAAAACTGTCTATAAAGATCAGAAGACCAAGCGGCCCGTTTGCAAGTCTTGTCACCAGCGGGCCCGTTACTGGAAAAAAGCCGGTCACGAAAAATGTTCCCAGTGTGGCAAGCTGAGAATGGTACATACCCGCGACAAGTTTGGCCAGCCCATCTGCCCACAGTGTTACCAGAAAAGCAGGATTGGAGTGTGTGACGAATGTGGGGAAACCAAGCTTATCCAGGCACTCGGACGCTGCGGTACCTGCTATCAGCACCTATACAAGTACAGAATCAAGCGCCGCAAGGCTAGAATCAAGCGGCAGAAGGCCAAAATCAAGGTTCAACCCGTGTGAGTACCACCTAGGTATTTGCACGGTTCTTTTTTTGTTCTCAATAATTTGAACATGTAACGGGGGTTGTCAAAAAACTTCTTCTAGGCTAGACTGGGCAGGTAATCAAAGATGCTGAATGATACGACTATGAAAGTTATTCTTCTCCAGGATGTGGAAAGATTTGGGAAAGCAGGCGATGTCAAAGAAGTCCGTAACGGTTACGGGTTCAATTTTTTGTTACCGCAAGGTCTGGCGGAATTCGCGACGCCGCAAGCCGTGAAACAGACAGAGCGGTTGATCGCCAAACGTCACAAAGAGCTCGAAGGAACGGTGGCTGATTTCAAAATGAAAGCCGCGGAATTGGAAGGCAAGTCAGTGACAATCAAGTCGAAAGCGGAAAAAGACAAACTATTCGGTTCTGTCGGACGCGAAGAAATCGCGCTGTCTTTGCAGGCGACGGGTATGACCATTGATGCAAAATTTATTGTACTGGAAAAGCCATTGAAAGTTGTGGGAACGTTTCCGGTGGAGGCTGATTTCGGACATGATGTGAAGGCCACATTTTCGGTGGTGATCGAGGCCGAATAATGGCCTTTCAAAAGTATATTTAAAAAGAGCCGCTTTTCTTTCTCCATCCGGAACAGCGGCTTTTTCTCTGTAAACATATTTTATGGCTAATACCAAAACCAAGCAGACGAAGTACATTTTTGTAGTCGGAGGCGTGATGAGCGGCGTGGGTAAAGGGGTCACGACGTCTTCTATTGGGAAGATTTTGCAATCCCGGGGTTTGAACGTGACGGCGTTCAAGATCGATTGCTACATCAATGTGGATGCCGGAACGATGAATCCGACCGAGCATGGAGAAGTCTTTGTCCTGAAAGACGGGTATGAGACCGACCAGGATATGGGAAATTACGAGCGTTTTCTCAATATCGAACTGGATCGGGGAAATTATATGACCACCGGCTCTGTGTATCGGACGGTCATTGAGCGGGAACGTAACCTCGAATACGAAGGCAAGTGCGTCCAAGTCGTACCGCATATTCCGCTCGAAGTTATCAATCGTATCAAGCTGGCTGCCGAAAAGAGCGCTGCCGATGTGGCAATCATCGAAATTGGCGGAACGGTGGGAGAATATGAAAATATCCTTTTTTTGGAGGCCGTTCGAATGATGAAGATCGAAAGTCCGGAGGATGTTATTACCGTCATTGTCAGCTATATACCGACGCCTTCGACGGTTGGGGAGATGAAAACCAAGCCGACTCAACACGCTGTCCGTATGTTGAACGGTACCGGTATTCAGCCGGAAATTATTATCGCTCGGGCGGAGCGACCGCTGGATGAGAAGCGCAAGGAGAAAATCGCTGTCTTTTGCAGTGTTCGTAAGGAAGATGTCATCAGCGCGCCGGATGTCGAGAGTATTTATGCCGTGCCACTCAACTTTGAGAAAGACCATTTGAGCGATATTTTGCTCCGGAAACTCAACCTGAAAGCCAAAAAACAAAACGGTACTCTTCGTGAATGGGAAAAGGCCGTCAAACGTATTCAGGGCGCCACAAACAAAGTTCACATCGGGATTGTAGGAAAATATTTTAAGACCGGGGACTTCGTGCTCTCCGATGCTTATATCAGTGTGATCGAGGCTCTCAAACACGCCGGATGTGCGGGAGGAGTGAAGGTGGTGTTGGACTGGATCGACAGTACAGATTTTGAAAAAGATAAGAAAAAGTTGTTACGCCTAAAAAAATATGGCGGAGTTCTTATTCCGGGTGGTTTCGGAAGCCGAGGTGTGGAAGGGAAAATCAGAGCGGTGCGCTTTTGCCGTGAAAACAACATACCCTACTTCGGTCTGTGCTATGGTATGCAGTTGGCCGTGATCGAATACGCCAGAAATGTTTTGGGGCTGACTGATGCCCTCACAACGGAAATTGATCAACAAACAGCTCATCCGGTAGTGGATATTATGCCGGAGCAAAAAGAGAATCTGCGCAAGAAAAATTATGGGGCGACGATGCGCCTTGGGCATTATGAAGCAAAAATCCGACCGAATACGATTGCCAGCGCCGCCTATGGCAAAGACAGCGTTCTGGAACGCCATCGTCATCGCTACGAAGTGAATCCGGCCTATGTGGAGGATTTGGAAAAAGCCGGATTGGTCTTCTCCGCCACGTCGCCCAATGGTGTCCTCATGGAAATTTGCGAACTGCCAAAAGAGAAACACCCGTTTTTCCTCGGCACGCAATTCCATCCGGAGTTTCAATCCTCTCTCCTTTATCCGCACCCACTCTTTGTCGCCTTCGTCAAAGCCGCTAGCGAGAGGAAGAAGAATTAAGAATCCCTGCCCGACCAACGGGCGGGAGGAATTGTGAATCACAAAAAAACTCTCCATCATGGAGAGTTTTTTTCTTTGTAAATATGAGAAGCATTATTTCTTGGCTTTGGTGGCTTTCTCCGGGATGACATTGACGAAGGTACGGAGAGCCAGCTTGCCGGTAAAATCTCTCATTTTGCGAGCCTGGAATTCTACCGTGCCGCTCACGAGGGCGAAGAGCGTGTCATCGTTACCGCGTTTGACGTTTTTGCCGGGATGAAATTTGGTTCCGCGTTGGCGGACAATGATATTACTGACTGCGACAGGCTGACCGCCACCGATTTTGATGCCAAGGCGTTTGGAAATCGAATCGCGGCCGAGGGCAGTTGAGCCACCTGCTTTTCTGGTTGCCATACAAGAGAGACTTACGGATTACAAATGTTTTGATATACTGGATGAGTATAACAAAAGTATGGAGTGGCGTCAACCCCGCACCTATTCTGCCAATATTAATAACTTCTTATGTTTACTTATATTAGATGCTTCTTTGAAATGGCGACGCTGGTCCGAATAGGACCGGGCTATTCGCCCGCGCGCCGCACCCAAGAAAACGGCAGAATAGGTGCGGGGTCAATCTCGGCTCAACTCGTATGGTACAGCACATAAAAGTGATTTTCTATAAAGCGAAGGAGTGGATAATCAGTCACCAAAAGAATCTTTTGCTTTTGGTGGGTATTTTGTTTGTGGGCGGGCTGGCGTTCGAAAGCGGATTTTTGAGAGGAAAACTTTCCCAGTCTGCCGAACCGATGGTGATCTCGATTCCGGCCGTAGCGGAGCCGCAAACCGGCGATTTGGCATCTCAGGCGGGGAATCCGCTCACCGGCGTGGAGCGTATCGTTTCCAAAACAGGTGAGAAACAGGGGACAAATTGCCCCTTGGTGGGGAGTCGCAATTCGAACAAATACCACCTGGTGACATGCGCCGTGGCCAAGCGAATCAAGCCGGAGAACAAAGTCTGTTTTACATCGAAAGAAGATGCCGAGAGACGTGGCTATGTCGCAGGGTGTTTGAAATAGTGTGAAACAAGAGCCAAAAAATTCTTTCAAACTTTTGAGTAGAGAGAGCTTGCTTTCTCGCCAGAAGGTATTTCTTATGGCATAATGGGGAGAGAAAACACAAAAAATGCATAACGAACACTTCGATCGAAAAAAAGTTTGGCTGGTGAGTTTCGTGGCGTTTGTCCTGGGCTTCTTGGACGCCTTTTTGGTTTATATCCTTTCGTCGTATTTTTCGGAGTTGACCGGCAATGATAATGTCGGAATTTTTTACTTGGTCGCGTATAGCGGGGTGCTCTTTTCTCTTTTTTACTTGCAGCCGCTGATTCGGATAATCGGCAAAGCGCGAGCGCTCTATCTCTGTTTGGGGATTACTATTTTCGCCAGCGCACTTTTGACCCGGCTTTCCATCTCTTGGCTCTCTGTGGGTATCGTCCTTGTCTTCATTATCGCGACCAACGTGATGTGGGTCGTCCTCGATATCCTTCTGGAGAGCTTTTCCAAAGACCGATTATCGGGCAGAATTCGTGGCTTACATCTGACGATAATGAATGCCGGATTGCTCGGCGCGCCGTTCTTGTCGATACTGGCGCTTGAGCGTTTCCGTTATGAGGGTGTTTTTTTCATTTTGATCCTCGGATATATTTTTGTTTTTCTTGTAACGCTTGTTGGTTTCCGCAATGACAACGTCGTGATTCAAGGAAAGATGCGTTTTCGAGAAACCCTTCACAAAGTAATGCGTGAGAAAAATCTTTCCAGGATTTATTTCATATCTTTTGCTATGGAATTTTTTTACGCCATGATGATCGTGTATATGCCTCTCTACCTGCTCTCCATCGGTTTCTCTTGGTATGATATCGGTATTATTTTTACGGTAATGCTCGTACCATTCGTCATTTTGCAGTACCCACTCGGTATCCTGGCGGACAGGCGCTTCGGGGAAAAAGAGTTGCTTTTCGGGAGTATTTTTATTGTTTTTGTGGCGACGAGTATTATTGGTTTTCTTGATACAGAGAGTCTGTGGATATGGGGGACCGTGCTTTTCTTTACGCGCATCGGTATTGCCGGGATTGAAGTGCTTCGGGATTCATATTTTTACAAACAGATCGATGGAGACGGTATGGATGTGATAGCCTTTTTCCGTACGACACGGCCGATGGCGAATATTATGGGGGCCATACTGTCTGCGTTGATTTTCGTTATTTTCCCTCTCAAGAGCGTCTTTTTTATGGTAGCGCTGATTCTTTTTATCTCACTTTTTGCCGCTTTTCGGCTCAAGGATACGCGGAGTGAGCGGGAACTCGGAGTATAGAGCCTTTGCCACGCGTTTTGTTTGGAAAACGAGTCCAAAACTGCTATAATTGAAGAGAAATAGGGTTACCATTATAGAACCTGCGTGTTCGGCGAACTTTTGCGTTGCGGAGCCTCTGCGTCGTCTCCAGCGTAGCTAATAGTACGCTTCCGTCGCCGCCTTCTCCACGCCTTGAATTTCATCCAAACACGTAGTTTCTATTTTATCTAGTTATGGCTTATCACATACGTTTGGAGCAGTTTGAGGGACCACTCGATCTTTTGTTGTCTCTTATTGAGAAAGAAAAACTCGACATTACCCATGTAAGTTTAGCCAAAGTGGCCGATCAGTACTTGAAGTACCTCGAAACGGAAGAATCGATCTCGCTTGATAATCTGGCCGCCTTTCTTTCGATCGCCGCTCGTTTGATACTCATCAAATCGCGCGCCCTTTTGCCGATTCTTGAATTTAGCGATGAGGAAGAAGAATCGATGGATGATTTGGAAATTCGTCTTAAGGAGTACAAGCGTTTCCGTGAAGCAGCCGGAAAACTGGGTGTCGCATTGGCACACGGACGAAAGGCCTATATCCGAGAGAGTTTTCTCGGTACACCGGTCGTTTTCTATCCGCCAAACGGACTCTCGGCTGTGGATCTACGTTCGCATTTTCTCGATATCTTGGGTGAGATTCCGGTTTTTGAAGTTCTACCGGAAAAAGAGATTCGCGCGATAGTCACGCTGGAAGAGAAAATTCTTTCTTTGAAAAATACTCTTGCCGAGCGGGCAGAATCTTCTTTTGCCGACTTGACGCGATCGGCGACGGATCGCGTGGAAATAATCATTTCGTTTTTGGCCGTGTTGGAAATGGTGAAACAGCGCATCATTTTTGTTGAGCAGGATAGATTTTGGAGCGACATCCGCATTAAACAGTTTGTCTCGTAAACTCTTATGACAAAAGCATTTCCCGTATCAGCTCTGGAAGCGCTGCTTTTTATCAGCGGTGAGCCGCTTTCTTTGACGCGTTTGGCAAAAATACTTTCTGTCAGTGAGGAAAAAATAACCGCGGGACTTCAGACATTGGGAGACAGATACGCAAGGGACGCGGAGTGTGGCCTTATGATCATCGTGAAGGACCACAAAGCCGTCCTGGCTACCAAGCCGGAAAACGCTCAGTTTGTAGAAGCGCTTACCAAGAGTTTGCTTCAGGAAAATCTGAGTAAGCCGGCGCTCGAAGTGTTGGCTATCGTGGCGTACCGCTCACCGATTACTCGCGCCGAGATTGAAACTATCAGGGGAGTGAACTGCAGCTTCACCATACGCAATCTTCTGCTTCGCGATCTTATCGAGCGACGGGGAAACCCGACGGACGCGCGCGGGTATGTCTATTTTCCCACTTTTCGACTCCTTCAATTTTTGGGAATCAAGGATACACAAGCATTGCCTGATTATGAAGCGTTGGCCAAAGACGAGCGTTTGAAAATCGTTTTGCAGGAAGAGGATCAAGAGGAAGGTACGGAAAGAGGACCGCAGCAGAATGGAAAAACCAAAAAGCAAGTACGCCCGGCAGTAGAACTTCGAAAGTAAAAGGAATGACATTATTTTAACTGGTGAGAAAATATAAGATAAATGGATACGCATATTATAGTTAATTTATCAGTAATTATTCGAAGTTTCACTGACCGGGTATGAAAAAATTGATTATTTTCAGTATCGCTATTGTGGTAGCCTACCTTCTCGTTATCGGGAATGGTACTTATTTTTCGGCGCGTGGAGAAACCCTTTTCAACTTTTTTAAAAACGAAAGAGAGCGCTTTGGGGACGAAGGGAGTAAGGCCAACCAGATAAAAATTTTTCCGTTCGTAACCGAAGATCGCAGTTTGACGGTTGGCTTTGATCCGGAACTGAAACCGTACGCGCCACGGTTGAGTATCGCTTCGGCTCACGCCTCGATTATTTTGGATGTGGATTCCGGAAAAATATTGTACGCGCATAACGCGGACGAGGAACGTCAGATCGCTTCACTCACCAAGCTTTTTACCGCGACTATTGTTATGGAACGCGTGAAGAATTTGGATGAGCCGGTGATCATCGATGAGGAGGCGATCTATGCCGAGGGGACGCGAGTGGGATGTCCGCGCTCCGGTTTTTGTAATGGAGAACGGCTAAAGCCCGGGGAACGATTGACAGTGAGGGATCTTTTGAAAGCAGCACTTATGAATAGCGCCAATGATGCGGCTATCGCCTTGGGCAAGCACCTCGGGAAAACACAGGCCGGGTTTGCCACAATTATGAACGTTCGGGCGAAGGAACTTGGGCTCTTGCATTCTCACTTCTGTACACCATCAGGTTTGGAGCCGGAGGGACGCGAGTCGGAATGTTACTCTTCGGCCGAAGATGTCGCCAAAATTGCCGCGCATGCCTTGCAGTTTCCAGCGTTGTGGGAGATTATGCGTTTGGACAAGCAAACAATCGTTTCGTTGGACGGTAAGTATCAGCATGAAATTTCCAATACGGACCAGCTCCTCGGACAGTTTTCGAACCTCATCGGAACAAAGACGGGGTTTACTCCGCTGGCCGGGTATTCGCTCTTGGCAGTAGCAACGGATAACAGCCAAAACCATAGGGTTGTGGCGGTTCTTTTGGATGACCCCTACCGTTGGCAAAGTATCCGTTCTATGTTTGACTGGAGTTTTGAAGCGATTGATTGGAAATAATTTTTAAAAAATGCTATGGATATCCAGATTTCACAAGTACAGAGTATTCCTCTCATAGCCAATGCGTTCAAAGTGCTTTTGACTGGGCTTTTGGCATTTTTGCTCGCCTTCGTGTTGACGCCGCTGTGGACGCACATTTTGTATAAATATAAAATCGGTATCAAAATCAAGGAAAAATCCGTCGATGGTGATCAGTTGACGTTCGTGAACAAGTTACACGCGGCGAAGGCCGGCACTCCGACAATGGGTGGGGTAATCGTGTGGATTTCCGTTCTTATCCTGGCGCTCCTCTCACATTATACCTTTCCGTTTATCGCAGAGTGGACCAATACCAACTTTGTCGCGCGTCTGGACTTTTTCAGTCGAGCGCAGGTGTGGTTGCCGTTGTTTGCGCTTACCACGGCCGGGATTCTTGGGCTTTTCGACGATTATATGAGTGTGCGGGATTGCGGTAGCAACAAGGGTGGCGGCATGCGTTTCGCGCTGCGTTTCTGGTGGCTGTTTGTCATCGCCGGTGCCGGCGCTTGGTGGTTTTACTCGAAGCTGGGATGGGACCAGATTCATATTCCGGCTGTCGGTGATTTTTCCATCGGTCTGTGGTATATCCCGCTCTTTATTTTTGTCATTCTTTTCGCCGCTATTTCCTCCAACGAAACCGATGGTTTGGATGGTCTCGATGGCGGTGTTCTTTTGATCGCCTTCAGCTCGTTTACGTTCATTGCTTTTATGCAGAACAGAATGGATCTGGCGGCGCTCTGCGCGGCTATTGCCGGCGCGCTTCTGGCTTTTCTTTGGTTCAATATCTATCCGGCGCGCTTTTTTATGGGTGATACGGGGGCTATAGCGCTCGGGACGACATTGGGGGTCGTGGCGATGCTGACGAATTCCATCGTGGTGCTTTTCATTATCGTTTTTATTTATATTTTGGAATCGGGGAGCGTCGTCATCCAACTGACGAGCAAGCGTTTCTTCGGACGCAAAGTTTTTTTGGCTGCGCCGCTCCATCACCATTTCGAAGCCAAAGGTTGGGCGGAGCCGAAAATTGTGATGCGGGCGTGGATTTTCACCGCGCTGTTCGCTTTGATCGGGGTGATGATCGGTATTCTGGGTATGGGAAAGTTGCAGTTGTAAAGAGTTTTCACTTGAGAGTTTGCTCCCGAGTTTTATCTCTTTGATGTCATCACTCGCTTCGTTTGACAGTAAACTGATTAAGAGTTTTACAAAAAGACTATGCCGATACGCAGTATTGAACAGGCAAATTTCAAAAACAAAAAAGCGCTGGTGAGGATGGACTTCAATGTTGAGCTTGATAACATCGCTCAAGTCCAGGAACATTTCAAATTGGAAGTCCTGAAGAAAACCATTGATTATATCTTGGGATTTCCCGGCGTGAAGGTAGCCATGCTCACGCATTTTGGGAGACCAAAGGGAAAGAATGATCCGCACTATTCCGTCGCCAAGTTGGTGCCGGCTGTCGAGCAGGCGTTCGCGCGGAAGGTGACCTTTGTCTCCGATTGTATCGGAAAAGATGTAGTGAAAGCGCTGGATGCGCTCCCTTCAGGTGAACTGCTTCTTTTGGAAAATGTACGTTTTTATCCGGAAGAAGAGGCGAATGACGAAGAATTCGCCAAGAGTTTGGCCAAGCCATTTGATATATATGTCAATGAGGCTTTTGGCGTAGATCATCGCAATCATGCCTCTGTTACAACCATAACCAAATTTTTGCCCGCGTATGCCGGACTACATGTGCTTGAAGAAATAGAGAAGCTTGATTATATACGCCTCCTGCCGGACCATCCTGCCGTCGCTATTATTGGTGGAGCAAAAATCGAAACAAAACTTCCTCTCATACAGGCGCTGGAAAAGAATTTTGATGCCATTTTGGTGGGTGGAAAGGTAGCCAATGAGGCCATAGACCAAAAAATCGTTTTCTCCGAGAAGGTGCTTCTCCCGCTTGATTTCGATTCTCCGCTTCGTCTGGATATCGGTCCCAATACGATTGCTTGTTTTATTCAAGTCATCAAAATAGCCAAGACTATCGTGTGGAACGGCCCGCTGGGAAAATTCGAAGAGAAACCTTATGATATGGGTACGAACGCTATTTTGCATGCCATTTTGGAGAGCCAGGCATTTTTCGTAATTGGTGGAGGAGAGTCATTGGCTGTTCTGGAAAAAACGGGCGTGATGGACAGAATCGGTTTTGTCTCTTCGGGTGGCGGAGCGATGCTCGAGTATTTGAGTGGCAAAAAGCTGCCGGGGATTGAAGCGCTCGAAGCGTGATATACTTATGAAGCGGGATTGAAGAATAAGTGTTGAGGATTTGAAGCAGGTTACTATTATTTATTTACGAAAATATGGCATTGATTACAGCCGTGAAGGGAAGAGAAATTCTGGATTCACGGGGCAATCCGACGGTGGAAGTGGAGGTAACGCTCGAAGATGGCACGACAGCTCGAGCCGGGGTGCCATCGGGTGCTTCGACGGGCGCATATGAGGCGGTGGAGCTCCGTGATAATAATCCGCATCGGTATGGGGGCTTAGGTGTAGAAAATGCCGTAGCCCATGTGAACGGAGAGATTGCCGAGGCGGTAATCGGGATGAACGCGGAGGATCAGAGAGAAATAGACAAAAAAATGATCGCGCTCGATGGGACGGAAAACAAGGCTCGTTTGGGAGCCAACGCTATTTTGGGTGTGTCGCTGGCTGTTTGTCGGGCGGCGGCTCAATCCAAGAAGCTGCCTTTGTATGCTTACGTAGCAAAGCTTCTTTCCAAAAAGAAAAAAGCTTTTCACCTTCCTACTCCGATGTTCAATATTTTGAATGGTGGCAAACACAGCGATTCCGGTTTGTCGGTGCAGGAGTTCAAAATTATCCCCGCCGGTATCAAAGAGTACAAAGAACAATTGCGAGCCGGGAGCGAAATTTTTCATGCTTTGAAAAAATTACTGGAGCAGGAGCAGTGTGCGGTCGGCGTCGGGGATGAAGGAGGTTTTGCCCCGCGTCTCGAGAGCCACAAACAGGCGTTGGAAATGATCATCAAGGCCATAGCGGAGGCGGGATACCGTCCGGGGGAACAAGTGTTCATCGGTCTTGATATCGCGGCCAATTCTTTTTATGACGCCAATGAAGATCAGTATCTGCTCAAACCGGAGGGTGCGGCGCTTTCGCGCGAGAGTCTCATCAACGTGTATCGGGAATGGGTGCAGAAGTATTTTGTTGTTTCCATCGAAGATGGACTGCATGAAGAGGATTGGCAAGGCTGGGCCCTGATGCAAGAGAAACTCGGCAAAGAAGTAACGGCATGGAAGAAACCGCTCTTGTTTATCGGGGATGATCTCTTGGTCACGAATGTGAAGCGTTTGGAAAAAGCGATAGCCGAACGTTCGTGCAATGCGGTTCTTATCAAGCCAAACCAGATCGGCACGATGACCGAAACGATCGCTTGCATGGAATTGGCCGAAAAGCACGCGATGCAGAGAATGATATCGCACCGTTCCGGAGAGACGACTGACGATTTCATCGCCGATTTTGCTGTCGGGACGCACGCGGAATTCATCAAGACAGGATCGCTTTCCCGCGGTGAGCGGATGGTCAAATATAATCGTCTGCTTGCCATCACCGAGGAAATTATTTAATCAGCCATCTATGTTTTTTGCCTCAAAAACGTACAAAGTAATCTGTGTCGGATCGACGTCCAAAGATATTTTTTTTCCGACGGACGAAGGGACGATCATCCAAACACCCGAAGATCTGGTTTCCAAAGTGAAAATCGCTTTTGAATTGGGAGGCAAATACCGTGTCGCGGATCGCTATGAGGCAGTGGGCGGAGTGGCGGCCAATGTGTCGCATGGGCTGACACGGCTCGATCACGCGGCGGCCTGCTATAGCAAAATAGGAAATGACGAAACGGGTAAATGGATCCTGCATGAATTTAAAAGCGCGGGTGTCCCAACGGAATTTTTATTTGTGGATACGGTGGTGAAGACGGACCTCTCTGCGATTATCGTGCTCACACAAAGTGGTGAGCGAACGATTTTTCACAATCGCGATGCCAATGAGAAATTGGAAATCAGTGATGAAAAATTTGCCGGTGCAGGATGGGTTTTTGTGAGCGCGCTCAATGGTAATTGGCAAGAAAATTTGAAAAAAATACTTCTCCTTAAAGAAAAATATGGTTTTTCTCTGGCTTTCAATCCTGGTCAACATAATATCAAAGAAGACCCTGGTTTTTTGCTTGAAGCTATAGCGGTGGCGGATGTACTTCTGCTCAATAAGGATGAAGCTATCGAGCTGGTGATGCAGACACAGAAAGAATTGCCGAAAGAGCGTTTGGATGATGAGATGTATCTTTTGCAGACGCTGGGACGGGTTGGAGCAAAAATCATCGGAATGACGGATGGCAAACGCGGGGCTTGGAGTTTTGATGGTCAAGAGTATTGGTACTGCCCGATACATACGAGAAACAGTATTGTAGACAGCACGGGATGCGGGGATGCTTTCGGATCGGGATTTTTTGCGGCTGTGCTGGAAGGCGGATCCGTGGAGCGAGCGCTCAGATATGGAATAGCCAACAGTGGGAGCGTGGTGGGAGCGTATGGCGCGACTGCCGGGCTCCTCAAGACCGATGAAATGAAAAACATCATAGAAAAGATTACTCCGGAGCGTTTGAATTAGAATATTTTGTATGTCCAGTAGTAGAACTTCGACAGAAATTTAAGAGAGGTACTGGATAGTTAAACAAAAGAGGAAACATAAAATTAACTTAACTTCTACAGCATATAAACAAAGTTGTCGAAGTTTCACTACTGGATATGGGATTTTTTTCCAAATTGCCGTGGAAGCGAGATCCGGATCTTATCTTGGCTCTCGACATAGGTACCGAGGTAGTCAAGGCTCTTATTTTTCGTGTTGATCAAGTCGAGAAACGCGGAGTAGTCATAGGGGTCGGGCGCGTGGCGCAGAAAATAGGCAATATGCAGAGCGGAGCCGTGTCCGATATCGGAGGTGTCATCGAGTCTTCGCGTGAAGCGGTTCTTCTGGCGAAAAAAAAGGCCGGGGTGAAGCGAGTGGAAAAAAGCATCATCGGTATCGCCGGTGAATTGGTCAAGGGAACGACAACGACCGTGCACTATGAGCGGGTCAACCCGGAAATGCATATCAGCATTCCGGAGCTCAAAATGATTATCCAAAAAGTCCAAGAAAAAGCCTATCAGCGCATCAAGCGTCAACTCTCTTGGGAAACGGGGCAAGACGATATCGATGTGAAGCTCATCAACGCGACTATTGTTGATGTGCGTATTGACGGGTACCATGTCTTGAATCCGGTGAATTTCCAGGGGCGTGATGTATCGATGAGTGTGTTCAACGCGTATGCGCCAATGATTCATTTAGGGGCTTTGCAAACGATCGCGGATGAACTTGATCTTGATTTGCTTTCCATTGCCGCGGAGCCATATGCCGTCGCGCGTTCTATCGAAGTGGAGGATATGCTCGACTTCAGCGCTATTTTTATCGATGTCGGTGGTGGAACGACGGATATCGCCGTCGTCCGCAACGGTGGTTTGGAAGGCACAAAAATGTTTGCGCTCGGCGGTCGGGCTTTTACCAAGCGTTTGGCGCAGGAATTTCACTTGACGTTTGATGTCGCCGAACAGATGAAGATTGATTATGCCAATGGCCGTCTCAAGGGTGAGGATCAAGAACATCTTGCCGCGCTCTATGCCGATGACTGTCGTGTCTGGCTCGGAGGAGTGGAACTTTCTCTTTTGGAGTTCGCGGAAACCGATCTTTTGCCATCGCGCATTTTTCTTTGCGGAGGCGGTTCGGCTTTGCCCGGTATCAAACAGGCGTTGCTTTCTCCGGAGTGGGCCCAAAGTTTACCGTTTTCCAAACAACCGCAAGTTGGATTTCTCCAACCGCGCGATATTATCCGTATTACCGATATGACCGGTGAGCTGAATAATCCCCAAGACATTACGCCGATCGGACTTGCCAATCTCGCGCTTCTCGACCATATTGAAGAGGAAAAGATGCTTTCGAGTATCTTGCGGCGGAGTATGGAATCTTTGGAAAAAAACTAAAATAAATAAAAGAGTATGCCACAGACTTTTTATATCGAATCTGATGAAGAAATTATTTCCGTCATCGGACGACTACGCAAATCTTCCGCGGAAAAAAATATTTTCGTTTTTCCCAAACGCGCCTTGGTGCTCCAGAGTATCATCAATCTTCGTCTTTTCCAGCGCGAGGCGGAGAAGCTGGGAAAAAAGATTGTTATTGTCAGCCAAGACGAGGTAGGGAAGATGCTGGCTCTGAAAGCCGGGATCGAAACGGAAAGCTATTCGGAAGATTTTTCCAAGAAAGCGGCGCATCTGGAACTTACCGCCCAAGAAAAAAATGTCCCGCTGGAGTCAATCGCAAAACCGGTTATATCGGGGGCGCTTCGCTCTGACGCTATCGGCAGCAGCAATTTTTATGCCACAGAATCCGCGCCACAGACGAAAAACGAACCGTTGCCGTCTGCTGTGGAGACGCCGGTTTCTACGCTGCGCGTCCGTAATATAACGCCACCGAAGCTTACCAGTTTGAACTCCAAACGTTTTGAAGGAGTAAGCCTGGCGCCGCAAGCGATACGCATACCGCTCAAAGAGACCGAGCCGGCGGTTGTTTCTTCGCCACCGCTTTCTTCCGCCCGGGCGTTTGCCGCGGAACCATACGGCATACCGCAACCGCAAGAGCAACCACGCGATGAACGTTTGAAAAATTTTTATAGTAATGTTCCAAAAGTGACTGTTGCGCCCGCTCCAAAAAAAGATTTGGGAAGAGGGACAGTACCGATCGCCGGTAAGAAGGCGCACAAAATATTTTTCATCTTGGGTGGCATATCACTCTTGTCCCTTGTCAGTGTCGTGCTCTTTTTCTTCCTTCCCAAAGCGGAAATTCAGGTGACGCCGTACGCGATCACACAAACGACGGAGATAGAAATGGATGGACGATCCGATGTTTTCGTTGCCGATGACGGGATTCTCCCCGTACGCATTCTTGAAAAGGAAAAAGAAGTTGCTTTGACTTTTGTCACAACCGGTAAGTCAGGAGGGACGAATCAAAAAGCTCGTGGAACAGTGGTTATTTACAATAACTACAGTGCTGAGTCGCAATCTCTGGTTGCGACAACTCGTTTGGAAACCACAGACGGTAAACTTTTTCGTCTGACGAGCGGCGTGGTGGTTCCGGGGATGACGAATAGTGGCGGCAAAAAAGAGCCGGGAGCCATTGAAGCCAGTGTGGTGGCTGACCAGGCGGGTGCGGAATACAATATTGACGCAACGTCATTTACTATTCCCGGTTTCAAAGGTGGAACGAAGTATACCGCTTTTTCTGCCCGATCGACCAAAACGATGACGGGAGGCGGGAGTGGCGGAGTATCGGATGTGGCCGTTGTTGCCAAAGTTGATCTCGAAACAGCCGAGCGCGAAGCCAAAGAAAAAGTGAAAGATGATTTTTTAAGTGAAATACGCGGCGAACTATTGCCGAATGAGAGAGCGCTCGATGAACAGGTAGAGACGGTGCTCTTGGCTCCGGTCGCGATGCCGACGGTTGGCACGGCAGCCAGTGCCTTTGATTACAAAGCCACTTTCAAGGTGCGGGTGTTTGTTTTCTCCGAAAAAACCGTCAAAGAGAAGGCTGAAGCCGCGGGTGAAAAAAATCTGCAGGGAATCAAATTCAAGCCGATATCTTCGGATATCACTTACAGTGATTCCATGCCGAATTTTTCCGAAGGGACGCTTCGTTTGAGGGCGCGCGCGCTTCTTACGATGGAATCGGATGTCGATCGCGATAGTTTGCGCGAGGCGCTTCTGGGAAAGAGCGAAGAAGGTATCAAGCAGGTACTCGACAGTTTTCCGGAAGTGAAAACAATAAAAGTGATTTTTCATCCGCAGTTATTTATGAGGAGTATTCCGGATTCTCGTGAACGGGTGTTTGTCCTTCTTGAACCGGGTGAGAAAATGGAATAGAGGGGCATCTTGCGGCCGGTATATATATTTGATAGACTTTCTTCTTGTTAGGCCCGATACGCTTATGAAAAATGATTCATCCACAGCGGAAGAAGAAGCACGCCGTCAAACGGAAAACCGGCGTTTGCAGTCCACTCTTTTTTCGCTCCAATCCGATAGAAGCCGTCTGGAACGGAGAAAAAACGATTTGCAGGCAGAGGTGTATCGTATGAAAGCGGAATTTTCCCGTCTCAAGGTGAATGTGGTGGAAAAAGAGGCCGCTCTCCATTCGTTGGAACGGGAAATGGAACTTATGGATGAGGAGATCAAGCGGATGAAAAAGTCCTAAATTCTTTAATGAAGGAAAGAGTATGACTCCGGAAAAATTCAAAGGAATAGTCCGTGCTGTGATAACGGTAAAAGAAGCACCTTTGTCCAGTTTTGGTGATGCCAAGCTGAACGCGCTTGCCCGAGAGTATAGCGTCGGGAAAACCGACATCGCCGGTGCCATCGCGGCGTTACAGTCTCTTTTTGCCGATAACTTCAAGATCGATCGTCATGATTATGATGAAATCGAAAAACGTTTGGAGCGCAGTTAATTACTTTGAGATGGAAGGGGTATGCACACGAACGATATCAGAACAGCTTATTTGAAATATTTTTCCGCAAAGGGACACAAAATTGTCCCTTCCGCTTTGCTTGTTCCGGAGAACGATCCGACAACGCTTTTTACCGGTTCGGGGATGCAGCCTATGTTGCCTTTTTTTCTGGGAGAAAAGCATCCGCTCGGGACCCGCGTCGCCGATTCACAAAAATGTTTTCGGTCAGGTGATATTGAAGAAGTAGGAGATAACCGCCATACCACGTTTTTCGAAATGCTCGGTAATTGGTCATTTGGCGATTATTTCAAACAGGAACAGATTGCTTGGATGTGGGAATTTCTCACAGGGGAGCTACATATTGATCCCAAGCGTTTGTATTTCACCTGTTTTCGCGGCAATGAGAGTTTGGGTGTGTCAAAAGATATCGAATCCGCAGAACTGTGGCAGAAACTTTTTGCTTCGGTAAAGGTAGATGCGAAGATCGTTGATTTTCCGGAACGAGATGGTATGCAAGGCGGACGGATTTTTTATTACGACGAAACGAAAAACTGGTGGAGTCGGGTGGGTACTCCCGGCAATATGCCGGAAGGGGAGCCGGGCGGACCGGATACGGAAATGTTTTTTGATTTTTACCCGGAGCTCGGTGATGCTTGCGTCCCCGATACTCCCCATACCGGAAAATTTTGCCATGTGAATTGCGATTGCGGTCGGTTTATGGAAATTGGCAATAATGTTTTTATGCAGTATCGGAAAACTCAACAGGGTTTCGAAGAACTCAAGCAAAAAAATGTTGATTTTGGCGGCGGGTTGGAGCGGTTGTGGGCGGCAGCAAATAACAGTCCGGATGTTTTTTATATGGATGCCTTTCAGCACGCCAAGGAAGAGTTGGAAAAAATCTCAGGGAAGAAGTACGGTGAGGAAGAGAAAGAGACATTTGCGATGCGGGTAATCCTGGACCATATCCGGGCAGCGACGTTTCTTATTGGAGATAATGTTTTGCCTTCGAATAAGGATCAGGGGTATTTTGTGCGCCGTCTTATCCGGCGGTCGATCCGTTTCGGCAAAGAACTTGCAATTTCCGAGAACTTCGTGGGGGCTGTCGCGCAGGGATTTGTCGAATACTATAAAACAACCTACTCGGTATTGGGTGAGAAACAAACATTTGTTTACAAGGCGCTTGTGGAAGAGGAAGAAAAATTCAGAAAGACTCTCGATAAGGGGCTCAAGGAGTTGGAAGGAAGAATAGAAAAAAGAAATGTGACCGGCAAGGATGCTTTTGAATTATTCTCCACGTATGGTTTTCCGTTGGAAATGACCGAGGAGATCGCGAAGGAAAAAGGAATTGTGATAGAGCGGGGAGAGTTCAAGGCTGAATTCGCAAAACATCAAGAGCTCTCTCGGACCGCGAGCGCCGGGAAGTTCAAGGGAGGCTTGGCCGATCACAGCGAGAAGACCACGATGCTCCATACAACGACGCATCTTATGCTGGCGGGTCTCAGAAAATATCTGGGTCAGGATGTCCATCAGGCCGGATCCAATATCACCGAAGAACGGACTCGGTTCGACTTTACGCACCAAGAGAAGGTGAGTCGTGAGATACTCGATAAGGTGGAGGCCTATGTCAATGAAGTCATCGCCAAGAAGTGCTCTATGACAACGGAAGTGATGGAAAAAAACACAGCCAAAGAAGCCGGTGTCGAAGGCAGTTTCTGGGAAAAGTATCCGGATAAGGTCACGGTATATACAGTGAAGGCAGATGATGGCACCGTTTACTCCCAAGAACTGTGTGGTGGCCCCCACGTTGCCAACACGGGGAATATACAGGGGACATTCAGGATCATCAAAGAAGAGGCGTCTTCAGCCGGTGTGAGAAGGATCAAGGCGATTCTGGAATAATCTTTTGTTGACAGTTACAGGGGAATAGTATACGATAAGTAGGTTAAATAAGTCGATATTTCTATAGATATGCTCGCGATTATCAGAACTGGCGGAAAGCAGTACAAGGTTTCCAAGGGTCAGAAAGTGAAGATTGAGAAGCTTGATCAGTCAGTCGGTGACACCGTAAAGTTTGAAGTGCTTTTTGCCGGCGATGAAAAGTCTGTCCATATCGGTGAACCGGTTTTGGAGAAGGCAATTGTGGAAGGTAAGGTGCTGGCGCAAGAACGCCACGACAAAGTCAAAGGTATCAAACACAAGGCCAAGAAACGCTATCTCGTCCGTTATGGCCATCGCCAGGCGTACACGGAGGTGGAGATTACCAAGATTTCAGTGAAATAATCAAAACGGGCATTGGGCCCGTTTTTTTATGACACTTTTTCCAATTTGAAACTAAGGTATTCTATATCTAGTATTTTGCAAAATACTAGAATATAAAAATACGAATGAATGAACTTAAAGAAATCTCCAAAAATTATTCTCTAAAAATTCAAAAGCCCAGGGAGAGAAGATTCATCTCCGCGGGCTTTCTACGTTCTGGGTTAGGCGAGCGACAAGCCGGTCAAGTCTTCTTGCTCTGGCAATTGCTTTTCCAGAGCTGAGACATATTCCGGATCCGGATGACCACCGAGGACTCCGCTTGCTTTCGGTCCGAGGAAGCCCCAATAAGCTTTCGGCAGATCCGAGAGGCTGAGGTTGACGCATGTAGCGGTCTTTTCTTCGCGTATCGTATTCGCAGTGGCAATTTCTTCAGGAGTAGATGGCACATGCGGTGTATCCAGCAGCTTCCCATTCGTTAAAATTCCTCCCATTTTCATCCTCCTGGTTTATGATTAATGAAAAACGAGCTTGACGCTCGTTAACTTAAGGTACTGGCTAATGGATACATTATACCAGTTCCTTACGATTTGTCAAGGAGGAGACCAAAGTGAGTTCATCAGCGTATTCGATATCGCCGCCGGTCGCCATACCGCGTCCGATACGAGTGACTTTGATTTTATAGGGCTCCAGCTTCTTTTTCAGATAGAGAGCGGTCAGGTCGCCTTCGGTCGTGGGGTTGGTAGCCAAAATGACTTCTTGGATGCCGTCATTTTCCACTCGATTCAGAAGTTCGTTGATACGGAGGTTCTGACTGTTGTCACTTTTGCCGCTTTCGAGCAGACCTCCCAAGACGTGATAGAGCCCCTGATACGCGCCGGTGCGTTCGATGGCGATGACATCGAGAGGTTCTTCGACAAGACAGAGCGTGTTTTGGATACGTTTGGTATCAGCGCAGATAAAACAGAGCTCTCCCTCGGCGATGTGGAAACAACGGGTACAGCTCTTCAGATGGTGGAGCGCCTCAAGGCTTTCCGCGAAGCTCTGGAGTTTTTCTTCATCCTGTTTGAAGAGGTAAAGTACAATGCGTTCGGCCATTTTGGGACCGACAGAGGGAAGGCCGGAAAAATGCGCGATCAAGGATTGAAAAACTTTGGGGTAATGCATATTTGAAATGCCTAATATCTAATACCTAATGAAGAAGTAAGCAGGAAAAATTTAGGTATTGCAGTATTAAATATTGATTTGGTATTAGTTATTAGATATTTGAAATTGAAGGTCTACGAATGAATCTTCTCCAGGGATTTGAACGTGGTGGAATTTTCTTCAAAATACAATTGAACTTTGCCGACAGGGCCGTTTCTGTGTTTGGCGACGATGATATCGGCGACATTCTTATTTGGAGTGTCCGGTTTTACGCGGTCCTCACGGTAGAGGAACATCACCACGTCGGCATCCTGTTCAATCGATCCGGATTCGCGCAAGTCGGAGAGCCTCGGTATTTGATCCGGACGAGATTCTACGGCTCGAGACAATTGCGAGAGGGCCAGCACCGGAATATTGAGTTCGCGAGCCAGTTGTTTCAACCCACGGGAAATCTCCGATATTTCTTGGACGCGATTATCACCCGTGCGACTGCGACCTTCCATCAATTGGAGGTAGTCGACGATAATCAGACCGAGGTTGTGCTCGGCTTGGAGCCGTCTTGCCATAGTCCGCATTTCCATGATATTGAGCGAACCGGAATCGTCAATAAAGATAGGCGCCTCGGAAAGTATACCCATAGCGTCAGAAATGCGCTCAAAGTCGTTATTTGGGCCGTCGCTCGTGAGTTTGCCGGTCCGCAAACGCCAGAGGTCGACCCCGGCTTCCGCGGCAATCATACGATCCACGAGCTGATCAGAGGACATTTCCAGAGAGAAGACTCCTACCGGCACTTTGGAATGAACACCGATCTGCCTGGCGATGTCGAGAGCAAGAGCCGTTTTGCCTACCGATGGGCGAGCGGCCAGGATGATGAGATCGGATTTCTGGAGTCCGGCCAAGAGATTGTCGATGTCCGGAAAATGGGTCTGTACGCCGCGGAAGGCGTGATCGCTTTTGTGCAGTTCGTCGATGCGATTGAAGGCGAGTTCGAGGATGGATTTGATGGGGACAAAATCCTGCTTGATGTATTTTTGGGAAACGGCAAACACTTTCTGTTCGGCTTCGTCGAGAATTTTTTGGACATCTTCGGATTCATCATACCCCATTTCGACGATGGCGCTCGCGGCGCCAATGAGGCGACGGAGGAGGACTTTTTTCTGGACTACTTTGGCGTAATGAACGACGTTCGAAGCGGAAGGGACGGAATTGACGAGGGAGGCGAGGTAATTCGATCCACCCACTTGTTCCAGCTTGCCTTGCTCTTCCAGCTTGTTGGCGAGTGAGAGGACATCAATCGGCTCACGATCTTCGTAGAGAGCGAGCATCGTTTCATAAATCACATTGTGATCATCTTTATAAAAATCACCGACTTTGAGCAGGTCGGCAATTTTGATAACGGCATCCTTATCCAGCATCAAAGAACCGAGCACCGAAGTTTCAGCTTCGAGATTATGCGGAGGAACGCGGAGATGGTCGGTCGCTTTGGCCATTATTTTTTTCGAATCTGAATTACGAAGTGCAAATTTCATTATACTGAAAGGGGAGGAGAACTTCAACCCCGATTCTATGCACATTCTATACACAACACAAGCCCCTCACTTCAGGGTGGTTGAAATATACCGATAAAGGGCTTAAGACTTTATAATATTGGCTTATTAGAGCCTTTTAAGTCGGTAACCATCGGGAGCATCCTCTGTTTTGTAGCCGCGTTTTTCGATCAAATCGCGCAGACGATCGGACTCCGCAAAATTTTTGGCTTGACGCGCTGCTTCACGCTCTTTGGCAAGATTTTCCACGTCTTCCGGAATAGCTTCTTTTTCCGATACCAAGCCAAAGAAAAAGAATATCTTTTCGAAGACGAGACCGAGTACTGTGACATCCACTGTTTCTTTCTGATCGAGTAGGGTGTTTATTTTTTTTATCAATTCAAAGGTGATAGCCAACGCCAGTGGTGTATTCAAATCGTCGCGCATTGCTTCCCTCACTTTCTTCAAATACTCCTCTCCTGCGAAAGCCCCCGGCTTGTTTTGTTCCTTCGAGATGCTCTCGAGACGCTCTCCAATTCCGTAGAGAGCTTCTTTGCTTTTTTTTGCCTGTTCCAGCGCCTCCCAGGTAAAGTTCATCTGACTGCGGTAGTGAGCGCCGATGTAGAGCATGCGCAAATCCATGGGAAAAAAGCCTTTCTTCATGATATCTTCCAGCACATAAAAGTTGCCTTTGGATTTGCCCATTTTTTCTCCGTCCACCAGGAGGTGGCGGGTATGGAGCCAGTAGCGGACGAATGGTTTGCCGGTGACTCCCTCGGACTGGACGATTTCCGCTTCGTGGTGAGGGAAGATGTTGTCTTCGCCACCCGTGTGGATATCGAGCGTATCGCCGAGGTATTCCATACTCATAGCGCTGCATTCGATATGCCAGCCGGGATAGCCCTCGCTCCAGGGTGAGGGCCAGCGCATCAGGTGTTCCTTGGATGCCCTGAGCCAGAGCGCGAAGTCCCAGGGATGTAGCTTATCGGGGTGTTCTTCGAGGCGGGCACCTACTTTCAGGTTTGCCAGAGTGTTGCCGGAAAGTTTACCGTAGTTTGGGAAAGAAGTGACGTCAAGAAACACATTACCATTTTTTTCATAAGCGTGCCCTTTCGCGATAAGCTCCTCGATCAATTTGATCATTTGTTTGATGTGGGCGGTAGCGCGAGGAAAATAATGAGCGGGAAATATATTGAGCGCTTTTTCCAAACGCATGAAATATTCTTCATAAAAGCGAGTGATTTCTTCGGGTGTTTTCTTTTCTGCGCGCGCCTTTTTTTCTATCTTGTCTTCACCACTATCGCCTTGCCCGATGTCGTCTGCTGTCAGATGCCCAACGTCGGTGATATTTTTGATCATGCGTACTTCATAACTAGCATCTTCCAATACACGGCGGAGCGTATCGGCAAATACGTAGGCGCGGATATTGCCAATCTGCATATACCCGTAGACCGTCGGACCACAAACATACATCCCGACTTTGCCGGGATGGAGAGGTTCGAAGATTTCTTTCGATTTTGTGAGAGTGTTGTAGAATTGCATACGGATTTGTATCAGGTATCATGTATTATGTATGAATTACGAGCTTTGCAAACGTATCCGCATAATACGTAATACAAAATACATAATACTTCACTTTACAGCCATTTTTTATTCCTAAAAACAGTAATAGTGATAAGAGAGAGAAATATCATGAGGCTAAAATGAATCCAGAAGGCATTTGGGTTATGTCCGAATGGAATTTGAGCGCTCATCGCAAGCATGTTGGAATAGACAGTCATGGGGAGGAGGATAGCGGAGAAGATGGTGAGCACTTTCATCGTCAGCTCCAGCTTGTTGGAAAGGAGGGAATTGTTGGTGGCTTCGAGCGCTTCGATGGTCTCTTTCTGACTTTCCAGGATGTTCCAGAGACGGACATTGGTACCGATCATATCTTGAAAATATATTTTCGTCTCCGCCGGAATGAACGGGTGTTCTTTCTGGAGAATAGATTCCAGGATGGAGCGCTGGGGTTTCAGGGTGCGGCGGAAATTGAGGATGTCGCGTTTGAGAACGGAAATCTCAAAAACCATTTCTTTTTCTTTTTCCGCGAAGACCTGATTCTCGACGAAGTCTAGTTTCTCGCTGATGTGGTTGAGACGAGGAAAACAGGAATTGAGGAGAATGGCGATGATCTGGTGGAGGAGATGCGCCGGGGTGGCTTCCAGACTCAGCCGTCGCTTACCCTCACTTTTTTCCAAGTCTTCGAAAAACTTGGTGAGCTGATAAATACTTTGGCGGTGACTGGTGATGAGGTGATGCTCAGTCAAGATGATATCGAGTTCGCCGGAATAGGTCGTCCGATGTTCCACATCGAAGAGGGGGATATGAATGGAAAGGAACAGACAATTGTCGTATTGGACAACTTTGGGCTGGTAGGTAGGGGTGACGAGCTCCTCTACCGCCAGCGGATGAATATTGAAATTTTCCTGCAGATAGGTGATGTCATCGTTCTGCGGGTTCTCAAAATCAATCCATGTTATTTTTTTGTGTTTGAGGATTTTCATTTTATTTTTATCTGAGCCCTCTTATTATAGCAGTGAAAAGGCATTATTGACAAAGTGTTCCGGCAAGGACTATGCTCTCAGTATGTTGAAAAGACTCGTACTTTCACTTATAAGGTTTTACCAAAAAACTCTCTCTTTTGAGCATGGGTTTATTGGGAAACTGTTTGGGGAACGCTTCTGTCGTTTTCATCCGACCTGCAGTGCCTATACGTATGAGGCCATAGAGCGCTATGGCGTCCTACGGGGAGGTTGGTTGGGGTTGAAACGTATTTTACGGTGTCATCCGTGGAATGACGGAGGCTATGATCCGGTACCGTGATTTTGTGTCATTCTGAGCAGAGCGAAGAATCTCGTGGAGCGCTATGGACTATTGATAGAGATCCTTCACTGCGTTCAGGATGACAGAAGCAAGATTTTTTCAAGAAGTACTAAACGGTTCATTAACAATCAGTCAGTAGTATGATCCCAATGGTTTTTTCATAATGGAGGAACGAAGATGGCGAGAACGAAAAGAGAAACGGAACTGCTGGGGCGGTTGATAAACCTGGCATTTGCGGGAATACCTACGCGGCTTGGCAAGCCGGCCAAGATTCGCGCATCATCTGCAGTTTGCCGAAAAGTAGTCGGCGTTTCTACGAAGAAGAGCCGATCGTCAACCGCAACAATCAGGAAATTAGGGAGAGCCACATGACGACGAAAGCGACAGCCGCGGCGGCTGTTAAACCAAAACCTGGCGACTCAGACGATGAAAAGATCGTGTGCGCGGTTTTTCTTTCCGGAATCCCCAAGAAGAATCAAACCAAGAAGGATGGAACGTTTCGTAGCATCCCGGCCCACGTCGCGAGAGAAGCTCACTACAAAGAAGGCGAACTTTGCGATCATGACTGTGGAGGGCTGTGTCAGTGATTGCACCGGCAACCAGAAGAATAGGGTCTGCCGTGGCAAAAAGAATGGGGAGTGATGTAAGCTCCCGGTTTCAGTAGGAATATCACAGAGGAGAATCATCTTGATAGCGAGAACAGCAGTAGACAAGAAAAAGCCAAGGTCAGCAACTCATGCCAGGACCACGGGCAAAACAACGGGTGAAGAATCCGAAGAGACGATAGTGGTGGTCTGCCTGCGTATCAGCGGAGGAACGAGGGTTTCCGTCGATATCGCGAGGGATCATCACGACGGAGCCCATCCTGTTTGCGGCATGCGCTGTTGCAACGAATGTATCAAAAAGAGGAGAAACTAGCGCGTATGACATCGAAAAATTTATAAACTGATCGAGCCAATGGGCTCACGCGTGGCAACGGCCACATAAGAACAGGGGTGCACAGAACATGTGACACCCCTTTCGAATACTTTACTGGGTTAGCACTCTACTTGACAGAGTGCCAATAGGTATTTATAATGGAAATATATAAAAAATTTGTGTGATTTTTTAGATGACTAATGAAGCTAAAACAATGAACAAGCGTCAAAAACAAGTTCTCTCTGCCATTGTGAATCTCTACACGGAGACAGCTATGCCAGTGGGTTCTCAGGCGCTTCTGGAACGTTTTGATTTTCCGGTCAGCGCGGCGACGCTCCGAAGCGATATGGTGACACTCGAAGAGGAAGGGTATCTCTATCAGCCACACGTGTCTGCCGGACGCATCCCGACCGATAAAGGCTATCGGATCTACGTCGAAGAAATGATGGGAGAAGAAACGCTTTCACGCCGTGATCAAGAACATTTGCAAAAAGAACTTCTGCTGCTCAAAGCCAAGCATGTGCGTCTGGGGCGGACCACTGCCAAACTGCTTTCCGTTCTTTCCGGTAATCTGGCGGTTTCGAGCACCGGTGTCAATGACTTTTATGACTTCGGTATGAAGGAACTGATTGAGAAACCGGAATTTCGGGAAATAGATGAATTGTGCCGTCTTGTCGAAACACTCGATACGCTGGATGAAAAATTGGACGGGCTGATGGTAAAACTGAAAGACGGTGAGACACACATATATATCGGTAAAGAAAACCCTATCGCGGGTATCGATAATTGTTCCATGATCGTGGCGCCGTACAAGAATCGCGATGGAGAAAAGGGAATGCTGGCTATTATTGGACCGAAACGGATGGAGTATGCCAAGAACAAGTCCCTTATCGAATATATGAAGAAGCTCCTCAGCTCCTCGCTCGTTGTTATTTTCACCGGCAATATAATTTACTTAATAAGATAAAAATATGACACAAAAAATGAAGAGTAAAGAACCTGTCCAAAATGTTTCGCACGATGATACAGATGAATCAATAATCAAGAATCAAGAAGAAGGAATCAGAAGCGAGATTTCTCACAATGCCGGAGAAGAAGAAACGAAAGCCGAGGCGAATGAGATTAGCAAAGAAGAACACGGAGAAGAAGGGGAAACAAAGGCTCTAGAATATTTGAATGATCTCAAGCGTTGTCGGGCTGATTTTGAGAACTATAAGAAACGCCAACAGGAAGCGCAGAAAGAACTTGGAGGGTATCTCATAGAGAAATTGGTGCTCGATATCGTTCCGGTGTTGGATAATTTCCGTTCCGCCACTCAGCACGTTCCACCAGAGCAGAAAGATAGTCCTTGGGTCGTCGGTATTCAGTACATTGAGAAGCAGTTGGAAACGGTACTGACCGACAATGGCATACAGACGATAGAGGTGAAGGAAGGCGAGGCATTTGATCCGAAGATACATGAGGCATTGGACACAGTAGAAAGTAGCAAGGAGCAAGGAGAAGGCATGGATGAGAAACAAAAAAGTGAACAGCATACAGTAGCAAAAGTTTTGCAGAAGGGGTACAAATTTGGAGAGAGAGTTATTAGGCCAGCGAAAGTGACTGTCAGCTCCTGACAGTCATCCTGAGCGAAGTCGAAGGATCTCAGAATAAATAATACGGGATTTCTCGACGAGCTCGGAATGACAAGAGAAAAATAATTTCAATTAATAATAATTTTAGTAATAATAAAAGTATGAGTAAAATATTAGGTATAGACTTGGGGACAACCAACTCCGCGATGGCGTTTGTGGAAGGTGGGACTCCCAATATTATCGAAAACAAGGAAGGCAATCGCACGACACCTTCGATGGTAGCGATTTCGAAGACCGGTGAGCGCCTGGTGGGCTTGCTTGCGAAGCGCCAGGGTGTCACCAATCCGGAGAACACGCTGTTTTCTGTGAAGCGTCTCATCGGACGGCATTTCAACGATGAAGAAGTCCAGCGTGACAAGAAAACGCTTCCTTACAAGATTATTCAGGCCGGAGAAGGCGTGAAGATCGTGATGGGTGGCAAAGAATACACGCCACAGGAAATTTCTGCGATGGTCCTCGGCAAACTGAAGGCGGATGCGGAGGAAAAACTCGGTGAGAAGATTACCGACGCGGTCATTACTGTACCGGCCTACTTTGACGATTCACAACGCAAGGCGACCAAAGAAGCCGGTGAAATCGCCGGGTTCAACGTGCGTCGTATCATCAACGAACCGACAGCCGCCGCTTTGGCGTACGGTTTCAACAAAAAGAAAGACGAAAAAATCGCGGTCTATGACCTCGGTGGTGGGACATTTGACATTTCCATCCTCGAAGTTGCCGAAGACACGGTCGAAGTGAAATCGACCAACGGTGATACGCACTTGGGTGGCGATGACTTCGATCAACGGATTATTCATTGGATATTGGACGAATTCAAAAAACAGGAAGGTATTGATTTGAGCAAAGATCCGCTCTCGCTTCAGCGTATCAAGGAGTCAGCGGAGAAGGCCAAGATCGAGCTCTCGACTGCCAATGAAACGGAAATCAATCAGCCGTTTATCACAGCCGATGCCAGTGGACCAAAACATATGCTTATCAAGATGAACCGTGCCAAATTGGAAGAACTGGTAGGCGATCTCGTCGAGGCGACATTTGGCCCGGTAAAGAAGGCGCTCGCCGATGCCAAGCTTGATGTGAAAGATTTGAGTGAAATTGTACTGGTCGGGGGTATGACACGGATGCCGCTTGTACTCCAAAGTGTCGAGAAATTCTTTGGCAAGAAACCAAATATTACGGTGAACCCGGATGAAGTGGTGGCGCTCGGCGCAGCGATCCAGGGCGGAGTACTCGAAGGCTCCGTGAAAGATGTGCTTCTTTTGGATGTTACACCTCTCACATTCGGTATCGAAACACTGGGTGGCGTGCGAACACCGCTCATCGATCGCAATACGACCGTGCCGGTATCCCGTTCCCAAGTCTTCTCGACTGCTGCCGACAATCAGCCATCGGTGCAGATCCATGTTCTCCAAGGCGAACGCGAGATGGCAGGAGATAACAAATCTCTCGGACAATTTATTTTGGACGGTATCCCACCGGCACCGCGCGGTATCCCGCAAATAGAAGTGACATTTGACATCGATGCCTCCGGAATTCTTTCTGTGACGGCCAAGGATAAAGCGACGAATAAATCCCAATCTATTCGCATCGAATCATCCACCGGACTTTCCAAAGATGAGATTGAGCGGATGAAGAAGGATGCCGAGATGCATGCCGATGAAGACAAACGCAAGAAGGAACTCATCGAAGCGCGCAATATGGCGGACAGTCTTTCGTACACGACCGAGAAGTCGATGAAAGACGCGGGTGACAAATTGACCGCTGATGAGAAGAAACCGGTTGAGGAAACTATCACCGAACTCAACAAAGTGAAAAACGGCGATGATCTCGAGGCTATCAAGAAAGCGACTGAGGCCCTCTCGACTGCTGCACAGAAAATAGGGGAGAAGTTGTACAAAGCCGCTCAGGCCTCGACAAGCTCAGCCCCTACCGGAGAAGCACAATCAGGCTCCGCCGCAGGTGGTGAGTCAACTGAACCAAAAGAAGCTGAAACAGAACCGACGCCAGAGGCGAAGTCTGAGGACAAAAAATAAATAATTTGTAATTAATTAAGTAAATTGTATGAATAAGCACACATACGTGACAGTAACAGCGACCATATTTCTGGTTGTTACCGTTCTTCATTTAACGCGCATCGTAACCGGCTTTGAGGCATCTATGGGCGGTTTGGTAGTCCCAATGTGGATAAGCTGGGTAGGACTCGCAGTGGCCGGCTTTCTCTCCTATACCGGTTTCTGCGGATTGAAATGCGGAAACGGCAAGAGCTGTTGCCAGCGAGAAGGTAGCGCAGCAGTCGAACTAAAGGAGTAAGGAGTATACTAAGAGCGGAGGGTTTCCTCCGCTTTTGGTTATATTGGAACATATGGTGTGGACAGATGAGCAGATAAAGAATCACAAGGAGGTGGCGGATGTTTTGGAAGGGATTGTCCGGGAAGTTTTTGTATTTATCGCGAAAGAGAAGATTGTCACGGAAAGGAGCGTGCAGAAATTTATCCTGATGAAATTTAGGAAACATAATCTCAAGTCGTGTTTGGGACTGCCGATTGTGGCATTCAATGAACATTCGGCACTGCCACACTATGCTATTGGCAAGAAACCGGCCATCTTGAAACCGAACACCTTAATAATGATTGATATTTGGGCGCGATCGAAGAAAAGAAACTATCCGTACGCGGATATTACATGGATGGCGTATTATGGAAAAACTTTACCAACCAAAATACAGCGAGCTTTTGATACGGTGCTCCAGTCAAGGGATGCCGCAGTGAGTTTTATTAAAAGCTGCGCGAAGGAAGGTAAACTACCGGAGGGCAGGGTAGTGAATGAAAAGGCCAATGCTATAATACGCAAAGCGGGATTGGGGAAATATATCCTGCATTCCACCGGCCACTCCATCGGGCTGCGTTCACCCCATGGTGCGGACAAGAATATCAATAAGAAAGGCGACGAACCATTGAAACTGAATCTCGGTTATACCATCGAGCCGGGCATCTATATCCCGGGTGCATTCGGCATCCGCAGTGAAATTGACTTCTACATCGATGAAAAGATGAAACTCCACATCACCACCGGGCTTCAAAAACAAATGGTTTTTATAAAGTAACAAATAATTTTATTTATGCTAAAAAGAATCGCTGAAGATTTCACGGGAGTGAAAAGGGAAATGGAATGTATGGGATGCTGGTATAATGAAAGCGGAGAGGATGTGCCAGGTCTTGTTCTCACGACGGAGCTTTTTCATTGCCATCAGGACTATGCCAACCCTATTCCCGGATTCGTGATACTGACGCCGCGCAGACATATAAAAAGTTTTGATGAGTTCACAGATGAGGAAGCGACAGAGTTTATTGCGTTGGTGCGGAAGATTCGCAAGGCACAGCGTGAAGTTCTTGGCATTGAGACCATCTATTTCGTTCAGGAAGAGAGTACGAAACATCACTTTCATGTCTGGTTTATGCCGTGTTATGAATGGATGAATGATGTGGAAAAATTCGGTGATAGAATAAGCTCTGTGCGACCCGCTTCACGGTATGCTCGAGAAAATATGAAAACTCCGGAGATCATTGCGGAAGTGAAGGTAGCCGCCGAGAAATTAAGAAATTTTTTAAAGAAATAATATGGATAAACAACCGCAGCAGAATCAAATTCAAATCAAAGCGACGGATGAAGTATTGAGAGGACTGTATTCGAATATGGCGAATATCCTCCATACCAAGGAAGAATTCGTTATCGATTTTATGAACGTGTTTCCGCCGACAGGGACACTCAACGCGCGTGTAATTGTTTCTCCCGGACATTTCAAGCGAATGGCCGTCGCGATGGCCGAGAATTTAAAAAAATACGAAGCGCAGTTTGGAAATGTCAAAGTGTCGGAAGCCCCATCTACTGTCATCGGTTTTCAAGCCAAAGAATAGAAATATGCATCCGGAAAATCCAAATGAAAAAATCGAAGCGGAAGAAGTGGGGAATGAAACTGCGGAGGGGTTGATTGCCCGAGTGGAAGAGTCACTTGAAAGTGGGCTCTTTGACAGAGGTGAACGCGAGGAAGTGAAAAGAATGTTGCGGACGGCGCAGCTTCTGACGAAGAATACCGAAACAGGAAAAGAAATAGACCGTCTTCTTGCCACTATCGAAAACATCTACGGCGGTCCGGAGTAGAAGAATTTAATTTTGGTTTTTTCTGACAAGTTTGGGAATAGAGGATATGACAAAACTTCCGAAAAATTCAAAATTGGTATTTAAAGGTAAGCGCTGTGAAATATATCAGTGGGAGCAGGAGCTTTTCGATGGTTCAAAGGCTACATTTGAAAATATAAAACGGCGGTCATCGGTTACTATTATTGCCGTGCAAGACGGCAGAATAGTTATTCAGAATCAAGAGCAGCCCCGCAAAAAATCTTTTGTCAGTATGCCAGGCGGTCTCGTAGACGATGGTGAAGATATCTTGACAGCGGCTAAAAGAGAACTTTTTGAAGAAACCGGACTGGAGAGTAGCAATTGGCACCTGTGGAAAGTCCTCGGATCCCATGGGTATATGGATTGGGAAAATCATTTATTTATAGCGAAAAATTGCCGAGTGACGGGGAAACCAAATCTGGATGCCGGAGAAAAGATAGAGAATATTTTGGTAAACTTTGAAAATTTTTTGCTGCTTACTGAAGATGAAAGGTTTCGGCATAAGGACTTATTGGTTTATTTGTATCGTATGCGCCTCTACCCGAAAGAAAAAGAAAAATTCCGTAAACTTCTAAGTTTATAAGATGTTTGCTTTTTTCAAACAATTTCCGGAAATTATTGCTGTCCTTTCGGAAAAGAAAGATGGTTCGATGCGACTTTTGCCAAAACGAGAAGACTGGTTGTCTGAAAATATCGAGAATCGGAAACAATACTTTGAAAAAGTTGGGTTGGATGGAAAGAAAGTGATTGCCGCTCATCTGGTGCATGGAAATCACGTCGCCATTGTCGACCATGACTCCCCGGACTACATTCTCGAAACCGATGGTCTCGTCACTATTGATCCGGCGGTGGCGCTCGCTATCACCGTCGCCGATTGTTACCCGGTTTATTTCTATGATGAGAAAAAAAAGATGATGGGACTGACTCATATCGGTTGGTCAGGAGCGGTGAAAAATATTGTAGCGGATACGCTCGGACTGATGAAAAAAGAGGGAAGTGATCCTCTTGGTATAGCTGTCACTCTCGGGCCCGGCATTTGTCAAAAGCATTACCTTATCCCTCCTGAGCGAGCCGTTCTTTTTGAAAATTATCCGGAAGCCATTTTGAAAAAGGAGGGACAACTTTTTCTCGATATCAAAAAAATTATCTATCGACAACTGAAAGAAAACGGCATCGTTATGATTTCCGATTCCGGTGAATGTACCTCTTGTCTTTCCGAAAAATACTTTTCTTACCGTCGCGATAAGCCAGAGAAGATTGAGGCAATGGTGGCCGTAATCGGACTGGTCTCTTGAAGTCTCATTTATTATCGTGTATCTTGCACTAACACTTATGCCGGAAGAAAATTCACAATCCAAAGACACCCGGGCTACCATCAAGGTGTGTCTGCACAAAGACTGCTGCCAAAAAGGCGCAGAGGAAATTTACGCAAATCTGAAAGAAGGGCTGTCGAAAGAAGAGGCCTTGGTCTTGCCGGTGTATGAATGTTTCAATTTCTGCAAAGAGGGGCCCAATATCGCTATCAATGACAATATTGTCAAAGGGGTGAAGCCGTTTCTGGCGGTAGAGAGGGTGCGTCAGGAGCTTCGTGATCCATCCTGCCGGGCTGATGGTCTCGGCTCCAAAAGTCTTGAAGACTTGGATACGGTTCTGGAAGATATAACAAAACTTTGAAAGCACTTGCTCCGTTACCTATCTTGTGATAGCTTACCCTATCACCTTTTTTAGCTTTCCCATCAGTGGAATGAGGATAGGATATATGAAATACAACATATACTTTTTCAGGAAACATTTGCATACGTTGCGAAAAAAGCTGTCTGACACCCTGCGCGATGTAAAAAAATCCTTTTTTAGACTTTTGGGACGATTGCCCCATAGCGAAGATGTGTGGGCGCGACTTCGTAAGAATACCCTTCGGAAAGATGGGGAAAACTTTTTGAAATCTCTGTACACGCGTCTGGTAGTCCAAAGCGAGTATACCAGGCGTGATTTGGTAGTGCTTTTTATCGTGGCGTTCTTGGTTGGCTACGGTCTCAAAACAGCGGCGTCACAAACTATTACCATCGGTTTTGAGGACTACACGTTGCCTTCCAAGGAGAGGCTTCTCAATATGAATGCTGTTCAAAAGAAAGTGACTGAGAATGGCAACGCGTTCATAGAGAACGATGCCATATCTGCCGGCGTGTGTTCGGAGTAATTGTTTAATGTCATATGTGAGATTATGGAAACGCTTTTTCCCGATAAAATCGAAAAGACGGAAACCGAAAAAGAGAAAGTGAAGAACTTGTCCGCGTTGGCAATCCTTCTCGCGGGGTTGTTTCTCGGCAGTCTGTTTGTGGATTTCGCCCAACTGACGGTGGGCAGGGGGTTTTCTCGCGGTGCCGTGAAGAATTATGATCTGCTCGAAACCGGCGGCAAGACCTGGGTGGCTTACAACGACCCGAAAGTGGCAGTCCAGGTTGTTACGGACAGGAGTTGTGCCGAGTGCGATCCGAGTGAAGCGCTTCTTTGGCTGCGCCGGGTGGTGCCGACGCTGGAAGTTTCATCCGTTGAAAGTGATTCTTATTTAGGCAAGCTTCTGATCGAGCGTTTCGACATAGTCTCTCTGCCGGCTTTCATTTTTTCGGACAGCGTAATAGGGACTGATTTTTATACCCAAGCTTCGAGTCTGTTTGTAACGGAGAGCGGCAGCTATTTTTTCGATATGGGAAAAATCGGTTTGCCGGTGGGGAAATATCTGAAATTGCCGGAAATCGATGACGATGATATTATGGCCGGTGCCAAGGACGCTAAGGTGAAGATTATTGAGTTCTCCGATTTCCAGTGCCCGTATTGCAAAGCGTTTCAGGCTGATCTCAATCAGGCACGTAAGGAGTATGGAGATAAAATATTGTTTGTTTACAAACATCTGCCACTTTCCATTCATCCGCAGGCGAACAACGCGGCGCTGTCTGTCTCGTGCGCCAATGAGCAGGGGAAATTTCAGGCGTATGCCGACAACCTTTTCGTCAAGCAAGATGAGTGGGCAAAAACAACCGGTACCCAGAAATTCAAGGATTATGCATGGCGCTATGGTATGAATGGGCGGGAATTCGCGAAGTGTCTGGATACGAAAAAATATCAGTACAAGGTGGATGCCGATAAGACACAAGCCGCCAGCTTTTTTATCAGCGGTACGCCAGGAACATTCGTGAATGGAACTTTCTTGTCTGGCGCTGTCGGGCTTGACGCTCTGAAAGCAGCTATCGATGCTGAGTTGGCGAAGTGATGAATTTTGTTACAAAAAGAAAAAGCCCCTCTGGATTTATCCTCGGGGGCTTTGTGTGAGTGCGATTGAAAAGGAGGTCATGGTACTGTATGGATCTCACATCCATTTTCTAATTTCCGTTTCGGCTTCTTGCACGGCCGGGCTGTTTTCTTTGACACCGATCATGATGATACAGCCACCGTCAGGCGTGACCTGGGCGATGGTCGACGTCATATCGATACCACGTTTGCCAAATTCATGAAGAATCTTTTCCAGCAGACCGGATATATTTTTCTCTGCAGGAAAACGAAATGCTGCCACCGTCTTTTGCATGTCCGCTTCCAATCGGATGAGCCGGCTGGTGGATTCGTCCCAAGCTGCGAGTTTTTTCTGGTCAAATATCTTTCTTGCCGCGCCGAGCATCGTTTCTAGCGATGCCTCATCTTTTTTGCGAATAAGATTTTTGAGCTCTTGGAGTGCTTCCTCCACATGTTCGATAAAAGCAAGGGCAAGTGGGTGGTTGAACAAAATGCTACTCATAACTTTTCCGGCAGACGCAGTACGGAAGATCGAGCGGATGAGAAAACGGCAAGGCGGTCCTCCAATACCAATTCCTTTTGTTACGATTTGCGAAGGAATCTTTTGCCATGCAGCTCCGATCACGGCCGTGACAATCGTATGGACGAGTTGGCTGACGACGGTTATGTTGTCATGTTCGCCCGGCTTGAGATGATGCAGCAGCGGTTGAAACGGCATAAATTCATGTTCCAGCCAATCTCCCCAAATTTTTTCGTTTTTCCCAACGATAGAAATGGAGACATTCTGTCCGAACAAGGTTCTGGCGAGTGGTATTTCTGGCTTGAAATGAAGGTGGCAGTGACAAGCGGTTATGCCTTTTTCGATGGCTAGTGTCGTATCAATATGATGCGGGGCAGTAGGATTTTCGATAGACGTTCCATGGATGAGCAGCGTACCGGGCCGCATGACGCTGACTGCGCGGGCGAAAAGCGTCGCCACGCCTTCGATAGGCAGCGTGACGATGAAGACCACGTCCGCAACCCGCGCCGCGTCTTCTAGTGTGAGTTCCGTGTCGAGATCGACGCGAAGCACTTTGTGCTTGCATTCAAAGAATTCTGCGAACGCGCTCCCGACCACTCCGACACCGATTATGGCAATGGTTTTCATTTTTTCTCCTCATTGTTAACGGACTACTTTTTTCGTATGGATATACAAAAAACGAGCCTAAAGGCTCGATTATGCTTTCTAATAGTTTCGAATGTATTACAAAGCGCTACCAGCCTTTAGGAGATAAAGACCAGTATAATAAGCGCAAGAAGAATTTTGGAATATGTTTTTCATATGTGTAATCTAGTACACTATGCTTTCGGTGTCAACTTTTTGAGCCAAGACCGGGATTCGAACCCGGGACCTATGCGTTACGAATGCATTGCTCTACCAACTGAGCTATCTTGGCGTTTCTTTTTGTAAATCTGCGCGTGGAGTTTATCCGCCCTTTGGAGGAAATGTGCCGCTCTACCAACTGAGCTACATCGGCATATTTTGATCTTTTCAAAACGTTTCTTATCCTACAGGATAATGGAAAATTTTTCAACCCACCCCACTTTTTTCGATACAGTTTATATGTTATACTGACAAACGTATGAATACGATGCAAGAAAAAGTTGCGGTTCTTCAACAAAAACTCCTGCAGTTGCAGGACTATCTTTGACGTCGGGCGGAAAAAAGTTCGTAGAGAGGAACTCCGTCTGCAAAGTGAGCAACCTCATTTTTGGAATGATCCAAAGGCTGCCGGGCGCGTGATGCAGGAACTGGAAGCTCTGGAGAACGAACGTGCTTCTTATGAACGTCTGAAGAAAACTCTCACTGACCTGGCCAGTTTTGCCCTTTTGGAAGACTTGAAACCACAAGATGCCGAGGAGTTGGAAAGGGAATCTGCGCTCGTCGAGAAAGCCCTGAATGAATGGGAGTTGAAGACACTTCTGGGAGGTGAATATGACCCAAAAAACGCCCTTCTGACGGTAAGAAGTGGCGCGGGAGGGGTAGATGCCCAAGATTGGGCGGAAATGCTTCTCAGGATGTATCTCAGGTATGCCGAGAATAGCGGGTGGAAAACGCGTCTTCTCGATGAGTCACGCGGAGGCGAGGCCGGAATCAAGAGCGCCACTATTGAAATAATAGGGATGTATGCCTACGGTTATTTGCGCGGGGAGGCCGGCATTCATCGCCTGGTGAGACTTTCTCCGTTCAACGCCAACAGTTTGCGTCAGACATCGTTTGCTTCGGTGGAAGTGATGCCGGTCATCGATGATGTGGCGATGCTTTCTGTCAAGCAAGATGATTTGCGTATCGATACCTATCGTTCATCGGGTGCCGGCGGTCAGAATGTGAACAAGACCGAAAGCGCCGTGCGCGTCACGCATATCCCGACCGGTCTCGTCGCCAGCAGTCAGAGCGAGCGCTCTCAACTGCAAAATAAAGAAGAAGCGATGAAAATGCTTCTTGCCAAACTGGCGCAAAAACATATCGAGGAACAGGCGGCGGAAAAAAGAAAGCTGCGCGGGGAATTTAAAAGCGTCGAATGGGGCAATCAGATTCGCTCGTATGTGCTGCATCCTTATACGCTCGTCAAAGATCATCGGACCGCTACCGAAACCAGTGATACCGGTTCGGTGCTTGACGGTCATTTACAAGCTTTTATCGAAAGCGAATTGCGTTACTTACAGTCCCATTAAGTATTCATTCCGGTAAAACAAAAAATATATGCCAGCCACCCAACCTATTATCCGCTTTGAAAATGTTGCCAAGATTTTTCCTGGCGATGTTAGTGTACTTACAGGTATCAACTTATCTGTTCAGCCGGGAGAGTTTATTTCTATCGTTGGCGCGAGCGGTGCCGGGAAATCGACATTGCTCAAACTTATTTACGCGGAGGAGGAACCGACCGAGGGTGAAATTTATTTCAATGAGCGACCTTTGAGTCATATCAGTCGCAAACATTTGCCGTTTTTTCGCCGCAATATTGGGACGGTATTTCAGGATTTCAAATTGTTGCCGGAGCGGACCGCTTTCGAAAACGTCGCTTACGCTTTGGAAGTCGATGGTCGGAGCACCGCAGATATTGATCTGGAGGTACCGGAAATTCTTGAAATCGTGGGGCTTGGGGATAAAATGTATCACTTTCCGAGACAGTTATCCGGAGGGGAGCAACAGCGTGTCTCTCTCGCGCGGGCGCTCATCCATCGTCCCAAAGTGATCATCGCCGATGAACCTACCGGTAACCTTGATCCTGTTTCGGCCAACGAAATCATTCAGTTGCTCCTCCAAATCAATTCCTTCGGTACGACCGTGCTTCTCGCGACACACAACAAGGGCGTCGTCGACAAATTGGGCAAGCGTGTTATTCTTATCAACAAGGGTCGGATTTCTCATGACCAGGACAAGGGCAAATATATGTTACAATAAGCGATATGAAAACGCTCAAGCTCTGGCGCACATTCAAAGAAGGGAAAGAAAATTTCCGCCGTAATGGTTGGCTGACATTCGCGACGGTCAGTATCCTAACCCTCTCGCTTTTTATCGTGAGCCTTTCGTTCCTTATCGGTGTGACCACCAGCCTGATACTGGAAAATATGCGCTCCAAGGTGAGCGTGAGCGTTTCTTTCAATCCGGACGTGACGGAAGAGCGAATTCTCCAAATAAAAAATGAGCTTTCCAAATATACAAAAGAGATCGTTTTCATAGAATATGTTTCGCGCGACAAGGCGCTGGAAACATTCTTGGCGGAGAGCGGCAATGATCCGATTATCGCTCAAGCCATCAAAGAAATCGGAGAGAATCCGCTTTTGGCATCGCTCATTATCAAAGCGGTAAAACCGGAGGACTATCCGCTTATCGTGACCCAGATCGAGGGTTCGACGTTTCAGAACGATATCAGCCGTATCAATTATGCCAAGAACAAGAAGATTTTTGAGCGGCTTGATCACATCAATCAGACGACAAAAAAAGCCGGCTTGATACTGGGGTCCATATTTATTTTTGTGGCTATCCTCATCACTTTCAACACAATACGTATTACCATCTATTCTCATCGCCAGGAATTTGAGATTATGCGTCTCGTAGGCGCTTCCAATATCTATGTGCGAATGCCGTTTGTTTTTGAGGGGGCGCTCTATGGTTTGGTTGCGGCAATCATCACGACAGCTCTCCTTTTCGGTATGGCGTATTATTTTTCCCCGTTCACCCAAGGAGCTTTGCCTCAGGGGAATCTTCTGAATCTTTACCTTGACTCGTTCTGGTACATTCTCGGCGGATTGATACTTCTCGGTATCTCTCTTGGCGTTGTCTCAAGCGCCATTGCTATTCGGCGCTATCTGAAGGTCTGAAATGTTTTAAATGGAGCCTCAGGTTGCCTTGACAGAGGCAACTTTTTGTTTTACTTTAAAGTGTTCGGTTATTTACCAACCCAATCAATTACCAATTGAGGAGGTATATCATGCAACCAGGATTACGCGCGATTCTTGACCGTACTCCCGCGCAGAGCGAGGGATTTATCTTCAGCCGTGTGCGTTCACGGTACCCATATGGCTCTGATGTGTACCGCTCCGTTACCAAAGCCTATGAATCAATGCGTGAGGCTCACGACGGCGATGCTCGGGATAGTGGCGAGGCGTACGCGGAACACCCCAAAGCCGTGGCCTCATTTGTTATTGAGATGTATGGTTTACATCGGCCGCAAGTCATTATCGCCGCTCTTGACCATGATATGCCGGAGGATAAACCCGAGATCTGGCCAATCGAACGGATGGAAGGAACGTTCGGAAGAGATGTCGCCATCATCGTCGATTGGGGCAATATGCGGCGCTTCGATCATATAAAAAATAAGCAGCAAGCGCGAGAAGCTTATTGCCTCAACTTTTTCCGCGACGCGCCCAAGCATGCCGCGGTGTGGAAGTTGGGTGATGTATGGCATAACGGACACACGCTTTGGAATCCGACAAACGAGAAGATTTGTCAAAAAGCGCTAGAAATCGAACGTTTTTGGTTACCTCTTGCGTACCGTTACGACATATATGTCGAAGAAGTACAGGAAACGCTGGTAAAGTTGCGTAGCGGATGCTGAACGAGGGATCTGCGTTTCAAATAAATAGAGAGATAGATTCGTCTCATCGCGACGCCGTGACCAGAAAGTGGTTGCGGCGCGTGTTTTTTTCTCTTGAAAAAAATCTGTTTTCCTGTAGAATAGGGGAGTATTTGTGTTTTTGTTAACTGTTAATTGTTATTTGCTAATTGATTTTGGGGAGTAGCCAAGCGGTAAGGCAGTGGGTTCTGGTCCCACCATGCGAAGGTTCGATCCCTTCCTCCCCAGCTACATTGAAAAGTCGTCATTTTTAGGCGATTTTTTAATACTTTGTAGGTTGTGTTGCCATATAAGCGATTTTGTGGTATAGTATGTTTCATTATTGAATTATGAATAACCCAATTTTTTTCTTGGCACGCAAGATGTGGAAATTTTCCGAGAGCAACCGCTCCCGAGTAGTTCTTTATTTTTTCCTTTTTGTTGCCGCCAATGCCGTCAGTTTGCTTGAACCGCTTATCGTAGCGAAGATCTTAAACACCGTTCAGGAGCAGGGGATAACTTTTGCCAACCTGCATACTTTTTTCATTCTTCTCAGCCTGTTTATTCTTCAAACGATCGCTTTTTGGATTTTTCACGGTCCCGCGCGCGTCCTCGAAGAATGCAATGCCTTTCTCGTGCGTGCCAATTACAAACGATATCTTCTGGACGGAACTATCGGACTGCCACTCGAATGGCACACGGAACATCACTCGGGCGATACCATCGACAAGATCGAGAAGGGAACCAAGGCTCTTTTCAATTTTTCCGAGCATGGCTTCCGGTTCATCGAAACAGGGGTACGCTTTATCGGATCTATCATTGCTTTAGCGCTTTTCAATCTGAACACTATCTTTATCGTGCTCTTAGTCACCTTGATTGCTATCCGCATCATCATGCGGTTCGACAAGACGCTGGTGAAACAGTATCGGCTTCTCAACTCTGCGGAAAACAAGATTTCGGCAAAGATTTATGATGTCATCAGCAACATTTCCACGGTGATTATCCTGCGTGTGGAACAATTACTCTCCAAAGATCTGTGGAAAAATATCATGAAACCGTTTCCGTTGTATGCCGGGAATACCAAGTTGAATGAATGGAAATGGTTCACCGCTAGCATGGTGAGCGGCACGATGATAGCGTTCGTTCTGGGATTCTATGGTTATTTTGCTTTACTGCATGGAGAAGTCATCCTTGTTGGAACCTTGTTTGCCTTGTACAGCTACACCGGACGGATCAATGAAATATTCTACAATTTTGCCGATCTCTATAGCGATACGGTACGCTGGCGCACGTCCATCCAGAATGCCGAAGAGCTTTCCGATAATTTCCGCGCAGTTGAACCAGAAGGGGACATTGTACACGAGTGGAAGATTTGCAATATCCGCTCGCTTACCTTTTCTTACCACAGCCAGGATGACGCGGATCTGCATCTGGATAATGTGAGCCTTTCCATCCGGCGCGGTGAGAAAATCGCCGTCATCGGGGAGAGTGGCAGTGGCAAAACTACTTTTCTCAAGATTATCCGCGGCTTGTATACGCCGGCGAGTGTCACGGTGAGTCTCGATGGTCGTGAATTGCCGGATGGGTTTATTTCCATGAAGAACGATATCGCTCTTATCCCACAGGAGCCGGAAATATTCGCGACTACCATTCGGGAAAACATCACAATGGGAGTGGATCGTACGGAAAATGAGATACAGAAGTATATGGACATCGCTCGTTTTAGCTCTGTGGTTGAACGGTTGCCGAACGGACTGGAATCATCCGTCGTAGAGCGGGGAGTGAACCTGAGCGGTGGAGAGAAACAGCGTCTGGCTCTTGTCAGGGGACTCTTGGCATCGGAAGATAAATCGATGATTCTTCTCGATGAATCGACGAGCAGTGTCGATGCTCAAAATGAGATCGCTATTTATGAAAATATTTTTTCCACGTACGCCGATAAAACCATTATCGCCTCCATCCACAAGCTCCATCTTCTGAGGATGTTTGACACGATTTATATCTTCGATAAAGGCATTATCAGCGCTTTCGGGAGTTTCAACGAACTTTTGCAAAAATCACAACTCTTCGCCGAGATGTGGCAAAAATATACCCAAACACACGAGGAGTGGCAAGCGCTGGAGGCCTAACCAACATCCCATTGTTTTAACCTTGCAAAAAGCGTTTATTTCTTGTATCCTCAAAAGTTACGAACCTTAACAACTGAAGTCTTTATAACGCCACGGAGGCAAAAATGGAACACACAATACCCTTTCCCGCGACAACCATCAAACTGGAAAATGGAATCATACTTGCCTACGGTGAAAACAGGGATCAAAGTCCTGCCTGGCTTGTTTACGGAGGGACTGATGACCCGCTGGCGCCGAGCCGCTTCAAATGGGAGTCCGGGCAACCGAGCTTCATCAGTATTGCCGACTTGGCACAGATAACTGATATTCAACGTCTTTTGGTTGAATCATTCCAACGATTTAATGGGCGCATTCCATACATCGTGATCGCTGGAAAGCATGGTAATCCGTGCGGCACAGCCATTAGTTACGAACACCCACACACGGCTCTGGGCAAAGCGCTTATGGGGGACACTGTTGCCGTAATGGGCGGTGAAGTCATTACAAATTTCCCTATCGGCGACGACGAAGCTCAAATTCTGCTCAATTCTCCTCAAAGTATCGGACGGGAAAAGTGGGGGCTTGATTTAATAGCTGCACCGGAATTTTCTCCAGGTGCTGTAGCGATTCTTGGCAAAAAACAGGGACGCCGACTCCTTTCAAACCCAAGTTTACATGGATCACCTTTCTCAACGAATCAATGGGTGGTCAAACCAGCCGGCGCCGATTGGCTTTGCCAAAGAACGCCGAGCTTCATACTCACCAGGAAAGAAGTACAATCCTGGTCAGGAAAGGAAATGAATTCCGAACAGTTCGAAAACGCGCTCATCGCTTTCGCCTGTTGCTGGCGCGCCTCAAGCAATACCGTTGCCTTAGCTAAAGATCGGATGCTCATCGGACTGGGTTGCGGCCAGCAGGATCGCATTGCTTGTGTCCGCTTGTGTCTCGATCGGGCATATCGTGCCGGACATGACACACGTGGCTCAATCTTTGCATCGGACGGGTTCTTCCCTTATGCGAAAAGTACAACAAAATATTCAGATGCCGGTCGGCAAACCTTGATTGGTGCAATGCAGGCCGCTCAAATAACACTGAACTCCCGCTCCGTTGAACCGGATTTCGCGATCAAGGTAATGGCCAACCTTTCTGCTCTGATTTCCAGCATGGACAGAAGGGAAGGAACAGAACTTCTGATTGATGCAGGGTGCAGGGGTGGAATCGTACCAGCTGATGGCAAAGAACTACCCAATGTCCGCGATCTTTTCGAAAAGAGCGGACTGGCTGTGGGGTTCGTCGCGCCGGAGCACCGCGGTTTCTCCAAACACTAGATCAGCTCTACCGGCTGTCATAGAAACAAAAGGCCCGGGGTCCACGACGTGGATTCCTGGGTCTGATTTTTTTTAAAGCTATATTTTTACAGAGCTAACTCCGCATCCGCTTCGATTTTATTCTTTTTGACGGAGAGGCTGACGCTTTCTTTATCTAACGTTTTCGCTTCCTCAACTTCTTTACGGACAGGAGAGGGGAGAATAGCCAGTATATTCCGCAAAGCGATACCATCAACTTTCAAAACAGATTCCCATTTGTCGAGCGGTTCGAGGAGAGCCCGTAATTTTTCCTCATCATATTTGTAGGTTTTACGCAGTGATTTACCGATAATACCTTGGTCATCGAACACCCGATCGACGCCCTCCTGCTCCATATATTGCAAAATAAGCTCTTGCAGCTTCATCAGGCGTAGTTTTTCTTCGCTCAGTTTTCCTTTGAGATCGAGGTACTCGCCGATAGCTCCTCGGACTTCGGCGGTTTCCAGTTTGCGGGCTGCCGGAAATTTATGTTTCCAGACGGGACAGATTTTCTGATAGCCGCACCAATCGCAGAGCGGGGAGAGGATGGGGTCGAATTTTCCTTCTTCGATGGATTGAATAACATTGAGGAAAGTTTTTTCCAGACTTGCCAATTGTTCTATGGTGCGTTTCGAGGAGAGTTTCACGCCATGCTTCAGGTAGTAGAGACTGACGGTGATCTTGTCCAGCCGGTCGATTTCTTTCGGATAGCGAGCCAGAAAGGCTTTGAGATAGATAGAGAGCTGGATGTCGTTGTCGACTTTGTCCTGGGAGGGCATTTTGCGCGTCGTTTTATAATCGATGATTTCATAGCCGTCTTCTGTCTTGTCGATACGATCGATGATACCGGAAACGGTATGCACGCCCGTTTCAACGCTTCCGATTTCGATAGCGAAACGGCTCTCCAGATCAACGATGTTGTAATTGGCCGGCTTGGTATGAGCCAGATAGTTTTGGATGATGGTGACACCTTGGGTGAACGCGGCGCGTTCTTCTATTTCATTTTCATAGATTTCGCTATTCCAACCTTTGGCAAAATAATCAAGCGCCTGTTCGATGGTGGGGGAGAGGAGGCTTGGTGTATGGATATATTTCATCACCGAATGGATGAGCGTGCCAAAAACGGCCTCTTTGGACTTGGGCTCTTTGATCTTGTCTATTTCCCGAAATTTATATTTCAGGGGACAGTTCTGATACGTGTCCAGGGTGGAATAGGATATGCGCATAATAACTGACAACATACAAGTAACAACAAATACACATACATTCTATCAGAGAAGTTCATCGGTGCACTATTGACAAAATACTGTTTTTATGCTATCATTGTACAATCGTACCTGAACAATTTTATAACTTCAAACCTGCCCAAGGAGGCGTAATGGATACAGCAATTGTCTGCAAAAAGCCCGGCATCATAAAAACCATTCTGCTACAGTTGTTTTCACGGCTATGTCCTGAATGGTTTCCTCCTCGGCAAGAATTGGAACGCCTGACGAAGGAAAACAAAACTCTCAAGGGGATAATTTCCCAAACGTATGATGAAGCGAGGCGCGCGCTTGAGGGGCGCTCCAAACGACTCTTGGAGCTGCATCGGGAACTAGTTGTCAAAGAAAAACTGATAGCCACCCTGAGTGAGGTTGCTGTCAAGGATCCTTTGACCGGCGCGCTCAATCGGCGTGGCGCGAACATAGCACTTTTGCGCCAAGTCGGTATAACCCAGCGGACATTGAGAGGGATGTTGATCCCTTTCCCGCATTTCGGTGTCATAACCTTTGATCTGGACAATTTCAGTCAGGTCAATGATACGTTTGGTCATGATGCCGGCGATGAGGCGCTCAAGGTTGTTGTCGATATCGCAAAAACGATTTTTCATCGGGACACCGACATCATCTGCCGTCCAGGTGGGGATGAATTTCTGATCGTTATGTCGAACACAAACATTGATCAAGCCGTAGCACACGCGGAAGTATTTCGCGCGGCAGTCGCCAACGACTTAAGGTTACGTTTTGAGACATTCGGCGTTACCGTCAGTGTCGGGGTAGCCGCTATCACCCTCACCGAGATGAGCAAACAAGAGGAAGTCGAGGCAGCTTTCCATAATGCCAAAATGGAAGCCGATCATGCGACATATCATTCAAAAAAGAATGGGCGTGATGTTGTGAGCACGCATCCTTCCAAATAACGTTACTTTTTCGAAGTTAGATGCCATTTGGGGGATGATCAGAAGGATCTGAGAGGCCGAGAAGAATGCCGGGGACGCGTATGCTGTATGCGTCACCCGGTTTTTTTATTTTCTAAATAAAATAAAACAGATGCGGAATAAAGCAGGGGGCATATGCCTCAGAAAAAAAATAATGAGTCTATTTTACTGTTTTTTCAGTTTCTTCTTTTGTTATATGTAACGTCGCACTATGTAACTTATGCGACATTACAATAATAGAAAGAACCGCTGATGAGCGCTTTATACGAAAGTATATCGAATCCCCCTAAAAACCATCAAAAATGAATGCGTACAATGCGTTCTGAGACCTTTCAATAATTTCTGGGTACATTGATGTATCTCCCCGTGTATCTGTTTCTCTTTCTTTTTATTTTTTTATAAAATTATAAAAAATAAAATAGTTTTTTTTTGTTTTCTTTTTCCTTATTGGGCATTTCATAAAAAGAAACTCCCCCATTTTTTAAATTAGCGCTGGGGGAGTCATTCTAAATAAAAATGAAAAAATCTAGGACTTAAGAAACTTCTCAATCTTTTTCCAGTAGAATTTGTGCGGCAGGTAGGAGAAGCCGCGATGACCGCCTCGAGGTTTCAGATAGTATGTGGCTCCGGTTTTTTGTGCAAACGATATGATTGGTTCATATGGTACATTGGTATCATCTTTGGAATGAATAATAAAAACTTTTTTGCCTAAGATGGCAGCGGTATGGGCTACAGGGTTATAGAAGTTTGTGGTAATCAATTTCTGCCAATCTTTGATACGCTTTGTACGGTAGGCACCACCATACCCTTCGCAAGAGTAACGGACGAAAGTATCAAATGGTTCATCTTCCCCGTCTACACTCCAATCCAAAACAGGAGCAAGAGCAATGACTTTTTTTACGATGGGGAACTGCGTATTGAGAAGCACAGCCGGACCACCAAATGATCCGCCAAATAAATGGATAGCGGAAATGCGGATATTTTTTCTTTCTTGTGTCGCAATATCGTATACGGAGCGTTTCTTGGTAAGCTTGGTTATCACGTCGCGAATGTCTTGGGCAGGAGACTTTTCCAAGAAATTCCCCGCGCTTTCCCACGTGCCCCGATAGCGCGGGAAAATGACCACATATCCGTGGCTAGCGAGAAACTCAAGCGTTTCTTTTTTATACGGTGTAGAGGGGGCCCCGATGGCGAGGATAGCCACCTTGCCGGTTTGGCGCTCCGGCAACATCACTTCCGCCACGATATCTTTGGCAAAACGAGTGCGAAAAGAATTTGGATGCTTTGATTTTTTCATATTACGGCAAATAGACTGACGGGTTGACGGTAGCGCCGATAGGAATATCTTTTACGCTGGAGACATATTTCGAAGGAACAACTTCAAAAGTTTTTTCCGAAAAAACGGTAAAATGGACATGTGGACCGGTAGAGTTACCCGTACTCCCCACGGCGCCTATCTTTTCTCCCTCTTTGACGCTCTGACCTCGCCGTACCGATTGTACGCTCATATGTCCATATAAAGTGACAATACCATCTCCATGATCGATAGCAACCCATCTACCGTACGCATAGCGACCGTTATTGCCGACGCCAACTACCTTTCCTCCCAGTGCGGCATAGATGGGCGTGCCGGATGGCGCGGCGAAATCCAATCCGTTATGAAAATTCGCCTTGCCGTAAGATCCTGATTTTCTGGCATAGGTGGTTTTCCCATATCCCTGTGAAAGAGTGAATTTCTTCAGCGGATATGAAAGTGTTCCATGTTTGAATGCCGGCATGTCTTTCAGATCAAGCGTGCCAATTTTCCCCGATTCCAAATCTTCGATTTCATTTTCGATTTCATCGCGTTGTTTTTGCAGGTCATCGACAAGATTATCGTATTTGTTCACTTCTGCCTGGGTTTTTGTCAGAAGATAGGCTTTACTCTCCTTGGCGCTTTCCAAATAATCATTCCGCGCATTCAATTGTTCATTCAGAGTAGTCGCCTCATTTTTTTTCGTTTCCAAAACAGCCCGTTCGTTTACGAGGCTCTCACGCAGAGTCTTTATCGAATCGAGCAGTTCGCTCACTTTTCCGCTGAGTTGTGTGGTCCAATTTTCCTGGTTCAAAAATGAAAGAGTTTCGGCGGAAGAGAAAATAAGCGTTGTGGAGGTATTGGAATAATCGCTGTAATAGAGTCGCATCAGTTCGGAAAGCATCTGTTTCTGACTGTTGGAAACTGCTTCTTTTTCCGTAATCCGCGAGGAAAGGAGAGTGATGTTTCCTTCCAGATCGCCCAATTTCTGCTGATTGAGATCTATCTCAAGCTGCAGTTTGTTGGCTTGGGCCTCCAAGGATTGAATCTGATTGGCGAGAGTTGACCCCTGACGCTGCTTGAGATCGATAATCTGTTTGTAAGCTTTGATTTTTGCGTTGATAGCATCAAGCTGACTCGTAAGATCTCCGGTATCTGCCGCGTTGGCAGAGACAGAAAAAAGAACGCTACCAAAAAAGAGCGCTGTCAAAAAAAAGCTGGCGTATATATTTTTGTTTTGCCGTGTCATGGTATTTACCATTATACCACAGCAAAAAATGCCTTAAGAGACTAGTTTAATAGCTTTTTCGAGGCGTTTCAAAGACGCGTCCTTGCCTAAAACCCAGGCGACCTCGAAGGGTGAGGGGGAACGCTGCGCTCCGGTGAGTGCCACTCTAAGCGGCCAAAGGAAGTCGCCCCGCTGCTCCCCTGCCGCTTCCATCAGAACTTTTTCTATGGTTTCTTTTTTTACCCAATCCGTGTCGTTTAATCCGGAAAGAATTTTGTGAGCTTTTTCAAGCGCTTCTTTGGTCATTTCTTTGGCGTTTTGTTTCCAATGAAGAAGCGCCGCATCATACGAAAGTTCTGAGACAAAGAAAAAAGGATTATTGTCGCCGATATCCGAAAGTTTCGTTAAACGTTCACGCTCGATCGTTAAAACTCTTTTTACAAACTCAATTTTCTCTTCTTCGTTAATTGTTGACTGTTGGCTGTTCCATGCTTTGTAAAATTCTTTTACTTCAAGAAACGGCATCCCGCGCTCATATAATTCTTCAGGAGTAAGTCGCTTAACATACTCCGTGTTCATCCAATCGAGTTTCTTCAAATCAAACACGGCGCCGGCTTTATGCACCTGCGCAAGATCGAAGCGCTCTACCAATTCATCGAGTGAAAATATTTCCTGAGTATTGCCCTGTCCCGGATTCCAGCCCAAGAGCGCCACAAAATTTATCAGCGTCTCCTTCAGATACCCTTTTTCCAGGTAATCTTCCGCAGCGACGTCACCTTGGCGTTTGGAAAGTTTGCTCTTGTCCGGGTTGAGAAGGAGTGGGAGATGAGCAAAAACAGGCGCCTCCCAACCAAATGCTTCATACAAAAGGACGTGTTTTGGCGTACTGGAAATCCATTCATCGCCGCGAATGACATGGGTTATCCCCATCAGATGATCGTCGATAACCACCGCCAGATGGTAGGTCGGAAAACCATCCGACTTTATGAGTACCTGGTCATCCACATCTTTGGCGTGAATAGTCACTTTCCCCCGCACCGTATCTTCAAAAACGATATCACCGCGATTTTCATCGACATTCAGGCGGACGACATATGGTTCATTCGCGGCCAATGACTCCTCTATTGCTTCGGGAGAAAGTGAGAGGCAGAACTTGTCATATTTTGCGGAAAGCTTGTTTTGTATCTGTTCCTCACGCAAAGCGGCCAAGCGTCCGACTGAACAAAAACAATAGTATGCTTTGTGAGAATCAATGAGTTTTTTTATATGAGTCTTGTATATTTCCAAACGTTCGGATTGAGCATACGGACCGCATTCTCCTTTACTGATGAGAGTATCACCCGAAAGAAATATGCCTTCGTCATGCTGTATCCCCATAGCACTCAAAGTTTTGATAAGATTTTCCGCTGCTCCGGCCACAAAACGTTTCTGATCGGTGTCTTCGATGCGCAGAATGAACGTGCCGTTGTTTTTTTTGGCGAAGAGATAATTGTAGAGAGCGGTACGCAAACCGCCGACGTGGAGATACCCTGTTGGTGATGGAGCAAAACGGACCCGAACATTTGACATAATCTTTAACTTTACAGACTTTATAAACTTGATGAACTTACTTTCCTATTGTAGCGAAAATTACACGAAATGGGAAAACCACGACCGCGTTCCAGATTCGTTTCCATCTTTTTGGCTGTTGAATCAATCGCCAGAACCATTCGAGCCCAAGGACGCGAAGCCACACTGGAGCACGCTTGATCTTTCCGGTAAGATAATCAAAACTACCGCCAACACCCATAGCTATGCGCGATGGGGAAGAATCAGCTTTTAACTGAGCAAGAAATAACTCTTGCATCGGTGCTCCAAAATTACACAAGACAACCGATGATACCTGATACCTGATACCTGATACCTGATACGGATCAATATCTGCGCCATCAATTTTTACTGTAGGGTACTTTTCCAAAAGAGCTCGTTTTATTTCCTCAAAAGAACTGAGGCCATCTTTACGGATTGCAAGATAAATGCCCAGTTGCTTTTTATCGGCAAGTTTTAAAACTTCTTCCGTCAAATCTGCGCCAGGGAAACGGTACCTCAGCCTTTCACCTTTGAGAAGAAATGCCAGTGTGATGCCGAAACCATCGGCGACACGCAGGTTGCATTGTTCCAAAACCACCCGAAAGTCTCTATTTTTTTCAGCTTCAAGAAGAAATTCAGGATTGATGGTCGCGATCTGATGGAATCTCGGTTCATCCAGAAACATTCCGACGCGCGTGCGGATTTCTTCACGGGTGAGATTATCGATAAAAACATCAAGGATACGCATACTTGTCTACAGTAACGGGAACGTGTCGATCTGTTCATGGCGACGTTTGCCATCGAGTGAGAGGCTTTCGAAGACCGCTACGGTATCTACCGATTCCACGACCGAGAGCTTTTCTTTCAGTTGGGGTTTCTCGGCCAGTTTCAGCCACTTTGATTTTTTGATTTTGGCAAGCGTGACGTGAGGCCGGTAGGTTTTTCTTTCCGTAACGAACGATGAAAAAGCTTTTTCTATTTTTTCCAAAAGGATTCGCAGGGCATCATTCACTTCGCCGGCAAGCCAGATCATCTTTGGAGATTCCTCACTCTCCACCAGCTGCATACCGGTGAATGCCAGTTCAAAGGATTCAATTTCTTTGCAGACTTTGCCAACTCGGGCACATATTTCCCCCACGTGTTCTTCTTGGATAAATCCCAAGAAAAAAAGCGTCACATGCAGATTTTCTTCCGCTGTGCGAAGGATGGATTCTTTCGGCCACATCTGCATTTCCTGAGTCAATCGCTTGCGCAAAGGTGCTGAAAGCGGAATACCGACAAAAAGTCTTCGTGTCTTGTTCATATGAGCCATAGTAGCCCAATAAAGCCAAAAAAGCAATAAAATATGCTATACTTACCCGTATGAAAATGAGGAAACTCTACCGAGTCGAAATTGCCCCTTTGGTCATTTTGCCGCTGACGCGCTCGCCGTTTTTCAGCTACCTGTCTTCCGAGCCGATTGAGTTGGGGTCACTCGTGGCGATATCCTTTGGAAAGCGCTCTTTGCAGGGTATCGTTTTTGATTGCGCTCCCCTACCCGGCCAAGTGCCGGCATGGATGAAGTGGGTTTCCAAAGTCATCGAAAAACAATTTCTTACAGCCGAACAGCTGGAACTGGCGAAAAATGTCAGCGAAGAGTATTTCGCGCCGCTGGGGAAAACGCTCAAACATTTTCTGCCAAAGCGCACGAAAGCGAGAAAGAAAAAAGTTGTCGGCCCAAAAAAATTTGAAACACTTCAATCAAACAAAGACGAGTTGCGTATTCTCAAGGCCTTCGGCGCGCAGAAAAAAAACACCATCGGATATATCAATACGTCCGTTTTCAAAAATTCCAAACAGCTTTTCGTACGACTTGCGAAAAAAGTTACCGGAGAAAACCGACAGACACTCTTTTTGGTTCCGGAAATTATTCTTCTTCCGGAGTTGGAAAGTGTTTTTTCTCGGTACTTCCCTTCGGAGAAAATCGCTCTCCTCCACAGCAAGCTTGCACTTGGTCCGTACTTTGAAACATGGGAAAAAATCCGTTCCGGAGAAGCCACCATCATTCTCGCCACACGTCAAGGGCTTTTTGCTCCCTTTCGACATTTGGGACTGGTGGCACTGCTCGAAGAACAAGATGAGAGTTACAAACAATGGGATATGAGTCCGCGCTACGGAGGTAAGTGGGTAGCGGAGAACCTGACCACGCTGCATAACGCGAAACTGCTTCTTGTTTCGGAAACACCGAGCGTTGAAAGTCGATATCACATCGAACAAAAAAAATACGTCCCTCTTACACCGTTAGCACGCCTTCCTTTGTCGAAGGTGACACCTGAGATTGTCAACTTGCGTTTGGAGCGTTTCAAAAAGAATTACTCTCCTCTTTCAGGGGTGCTTGTCGATGCTTTGCGAGAGGCGCTCTCTTTAAACAAGCAAACACTTCTCTATATCCATCGCCAAGGAATGAGCGCTTTTTCTGTCTGTGAAAACTGCAAAAATATTTTTCGATGTCCCAATTCCGGACACACTCTTATAAGCGGAAAAGATGGCGCCTTTCGTTGTGGCGCCTGCGGATACAGAACAACCACTTTCCCCAGTTGCCCAAGTTGCAAAAACCTCTCTTTTCGCTCTGTCGGATTCGGATCGGAACGCGTCGAACACGAAATAAAGAAACTTTTTCCTCGAGCGCGTGTCTTTCGGGCCGACAAAGAGACCATGCAAAATGTGGGGAGCGCGGCAGATTTGTATACAAAAGCATCCGAAGGAAAAATCGATATTCTGATCGGAACGCAGATGATACTCAAAGCGGACATCTTGCCGAAACTGGCTTTGGTTGGTATGATTGACGCGGATAGCCTCCTTTCTTTCCCGGATTTTCGAGCGGATGAAAAACTTTTTCAGATTCTTACAAGATTTACCGGACGGATGGCTGTTTTGCGGGGAAAAAATCACACGGGGCGCCTCGTTATACAGACATTTCACCCGGAAAGCACTTTTTTTCAGAGGATAGCTACTCTCGATATTGAAGCGTTTTCAAAGAAGCTGCTTTCTGAACGTGAAGGACTTTTCTACCCCCCATTCTCTCGTCTCATTTCAATCACCTGCCAAGGAAAAACAGAAGAAGAGGTAAAGAAAGCCACTGAGGCATTGGAAGTGACCCTCCGAGAGCTTTTTCCAAAAAAAGATTCCGGCTACCGAGTAAACATTTTCCGTCCGATCCAAAAGATCACTACCAAAAAGTTATTTGAAAGTTCCCTCGTTGTACGAATTCCGGCCGGTATGCCTCTGACAAAAGATTTGCGCGCTTTTTTACGGAAAGCAAGCGCCACATATGTTATTGATGTCGACCCCTTGTCACTTTTTTAGAAATTTATGCTTACACTTGTTACTGGAGCCACAACCAAGATATTACTCAAAAAAACCGAGAGAGTGAAGGATCCTCTGGCGAAAGAAATTCAGGCATTACTGCCGGAAATGGTAGAAACGATGCACAAAGAAAAAGGCATTGGCCTGGCTGCGCCGCAAATCGGCAAGTCGCTTCGTTTGGCGGTTGCTGAAGCGGATGATAGAGTGATTTTCCTCATCAATCCGGATATCACATCATATTCGCAAGAAAAAATAGTTTTTGAAGAAGGTTGTTTGAGCCTTCCGGGAGAATTTTTTCCTATTATCCGATCAATCGCGATCACTGTTCGTTATCAGAACGAAAAAGGCCTGCCAAAAAAAATACGCGCAACAGGCCTTCTGGCAATCATCATCCAACATGAAGTAGACCATCTTGACGGTATCATTATCGTCAATCGTTACAGAAAGCAGCAGAAAAAAAACAAAGCCCTAAAACTTTAACAGAAAAATATGGCCTGGTTTGATTTGACTCGTCTTATCCCGAAACAAGAACCTGCAAAACAGGAGACCGAATTCTCCGAAAAAACAGAAACTTCTCGCTTTGACGCCCCGAAAATCCGGGTGCTGTTTATGGGAACACCGGAATTTTCCGCGACTGTCCTTTCCGGATTAGTGGAAGAGAAATATCATATTGTCGGTGTCGTAACCAGAAAAGACAAGCCGACCGGGCGCAAACAAGAAGTCACGGAAAGCGCCGTCAAAAAGAAAGCCTCGGAATATGGTCTTCTCGTCGAACAACCGGAGAAACTTGACCAGTCGGCAGTAGAAAAAATAAGAGACCTGAAACCGGATCTCATCATCGTGGCGGCGTATGGGCGCATCCTTCCGAAAGAGATCTTAGATATTCCCGGTTTCGGATGCATCAATGTGCACGCCTCTCTTCTCCCCAAGTGGCGCGGAGCCTCCCCTATTCAGAATGCCCTCCTCACCGGCGCGACTGAAACCGGCATCACCCTGATGCTCATGGATGAAGGTATGGATACGGGAAATATTTTGACTCAAAAAAAGATTCCCATCGCTCCGGAAGATACGCAAGAATCTCTCAGCATCCGCCTCGCCGAAGTAGGACGCGATGCTCTTTTGGAAACAGTGCCACTCTGGGTAGAACGCACCCTCACCCCTCTGCCCCAGGATAATACTCAAGCTACCCTCTGTCAGCTTATCGAGCGTGAGGATGGTCACATACTGTGGACGGACGAGGCAGAAGCTATTTATAATCGCTTTCGCGCCCTCTACCCTTGGCCGGGCATATTCGCTTTTTGGAAAAAAGATACCGAACTGCTGCGGTTGAAATTGCTCCGTATTTCTTTTCAAAAACAATCGCCACAGGTACCACAGCTTATCGGCCAGGTATTCGAAGTGGGAGAAAAAGTAGGCGTCCAGACAGGAGAAGGCATAATTTTTTTGGAAACGGTTCAACTGGAGGGGAAAACAGAGACGGGTATCGCCGAATTTTTACTTGGCAACAAAGAAATCATCGGGAGTTTTCTCCAGTAAACCCCGTTAGAGAAACTCGTACGGGATGTTAGCAAAACTTGTGCCTAAATAGGAAAATTATACTCTTTCATAGTAAGCTTTGAAATATTCTCTAACGGGGTAAAAAATACAACGTATGCCAACTCCATATCAAGACAATCAGCGTGACAAACGGACCCTTCTTGTTGGCGGTCTTTTGATTGTCGCTGTCGGTATTTATTTTGTTGGCAAAAATATTTTCTCCGAAAACACCGGTTCGTTGCCGAATTCCGTATCGACCGATTCCTCCCTTAAGACAAACGTTCCTCTGATAGCGCCGGATATTCTCTTAAAAAAAATCCAAAATGGCGACCCAGTAGCGCTCATCGATGTGCGTCCCGAGACAGCCTACAGACTGGGACATATCGCGCATGCTCTCTCTTTACCGATAGGCTCTCTCCAAAACTTTTCTCCGGCCAAAGATGAGATGGTGGTAATTATTTTTTCCGAAGACGACGCGGGAGTGTTTGAAACGGCTAAGAATATTATGAACGAAAAATCCTTCGCGTACTTTTTCCTTAAGGGCGGATTTGAAGGCTGGCAAACGCTGAACGCGCCCACTGTCTCGACTGGCGATCCGAATTCCTTCGTTGATCAATCAAAAGTAACCTATCTTTCGGTGGAGGAATACAAAAATCTTCTGACTCAAAAAACTCTTTCCCTCTTCGTTCTTGATATACAGACAGAAGAAGGTTTCGGAAAAAGGCATCTGGAAGGGGCTGTGAATATTCCTCTCGATCAGTTGGAAAAGCGCGTCGGTGAAATCCCCAGCGGGCGTCAGATTGTCGTTTACGGCGAAAACGATCTCGCCTCTTTTCAGGGTGGTGTCCGTCTTTCCGATCTTGGTGTTTTTTCCGCGCGCACTCTCACCGGTGGCAAATACCTCTCCACTCTGTCAGGACTTTCTTTTCAACCGTAGACTGGCAAAAAACCCACAAAAAAACATTCTCGATGTGGAGAATGCTTTTGTTTACTTTTCAAACAGTTAGCCAATTATGGCAAGAATATCTTTATAGTTGGCAATCAAGTATTCTTCCCCATCTATCTTAACCTCTTCGCCTCCATAGCGCCTGAAAATGACTTTTTGGCCTTTTTTGACTTTTATTTTATCGCTTTCCCCTGTCGCTACCACTGTACCAAGCTGAGAATGTTCTTGACTCGCAGTATCGGGCAGATAGATGCCGGCTGCTGTTTTCTGCTCCGGCTTTTCCGGATGAATGAGCACATTTTCTCCGAGCGGTTTGACGTTCGTTTTTTTCATATTGTTTCCTATTAAGTGATTATGAGTATTCTCCATTATAGAAAAAATCGGCAATGTGGTCAACCCTATTCTCCTCACTTCCCTTTAAGAATTTCCAAAGCTTTATCGAGCTGCGGGTCACGTTTGTTGTCGATATCCTCCCGGGTTATATTCACCTCGATGTCCGGAGCGATACCGACCGTATTGATCTGGTTCCCGGCAGGTGTGAGCCAGCGCGCCACAGTGATCTTGACAGCGGTATCTTTGCTCACAGAAGTAAGTTCCTGCACCGATCCCTTCCCAAAAGATTTCTTACCGACAAGTGTTACGTTGTCACGATTGTCCTTCAGCGCCCCGGCAAGAATTTCGGATGCGCTCGCGCTTCCTTCATTGATGAGAACAACGGTTGGAATCTGGCTCAAGACATCACCCCCTCTGGATTTGATTTCTTTGCGCTCCCCGGCACCGTTTTCTTCCATCACAACCACCTTGCCGGAAGGGAGCATAACGCTCGCGATATCGACAGCCGTTTCGAGGAATCCCCCCGGATCATTGCGCATATCGATGATCAGACCTTTTGCTTTTTTATCGACAGTTTGTTTCACCGCTTCCTGAAACTCCTTGTTTGTATCGTCACCAAAACGGCTGATACGGATATAAGCGATAGTGTTTTCTTTCATCTCGAAACGGACACTCTTCACCAAGATGACATCCCGCTTGACGACAATATCGCTAGATTCTTCGTCACCGTTGTGGAAAAGAGTGAGTTTCACTTCGCTTCCTTTTGCTCCACGGATCTTACCGACCGCCTCATCGAGGGACATACTGCTGGTCGCCTGGTCATCAATCTTTATAATTTTGTCTCCCGCCAAAAGACCCGCCTTTTCGGCAGGTGTCCCTTCCAGAGGAGCGATAACCGTCAACACTTCATTCTGAACGCCCATTTCGGCGCCGATGCCTTCAAATGTTCCTGAAATATCTTCTTGAAACGCGGCATTCTCTTTCGGATCGAAGAATGTGGTGTACGGATCACCGGTAGCGGCCAACATTCCTTTGATAGCTCCGTAAAACAGCGCGTGAGCATCAAGCTTTTGGTTATCGACATACTTGCTTTTCAGCAATCCCCAGACCTTCCAGAAAAGCGAAAAGTCGATAGTTTTGTCCTGGTTTGTTTTGTTGAGAAAAATTGCTTCATCCGGAGAAAGCGTATTTTCTACCCCGCTGTCACTGATAGGAGAGAAACGTTTCCCCTGTTCATACCCGGACCAAAATGCCGCGCCAATCAAAAAAAGCACAAAGAAAAACGCAAAGGCTTTCTTAAAAAGCCTATAGCCGCGCTCATATTCGGAGGCAAGTACGAGTTCTTCGCTTTCGTTATTTTGTTCGGACGGTGTGGGTGATAAATTTTCCATGCTAACGTACAGTGGGTAATGATTTGTTGCGATACTTCCAAAAATATTGGAAAGCACTTCCAATATGATACCAGGTCAACCGATTAAAGAGAAGGGACCCGAAGAAACCACCCTTGGCACTTCCCTTGGCGTGATAATGATAGACGAAGGCGCTCGGATAGTAGACTACTCTGTAACCGTTTTCCCAGAAACGACGACACCAATCGACATCTTCCATATACATAAAGAATCGATCATCCATGAAACCGACGGCCTGCACGGCTTTTTGAGAAGTAAACATCGCCGAGCCGATCACCCAATCGACAGCTTTTGGTTCTTTTCGATCATAATCATCCATCATAAACCAACGCAGGTGTTTTTTGGCAAAAGGAAATTTGGAAAACCATGTACGGCGATAGAGAATCGTTTGTGGACGATAGAAACGATAACAGCTGTGTTGCAGTGTTCCGTTGAAATTCAGTTGTTTGGGAGCGAGCAATCCTATATCCGGATGTTTATTAAGGTAATTGAGCATCTGCGGAATGGCTTCTTTGGTGAGGATGATATCGCTGTTGATGAGAAAAATAAAAGCGCCGCGCGCTTCTTTGAGGGAGGTGTTGACAAGTGTTTTGAATCCGACATTTTTCGTAAAAGGAAAAAAACGAACCTGCGGAAATTCTTCCCGCATCAGTGTTTCCGTATCCTCCTTCGTGGCGCTATCGGTTACCAATACTTCGTACCTGATTCCGGAATCTTGCATATGTTCAAAAATGGACTGCAGGCAAAGTCGGAGTAACTCCGGACTCCTGTATCCGTTGATAGCAATGGTGAGTTCTTTTGTTTCCATGTAAATCAACTTGAAAAATGCGGTTTTTTAGTTGAGGGAATTCCTGAAAAGTTCCTGAATACGTTCATACGTATCGCCGCGCGGCAAGAGTATGTAGCCGGTTTCTTTGGTTTGCGGAGGAGTATAGAGAAGACCTTCTTCAGAATCTTCCAAAACTTTTTGGTTTATCTGTACGTCGCCGATTTTTTGGTACAAATCAAACAAAAGTTTCATTTCCCAAGCTTCCATATTGGTACTGACATTATTTCCAAGAGTATCGAGAATGGCATTCACTTTGGAAAAGTCCGTCAATGTTCCGGCGCTCATCGCCTTCGCCTTGATGAGTTTTATCACTTCTTGCTGACGTCTGGCACGATCAAAATCACTGGTTGTATAGCGGGCACGCGCGTAGCAGAGTGCCTTGTCTCCATCGAGAGTATTATCTCCAGCCGGTAACTTGAAATCTCCGCCACACTCAAGTTCTTTCACGGCTTGCGCGGTCATTTTTTCAAAACAAAGCGGGTAGCGTTTCAGGTTGGCATAGTATGTTCCATTTTTTCTCTGGATTCTCTTTTCCTCATAGTTCCCCGAAAAAACGGTAAAACGCACTCCGTCACAACGCTTTTCCAATCCTCGAAATTGCATACCTTCCTCAAACGGTTGATCGAGATGCACCACTACTCCGCCGACGGCATTCACCAGATCTTTGAACCCCTGAAAATTAAGGGTTATCGCGTACGGGATAGTGAGACCGGTTATCTCCCCTACAATCTTCTGCATATCCTCCATTCCTCCGCCACCGTGAGAGCGTTCTTCACCGAGAGCATAGACGGCATTGATCTTTCGTTGTTCATCGCGACCTGGCACCTTCACATAAAAATCACGCGGAATGGATATGAGCGACGCCCGTGTCGAATCCTCTTCATTCTGTTTTGGGTGGATAGAAAGTACCATGATGGTATCGGCCAGCAACCCGCCGCCGACCACATTCTCTCCGCGCATACCGAGCAGAAGGATATTGATACGCCCGCTGTTTTCGCCGGCAAGTTTTTTCTCCACACCCGGCAAAGACTTTATGATACTTCTGAAAATGTTCGCGTTGCCCTGAGAAATTTTATTCAAAATGTAGCCCGTCTTCCACGCGAATACTCCTCCGGCCAGCGCCAGAAGAATGATAACAAAAAGCGTAACCCGCAACCAACGCCTTTTTTTGGGGACAACAGTTTCTCCAAATGCACGAGAAGTATCCGATGTCATAATTTATTGTAAAATTTTATTATACGCATTAAGCAGAAGATGAGCGCTCTTTTGCCACGAAAATAAACGCACGCGTTCTTCCCCGTGTTTGATTAAGGCCATTCTCTCTTCCTCTTGAGTACAAAGAGTATACACTCTTTCCTCGCAACTGACAATGCTCTTGGGATCAAAATATGCTACCGCTTCACCTCCGACCTCCCGCAAACCGGGAATATCGGAAGCGACAACCGGCACACGCTGGCTCATGGCTTCCAAAAGCGGGATGCCAAAGCCCTCGTAAAGCGACGGCAGGACAAAAACTTGAGCCAAACGTATCACCGTAGGCAAATCCGATTCTTTGACGAATCCCGGGAAGATGACGGTTTCCCCGAGGTTCTCTCTCGCGATAGTCCTGTCGATTTGACTGTCAGCGTGATGAGCATGGCGATTGCCGACCAAAACAAGGTTCATCTTGGGCAGACGCTTTCGCAAAGAGGCAAACGCGCTCACAAGCAAAGGGATGTTTTTGCGCGGTTGAAGCGTCCCAGCAGCAATAATGAAGTCTTCCGGAAGGTGATATTTTTCTCTGACAACCCGATCTTTTTCTGTATCTTCTGCGGCATCTTTGAAAAAGTTCTCCCCGAGCGCGTTTTGGACTACCGTTATTTTTTCCTCATGTACGGCGTAATATTTGATGATTTCTTGTTTGGTAAATTGCGATGGAGTGACAATCAGTGTTGCCCTTGCAAGCGAACGCGGAATAAGCAACATAAGAAAGAGACGGTCAAGCCAACCGATAAGTTCGGGATAACGACGGAAAGAAACATCATGAATATGAGTAACCATTTTGGTCCACTTTGGTGAAAAGAGCGGCAAAATATACTGGGTATGGAAAATATCAATTTTATTTCGAAAAAGGTATTTCGGTAAAACAAAAATATTCCAAACAAAACGATTGGCAACCGGAAGAGAGACTATGCTCACGTTTTCTTGCCCAATACATTCGAGACGGAGAGAGAGCGAGGCTATCTTTTCCATCACCGTCTCATCGGTCAGAAGACGATATTGATTTTTTCTATCGAGCTTGAGCACTTCTTTCGTCAAATGAAAAAAAACCGTCTCATCCCCGGTCCGTTCTTTACCCAAGAGGCGGATATCAATAGCGATTGTTTTTTGCGTATTATTCATGAGAAGTTTCCGAAACAGGAATGACGAGAAAAGCCAGAAAAACGAAAAACCAAGCGAGAAACAATCCGGAATTAAAAAGATTGAAGACAGTTATGGAAACAAACACCGATCCGAGAACGAGAGCCAGCGGTGAATTTCCTCTGTAAGCCATAAAAAGCCATTTGAAACCGAGCCCAAACCAGAAAAATATAAAAGCGAGAAACCCGACGAGCCCAGCTCCGAGCCATACTTCCAAAAAGATATTACTGGCATTCAATCCCACCCCCCGCTCATCCTCCCCGAGATACCGCGAAACCGCGCCGAACCCAATACCGAAGAACCAGTGTTCTTTGAGGAGGAGACTGATTTTCGTGTACGTATTTTGACGGATCTTCACATTGGGATCGTCACGTGACACTTCCGTCACATACCGCCCAGCCACACGCTCTTCTTCAATACTTTCCAAACGGATGTGTCGACAGCCAAAATTCTGAAGTTCTTCCAGAGAACCGATTTTTTCCGGAAGAGGTGTCTCCTTTTCACAGGCGACGGTGATTTTTTGCTCCCCTGAAGCGACACTCTTACTACGATCCATGAGATCAAACGGGCTCAAACCGAAAACAAAGACCGCCAAAAGCGATAGTAGAAACGGAATCGAAATGAAGAGCTTCACATACAAGGCTCTCTTGAGAACCTGCTTATTGCGCCAGTAGAGGGCATCAAATATGCCTCGTTGCCAGCCAAAAAGAACCAGCGCCGTCGTTATGCCGACCAGGGTCGCAAGCCACGCGCTCCGGCTGACCGTGATAATGAGTGCGATAAAACCAAGAAAGAGCAAAGCTCCGGCTATCAGCCGAGTCTGCCTGATTGAGGCATACTTCGAAACGAGCGCCGGGGAAACGATAAGTGATACCAACACTGTGATTATTGCCGCCACGTATCCTCCCAGCCAATCGGCTTCTGGGAAAGTCGCGTTGGGGCGGCCGGCCATCACTTCAAAGCTCTCTTGACCGCTCTGAAAAAAAATATTTTGCCATATGGCATAGACGACAATTACCAAAAAAGAAGAAAAGAGAAACGGCAAGAGCATCCGCGCGTCGTCGGTCGAACGTACAAAAATTCGACAGATGAAGTAAAGAAGGAGAAATGAGAAGAGAATAATAGTGAGTTTCATTGCCACGACTTTTTGATCGCTTATAAGGGCGGAAAGAAACGAACCCAAACCAAGAATGACCAAAGTGACATCCCAAAAATTCGGAATGAATTTCTCGAGTGGAAAACGTTTGAGCATGAGGCGGACAAGAAGGGCCAACGTGACCAAGACGAGAAGCCACTGATATGGTCTTATGGCGATACCAAAACTAACTGGTGCGATATTGATGATTTCATACGGGAGCATACCGATGAGAAGGAGAAAAACCCATCCCGGCCGGTAGAGCGCGAAAAGAAAACCGACGAAAGAAAAGAAAAAGAAATTGACCGAGCCAAGCGGCAATACGGATGTATGCGAAATACCGATGAGGGCAATGCCCGCCAATACGTTGAAACAGACCAGCAGTAGTTTGTTCGTGCTCCATCCAAAAAGAAGTGGCATAGGTTACTGTTTTAGAGTGGCTAAAATTTTCTGTACGAAATGCTCCCAATGGAACTTTTCCGCTTGCGCGTTGCTGTGGGAAACAAGGTTCGTGCGGAGTGTCTCATCAATCAAGAGATGCTCCATTTGAGTAGCGATAGCTTCCGTATCGTTGGAATCGACGTACAGTGCTGCCTCTCCGCCGACTTCAGGAAGCGATGAATTGCCGGCGGTCAAAACCGGTACACTCTGACAAAGCGCTTGGAGTACCGGAAGGCCGAAACCCTCATAAAGTGACGGGTAAACAAAGAACAACGCTCCTTTATACAATGCCGGCAAATCTTCATCCGGTACGAAACCCAGAAGCTTTACTTTTTCTTCCAGATACAATTCTTTTATCAATCCTTCCACATCCGTTGCTAACTTGTTGGACTTATCGAATACTTTTCCGGAGATAACAAGTATTGGTATCTCCGCCCTGAGCGCAGTCGAAGGGCTTTTAGTCATACTTGCATATGCTCGGAGTAACCTTTCCGCATTCTTGCGCACTTCCAATCCCCCGCCATGATAAATATATCCCCGCTCCAAAGAATATTTCTTCAGTATTTGCGAAACATTCTCTTCTGAAGTAGGTTGGCGGAATTGGGGCGCCACGTCTGGATAGGCTACCGTAATTTTTTCTTCTCGTATGCCAAGTCGCATCAGATCATGTTTGGTCGATTCCGATATGGCAACGATCGCGTCTGCTTTCCGAATGGCCTTCCTGACCGCTCGCCAATGCATACGTTGTGAAAACTTCCTCAAATACTCCGGAAAAAGCTCAGGAATAACATCATGTACCACCATTACGTGCCGAGGTAGCTTGTAGCTTGTAGTTTGTAGCTTATATTTCTCAAAGGAAGTAGCTGACTGGTAGAGATTGAGAAATACATCACATCCGTCTTTTACCGCTTCCTTTGCCAATTGTTTTTCCCAGAGCCACTTGCGCAGTACATCATCTCGTTTCCAAAAAGGAAGAAATGTGCGTATATGAAAATTTTCCGGTAATTTGAAATCGAGTATCGGCTCCTCCTCACAATAGACAAAAAACTCATGTTCATTAGGTATTGGGTATTGGGTATTAGAAATTAACGTTCGAAGAACGTTGTGCGTCACCTGTCCGATCCCCGTTCCAGGCTTGCGTAAAAATGAAACATTGATGCCGATTGTCATAGCCCCTCTATTATACCAGTAATTTTAGACTTGGGTAATAAAAAACAGGGTCGGAACGTATGCAGTTTCACATACATTCCTTCCCTATTAATTGCCCGCATCGTGACTATTACCCGTTGATGGGTAGCTAGTCGATCGCTTTCCTGCGATCTACGCCAAGAAGAACATCAAGCACAATGCCATTCAAAACGAGTGCTCGAAGCTGATTGAGAGCCTTTTCCGTGGCTCGCCCCAGTGGAGTCAAAGCCGGCACTTCGATGCAAGGTAGGTAGCTGACTGCCATCCTCCGATGTTCTTCATCTACCTCGCTCCAAGGTTGCCGGTTTTTAAGAACCCAGTTCATCAGCTCCTGCATGAGGGTCGGTGTCCCCCACTTCGGAATCGCGATGGCCTCGTTAGGAAAGAGCTCTCGAAATAATTTCTGGTACTTCGGATAAAGGACGAGGGACTCTTTCACGATACCGATATGCTGGATCCAATACCCGGAGGCATAGATGCACAGCTTACCTTTGAGTCCCATGATCTCGGATTCGATAGCACCTACCGCCGGCATCGCGTGCCGATCGATGTAGCTGAGGAATTCGTCCGGATATTTGATAGTGCCGATCGCACCCAAGTAACCCTGTTCGATTTTTTCGAGCAGATCGAGAGCCGACAAAAACGAATGTTCGTTGTCGTCGAGACAACCAATGAGGTCTTCGCTTGAAGCGTCAGCCATCAGCTGCTGCAATCCTTCAATGACGGTCACTGTTTTTCCAACGTTTTTGGGATATGTTGTGTAATCGAACATATCCCCAAGCTGGTCTTTCATCCGAGCCAAAACAAGTGGCGTCGAATGTTCTGCCTGACTTCCATCGTCGGCTATCAAAACCCGAAGTTCCATACCACGCCGCTCAAGCAAGATACGGAGGTTTTCAATATCTTTCGCCTTCTTGAAAAGTATCCCCGGTTTCTGATTGACCGTCGGCATAAGTAAGTGGAGTGTCTTCACTCTTCTCTCCTTAAGGAATTGTTAAGGCACCAAGTGCCCAATTTTATGGACCTTATATGATAGCATAAAAAAGAGAGAAAGTCAATAGCAAATGTTTGCCAAAAATGGTGATTTTCTCTACAATGGGAGCTAGTGGTTAATTCTTATTCTCAGGGCTTAAATATGGCAAAATATGACTTTAAAACGGTAGCGGTTATCGGACTCGGATATGTCGGACTGCCACTCGCGATGCGAGCTAAAGAAAAGGGGTATTCTGTCATTGGTTTCGATACCGACAAAAGGAAAGTCGGTCTGCTGAAAAAAGGACAGCATGTTTTCAAAGACACTTTTCTGCAAAAAAATCTCTTGAAATATCCGTTCAAGGTAACCGACAATCCCAAAGATATCACCGGGGCTGACATCCATATCATTTGCGTGCCGACGCCGGTAGACAGCAAACATCATCCGGATCTCGCTCCGGTTATCAGCGCGTCGGAGACGGTAGCCGCTCATTGTAAAAAGAATGTTTTGGTAGTCCTCGAATCAACGGTCAATCCGTATGTTTCCGAAGAAGTGGTAAAGCCGATTTTTGAAAAAGCCGGTTTTACGGTTGGCAAAGATATTTTTATCTCTCACTGCCCGGAACGCATCAATCCCGGAGATCCGAAGTGGAATGTCACCAACATCCCCCGTGTCGTCGGCGCTTTCGATAAAAAGGGTTTGGAAATGTCACTCCAGTTTTACCGAAGTATTGTGGATGCCGATATCCGTCCGATGAAAACCATCCGTGAGGCCGAGGCGGTCAAGATTCTTGAAAACTCTTTCCGCAATATCAACATCGCTTTCGTCAATGAAATCGCTCGCTCATTCGATAAGATGGATATTGATGTCAAAGATGTCATTCAAGGAGCGGCGACGAAGCCATTCGCCTTTATGGCGCATTACCCTTCTTGCGGTGTGGGGGGGCATTGCATCCCTGTCGATCCGCATTACCTCGTGGAACGGGCCAAGGAATCCGGCTTCAACCATGAATTCCTCAAACTGGCTATCAAGACAAATAACGATATGCCGACCTACACGGTAGAGCGCTTGCAGGACGCGCTCAATGAGAATCGGATGCCGATGAAAGATACGGTGGTGGGAGTTTTGGGACTGGCCTACAAAGCCAATATAGACGACTTGCGTGAATCGCCGGCGTTTGAAATCATTGAGCTTTTGAAGAAACACTACTGCAAAGTGGAGACCTTTGATCCGTATGTCAAAAGTCAGTCCAGTATGAAATCCCTCGAGGCGATTCTGAAAAAATCCCAAGCCTTGATCCTTGCTACCAGCCACAAAGAATTTACGGAATCCCTTACTCCAGCCCTGTTGAAAAAACATGGTATCAAGGTCATCGTTGATGGGAAAAACTGCCTCAATAAAGACGCTCTCAAAAAAGCCGGGATTACTTATAAAGGTATCGGCCGGTAAAATGAAGAATCAAGTGATAAGCAGTAAGTAGCAAGGTATAAAAGACAAACTCTTTGCCCCGTGAGCTCCCTTACTACATACTACTTGCTACATACTCCTCAATAACACTATGTTTTCAATTATCAAACTCATTATCTGGCTGGCTGGCGTTCTGGTTATCGCCTATTTTGTCCTCCCCTATTTTGGCTATGAAGTGAATACCAATTACTGGAATGAACGCAAAGCCGTCTGCCAAGAAAAGCTTCTGCAGTGTCGGGGCGATCTGATCCAGGGCGGTATCCAAGGCGCCAGAGAGAAATGCGATTTTCAATGCGTCGATCCGAGTATTTTAATCCGGAAAAAATAATAAATCTATGCGTCTTGTAGTCAATCTGCCGGCTTTCAATGAGGAAGCAAAAATAGGAAATACCCTAAAAAGAATCCCTCGTGTTTTGGATGGTGTTGATGAAATACTGGTGCAAGTCATCGACGATGGATCGACAGATCGGACTGTCGCTGTCGCCAAAGAAACGGGCGCGGACTTCGTGTATCAGAACAGCATCAATCGCGGCATTGGCAGAACATTCCGCCACGCTGTGGAGCAAGCGCTGGAAAACGGCGCCGATATCATGGTCAATATCGATGCGGATGGGCAATTTGATCCTGCCGATATCCGGAAAATTATCGCGCCTCTCCTCGCGAAGGAAGCCGATATGGTAAGCGCCGATCGCTTCGATCGCTTGAAAGCCAAAAACATCCCTTTCCTCAAAAATATTCTCAACCGCATAGCCGCCAAAATCATCAGCGGATTCATGGATACTTCGATCAAAGACCTCACCTGCGGATTCCGCGGATACAATCGTGAAACACTCCTACGCTTGAATCTCCCGGGAGGCTTTACCTATACCCAAGAAACGATCATTGATGCTATCGGAAAAGATCTGAAAATCAAGTGGGTTCCGGTGGAAGTGACCTATTTTGAAGGGCGTAAGTCACGCGTTGTCAAAAGTGTTTTCAACTACGTCAACAACAGTTCCCGTATCATCCTGAAAGCGGTACGCGACGTGCGGCCCATGAAATTTTTCGGTGTTCCGGGGCTGTTCCTCATCCTCGTCTCGCTCGGAATATTCATCGGTTTCCTCTTTTTCTACTTTCAGGACTTCAAGATTTCTCCCTACCGCAACTACTTGCTCTTTGCCGCCGTTACACTTCTCATCGGCTTGCAGTTTTTTGTTTTTTCGCTCATCGCCGATATGATCAAATCGAGTCGCAAGCTGACCGAAGATCTGATGTATCTCGTAAAAAAAGAGAAATACAAGAAATGACACAAAGTGTCATCCCAAACTTGTTGAGGGATCTTACAACGACCAAATCAATGAATATTCTTTTCATCTCACGCGCTTATCCCCCCGTCGTCGGCGGCATTGAAAATCAGAATCACGCCCTTTCCGTATGGCTCAAGCGCTCTCATTCTGTCACGACCATCGCCAATCACTATGGGAAAAAAGTCCTGCCGTTTTTTCTTCCTTACAGTACGCTCCGAGCGCTTTTGAGCGTTTCTCGATATGATGTCGTGCTTCTGGGCGATGGAGTGCTGGCTGTCGTGGGATTTTTCATCAAACTTTTTTATCCAAAAAAACCCGTCGTCTCAGTCATTCACGGCCTCGACCTCACGTATGGAAATAGTTTCTATCAGGCTTTTTGGGTGAGATGTTTCCTCCCAACGCTCGATGGGTTGATCGCCGTGAGTCGAGAAACACTCGCCACCGCCATCACAAAAAATATTCCGGAAGAAAAAATTGTTGTCATCCCCAACGGCGTCGAAATAGAAGCGTTGCAAGGAGACTATGTTCGCAAAGATTTGGAAAAACTACTGGGTGAAGATCTCGCGAAAAAACACGTGCTCCTCACTACCGGACGTCTCGCCAAACGCAAAGGCGCCGAGTGGTTCATTCGTGAAGTCCTGCCATCTTTGCCGGAAACAGTAATCTACGTACTCGCCGGAGCCGGGCCGGAAGAAAAAAACATCAGAACAGCCATACAAGATACACACAAAGAAAAACAAGTCAAAATGCTCGGTCGTGTCACTGACACGGAGCGCAACCTTCTTTTGAACACGGCTGATATTTTCATTCAGCCAAATATCCATATTTCTGGAGATATGGAAGGGTTCGGCATCGCGGTTATCGAGGCGGCTGCCTGTCGGCGGCCGGTTATCGCCGCGAATCTCGAAGGGTTGAAAGATGCCATCCGCCACGATGAAAATGGTCTGTTTGTGGATCCGGAAAACGCCGAGGCTTTCAAAGAAGCTATTCTGTCACTTACGAGAGACGAGAAAAAATGCCATGCTCTGGGAGAGCGGGCACTTCGCTATACGGAAACGCATTATCACTGGAATATCATCGCGCGTCTCTACACGGAAGCGCTCCAAACTTTTATCAAAAAAACAGAGTAAGCTATGCGCCCACTCATTGATACATTTGTTTTTTTTCTCGCTACCGGGATACTTTTCTATCTTCCCGGCTGGACCCTTCTCCGTGTGTTTTTCAAAAAACAAAGTCTCTTTTCCCCTTTGGAAAGGCTCATTCTTTCTTTCGGCATCAGTCTCGGATTGATTGATTTTCTCATGATCATCATCGGAAAACTCGGTATCGCGATCAATATTTTCTCACTGTTTGTCGGGATGATTGCCACCCTTGCTCTCCTTGTCAACGCAACATTCATAACAAAGCGCCTGAAAAAAAACGAGACGAGAACGGAAGAAATACCGGAACAAACATTTTCTTTCAGTAGGCGGCAAGGCACACTCTTTATCATTCTCATCGCTCTGACACTCTTTATCAAGGTGATTTATCTGACGCATGCGATACTTCCCACGGCCACTGATCTCGGGCACCATATGTACTGGTCTAAATTGATTGTTACAACAGGAACGCTGCCTTCCTATGCCAAACAAGAGATCATTACGGGCACGGATGGCATCTATAGACTAACGGAACCGGAACCGATCCCCGACTTCATTATCGGCGAACACCTGCCTTTTGCGGCTCTCTCTCTGTTTACGGGACTTGATTTCCTCTCCGCCTTTCCGGTGGTTTTCCTCTTACTTATCAATGTTTTGAGCCTGCTCACGCTTTCCATCCTGGCTCTCCGTTTTGCCTCCGGCATGCAAAGTCCACTTCTTCCGAAAAACGCTCTAACACCGCAAAACATCGCTCTCGCAACACTTTTCTTCTTTGGTCCGCTCTTCACGCTTGCCTCACCGCAAGCCAAATTTGTTTCCGGTGGCGTAGTGGGCAACGTCATAGGCAATTTTTTCATCCCGCTCATTCTCCTTGTCCTCTACCGGGCATTCAGAGAGAAACGTCCCGGTTTTCTCGCGCTTGGTTTTTTTCTCACCTTCGTTCTCGCCTACACACATCATCTGAGCACACTCATTCTTCTTTTCGTACTGGTTGCTTCAATGCTTCTGTATTTGATCACCCATTATGACACTCTTGAAACCCTCCTCTCTTCCTGGTGGAAACTTGTTTCTTCCCCGGGACCGCTTCTCGTCGCTTGTCTCTCTATCGTTTTCTTTTTCGGAGTAGCTATGCCGACCTATATCGAAACGAATGCCGTCGTTACCGCGATCGGGACACCAACAAAAACCACGCGTACCGGACTTTCTTTTTTTCAACTGGCTTCTTCAGGAGGAGAGGCGCGCATTGCCCTCGGTCTGGTCGGGTTGGCCATTTTGGCAGGTTTGCGCCGACAGAGACGCTATGCCGGAGCTTTTCTCATCGGATGGTGTGCCATTCTCCTCATTATGACTCTCCGTCCACAATGGCTCTTCATCGACATTCCCTCCAATCGCATCGTAACCTACTTTTCCTTTCCCATCGGTCTCCTCTCGGCGTTTGCGACCATCACTTTTTTTGCCACGCTTCGTAACGCCCAGTCGAAATTGCGCGTACCAGGCATGGTTATCCTCATTATGAGTCTGACTCTCTTCGTTTTTTCTCTCGGTAACGGATCCCTCGATAACAATCAGACGCTTCTTCCCAAAAGCAAAGCGCTCTCTCTTCTCCAAACGTTTTCCGCCTCACGCTATCTCGCGGAACACAGTGAAGGGAAAAACATTCTCAAAGATCACAATTACATCGCGGCCGATTCTTGGATAAAGCTCTTTTTTCTCCGTGACTACGCCTACCCGCTTTCGCGCGGTTTCTTCAAACGCTATGAAGACAATCCCAATCGCGAACAGTGTACCCTTCTTATGATTTCCATACCCAATACGGCTCGCGGGGAAAAATGCTATGCTGATCTCGATGTCAACTTCGTCATCATCAATCCTCATTTCGATACGACCCAATTCGAAAAATCAGAACAGTTTTCCCGTATCTACGCCTCCGATGACATCCATATCTATCAACGCAAAAAGTAATATGCCACAAAAACACCTCGTTATCGGCTTGTTTCTTTTTTTCACCGCCACTACGGTATTCCTTTTCTGGCAGAATGAGCGTGAATTGGATCCCGACCAAGGGAAAAACTGGTGGACATTTTCGTTCACTGCGCCGGAACGGGAAGAGAGTCTCAGTTTTACTCTAGAAAACCATAGCGACAAGACCGATTTTCAATATGAAATTGCCGTAGGGAAAGAGATTATTTCGAAAGATACATTCATCGCGAAGCGTGGAGAAAAGACAATCGTTACGCCTCCGTCCATCGCGAAACAAAAAGAACGCGTAAAAATCACCGTCACGACTGGGAATGAAAAGAAAGAAATCTATAGATAATGTAAAATATTATGAAAAAAATACTCCTCGCTACCCGACCACTTGTCCCTCCTTGGGATGAAGCTTCCAAAAATTTCGCCTATTTTCTTGGAAGAGAGGTGAAAAATCATTCCCTGACCCTCCTCACGACAAAAGAGCCTCTTTCGAAGTTACCGGAGAGCGTCCGTCAAGAATCAATTTTCTCAAGCGGTCGTTTTTATCTCAGAACAAAATATGAATTGTTCTCTTATCTTCGTCAAGCGCGTGCTCGATTCGACATTACACACTACCTCTTTACCCCGACCAAACAAAACACAAATCTTATCAAATGGTTTGCCAAACCGACCAGAGGGAAAACGCTCCAGACCATTGCCACACTCCGCGATGACCTCTACTCCCCCGATGAGTTACGTTCGTTCTTTTTTGCCGACCAGCTCGTCGTTTATACCGATACGGCAAAACAGAAGCTTGAGAAGTTGGGATTTACCAATGTGACTCACATCTATCCTGGCATTGACTTAAATAAGTTCCATCCGCAACCAAAGAATCTTCCTCTCTTGAAACAACTGGGATTTACTGAGGAACATTTCATCGTAAGTTATGTCGGCGAATATGCGCGCCTCGGCGCAACCGATATGATCGCGAAAACATTTATTGATTTTTTTCGGAAAAATCCGGAAACAAATATCCGTATCGTATTTCCCGGCCGTGTGAAAAACACCGCTGATGCAGAAAAAAAAGCCAACATTGAAAAACAGTTCGCTCATGCCAACCTCCTTCATTACGCCTATTTCCCGGCGAATACCATTACCGATGTTGTCGGTTTTTACAATTCCTCCGATCTTATCATTTTTCCCGTCGCCGATCTGAAAGGAAAATTCGATGTGCCGCTGGTGATTATTGAAGCCTATGCCTGTGGAAAACCGGTCATTCTTTCCGATCTACTGGAGTTCCGAGAGTTTGCCAATGAACGTATTTGTGTTACTATTCCAAAAGATTCAGGGACGAAACTTATCGAATCTGTGGCTTATCTAAAGGATAATAAGGCGGTTTGCGAATCACTCGGTCGCGAAGCCAGAGCCTTTGTAGAACAACACCTTGATCTGAAAAATACGGCTAAGCAGTACGAAGAAATCTATACTTCACTTTCGTGAAAATACCTAATATCTAATTCCTAATACCAAATAAAATACTGAATTTAGGAATTTGATATTAAAGTATTCATTAGAAATTAGGTATTGGATATTAGAAATTTGAAAAGCTTGCTATGTACAAAGACAATATTACCAAACTCTCTCCATATAAAAGCGAAATGAAGACCGACAAGATGAAAGTCCCGGTCGTTTTTCATATGGAAGAGAAACTGATGCCGGAAACCGCTACACTCACACAATTGGAAAGCGTCGCTTCAAACGATTGTGTCTTCCATCACATCGCCGCGATGGCCGATGTGCATTCCAAGCCCGGTCGCAAAAATGCCACCGGTACGACGGTGACTTCAGAAAAATATATCCTCCCTCAGGTGAATGATTCTGATCCGGCCTGCGGTATGCGTCTTGTCCGTACCAATCTGAACGATACCAATATTACCGAAGATGAGTTGGGCAAACTCTTCCGAGAGTTGACAAAGACCGTACCAACCAAAAAATTCATCGGCACCTACCTCCCCTTCTCGGTCGTCGTGGATATCTGCCGCCTGGGTATTGCCCCGCTTATCAAATATTTGGGAATAAAAACGAAGAATGAAACCTTGAACTGCATTGAGAGAGGCAATTTCTTCAGTCGAGAGGTGACAGCCAAAGATATTTTCAATGTCATCCCAAAATTGTTTCTTTTTTTCGCCCAAATTCGGGCTGGTGTACTCGGGGCAGCCGGCAATCATTTCCTCGATCTGATGAAAATCACCGAAGTCGTCGATGAAGAAACAGCCAAAAAATTCGGTTTAGAACGGGGTCAATACGTCTTTATGGTACATTGCGGCTCCGGCATTCTTGGCCAGTACACGATGTACATGTATACCGCCAAGAAGAGGGAACACTTATCAACCGCTATCCTTATGAATATCGGCCGCTTTTTTTGGAGAACGCCCTTCAAAAAAACCGTCGCCCAAATCGCGAAAAAAATTCGCCAATCGGATTTTGGAAAAAAAGAGCCACTGATTACTTTTGACGGAAGCGCCGAAGATGGCCAGCTCTATATGGCCGCCCGCAACGCCTGCTCCAACTTTGCCCACGCCAACCGGGCTACCATTACTCACAACATCTCCGAAACTATCAAGAAAGTCCTTGGCCGCGATCCGGAAATGGATCTCCTCTATGATATGCCGCACATCCTCGTTTCACAGGAAGAACACTACGGCAAAAAAATCTGGGTCCATCGCAACGGGACATCCCGCGCGTATGGAAAGTCACGTATGGAGAATCACCCCCTCTTCGGAAGTACCGGTGAGCCGGCCTTTATCCCGATTTCTATGAGTAGTGAAGCCTACCTTTGTGTCGGCCAAGATGACAACCAATCCAGTTTTTATTCCAGCAATCACGGCGCGGGCCGCGCAACGGAAAAAACAGATACCGTCATCCCACAAAACAAAGAAGAACTCCACGAAAAACTCAAAACAAAAGGCGTAAAACTCTACAATGGCCGCTCATCGCATGTCATCGAACAGGATGCTTCTCACTACAAACGCGGGGAAGAAGTGATTGAAAATGTCACCGCGAATAATGTCGGAAAGGTCGTGGTAAAAATGCAGCCAATTTCAGTTATTATGTATTAAAACACCATGAAATTTATTACTTTTTCCGGTGTTGATGGCTCAGGCAAATCGACCCAGTTGAACCTTTTGCGAGAAAAATTGGAACGGGAAGGCAGAAAGATAGCCTATTTTCATGCCGTCGAATTCTCTTTGGCTAACCGGGTCGCCCGATTTTTCAAAGGTCAAAAAAGCTTTCAACCGGGTAAAGAAAAGGCTTCAATCAACGCTTCATGGTTCACTCTCCATACGCGCCTCAAATTTTTGTTTATCGACATGGTGCGCTTCTGGTTTCTGCGCAAGAAACTCCGCAAGGAGAACTACGACTACCTCCTTTCTGATCGTTTTTTCTATGACTCGATCATCAATATCGAATATCTAACACAAAAAGTTTCCTCTTTGAAGTCAATACTTAATTTTGGTACGAAAATTTTGGTAAAATGGATGCCGAAAGCAGACATTGCGTTCTATTTTGACATCTCCCCCGAAACTATCATGTCTCGCGAACGGACGCCGGAACAGGGTATTGAATATCTCCGAGTGAAACAGGCACTTTTCCAACAGAAGATTCCCCAGTGGAAAATGATTGTTATCGATGCAAATAGAGAAAAGGAAATTATTTCTGAAGAAATTTTGAGTAAAATATGAAAAACTTCTCATCATCTCTCGCCTGGCTCACGGTGGCTGAGATCATCTATAATCTCTCCGGTTACATCGTCCATTCGGCTACCGGCCGCATCTTGGGACCGGAAGCCTACGGACGCTACGGCCTCGTCATCACTCTCACGACGATGGTCATCGTGCTTATCGGCAACGGTATCCCCACTACCATGTCGAAGTACTTGAGTGCCGCCTTCGAAAAAAGTCCCGAACAAATCTTCGGCATCCGGCTCTCCGCCATGAAGCTCCAGGCCATCATCATGGGAGTAGTCACGCTCGTATTCTTTTTCTCGGCTCCAGCGATCGCCTGGCTTCTTCATGATCCGAGTCTCACTCCTTTGTTTCAACTCTCGGCTCTCGTCATCCCCACTTTCGCGGCGGCCTCTTTCAATCTCTACTTCTTTGTTGGTCTGCATTTTTTCCGCCTTCAAGCCATACTGAAAATTATCCGCTCTCTCGGGAGAGTGCTTTTTATTATTGCTCTCGCCTACATCTTCGGCGTCAAAGGCGCCATATCAGGAAACATTCTGTCCCCTCTCGTCGTTTTTCTGGTTGGTTTCTTGCTTGAAGAGATGCTGATGAAAAAATACTTTCCCGCGGCGCATACTGCCAAGACCACTTCCACGTTTCCCTACCGGACACTCCTTCGCTACGCTTGGCCACTTACCGTTTTCCTCCTTTTTTATGAATGTATTCTTACCTTTGATCTGTACTTCGTGAAAAGTTTGCTCCAGAGCGACTACCAGACCGGCATCTACAACGCCGCCATTACCGTTGGCCGTATTCCTTACTATTTGTTTTACGCGCTGGCCATCATTCTCCTGCCGGCGATCGCCAAAACAACCGCCGAAAACAACATGAGAGAAACCGAGAACCTCGTCAATCGCTCTTTGCGCCTGTTGACACTGCTGTTGTTCCCGCTGGTGACACTGCTCGCTCTGTATGCCCCCCAAGTGCTCTCTCTCTTTTATGGAGAAAGATACGAAGCCGCTGCCGCTCCGATGAGTATCTATGCCGTTGGTGTCGGATTTCTCACAATTTTTTACGTATTAAGCTTTGCTCTGAATGGCGCCGGACTGGTCAAAATCCCCATGAAACTGGCGTTCTTCGGATTCCTCGGCATGATCGTACTCAATTTTCTCCTCATACCCAAGTGGCAGCTCGTTGGTGCCGCCCTTTCCACCACACTCATTTGTCTCGCTCTGACAATCGGTATCCTTGTCTACACCAAACGCCATTTCAATGTCCACATACCGATAAAAACTCTTCTGTTCTCGCTGACAAGCATCCTCCTCATACTCTTTTTCTCACGCTTTCTCCCGCATGGCGCGTACAGCTTCATCATTTCCGGCGCCGTACTCTTTATCGCTTACTTCGGAATACTCAGGTTTTTTGGCGAATTGGCAGACGAAGACATCGCCCCTTTTCTCAAACTTTTCAAAAAATCATAATTTTTCGCAAAGAAAAACGCTCGAAGCTCCACCGGCCTCGAGCGTTTTCTTTTTTATCCAGCACCTTCCAAAATACCCTGTGGTCTTGCCATGGGGATGAATGAAAATATAAATCCCTCCCACGGGTTTTAATACCCTGTGGTGAAAGGTGCTGGATTTATTCGTTTTTACCAGCGGTACACATCGATCATACCGCGCACCTGATCATTGCTGACACGAATCAGATTCTTGTTCAGAAATTCTTTCACTCCTTTGCCGACATAGTCATAGTCATTGTCCGAAAGGATCACCCAACCGGTTTGATATTCCGTCATCAACCTTTCTAAATCTGTCTGCGTCAGATGCGTCTGTGAAATCTCATCCCCGAGGTCGTAGACAGGCACTTTCGCGCCGCTAAAGTAGTAATTGCGAACGTTACGCGTTACCAGGACATCTGTCACTTGATGATTTTTCTTGAAATAGGTGAAGACCTTTCGATAATTCGGGTTGTCTCCGGACGAGGTCTCGTGATATGTGTTATTTTCCTCACCAAAATAGCCCCAGTTCGGTACCAAGAGCAATATGACACCGAGAACAAGTAAAGACATTGCTCTTGCCTTGAGGCTCCATTTCTCCTGAATAAGCCTCCAGAAGCCAAAAATACCCCCGGAAACCAGTATCAGGGCAAACGACTGGACAAAAAATATATACTGCGCTCCGACATTGCGCCGCCACATCCATATCGCCATCATAAGCGGTATGAGAAGCGAGAGAGTGAGCCAGAGCGATTCTTTCGGCATATGCTCACGCTTGGCAATCCACCACCCACCGAAAAGAATAAGCAGAGTCGCCAAAAGAGGATGGTAGTAATCACGGAGAACGTAACCCACATAACCGTAATGATTGTCGAAGAAAACCAGCCCGGAAGCGAAAGAGCGGAAAAATTTCGGGAAAAAAATCGCTATACCTGCCACGCTGACGAAGAGAACGCACAGTAAAATAAAATACTTGTTCTTGAGGGTTTGCCCCTGTCGGTATGCTAAGAGTGCCCCCGCCAGAAGGTACGCGGCCAGGACGAAAACAAACGTTCCCGTCAGCTGGTGTGTCAAAAGCGAAAGAAGAAAGAATGCTCCGGCCGCCAACGCGAAATGTATATGGATGCCGCATTTTTCCCACACGTACCGACAAAAGCGCATTTTTCCGACATACATTCTCTCCAAAGCGAGAAACGCGAACGTAGCTGTCGCAAGGTAGAGCGGGAAGAACATCGCGTACATCCGGAGCGTCCGATCAAGTACAATACCACTCACCGAAACGGCAAACAGAAAAGCCGCGATCAGTCCGATTTCCCGACGTTTCGTCATCGTGTACGCCGCCCAAAAAACCACGAGAAAGGAAACGATTCCCCAGAGAACGCTGACAGAACGCGCGACAGCTTCAGTCGGTGGCAAAAAATGGAAGATCTGTGCTACCTGCCATTTATAGACGACCGCCCGTTCATCACGTGGAGCGTTAATGTTGATTTCGGACAATGTGCCGAAGTTGAAATCCCAAGCCTTCCACTGCCCCGTTTGCGAATATCCATACGCCGAATTCATATCCAAAAATTCATCCGCTACAAAAGAGTTGCCGCCCAGTCCGGAAAAACGGAGTGCCGTTCCTACAACGACAATGATCGCGAGTACAGTCACAGTTTGTTTCCAATGCATAAGTATGGATTTTTAATTATCTTCTGCGTCTTCGATATCCTCTTTTATGTTCTCAGGTTGAGAAAAATTGCGACTGAAATATTCCCGCCAGGTATAGCGCGGTGAAGATTTGATTTCCACAGGTTTCGCCGCCGAAAAATCCCTGCGTTCACCCATGATAGCTTCCGGTTTTGGCATGAGTTCGATCACAACCAGCGTCCCGAATGAGGTCGTCTTCCCGACTGTGTAGCTTGCGCGATATTTCTTGAGCGCGTCCTCAAGATCGGATTGGGCCCGTAAAATAAGATAGTAAACGCCTTGCCGATATACCCCATCAAAACCCAAGACGGCATTCTCTATTCCACGTTTTTCCAAGAGGTACTTGAGCGCGCGACGGTGCTGAGGTTCGCTCCACATAAACACCGGGTAGCCCGTTTTTTGGAAACGCTCCCCGAGAAAATCTACAATCGCATTCTGTTGCTCCAGTGTCACACGAATGCGTTCCTTCAAAATACGATCCGGCGGGCTATCGATGGCCGCGCTCCCGGCTTGCGACAATTCGTCAAAACGCTGCGTCAGGAAAAAAAGATTGGAAACGACAAGAAGAGCAAGCAGTATCCATACCGCCTGGCGTACGATTCGACTGGCACCGAAAAGCTTTCTTATGGAGAATAAAACAAACCCGATAAAAATAAAGAAAAGCGGAAGGGAAAGGAGAAAAAATCTCGGAACGATATCATACGCGAGCGGCAAGAAAAGAGTAAAAGTAACACCGAACCATATCCCACAGAGGAGCAGAAAATCGAGTCGTTTGCGTTCCATTGTCCTGAACCACAGCCACCCAAGCGAAAAAAGACTGGCTATGAAAACGAGCGTGGCCGCTATCCCATACCATTTCCCCTTATCACAGCGGTTATCGCAGGTCCAGTCTATCCATTTACCTTCCTTCGCGACAACCACCGCCGGAAATGTACCCCCTTCAAAACCGGTCGTGATAACCATACCGGAAAGCGCGTGCCCCGATACGTCACGAAGAGCCTTTTCAATCAAAGAATGCTTTTCGTTATTTGATTTTTCGGTCACCGCTTTGAAAAATTCACGCGTATTGGCGCCGCCGGTTTCCATTTCATTCAAAAGAAGCGGCGCGTAGAGACAGAGAGCAATTATTCCGGCCCAAACCCATGTTTTCCAAGGAAAACGCGGCCGACGAAAAACAAGAAAAAGCACAAAAATAGCCGGCAAGGCGAGAAAAGCGAGAAAGTGAAAATGGGTCGCCAAAGTAAGGGAAAAAACCGAGACAAGGAACCATCCACTCTTCCTTGATTCTTCGTGATCGACCGATCGGAGAAGCGCGTAGAACCCCAAGAGTGAGAAGAATGGGATAAGGTTCGGATTCCACGCGAACCGTCCGTACATCACCGCGTATTCCGAAACGGCAAAAAGCAGTGTCAACGCCAGAGAAAATTTCCAAGGGAAAAACCTCCGGAGCAAAAAGTAAAAAAGCGGAAGGGAAAGAACGGAAAAGATCATCACAAACGCCGCCATACCGGCGGGCGTTCCACCAAATACGAGCGCGCTCACATACTCCAGATAATAAAATCCCGGCGCCAGACGAAGCGCTGTCCCGCCAGCCTTCGGTCCCAAAAGCGTCAACTCACCCGGTCCCAGGGAAAGAGCGTCATCGACGACGCGCGCATCCCGCGCCTGATCCAATTCAAAATGAAGCCAGTCGGAAAAATGATACGTACGCAAAAAACCCCCAAATAAAATGATGGCTATCAAGGAGATAATTACCAGTTGCTTTGAAGAAAATTGAAACACACTTTTCAGCCTTTCTTTTTTCCCTAAATTAGGCTAGGATACAAGTAAACTTTCCTTCATTTTAAACCATTTTAAGCTCTGAAGCAACCTCCTATGTTGGCTTTTTTCGATAACCAAGAAAAACGTGTCTACGGGATTTTGACAGTCTGCAACGCATTGCTTACACTTCTCTTTGTTTCTCTTCAAGTAAATTCTCTCGCGCTCTTTCGTCTCGCTTCGAGCAACAATCCATTTTATCTCGGTTTCGCCATTGCCGGCGTACTTTCTTTAGGCGCGGTTGCCTATTTTTCTTCGCAATTCGATTGGAAAAAGTGGCTTTCCCGGCTGCTCCTCATCTGGCTTCCGGGCATACTCATTTTGGCCTATGGCCTCAGCGCCTCTCGTCATTTTCACTATATTTTCTGGATAGCGCTTGGGATGTACGTTATCGCGAGCGGTGTACTCGTTTCCGCCCTGTTCATTGGCAAAGAACGCGCCGCTGAAAACAGAATCGACAGTGAAGCGCTGACCTGCAAGAATTGGTTCATCGCCCAAGGGTTGCCGACGCTTCTCCTCATCCTCATCGTAACAGGAATGTTTTTTGTTTTCGGACTCTCCCGCCTCACAGAGTATGCCGCAGTCGATGAACCACTCTGGATCGATGGTCGCATCGCCAAATACTGGAAAAATATCGGGGAGCGCGATTGGAAAGGCACCGGTATCAGCGATAAACCGGGTATTACCGTGGCTCTGGTAACCGGGCCCGGCACATTTTTCAAATCGACCAAAGAGTACCGTACCACGCACTACCAAGGTGAGGTTCTCAACCTCAAAAACGATGTAAAAAGCTATTACTTCGCTTTCCGTCTCCCACAGCTTCTCTTTGTCACGCTCTTCCTGCCGCTTTTCTACTTTTTTCTGGAACGCCTGCTCGGGAGAAGACACGCTGTGTTCGGCTTCGCTTTTATCGCGCTTTCCCCGGTCTTGATCGGTATAACCAAAATCATCAACCCTGATTCGCTGCTTTGGGTCTTTGCTCCGCTTTCGCTCCTCTCGTACCTTGTATTTCAGAAACGTGGCTCGTTTCGCTATCTCATCTTCTCCGGAATTTTTCTCGGTTTGGCGCTCCTCACCAAGTATGTCGCCAATATTCTTTTTGTTTTTTTCCTCGGTCTCATTTTCCTCGAATATCTCTACCATCCCAAACAGGCGCTCATTCCTTTCACTCGCTACCTGAAAAAATCGCTTGAGCATCTTGCCCTCCTCACCTTTGCGGCGCTCACCACTTTTTACATTCTCTTTCCAGCCGTGTGGATCAAACCAATGAAACTCTTCACCTCCACCCTCGGAAGCCAAGCCTTTGAAAAAGTGGCTCCTCTCTTTCTGGTGGTCACGCTTCTCATTCTTCTCGATCAATGGCTGAACGCATCCCGTTTCACCGGCGTCATTTTGAGCCTGTTCCAAAAACTAAAACACACTCTCGCCTGGGTCATCGGTGGAATATTTTTTACGGCTGTTTCCTTCACTCTTCTCGATACGTGGCTCGGTATGACACCCTATCACTTTATGGAACTCCTCGCCTCGCCCAAGACGATTGCCGACAAAAGCGATTTCATCGGCGCCTACCTCACGAATTTCTACCCGCTCCTTTTCGGTATCACTCCGCTCGTTTTCCTCTTTCTTATTATCGCGCCCTTTTTCTTTCTCAAAAAACATTTTGCGGAATCGGTCGCCTTGCGCACTTCTTTCTACCTCATCGTCTTCACTCTCCTCTACTATCTCGGAACAACCGTCAATCACGTGGGAGCGATTGTCCGTTACCAGATTATCATCTTCCCCCTGGCCGCCATTATCGCCGGGATTACTCTCGAACATTGTCTGACTGCCATCCACAAAAAATTCTCCCTCAAAGAAATGCCGACACCGGTCTTCGTGACTTCTCTCGTTATCCTCTTGGGAGGGCTGACGCTTTTTCTCACACCCTTTCCCCTGAGCTATGCCTCAGCGCTCCTGCCGGCCAAATACAGCGTTGACGTGAAAGATATGGGCGCGGGGAGCTATGAGGCCGCCCAGTATCTGAACTCCTTGCCTGAGGCCAAAAATATGCTCATTTGGACGGACAAAGATGGAGTATGCAAATTCTTCGTCGGCCGATGCTCAAGCAGTCGGAACTATGCGATGATGCGGGAAAACGGGCTCGACTATATCGTCGTTTCTGCCGGCCGCCAGAGTCGAACAACCAAGATGATGGGCGGAGATATCGCCAATAATAAACCCGGAATCATCCGTTTTGATCAGTACTACACGAAAACCAATCCGCTCTTCCACATCCTCATCAATAATCGTCCGTCGCACTTCGTCAAAGTGTTCCGTTTTGAACAATAGCTATGCCCAGTAGTAGAACTTCGATTAAGTATTATGGTGGAATCTTTCATAAGAAGCATTGATAAAAAATAACATTTGATACACAGAGATAGTTTTCCTAAAAAACTATCGAAGTTTCACTACTGGGTATGCTTGGTTTTCTCAACAGATATTTTTTCCATATCTCATTGGCGCTTGTTTTCTCCGCGTATTTTTTCTTTGGCCTCCAACACCTGGGAAAGTTCATCACCGCGGACGAGCACTACTGGGTCTATGAACGCGTCCCGCAATACTGGGATGCCGTAGCCAACAGCAAATGGAAGAAAACCTTTATCAACGACAAGCCCGGCGTGAGTCTGGCTTTGGTTTCCGGCATAGGCTACTTTCTCGACCCCGATTCCAAGACACTATGCGTCGAAAGCAACGCCAAAATACTCACCTGCCAAACGAATCGGGTAGAGGCGATATACAGAGACTTTCGTCTCCCTCTTCTCATTTTGAACGGATGCCTTCTCTTCCTTCTCTTTTTTCTCATTGTCAAACTGACGAATCCTTGGATCGCTCTCTGGACTACTCTCCTTTCGGCCCTTTCACCGATTCTGCTGGGCATCTCGCAAATCGTGAATCCCGACAGTCTCCTCTGGTCCTTCGGTATGGTGGCGATATTTTCTTTTTTCGCCCTCTTAAAATCCGAAGAAAAGAAATTCCTGTGGCTCACTGTCGTCTGTACCGGCTTGGCACTCCTTTCCAAATACACGGCACTTATTCTCTTTCCTTTCTTCTTGGCGCTTATTCTTTTCCGCTTCTTGCGTGCCGATGAGACGACCGATGAAACTCTGCGGAGCGCTTTGAAGAAATCTCTCATCCAATGGACCATAATTGTTTTTGGCGCGCTCATTCTTCTGTGCCTTTTTCTTCCCGCTCTTCTCATCAGTCCGAGCGCCCGAGATGCCTTCTTCCTTGCCCTTCCCCATAAACTGATCTTCTTTTCAAGTGGAGGACTCCTCCTTGGCGTGCTCGCCCTCGACACCTTCATTTTCAAAAACAAGTTCCTCTTCTTTGTCCGTACCCTTTACCGGAAATTTCTTGTTCCTCTCTCGCGCGCGCTACCATTTCTGTTTTTGGGTATTTTTTTCTTCCTCATCATCGCCCGAAACTTTTTTGCCGGGTGGAGAATCTTCGCGCTCATCCCTTTCGACATCAAAGACCTTTCCAACGCCCGCTACTATACGGACACTCCCCGCTTTTTGGAAGCCTTGCTTCTGGAATGGAACCCGATAATCTTTTCACTCACGCCACTCGTACTCTTGGGACTGACGGCTCTCCTCACCACGCTTATAGTAAAAAAGAAAAACAACTATTCGTTTTTCTCTTCCGGTTTACTCCTTTTCGCTCTCGCGTACACACTTCTCCTTCTTTTTTCCAATGTCCTCTCGACGCCGCGCTACAGCGTTTTCCTCTATCCTCTTTTCGCTTTTTTGGCAGCCCTTGGTTTCTGGTTTATCTGTGAAAAGTTCACCCCACGATGGACGCCGTTTTTCATAACCTCCATCATTTTCTTGGGCTCGCTTGCCAGTCTCATCACCATCAAACCTTTCTACTTCAATTACACCAATTTCCTCCTCCCTCAAAACGCCCTCATCAGTGATGCCTGGGGCTATGGCGGCTACGAAGCCGCGGTCTACCTGAATGGTCTCCCAAACGCAGAGCGGCTCACCGTCTGGTCGGATTACTACGGCGTCTGCGAATTTTTTGTCGGGCGTTGCCTCACGGCCTACTCATTCGATAAAGAAACGCTCCACCCGGATTACTACGTCCTCACGCGCCGCGGACAGATCCGCTATATGCCGAAATACGATCGCTGGGAAGAAAAATCGGGGCTCACGGCGTACCGATATTACAACGCGCCCAATCCGGCTTGGCAACTTTTTATCGGCAACCGTCAAGGAAACTTTATCAAGGTCGTCAAAGTAAATCCAGCACCTTAGGGTATTGAACCACGCAGGATGGATTGATGTTTCCATTTACCCCCGTGACAAGACCACGGGGTATTCTGGAAGGTGCTGGATAAACGAAAAATCTTTTTAAAAATATCTATTGTTTGGTATCTTCTTTCCTCAAGTATTGCGGCAAAGCGATGAAAGAGAGAAGCATCTGGATGAAGCGGGAGAGGAGCGCCACCGTCACGGCCGTTTCTACGCTCACCCCGACCAGGCCAAAGAAGGTGATATAAGCCCACTCCTTGATACCGATATTATTGATCGAGATCGGGATAGACGCGACGATGGCCACAAGGAACATGACGCTCGCAAAGGGAAGAATCCCAATATCACTTCCCAGAGCGTGGAACAAGGTAAAGTTGGAAAGTACCAAGCCGACAAAGATGAAGAGAGCTGACCAGAGACTGGTTTTGAGCCAGATGTGTTTTTTGGTGTAAAAAATAATCTCTTCCAAAAAGCGGCGCAGTTTGTGAAACGGTAGGCGCGCCACGAGAGTATGAAACCATGCTTGACAGTACGCGTACGTGATGACGAGATCTACCACGAAAAAAACGACGAGGGTGATGTAGGAGAGAGAAAGCGGGAGACTTTCTTTCATAAAAGGAAACAACACCGGACTGAACAAGAGTGCCAAAAGAGCGATCGTCCACAGTCCGATGAAACGATCAAAAATAACCGTGGAAAGAGCGGCCGCGCGCGCGCCGGAGCGCTTCACCAACCAAATAGTACGGTAGGCATCGCCACCAATGGTGGATGGCAAGAAGTTGTTGATGAATGTCCCTGCCAAATAAGCGAAGAACGCTTCTCGCAAACTGAAGTCGAGCCCTTTAAAACGTCCGATAGTCTGCCATTTCTTGGCGGAAATAAGATTACCGAGCAGCTGAAAAACGACATAGAGAAACAAGAGCGGCCAGGTGATGGAGGAGAGCTGCGCCAATACCCCCCGCCAATCGACGCGCTCAATCAGCCAGAATACCAGTGCCAACGTTATGAGGATTTTCCCCGCGGTCAGGAGGTTTTTACGCATACCCGGTAGTAGAATTTCGACATTTGCATTATGTCAAAAAAACTCAATAAACATTTATATTTAAAAACCAAACACTAGCCCTTATATAGCTAGGCCAATAAAACTTAGTCGAAATTTCACTACCGGGCATGTCACTATAAAATGATTTCTGCTTTACTCTAACATAAATCGTCTTAATTTTCTTCTTGACAAAATCACTAAAAAGGTGTATAATGTATGGTCGAGCTAAAAATGCGCGACACTGGGTCTCGGTACCCGGTAGTATGGGTACTTTGACAATTTCACCCTCTGGGATACCTGAAAAAGCTCCGGGCCTAAAGGTCTACCAACCTCAGGAGAAAACTCATGATACAAGACATACGCAGCAATGCAGTCCACGAACGCGGCGCGGCACACTTCCTCGAAAAGAATACTGTTGGCGCCATCCTCCGCGGATTTGCCGGAACACAGGAAAGTGTCCCGGCGCGCGTCAAGCAATTGCTTGGCACCGTCGAAATGTTGCAAACCTTGAGACACCACCCGGAAAAGAATACCATCAAACGGGTGGATATCTGGGTAGCGTCTGACAGAGCGCGCAAGGACCATGACTGTGGGAAACTCGCCGAGGCGCTGGTCGTCGAAATCATTGAACGTGATATACCCAATGTCTGGGTTCACGAAATGAAACACGGCGATATTTTCTGTCAGATTCTGAATCGGGCAGTCGCCGTCCAGCTTGTCAAAGGCTGCAGTCATTCACTCATCCTTTCAAGCGAGGCCGACTCCAACATTACGCACGATTCCTTCGCGTGTATGCTCGGTGCGCTCGACGAAGGCGCGCTCGTCACGGGCCTCGGCTTCGACGCCATCAAGCCATACGTGATGCAAGGCTACATCATGAATACGTGCTCACTCTGGCATAATATTTCTCTTATGCAGGTCGGTGGCTTCGACACGATGTGTGAGCAGCGGCGCCTCGATGATCCTCGTCGCTCTACCATCCCTGCCTGGGACGATGAACGGCGTGACAAAGCCGGCAACATCTTACCCGCGGATTATGAATACGATGAACACGGGGTCGAAGAAGTCCCCACGCTCATCAAGCTGCTCGATGCTTTCGGTGAAGGAGAAGACGGCTTCGAATTCATCGCTCCCATTCCGGGTACCGGAGATTGGAATAAACCTGACCCGGAGAAAGATCCGATGGCCTACGCCCGCTTCGTCAATAAGATGGGCACCAAATGGCAACGGATGCAGAACTGGGCCTATATGATGCACACCGACATCAGCCGCATCCGAAAAGGTGTCATGAAAAAATACCGCCAAACAAGTGTTGTTGCGTAAAACGCGACGCACAATAAAAGCCGGTGAACGATAACTACGTTCCATCCGGCTTTTAAATTTCCTAAAAAAATATTCAGTCTACTTTCTGATACTTTGCTCGAGAGCGTTTTTGAAATGCAGAGCGACTTTGTCCCAGCCACGCAGTTCCGCCCGCTGGCGGCTTTCTCGGCCGAAGGCGATGAGACTCCCCTGATTCTGCACCAGGCTGAGAAGCGTTTCCGCAAAAGGAGCTGTCAACTCCGGATCGATGAAAAATCCGTTCTTGCCCTCCGTCACCAACTCCTGCATCCCTCCGGTACCGGAAACCACGAGCGGCAGCCCGCTTGCCAGAGCTTCCAAGGCGGAATTGCTCATCCCTTCGTTCTTCGATGGTAGGACAAACACATGCGCCTTTTGATAGAACTGTGGGAGGAGCCGATGTTCCACGCGCCCGAAAAATTTGACTTGATTTTCTATCCCGAGTTCCTTCACTCGCGCCTCAAGCGGTTCTTTCTGTTCCCCCTCTCCGATGAGATGAAGTTCAACCGGTACTTTGGCATATTTGATCACTAAGGCGAAGGCTTCGATGAGGGAATGAATGCCCTTGCGCGGTGTCAGGCGCGAAGTGGAAAGAAAAATTACCGGAGAGAAAGATTTTCCCTCGTTTTTCGGGTGAAAGGTCTCCGTATTGACACCGTTCTCGATGACTTCCATCGGCTGATGCGCGCTTGTTTTTTGTGCCAAGTCACGGATACCGATACTATTGGGGATCACTTTTTCCGCATGTTTCCAAAGAAAACGCACCAACGGCTTGGCAAAAAGATAAAACGTATCATACTTTTCGCTGAATCCCGGCACGTCCGCGCCGCGGAGCGACACCACATACGGGATACGATAGAAAAGTTTAACCAGGTAAGCGATGAACCCACAAGGCACCGTAAAAAATGCCAAAGTCACGTCAAACTTCTGCTTTTTACATTCCTCTCGAAGAAACGTCCGCAAAAAAAACCAGGTCTTCACGCTATAAACCAAGATATCCTTGAGTGACTGGGAATGCAGTTTTTGCGGATTTTTTCCGATCGGTACGCGATGGATGTGAACATTGTTGCCAAGCCGGCTCTGTTCCAAAACAGCACCTACGGATGCAGTCACCAAATGCACCTCCATATCAAGCAGAGCGGACCACTCTTTCAGTATCGCTTCTGTCGCCACACTCGCCCCACCCCCAAGTGGAGGATATTCATAATTGAGAAATAATACCTTCATATTCAATGATCAATTATCAATTCACAATTTTCATTGAATAATCAATTCTCAATATTCAAATAACTTGAAAATTCTTTTTTTGAAAATTTATTGAAAATTGGAAAATGGAAATTGAAAATTAGACTCATGCTCCAATGCCAAAATAGGTAAAGCCTTCACCCTCCGCCTCACTGCGTTCCAAGACGTTGCGCCCATCGAAGATAATCTTGCCCTTCATCAATTTCTTCACTTCTTTGTAATCCATCACGCGGAATTCATCCCACTCCGTGCAGATGACCAGTGCATCAGCGCCTTTCAAGGCATCGATCGCTTTCTTGGTATACGTCAGATTCTTGTGACGAAGAACTTTCTTGGTATTGGGCATCGCCACCGGGTCGAATGCCCTCACTTTCGATCCCTCCTCCAAAAAAAGTTTGATGTTTTCGACTCCGGGCGCTTCGCGAATATCGTCCGTACGCGGCTTGAAAGCTAGTCCCCACACGGCGATAGTCTTGTTTTTCAGCTGGTTATTAAATTCAACTTTCAGTTTCACAAACGGTTTGATGCGCTGAGCAACATTCACATCGTAGACCGTCTCCATAATATGAAAATGTGAATTGTACTCACGTCCGGATTCGAGAAATGCCTTCACATCTTTGGGGAAACAAGAACCACCGTACCCGATACCGGCATAGAGAAAGCGCCCACCGATGCGCGAGTCATAGCCCAATCCCTTGGACACTTCTTTCACGTTGCCACCGGCGACATCGCAGAAATTCGCCACCTCATTCATAAAGGTGATTTTCATCGCCAAGAAGGCGTTGGCGGCGTATTTGATGATTTCCGCGCTGCGTATATCGGTAAACATAATCGGTCGGCCGCTGCGCGCCAACGGTCGATAGATCTGCTCCATCAGCTTGCGGGCCTTGGTTGATTTGGTGCCCACCACGACGCGATCAGGGTTGAGAAAATCCTTCACGGCGGCTCCTTCGCGCAAGAACTCCGGATTGGAAACAACATCGAAAGGATGTTTCCCTTTGGACGCAAGCTTGATGATTTCCTCTACTTTTTCTGCCGTTCCCACCGGCACGGTAGACTTGTCCACGAACACCTTGTAACCATTCAAATGTTTGCCGAAGGTCTCGGCCACCGCGAATACGTACTGGAGATCAGCCTGACCGGTCACCTTGTCCTCCGGAGTCCCCACTCCCATAAACACCACCTCGGATTCCTGGATGGCTTTTTTCAGATCGGTAGTGAAGCTCAGGCGCCCTTCTTTGACATTGCGCGCGACGATTTCTTCCAAACCGATTTCATAAATAGGAATCCCGCCTTTCTTCAAAAGCCCAATTTTTTTCTTGTCGATGTCCGCGCAAATCACCTCGTGTCCGATTTCCGCCATACAGGCGCCCGATACCAATCCCACATATCCCGTCCCGAGAAAAGTTATTTTCATACAATATGCATTAGGTATTATGTATCACGTATTATGTATAAAAATGCATGTCGGATTTTTATACCGATTCTATACACTATACTCAATACTTGATACTTACTACAAGTTATCACTGTTCCCGCGTCTCGCGTATAGAGTAATTCATCCGATTGTGTGACTGATAATAATTACGCACTACCATATCAGCCAGGAGACCGGAGACGAAGAGTTGCACACCGATCAGGATGAAAAAGATGCCGATGAGCGGCCAAAGGCGCTCAGCAAGCGATGCCCCAAAGAAAACTTTTTCCACCAGCATCCAGACGAGAATACCGCTCCCGATAGTGAACAAGAACACTCCACCGCCGCCAAACAGATGGAGCGGCCGATAGGAATACTTGCGCCAGAACCAAATGGAAAGCATATCCACAAATCCTTTGATTCCGCGTTTCCAGTTGTATTTCGTCACTCCATGAATACGCGGATAATGCGACACTGCCACTTCCGATACCTTGAAACCATCCAGTTCGAGGATAGCAGGAATAAAACGATGCATTTCACCGAACAAATCGACATTTTTGAAACATTCTCGGCGATAGGCCTTAAGACTACATCCGGAGTCATGAATATTGTCGTGAATCAAAATTTTGCGGAGCAGATTGGCAATGCGGGAAGGGATTTTCTTACTCCAAGGATCCTGGCGTTTCACGCGCCACCCGGAAACAACATCGTAGCCTTCATCCATCTTGGCTAAGAGGAGCGGGATATCCGCTGGGTCATTCTGCAGGTCGCCATCCAACGTGATGATAATCTCACCCTTGGCAGCCTTGATACCGGCGTCAAACGCCGCCGTTTGACCGAAGTTCTTACGAAAAGCGATAAGTTTCAAGGGCGTCAATCCCTTCGCGGCATCCAGCGTGCCATCCTGGGATCCGTCATCGATAAAGATAATTTCAAACGGCAGTCCGATTTTCTGGACCGCCTCTTTGATTTTCCGATACAACTCTGCGACATTCCCCTCTTCATTGTAGAGCGGGACAACAACGGATAAATAAGGTTGATTTTCAGACATAGAAAAATGTTCTCTAAAATGCTAATTGTTGCTTGTTAATTGTTATTGATATTGTAACGTACCCTCCCAAAACAGGCAAATTAGGGCTTTTCTGAGGTTTGAGTGTCATCATCCGACTCGGAACGGACTTCGATGATGCCGCGGATGACGGCCATCACGAGGAAATAGTAGGCATAGATGGCAAATTCCTCCGCCTGGACCTTCCGCCCCAATGTAAGCAGTATGGGAGTGAATGCCAAGAAAAAGAGAGCGGGCCACGCCAAATAGCGACTTTGTATAGGACCGATAATCGACCAGATAAATACGGCAAAAATGGCAATTTCCACGATATTCCAACTAAAGAATATGCCGAGAAGTACCCCCGCCAGAAGAAAACCCATATCCAGCTTTCTCCCCTTTACAAAGGTTTCAATTGAATGCACCTCTTCTTTAGTGCTGTCCATATAAGATTTCGTTTATGAATTATTCTTTTTTCGCAATGTAACCACTATTCCGAAAACAGTGAGTAACAGTGCTATCCCCGATATCCATTGTCCGATGTAAAAAAGCTTGAGCGGCGCATAATATATCTCGATGCTTCCTCCTGGAAGATTATCAGCTACCTTCCAGGCATTGGCATACTTCACATTTTCATCCCTCTCGAGCATGACGCGCTTTCCATCAAGCGCTGTATATTCCGCTCTCCAAAGTGGATCATATTTTTCGTTCAAAAATATATGTGACTGACTCGCGAGTCTATCAACAGCCACTACGGTTTTCTTCGGATTCTGCCGTTCATAATTTGGTACAGATACTTTCTTATGTAAATCCTGCGCTTTCTCAGAAAGCCCCTCGGGACTAGATTTAATAAACACATTCGACTCATCCGTCACATAAACATACGGGAATATCCGGTCTTCATCGATAGTATAGAGCGTGAAGAATCGGTTGTCATCTATACTCTTCATTGATCCGATATTTTCCAAATATTTTCTGGCTGGTTCCATTTTCTCGATGCTGTCAGGCTTGGCGTCCTTATGATACAAGATATATTTCACACCGATGAGTCCGTACAAGTCAACTATCCACTGCGGATCATATTGGGCATTTTCGAAGTCTTGGGCAAACATCCACCCGGGGATATAATAAGAATACAGCTCGACATACTTTTTGCTATACAAAACACTGGTAGCGTCGGGTCCGTTCACTTTCCATTTCGGAAGATTGACCCTCCCCGTGCTCGACCCGGGAGAAAATGGCAACATAGCGATTTTGTTATCCGCCCTGTCAGCCTGAATGACTTTGGTAACGGCATAATATTCCTCAGGAACTTTCACGAGGGCGCTCAGTTTTGCCGTGCGAAAATCTTTGGCTTTCTGAGTAGAAAAAATATAACTCAGTTTCGTCTGAATACCTCCGGCATAAAACGGCAACGCGAGCAGAATAGCTACGATGACGAAGGAAGCTAGAACGGTTTTGAAATAGCGTTTCCCCTCCTGCGTTGCAAGCGCCAAAAGAAGAAGCATGGATAAAAGGAATGGTACGATAGTTGCCAATTTGTCCCAACTCCTGAGAACGTTAAAACCGGGGAGATGAAATAAAAAATTATTTATCGTGTCGAATGGGAAGCGTACCCGAGCCACTAGTGCGGTGAAAATGACAAACAACACGAAGAATGTCCCATAGAGTCTCCGCTCCCTTGTATCTTTCTTCCTCATATAGCCGATGAGAACCAAGAAAAACGGAGCAAACGCGAGAAAAACGAGGTATTTTTTCAACCAAGAAAAATTCGGATACGGAAAGTTCGCCGGGTAATAGCGGCTCTGCTCGCTCGTCGGCAAGAGGCGGATGGTGTCGAAGATGGCGTTCGACGTTTTTTCCAGTCGTTCTGAAAGATCTACAAATTCTGATGCATAGACTCCCTGGATACCACTACGCAACTGTGGTAAAAGCGGTAGTACCCAGTAGGCATTCAAGAGAGATGATCCGATTGCCACAATGGCTATCAATTTGATAACTCTCTTGTCCGGTTTGACGAAGTGGAAGAGAAAAAGGAGAATTGTCAGTAAAAAAAAGTATATGCCAAGAGACAGAGCAAAAGCCGGATTGCTAAAGCTCATTGAAGCAAAAAACATAGCGAGGAAAAAGAAAAAGACGTAAACAGCTTTCTTTGTTTCCAAAACCCTAATGTACAAACCCGTCAGTATCGGAATAAAAATATACACTATCTGGTAATGCGAAAACCCCCAGGAGGCCGTGAAGATATACAGGGTGTAGAGGTTCATCGCATAGAAAAGCGCCACAATCGTCCGCGTCAATTTCGACACTTGAGGGAAAACCAAGAAAGAAAAAGTAAGAAAAGACGCGTACGACCCGAACAGGAATATCCCCAGATACCAAGAGAGTTGCGCCGTATCACTCACTCGCAGCACGTCAAGCAAATAGAAAATGCCAAAAAACAGAGAAGCGCTCCCAAATAGCTCGTAGTAGTAAGAAAAGAAACTCTTTGCCATGTTTATCGGCTGGAGAACATCTCCGCCGAGAAAAATATATCCGGATGGAAAACGGTTTATAAACACGACAAAAAGAAGCACAAGAGCTCCGAGAGCTTCCCATCGATACTCCACAAAAAAATTCTTGAAAAAAAGCATACTGTAGTACGGATACAAGCATCTTCTGATTATCTCATCGCGTCTTCCCTATAGATGCGGTAACATTCAACGCCTTCAATGCAAAGAATCCTGACTTCTTCTCTGGACCAGTATAACTGGCACGGACATAGACTGTACGCGACTTGTCATCCCCCTCCAGCGTAAGCAGAAACTCCTGCGCATCGCCAGGCTCCTGAGTGAAAGCGATCTCTCTCCAAAATGCGTTGTCAAATGAGTATTCCAATTTTATTTCTTTTTCATCATTGCCTTCCTGCGTCGCCTCGAGAACGAATCGATTGAACGGGTACGGCATATTGAATTTGTAGATAAGATATTCCTTGTTTTTCTGACCGCCTGTAACCAGATGTTTCTTCACGTCATAGCGTATGCTCCCACTCGCGTCAAAAACATTGGCAAAATCCAGCGGTGTTCCATTGAGGGAGAAAAAATAGAAGAATCTTTCCCCGAGGTCTTCGAATTTGGCTCCGTCGGGAAAGCTGGCATCATTCTTCGCGCGCAAGCGTTCTCGTATCAAGAGTGCCAAATCACCGGTCGAATCAGTATTGGTCGCAACATCCGCCTCCAAGGGACCGACAGTAAAGGAATTGTCTTTATCTTTTGAGGGTGTCTTCGCCAAAGTCATTTTGTACCATTCTCCCTGTACAAGAGGAAAAGGAAACGGTATTCGGTAATTCCCCATAGATACCAACAAATCGTCAAGCGCGTCAAGAACAAACGCCGCTGTATGCAATAATTCGCCCTCTTTCTCTTTCTTGTCAGGAAAATAGCGTCTAAGACTGAAAACATATTCCTGCCTTCCGCTACCAACTTTTTTGCCGCTAAACTCCAACGCTTGAAGAGAATCTCCATTTGATTGAAACACCCATTCTGTAAGATTGCTCTGTTCTTTCGCATCCCTGCCGGCATCTTCCTCTCTCTGCAAAATATCTCTTTTCAGTGAAGAGATGCCAAAAACAGTCGGGGTCAAATTACGCAATTCTAGAGCGTCTCTTGCCTCTACGCGCGATACAAAAAATGAACGGATATACACCGCTGAATCATCCCACTTCTTGTGAATCGTAGTTTTATTCTGTTCCGATACGGCAGCATCCCGCTCTTCATTTTTTTGAAGACGGAGTACGATATTTTCATAACGTCCCGGTGCGGAAAAAAACAGTTCTTTGTACTCTCCGTTTTCCGATGGCTCGAGGTGCCACTCACCTATTTTCAAGACTTCGTTCAGCTCCGACTCCGCAAAAATCTCAATATCTTCGGTATTCTTGGTATCGGCAAAAGCTCCCACCCGGAAAACATCACCGGCTTGAGACTGAAGTATATGCGAGTATATTTTTTCCGAACGCTTCACATCCAAGTCCGGCTGCACAGTTTGTACCTTTTCTTTCGACGCTTTGTTCCCTTTTGATGCCTGGGGAGGGATGATGAAATGGTAATAGAAAATAGCAAAAATAAATACAAAAAAAACGAGAAGATAGCGCGGTTTCTTCCTCAAAAACGAGATAGTTTTATCAAAAATAACTTTTGGTTCCATAGTCATCAAAAACGCATTTATCCAGCACCTTCACCACAAGGTATTAAGTCCTGTGGAAAGGATTGATGTTTCCACTCATCCCCGTGACAAGACCACAAGGTATTCTGGAAGGTGCTGGATTTATTGCTCCATTTTAGCAGAATCATCGGCTTTTGTCATAAAGACTACCTTATTGCTTCCACGACCTTTTATCCGTAAAATCCCCATCCATAAAAGACAGAAAATCAAGGTAGTGATCGAAATAATTGAGCCAAGGTAATAGAGCCTCTCTGGCCAAAACTCGACTATGATTTCGAAATCGTAACTTCCATCTGAGTTCTTTATACAAAAACTCTCATTGTCATTCCGGTCTCCGAGCCGGAATCTACTGGATCCCGCATCAAGTGCGGGACTACAGACTTCGCTCGTATCAATAATCCAGCTATTGGCATAACCGTTGGCCATCAAGTGATTGGCATTGTCATCAATCGGTTTTTTGAACCATGTTTCCCAAAAATGATCCTCTGGTAAGTTATCGTTTTGGATTGTCCCCTGAAAATTCTTGGAAATAAAGTCAATCCTGTATTTCTCAATATAATCTAATTTTTCACCATTGTTTTCCCATTTCTTATGCTTTATTTCTTTGTCACTATTATCTCCTAGAGTCGTTACCCAACCATTATTTATGTAGTTATTTAACTCATCCTTACTTGCCTGATCATCCTCATTCCCGTCTAATATTTTATAATCCCCTACATTGCCATTCCCGTCCTCCAGTTGGCGGATAAACATCCGGCGGGAATCCAGTCCGGACTCCACCAAGTACATTTTCCATCCCTCATGAAAACTTTCCGAAAAAACCAACGGAAATTGTCCATTTGCTGAATGAATTTTTACTCGATATTTTGTTGGATTAATTTTTTTGAATTCTAATACTGGGGCTTCATCATCTCCCTTCATGCCCTCCTGTAGCTGTTCCAATGTTACCTCTTTTCCAATATTTTGATTTTTTATATAAGCCACTGAACGCCCTGCCTGATTATCGCCAGAGAGAAGAATCGGCATCTGGTCGATAGAACTGTTGGAAACAATTGTTCTTTTCGCGGTATAAAAATGCGGGAGAAACATCCCTCTATCAAAAACAGTTATCGGATCAAATTCTATCTTCTCATCTTTTTGGGAAAATATATCGAGTAAAGTTTCTACCTTCTCCTTCTCCCTCACTCCGAATGATGGGTAGATGTCTTGATTGATGACAATCTTCTTTATGCTATACATATCCAACGAGGTATCAATCAAGTCGTTTGAAAAATTATCGAAGATTGAATCAAACTCCGGAGAAAGCGCCGAATAGGCCGCTATAAAAGGTTTGTTGATAGAGTAAATCAAAGGATCCATACCTCGATAGTATCTGTTGCCGTTGTGACTCAGTATGGTTACCTGATAATTGAGAGACCCCGGCAAGCTCAAGTACCGGTAATCGAGTTTGTCGGTATTCAATTCCTTCATGGCATTGAAGTAGTTTTCCTTATAGAGGTATCTTCTCGATACATACTTGTCTTCATCAATTTTGAAATCCGGGATAAAGTTCAACGTCAGGTAAGGAATACTGCAAGCTACCAAATAAATAATAAACGCGTAGTAAGACCATTTGCGTTTTTTGTCAGCTAGAATAGGAATCAGAACAAGGGTTAATAGAAACACTAGTAAGACACTAAATTTTTCCAAAGGACTTTTGAAAATAATAAAAAAGGGAATATTGTTTAACATCCATAGATAAGCATCCTTAAACGGTTGATTGATACCTTTATTAAGAAAAAGCACCAACAAAGCGAAACCGGCAACTATAATATATTTTTTTTGATACTCTTTCCTTTGGTTATCTCTATATACAAACAAATTCCAAATAATCAAAACAAACGGAATAAGAAGGATAATATCCATTGGGATATTATTGTAGAAAACTGAAAAAAAACTACTGTCACTATCCGGTGTCAAAGTTTTTAGCGAGAATATTCTTCCAATGATACCTTCGTCATTATCAGAATATTTAGTCCAATTGATGGCAAAATTTTTAGTATAAAGACCTAAATCTTGCTGTTGAAACCTTACGAGATTAATAAACCACCAAGCGTTGAAGAGAATAAAGCTTAATTCTAGAAGAAAGAAGTTCTTTATCATTAACCAGTAGCTAGTCTCTCTGGATTTTTCAAATCGAAAGTAGTAAATTACTATAACCGAAATCAGCAAAAAAATATGAAAAACTCCTAAATAAGGGACATTCGCAAACGAATAAGATAGTAGCACAGTTAAAAATCCAAAAATGATAAATAACTGCAAACTTTTAAAATAGTATTTATAAATTACGCCGAAGAGAAGCGGTAGAACAAATAACGGCGCAACGTTCCAAAACATCATGCTATGGAGGTGATAGGTAGAAAATGGATTAATAATGTAAAACAGAGAGAGTAAAAATGCCAATCTGAAGTCCTGTCTGAATATATTTTTCAAAAGCCACAGCATCGAAAAGAAAGGCAGCGCATATATGAGAAAAATACTCAGAGTATTCACAAATTTCAGTGAGAACCCAAAAAACTGAAGCCAGTAAAAAACATTGAAAACACCAACCGTAAAATTTAATATAGGATTGGAAAAACCCGTGCCATTATTCACTGAAACCCACGCGAAATCGTATAGTTCTTTTGTCAGAAGGGTATTTGTGAAGTAGTTGCCCTCCCCGCCTAGGAGAATGAAGTTTTTGGAATAAAGGATAATGAGAGAAACCAATAAAAAACAAAATCCCAGTAGAATAACTAGGGGTCGTTGGTTGAGTATACTTTTTACTCTAGAAAAGAAATTTTGAACACTGGACATACTAATTCGAGTGAGCAATTACATATGTATTTATTTCTGCCTTTCGGGGCAGAAGTATCGAAATGATAAATCTCACTACCAGCATCGGTGGCACAATGAGAATAAACAGCGCTCTATTGATAAACCGATTATTGCATTTAAACTTTCCATAGAAACTGGCAGATAAATCATGAAAGTAATAGTAAGGATCAGCCGAAAAAGAAATTATTTCTAATTGATGTCTCTTAAGTAACGCCCTGAGGCTTGTATAATTATAAAAGAAAAGGTGCCTCGGCGTGTCAAGATGAAACCAATTGCTCTTTGTAATGGTAAACCCCAAGCTATCTCTGTTCGGTATATCACAGATGAAAACGCCATTCGGGGCGAGGAGTCCTCTCAAGGCCTGAAAAAAACTATTCGGATCGTCAATATGCTCCAAAACATGCCACATTATAATCACATCATACTTCCGATTTCCCGAAAATCCGGGCAAGTCGATTTTCTCGCCGTATACCGTCACATCCGGATAATGCGCCTTGATGTAAGAAACGCCGTCGTCATTGATTTCCACCCCGTACTTCTCAAAGTACTTCGGTAATCGAGCCAGAAATGCGCCACGTCCACAGCCTATTTCCAATAACTTTTTCCCTTTTTGCGCGAATTTTTTTATTGTCCTCATGCGACGCCAGTGTCCCAAGAAATCCACCCATCCCAAAACAGCTCGTGCTACAACGTTATCCGTTGCTGACGTAGGATCATAATAGTCCTCAAGATAATACTTCTTATAATAACCGGCATCGACGACGACATCCGTGAAGACAGTCTTGCACTTCAAACATTCAATGACCGAGAACTTCTCGTCCCCCAAAAGATGCCGGCCATGAACATTTTTTGAAGTAAATAGCTTACGGTTACTCGAGGAAACACATACTTTACACTTAAGCTCGCTCATTGCAGCAAATTTTTATACCTTGAATTTTTTACTTCTAAATGATTTCAACTTTTGGTACAGGAATGATAATCTTCCCACCCTTTTTTCTATAATTCCCCAACTTACGAAGTATTTCTTTTTTAAAATTCCATGGAAGAAGAAGGAGATAATCCGGCTGTTCTTCCGCTACTCTCTCCTCTGGGAAAACTTGCAAATGTGTTCCTGGCGCATAGAGCCCATGCTTGTACGGGATGTTGTCCGTCAAGTAATCAATGAGTTTGCCATCAATGCCGCAGTAGTTGAGAAGAATGTTGCCTTTGGCCGGAGCTCCAAAACCCACAACCTTCTTTTTTCTTTTCTTCAAGCTGGCAAGAAGCTTGTTGAGATCCCTTTTGATAACGAGCACTTTTTTTGCGAACACATCAAGAGTCTTCTTCTTGTGGATTCCTAGCCTTTCCTCTTCCGCCAACAAACGCTTCAGCCGCGCAGTTTGCGCCGATTTTATCCCCTTTCTTTTCACATAGATTATCACCGATCCGCCATGTACCGGGGTTCGTTCCACATCAAAAAGTTCCAGATCGAAACGATTGAACAGGTGCGCCAATGGTTTCATCGAAAAGTAACTCAGGTGCTCATGATAGATAGTATCGAATTGCACGCCGGAAACCAGATCAACAAGGTAGGGAAATTCTGCAACAAAAATACCATCTTTTTTCAAAACGGTATTCAAACCTTTCAGAACGTCGTCAAGATCATCGATATGTGCGAACACGTTGGTGCCGATTACCAGAGAGGCCCGACCTTTTTCTTTGACGATTTTACCGGCGATCTTCTTGCTGAAAAATGTATCTAAAGTTTCGATACCTTCCTGATTGGCGATTTTCGCAAGGTTTTTGGCAGGATCCACACCCAGGACCTTTACACCGTATTTCTTGAACTTTTTCAAAAAAAGTCCGTCGTTGCTCCCCATCTCTACCACCAATGAACGCGATGTCATCCCGAATCGCTCTATAAGCGACTTGGCCAACGTATCAAAGTGATCGGCCATAGTTTTGGAGAATGTCGAGATATAGACGTAGTTGGTATACATGAGAGATGGATTCACCACTTCCAGTGTCTCGACCATACCGCACTTCGGACAAAAAACGACTGTCAAAGGAAACTTCAATTCAGGCTGATCTAACTGGTACGAAGTCAAAAAATTATTCACCATCGGCATATCGCCTAATGAGAGAATCTTCTCCAAATCCGACGATTTGCATGTTCTGCAGTGCTTGGCTATTTTTACCGGTTGCCTTTTCATACAAAAACAGTTAAACCAATTAATCTCCTAAATTTCTCATTTTATCCAGAATAAAAGAGACCCTTTTCTTCCAATCCCATTCCCGTGAAACGAGCTCCAGAGCATCGTTCTTAAGGGTACTATATTTTTCTTCGTTATACAACAGTTGCAGGACTGCCTCCGCCATTTTGCGATAATCCCCTATAGGAGACACTGCTAAGAGCCCCTGTGGATAGCAATACTCAAAACCTTCTTGGTCAAAAGCAACCACCGGAAGCCCACATGCCATGCCTTCGGCTGCCGCCATCCCACCGGTTTCATAAATAGCTGAGTGGAGGAAAATTTTAGCGGATTTTAGAAGAGTATACTTCTCTACTCCATCCTTAAAGCCTACCAATGTGATATTTTGCTCCAGATGTTTTTCTTTAATAAAAGAAATGACTTGAGCTTCTTCCGAACCATTGCCAATCATCACCAATTGGGCATGCGGCATACTTCTCACAACCTCTTCCCAAGCCCGTACGGCTGTCAAAGGTCCTTTCTGGGGATGAAAGCGAGCCATAAATACAGCGTCGTAGCTCTTTTCCTGCGGAGCCGGAACACTATTTATAAAATCCAGATCCACCCCCCCATAGATTGATATGATTTTTTCTGCGGGGAATCCCTCCTGTGTGAAAATTTTCCTGTCAAGTTCATTACAGGAAATAACCAAATCAGCCCATTTTCTTATCAACCAATAGCTGAGTAACTGTGTCAGCCAATATCCAACTCCCATGATTCTTCTGGCAATAGAAGTCGCGTAAGGATTGACCTTCTGCCACGGCTTTGGTGCAAAAAAATAAAAAGCCGCAATCCATTTTGTGTGAGGCTGCTTCCATTTGAGAAATATCGCCGGAATAACATCAGGCAGAAAGTCTGAAGTCGAAAATACGTAGTTTGCGTTCTCTATTATGTCTTTTTCTTTTCTCACAATACTAATACCTTTAATAAGCCTTGTGAGAGAGTGATAGAAAACACCAAACAATGAATAGAGATTCGTTTTATCACTTTTATCCGTCTCAAAAAACGTAGTATTCTTCACGTTCTCCTGCTGTAGGCGTTTGATAGTACCACGAGAACCAAAGAAAAAAGTCTCAAAATTCTCGGGAATTTTTTTCAGCAACTCGAAATAGATTCTACTCCCACCGCTCATCCCTTGGCCGGTATCAAGATTGGCTATGAAAATTATTTTTTTCTTAGCCAGATGAGGAACATTGTTCTCCATACTATTTTCTTATATCAATGTACTTTCTTTTTGACGACATCCTTTTCAAAAACGTATACAATCCAAAAAATAAGCCGTGAAATCTGATGGGGATCAAGGAGCGAAAATACGTGCTTACCTTGTCGAACCCGGACTTCCGGAAATCTTGTGCAACTTTTTTCGTATCTTCGGCCAGCTTTTTGTAAAAGAATTGATCAGGAAGTTCTATGTGATCCACCTTTTTGACCTTTCTCGAGAGAAAGCAATTCACCAGTCGGTTCCGCGGATTGAAAAATACCCCCGTATAATCTTTTTCCTGATCATATGAGTGGTATCTGTCCGATCTGCCTCGGACTTCTATCAGATAAGATTCAACGATTTCGAAGCCATTGGCTGTAAAAAAGTCATAAAAAAATGTCGGGGAAAATTGATAGAATCCGTGATTCAAGAAGTTTTGAGCGGGTATAAATTGCAGCACATACCCCCCTACTTTGGTCATTTTCACGGTATTTTCCATCACCGCTCTCACGTCAAAGATATGCTCCAATGTTCCACTATCTACAATAAGATTGAAAAAATCATGATACTTGGCATCAACCGGGTACTGCAGGTCGTGAATGATCTTGGGCCGATCAAAATCAAATTTGTCAATGTCGTAATAGTCAGCTTCTCGGATCCCCAAAAATTCAAAGAAAGTTTTGGCATGGATATACTCTTTCGCCTCTTTGTTGATGGTAGGCACATCTCCGCTCGTCGAAAGCAGAATCTTCTCTGGTTGAGACAAAAGAATATCGTCTTCTTTCGCCCAACGCCTGATATTCTCCGCAGTGGCATAGATATCCTGATTTCCAAAAGTCAGAAGAGGGCCGGTAAATGCATACTTCTTGCTTTTCTTTAGGATAAATTTCAAATTGGATGAGGTCAATCCCATACTATTATGTTTGTTTACTGCTTAGATCGTACTCAAAATGAATTTCCTTCATAATTTTACTGTTGATTCGATTTTTGTAGTAGTCAGCCATTCTCCCCAAAAGAAAGCCGGGAACCACTATGCTCCCCAGAGAAAAAAACCAGAATCTGACACTCAAGATATTTGATATCCTATATTTCAGCAAATAACCAATTTCTCGGAGGAGGAAATACATACCCGCGTAGGATTTGATTTGAACCAGACCAACGTAATTGGAAGCAATAATTTTTTTAATGAAACATGTTTTTAATTCCTTAAATTCATCTTCATACAATATTTCGTCCAGCATTTCGATCCACCGTTTTGTGGGCGATATGAGATAGAACGTATTCCCTTTTTGTCGTATCGTGTTTTCCCCTATTCTCACCGCTACCTGATGATTTTTCAAAAAAACTACCGGGTGCTTTTTAAAAATATGAAGAAACGGGTATCCATGCGCTATCCAATTGTTCTCTCTGGTGAAGAAACTCTCTTGTAAGTATTGTATCCGAAAAGCCAGGCCTGATAACTGACCCAAAATCTCATTATGCATAACATACATCGCTTTTTGAATATTATGAATATCAATTGTTTCATCCTGATGTTCATTGAGTATCGGGGTTACCCTTATCGGAGTCCGTATATGCTCTGTAGAGCCTTGAAACCAGAAATACGACCGCGTCACCGCTCCGATGTTTTCATCTCTCATAAAAGCCGCGCTTGTTTCTTTGAGAGCGTTTTTTGATAATACATCATCCGCCCCCAAGAAATAGAGAATATCACCAGTGCAATTTTTCCATCCGGCAATAAGATTTTTGGCATACCCGAGATTAGCGCTGTTTTTGAAGTATTTGATCCTAGGATCGGCAAAAGATCGGATTACGGTCGCGGTATTATCCTGAGAATCATTATCTTGAACGATTATTTCAAAATTTCCGTATGACTGATTGAGGACGCTCTTGATCGTATCACCAATAACATGCGCCATATTATACGTCGGAATAACCACGCTTATTGTCAATGGTTCTTGGCCAGACATCATACTCTTCTCATGACAATTTCCCAATTATAATAGCCTAAAATCGGTATTTTCACTTTTCGGATGATCTGCATAAGCCTATTTTCATATAGCTTCCTGTCTTTCAACCCCAATCTTTTTATGAAGAAATCAGAAACAGGAAACCATTGCAGTTGTTTCCTGTTCTCCAACAACACAAATTCTCTCTTATCAAATAAGTCCAAGAGTTGTTCATCGGAAGAGTATTCTCTCAAATGAGTCGGATCCAGAACCCACGTTCCGTGATTTCGGTAGAAATACCAGCCATACCACTTCTTAAATACAGTGGATACATAGATTGTTCCCCCGCTTTTCACTTTTTCAGCTATTTTCATTATCATTTTTTTGTCATCTACGTGTTCTATTACTTGCGTAGAGATGAAAAAATCGATGCTTTGGTCAGCAATGGTGTCCATCTCTTCAGCGCTATCCACCGTGGCAATAATATTGGTGCTTATTTTTTTCACCAGCTCTATTCGTTTTTGTGAGAGATCTATGGCAAATATTTTCTTTGTGCCAAAATCCTCCCGCCTGCAGAGAGCATACAGCAAAGGCCCATCCCCACATCCACAATCCAAAATATTCGAAAATTTGGTACTCAGTAAGTACTTATCAAGAAGTTGAGGAACCTCCTCCTGGTAATATTGGGGGGCTACTTCCGAGTATTTTTCGATGTTCATGGGAGTAAACAGTACTTAATTTCATCATCAACTATTTCTAAAGAAGTTTTTTTTGGGGAATAGCCTATGTTTTTGGCTTTTCTATTTTTTGAATAGTAAAATTTTTTGATACCGGTAGGGCTTTGTTTCCGAGAAGTTTTCACTATCGAGTATTGCAATCCGTATCTTCTTTTTAAGTATTTAAGCAATGCAAATTTCGATACCGGCTTAGCGCTATAAATATCGAAGACATCATTCGCCGTTCTTTTTTTCATTATTAGTTTCATCAGATCCCAAAGCTCGACCGCACCGACATAATCACGAATAATATCATCCGGACTCGTTATCAGTTCCTTTTTATACCGCAAAGAGTTTATAATATCAGCCAGGAGATAACCGGAAGATAAGTCAATAAAATGGCTGAAAAAAGAAAAAACCCTAATATCAACAATATTGAAATTTGGCAATGCCCTGTGCTTTGCCTCTGAGTTCATTTTGGCGATAGCATAATAATCACCAGAGTCAAGGTTGTTTATGTCGATAACAGATTGTGAAGTAATTTCCAGAGGCTTCTCAATTATTTTTCCATACACTGCCCCGCTACTCAAATTTATATACAGTGTGTTCGGGTGCTTCTCTAAGTATTTTAAAATCAAATTATCAAATTTTTCCGTAACTTGAATAATTTTCATTCCTGACTTCCTTACCTCATTCGGATTACCCATCCCAACACAATTTATCACAACATCATAGTGGCCGGCAGAAAATTTCTGGAATGATCCGGTGGTAAATAGCGGATTACGATCAGTGACATACAAAAGTTTTTTCAACTTTTCCTGTGATCTGGCAAATAAAAAAAACTTATCTTCTTTTTGTCTAGATAAGTGCTGAACCAAAGACTTTCCAATATATCCTGTAGCACCCAGTATGGCTATATTTCTCATATGATGTTCAACTGCCTGTATTTCATTACCGGTAAATAGGAATGGGTAGTTAGAAGGCGGCTTCAGTGCTGATCGGATCGATGATCATACTTTCCTTTAACTCTTCCCGGCTGAGTTTTGGGCTAATATCTTCAATGGGATTATTCACTTCCAATTTTGGATAGACCTCCGTTGTTCCGCGAATGACGACCTCTATAAAACATGGTCCGGGTTTTCCTACTATTTCACCGTACGTTGCGAGGTTTTTCTTATCGATCCTGTAATAGGGAAGGTGGTAGGCTCTGGCGAGAGCTTTGAAATTCGGAACCACATAGCCGCCCTTTTTTGTTGTACCCACCTTTTTTTTGTCGAAATAGAGATCCTGAAACTGAGTGATCATACCCAGAGCATAGTTGTTCAGTACGACGACTTTAATAGGTAAATCGTATTGGGAAATAAGCATCAGAGCCTGGACGGATATATGGAGTCCACCGTCCCCGGTAATAACCACGATGTTCTTTTTCTTCTCATCGCTAAAACTCGCCCCCACGGCAAATGGTACAGCACAACCCATGGGTGCCAATCCGCCGCTGGTAAAGAATTTCTGACCAGCGCGTATTTGAAGCGCTTGGAAGGCAAACATCTGGTTCTGCCCGACATCCACGCAATAGATCTGGTCTTCTTTGGCATTTTTATCGATGAGCCATATCATTTCGTAAGGAAGCTTATTGGCACAATTCTTTTCAACTTCCTTGACTTGAGAATACTTTTCTCTGATTTTTCTCATGTAACTGAGCCATTCTTCCTGCGCTTCTTTCGCATCCTGATGATTGTTCATCTTTTCCAAGAAAATTTTTACGTCAGCTCTTATTTTTATCCTGCCTTCAAGCCGGTGGTATTCAATCTCATTCTTATCCAAATCAATATGAATAATCTTTCCACCCCGTAAAAAACTTTTTAATAGCGTACCGATCTGTCTCGTGTCCATTCTCGAGCCGAGCGCGAACAAGAGGTCAGCATTTGCCAGTGTGATGTTGGCACAACGATTCCCGTAAGCGCCAATAACACCCACGAATAAATCATCATTTTCGGGGAAACACCCCTTGCCCATGAGTGACGCGACTACAGGAATATGGTTATTTTTTGCAAATTGCAGGAGTTCTTTTTCCGCTTTTCCGCGAATAATCCCGCCTCCGGCAAGTATGATAGGCCGCTTGCTTCGCTTGAGCAGGGCGATAATTTCCTGAAAAGCTTCCTCAGAAACCTCTTCGGCCTGCGTCCCTTCTTTCTCTGGGCTGAAACCCTCAAGTTTTTCAGGATCAATGTCCGTTCTTTGGATATCCATAGGAATATCGATGACTACCGGCCCCGGCCTGCCCTCCTTGGCCATATAAAACGCTTTCTCAAGCTCATAGCGGATTTTTTTCGGGTCACTGACGATAGTGGCGTACTTGGTAATTGATTGGACGATGCTTACGATATCCGTCTCCTGGAATCCCTGCTGTCTGATCGGCTTGTCATATTTGAATTCGTACGTGTTGACCTGGCCGGTGATAAAGACGGTCGGGATGGAATCGAAATAGGCATCCGCTATTCCTGTCATGAGATTGGTAGCGCCGGGACCACTCGTTGCCATGGCTACGCCTGTTTTTCCGGAATTTTTTGCGTACCCTTCGGCTGCCAATGCCGCTGTCTGCTCGTGATACACCTGAATATATTTGACGGTCGTTGACTTATCCATGGAATCTACCAAGTGAGTAATGGCCCCTCCGATATAGCCGAAAACATGATCAATGCCTTGTTCATGAATAAAATCAATAATATAATCTGATGCTTTCATATTTTTTATTTGAACTGTTCAAAGTAATCTTCAAAGGATTGGGCAATCCAATCAATCATTTCTTCAGTTATGCCCGGATACACCCCAAGCCAGAGTGTTTGGTTCATCACTTTATCCGTATTCTTGAGATCTCCAATCTTGCGATAGGGTACCTGATAGTTGATAAAATACGGTTGTTTGGTGATATTGCCAGCAAAAAGAAGACGGGTGCCTATTTTCTTGGTATTCAAGTATTGCGTGAAGTCCTTGCGCTGAAAACCGCAGTCATCTTTCAAAGTAAGCAATAGCCCAAACCAACTGGGCTTACTCTTCTCTGTTGCTTCGACGATATCGAAGTACGTATGGAACTTGGCTAACTTTTTCCGCAAAGAGGCATAATTCTCTCGCCTCTGCCGTATGAATGAGTCCAATTTTTTCAGCTGAGCCAATCCGCAAGCGGCCTGAATATCGGTCATCTTGAGGTTATAACCGATATGGGAATAAATATATTTATGATCATAGCCCTGAGGCAATTCGCCTAGTTTCCAATTGAAACGCACTCCGCAGGTATTTTCTTTCCCCGTCGGGCACCAGCAATCCCTTCCCCAGTCACGGATAGACCGAATGGCCTTGTGAAGCAGAGCGTTGTTCGTGAAGATAGCGCCCCCTTCACCAGTACTGATATGATGTGCCGGATAAAAGCTGAGTGTCGAAATATCGCCGAAAGAACCGGTTCTTTGCCCGTCATATTCGCTACCAAGACCATCACAATTATCTTCGATAAACCAGAGACGATGTTTTTTACAAAAATCTCGGACTTTTTTCACCTCGAAAGGATTTCCCAAAGTATGAGCCACCATCACCGCGCGTGTCTTCTTACTCAAGGCTTTCTTCATCTGCGAGGTATCGATAGAGAGGGTCTTCATCTCGATATCGACGAACACGGGAACACACCCGTTTTGAATAATGGGGTTGACAGTTGTCGGAAAGCTCGCCGCGATTGTGATCACTTCATCACCCGCTTTGATTCTTTTTTCTCCAAGCCAAGGCGAAGTCAAGGCGGTGAAGGCAGTCAAGTTGGCGGAAGAACCCGAGTTGACCGTGGTACAGAATTTCACTCCGACAAATTCAGCCAATTTCTTCTCGAATTCCTCGGCAACGTGGCCCTCAGTCCACCAGCCTTCCAAAACAGCCTCGGTCATTCCAATCATTTCTTGTGCATCGAAAATCTTCCCTGAAACGGGCACTACCGATTCCCCAGGAATAAACTTTTTTTGAGGAAATCTCTTGTTATATTCTGCTTTTATGGAATCCTTTAAAGACGTATCCATGGGACCGCTCTCAGTAATTAGTATGCATAGTATACACGGTTTGAAAGGAAAAACCAATAAAAGACGGCAAATACGTCATTCTTCAAAATCTGAGATTTTATGATAAATAAAACGGCCTTGCGCAAATATCTTGCACAAGGCCGAATCGATCCCCGCCTGATCAGCGAACGAAGCTTTCCATGTCGCGTGAGTCATAGTGTCCGAGAGCCACCGGAAGCACTACTTCGCGGTGGTTCTCGACGAGGTCTTGGGGCAAGGCCTCAGTGGAAAACCATTCGATATGCCCCGGCATTGTGGGTATTTCCACACCCGTGGCGTCGATGGCGTAAATCAACTGGACGTAGTGCCCGCGCTCCTCGGTGAGACAGTTGAAGTGCCCACGAAAAACGGGTGACGGAAGGGGTATATTCCCCAATTCCCGAAGCGCCCGAGCGCTCGTTTTGGCTACTGGGTCACCGGGACGGAACGACGAGCCTACCGCGTGCCATTGATGAGCGTAGACCTCGTCGGCTCCCCGCTTGCGGAGAAGCACCTCTTGCGATGAATCCGCAGCTTTTCGCAAGATCACCATCTCCACACACACGGAAATGGTTAGTCGTGCCAAAGCATTGAAGAGAGCCGAACCATACGGTTCCCGCGGGTCAACCAAACCAAGTACTGCCACGGCGGCTGCTTTCACCTCGTCCTTCGTAGCTGAATTCGTTTCCAGCCCGATTGCAAGGCTCTTTAAAGCCTTTATTGCAAATTTATCCACTTTTCACCTCTTCTCTATTGAATTTGGAACGGACATTTTTACCTATTTAGGTAAAGTCCATTATAGCATTTTTTACAAGTTATGTCAATGCCGCCTTACGATGCAAAAAAGGTAATAATTACTACTTGAAGAAAGAATCTATCTGGGTATTTGTAAATTCAATCGGGTCCTCGATTTTTTCATAGTAGTTTCTATACCATTCGAAAGTCAGTGACAGATTCTCATTGAAAGAGAGTCTCGGTTTCCAACTGAGAAGATTCTTTGCCTTGCTCGTATCGAGTTTCAGAATACCGGCTTCATGCTTGGAATCGTCTGGGCTGATTTGTATCTCCCCTTTCCCCAAGATTCGTACGGCTTCATCAACCAGCTTTTCGACAGAAACAAAGCTTTCTTCGTCCGGACCGAAATTCCAGGCGCCAGAGATACTTTTTTCACCATTATACAGCTTCTCCGCCAACATCAGATACCCCGAAAGCGGTTCCAGCACATGTTCCCATGGACGGATAGCTTGTGGATTCCTGATGATAATTCTTTCTTTTTTTTCATAAATAGATCTCACAATGTCGGGAACCAACCTATAGGGAGACCAATCGCCTCCTCCGATGACATTTCCGGCACGCGCTACGGCAACCAGCGTGCTGTGTTTTGTACCAAAATCGTCCGGATGGAAGAAAGACCGGATATAGGATTGGGCAATGATATCAGCAGCCGCTTTGCTGGCGCTATACGGATCATAGCCTCCCAACGGATCATTCTCCCTATACGGATGGTGCGATTCTTTATTTTCGTATACTTTATCGGTAGTAATGATAACCGCAGACTTCACACACCCGGTTTCTTTGATCGCTTGCAAGACATTGGCTGTTCCCAAAGTATTGGTGGTATATGTTTTCAAAGGGTCGTCATAGCTGTCTCGCACGATCGGCTGGGCCGCAAAATGAAAAAGAATCTCAGGTTTTTCCTTCATCAAGAGGTCTTTCACTTTTTGAAAGTCTCGAATATCCAAGTAATTATTCCTGATTCTTTTTTCGAGCTTCAGGATGGTAAATAGGTTCGGTTGCGTACTGGGTACAAGCGCCACTCCGGTGATTTCGGCTCCCCAGTTTAACAACACTTGAGTAAGCCAAGATCCCTTGAATCCGGTGTGCCCCGTAATAAGTACTTTTTTATCTTTGAAAAAATTATTCATGTTTGCAGTGATCATGAGTATTTTCCCACATTTTCCAGGGAGCTTGTTTGCTTTCCCATAATCCCTCAAGAGTATGCCTATCCTTTAAACTGTCCATAGGTTTCCAAAATCCGTCATGGAAAAAAGCTTTCAATTCACCTTCTTCCGCGAGTGTTTCAAGAGGCGTTTTTTCAAGTACTGTTTCATCATTTTTCAAATAGTCAAAAAATTTCGGCTCAAGAACAAAGAAACCCCCATTAATTCTATTTTTATTATCTTTCTTTTCCCCAAAAATTGTGACACCACCTTCTTTATTTATTTTTAGGGTGCCAAATCTTCCCTCCGGAACGACTGCTGTCACCGTCGCTATCTTTTTATGCTGTTTGTGAAATTGAAGAAGCTCCATAATATTTATATCAGCCACACCATCACCATACGTCAACATGAAGGTCTCATTATTGACATATTCTTGGATCCTCTTTATGCGTCCACCTGTCATAGTATCTTCGCCGGTATCCACCAGTGTCACTTTCCACTTTTCCGCCCAATTTTTACAGTACTGTATACTGTTTTTTTCCAAATCGAATGTCACATCGCTATTATGCAGGTAATAGTTGTTGAACCATTCTTTTATATAGTAGCCCTTGTATCCCAAACAAATGACAAAATCATTGAATCCATAGTGGGAATATATTTTCATGATATGCCACAAAATTGGCTTTCCCCCAATTTCCACCATCGGTTTCGGTTTTATTGACGTTTCTTCACTTAAACGTGACCCCAAACCTCCAGCTAGTATGACTACTTTCATAACTTTTTACCATTATAAGATGTTATCTTCCCCCATCAACGAGTAGGGAACCGGCTTCAAGGAAGCATCGTTTGTCAAGGCATAGTAGATGGTACCACTTATTTCATTTTTCGGGTATTCTCTTATGCCACTTTGAGGAGTCGCCATCGGAAAAAGGTTGACTAGAGCCTCTGAAGGAATAACATCAAATTTATTGCACATCCGCAAAGTCCTCAAAGCCTGAGCTCCCATGACGAAGTCAATACTCAAAGGCTTTCCGTGAGTTGTTTCTCCAGGTGGGTAGGAACTCTGCAAAAATTGCTTCAGGGCGTGTATCGAATCGAGCGTATTCCCGATAGACTGATCAATGATCGTGACCACATCTTCAGGAATGAAAGAAGTCGGTGAGGCAAGAACTTTTCTAATGGCGTCCCCCTCTTGTTCAGTCCCAATATACAAAAAATGTGTCCCAGATGCTTCGATACTTTCGTGCACATCAGGGCGGAGCCTGTTCAGATCCGGATCAAGACCATCGAGAATGCGCGACTTTGTAAACAAAGAATGGTTTTGACCGGTTGTTTGAGCGGCAATTTGTATCCCCAAGATAGCTGAGGTATCCGCTCTTTCCCGATCCAAAAGGGTCGCCCATGGCTTATCCCGATATTTATCATTTTTCGATGACAGATAATAGGTTCCAGGCGCAGCAAGGTTTACTATCAGATGCCTTCGCTGTGCCATTTCTGCAGAAATTTTCCATTTCTCTTTGTTTCTAGCCGCTCGCTCTATAGCATCGATTTCATTGAGACAATCCTCAATGCATTGGTGCAGTTGATCCGCAGGTATTTCCTGAAAATTTTTATGCTCTCGAGCTCTATTGACCTCGCCGTTGACAGCCTGAATTTGCTCCCATATTTCTTGAACAGTCGGGAGATCTTCGCGTTTATAGGATGCGTATTCAGAAGGAAGTTCTCTTTGTTGAACGATATGTTTTTTCTGAATAGGTAGTTCGTGCATAGTATTTCTTTCCAAAGAAAGTTCGAATTTGCTTTAACCAAGCCAGGAATACTTTCCTTACCTATTTTATAAAATATCCTATCTCAACACAAACTTCAATCCGACGAGAAATCGAAGAAAAAACATGCCAAAAGTCAGTAGTGGGTGAGCAAACATTTTTTTCCACTTCCCTTTTTCCACAAAAACTCCAAGAAACCGGTAGTACAAGCCGAATTGCTTTTGCAAGTCTGGATCATTTTTTCCCCATTTGGCGATATAGGTATCAAATTTCTTGGCATAGTACCCTTTTTTGTCCAGATACTTCCTCAATTCAAACTCTGCTTCGTTATGATATATTGGTGTCTTCACGAGAGCTGTCGTTCCGATTTTCCGCAATTTTTTATCCAAATCCCAATCTTCCGGACCAGTCAGATTCTCATCAAAGCCTCCTACTTTTTGAAAAGCGCTTTTCTTGATAAAACGCGCGCAGTCAATAACCGTCGCGTCATAAAAACTTCGTTCAAACCTGCGAACTTGGGAAAAAAACTTTTTGCCCATCACGATTTCTGAAATATAGAGGGCGACAATGTCGGGATTACTAACCTGGATTCCCGCCTCCGCGGGAATGACAAGAGAGGTAGCGGAAATGACAGAAATTTTTTCTACACAATGTTTGATAACATCTTTATGCAAAGTCATATCCGCATCCAGATAGAGAAAATATTCCCCCTTGGACTTCTCAACGCCAAAATTCCTTTGGGCGGATCTTTCCGGGCCCTTATCAAAAACCTGGTTAGTATAACGAAGAGCAATTTCTTTTGTTTTGTCGGTAGAATTATTATCAACAACAATAACTTCAATCAATTCTTGAGGGTAACCCTGCTCTTTGATTGATTTTAGACAGTTCTCTATATTCTTCTCTTCGTTCTTAGTCGTGATAATGACTGAAACAAGCATATTTTTATTCAAAACGAGTTGATTGCTTTTCTCTCATATGCTCCAGATAATGTTCAGGGGTCACTATTTTTTCTACTTCAAATTTGTTCACCAATCTATAGAGGATCGAGTACGCCCGAAATGACATCCCGTGATTGATCAGCGTATCCGCAATCAGATGAAACAATCCCCCTAATCCCAACGCGAACAAAGCCACTCCCAGGCTTGACTGCGCTCCAACTGCCCAAACAACGATTGCCAGCAGTATAACGTATTCCCAACCATGGAACAATACATACACTTTGTCGCTTTTCAAAAACTGATATCCGCGGATAAAATAACTGAGATTCCAGCGAGAGCCAAAAGCCAGAAAATAGTCAATAAGATGATCCAAATCAATGAGCACTCCGCCAAGAAATCCTGAAATAAAGGATAAAACCGGATTACCAAAAAAGAACCAAGAAATGCCCCCGGCCACAAAAGCAAAGAAGAAATGAATGAATAAATGTATAGGTAAACTCATAGGCAAGAGAGTACTCTCTCTGATCCCACTCGGATTATAGATTTTATGTTTGCAATATACTATAATACTAGCAGAAACGTTGCTTTAAAGCCACAATACTATGGGTCTGACATCGAAACAGAAAGAATATATCCATAAAAACATCAAGCATTTCCCTATAGAAACGCTTGCTGAGAACTTGGACGTTGAACAAGAAATAATCAAAAAATATCTAAAAAAAATCTGGCGCTTAGAAAAATATAATAAATATACCCGGAACAATACACCGGGAGATATTCCGGAAAACCGGCAAACAGATTTTGTTTTTGCCGAATTTTTTCAAAAAAACTTGTTTATTTTCATCGGATTGTTTTTCTTGATTTTTGTGATTTATTTCAATTCTCTGGGAAGCGGCTTTGTATCGGATGATATCCCGGTCATTTCAGGCAGCACTGCTACTATTAAAAATTTTAGCAATATACTGGATCCTTCACTACTGGGGAGCCTGCAACGCTTCTTTCATTTTACCATTGTTAGTTTATTTGGATTATCTCCTTTCTTCTTTCGCTTAATCAATGTTATTTCTCATATCGGTTCAGTTTTTCTTATCTTTTCTATTTTAAGTATTATTTCAAAAAAAAGAATTGCTGTTTTCGCGGCAATTCTTTTTGCTGTCCACCCTGTTCTGACCGAAACAGTTGTTTGGATTTCCGCTATGCCATATGCCCTATCGGTTTTTATGTTTTTAATTTCCTTTTTTCTTTTTATCACGAGAATAAACAAAAAAAGACTATTTGCGTCATATTTCTTCTTTTTTTTAGCGCTTATTGCTTCCGAAAAAATAATACCGCTATTTTTGATTTTTATAATTTTTGAGTTTATCTGGGGGAATCTCAAAAATAATTGGAAGAAGCTATTGCCCTACGCCGGATTGAGTTTTATTTGGGCAATTATATATATCTCTAAAATCGGGCAAAGAATGGCCTCTATCAAAACTGAGGAATACCAAGATACAAATATCCATTCGATTTTTGTCCAAATACCGATTGCCATTATCAACTATCTGAAGCTTCTGCTGTGGCCGGACAAACTCTCTTTATACCACACTGAAATGTCATTTTCTTCCGGAACCTATATTTTTATGCTGTTTATTTTTATTTTATTCTTAGCAGCGATTATTTTCACTTGGAAAAAGAATAAGACAGTTTTTTTCTGGTTATCTTTTTTTCTTATTGCTCTTTCTCCGACACTCACACCACTTGGTGTTTCCTGGATTGTCGCCGAGCGCTATGTTTACCTGGGATCCATCGGAATTTTTGTCGTCGTGGCGATATTTTTTAATTGGGTTTGGGAAAAAGCGCAAGAGAAAAACGAAAAGTATAAGCACGCGCTTGTAGCTCTTTTCGTGATTATAATTTTATCCCTCTCTATCCGAACAATTATCCGAGGTATGGATTGGAAAAATGAAGATACACTTTGGATTGCCACGGCCAAGACGTCACCTTCCGGACAAGTTATCCACAACAATTTAGGCGATGTCTATGCCCGACAAGGCAATCCGGAAAAAGCGGTGGAAGAATTCAAGAAAGCCGTTGAAATAAACCCTCGTTATGCCGATGCTTATCATAATTTGGGCAACACATATCGTGATATGGGAAAAATCGATTTGGCTATAGAAAACTATCAGAAAGCCTTGGAATTCAATCCGCGTTTATGGCAGTCGTATCAGAATCTAGCCGCTATTTCTTTCAATCAAGGCGATTTTCAAAAGGCCTCGGAATATATAGAGCAAGCTTTGCAAATCGACCCACAAAACAAAAACTTGCAAGAAAACTTGCAAGTGATCCGAGGGAAAATACCGTAATCATTTCTTTCCGAAATCTGTCAGCGATTGACGGCGCTATCTTCCAGACGAACCTTGTCTTTCTCGGCATCCACCGTCGTTTTTGAAGCCACGAAATGGCCAGTCAGCTTGCCAAAAGCATTCTTCCAAAATTTCTTGGAAGCGAAACCGACCTTGGTCTGATTGGGATCGAAATCGAGCAAGTGTCCAAGCAATTTTTTCCCGGCCGAAATGAAAAACTTGATGTCATCAAAACTGCGGATACTGATGATCTTGCGGAAGATGAACTGAGGCGAGAGAAATGCCGAGTAGAGGTCCTGGGTAAGATGCAAAAGCTGTTCTTGCGTAATGGGGATCTTCATCACCGATCCGCGCATATCGTAATCATCGTAATCTTCGGTCAAGAGCAGGCCCTTCTCCTTGCATTCCTTCCAAAGCGGCGTTCCCGGGTATGGCACGACGATGGTGGCCTGCATCGTACTGAAATAGCCTTTCTTGAAACAATATTTGGCGACAGCGATGGTACGTTTGGAGTCTTCATAGTCTTCCCATGGATAGCCGAGCATAATGGTCGCGTGTGGTTCCAGCCCGGCTTTCGATGCCATACGTGAGCCATTGATCGTATCCGCCTCCTTCGTGCCCTTGTCCAGCTTATCGAGCGTTTTCTGATTGCCTGACTCCATACCATAAAGAATGAAGCGAAAACCAGCCTTGGCCATCAGATTGTAATACTCCTGATTCAAGGCGTTGAAACGCATATTACAGCCATAAATCACTTTTTTGTTGTAACCGCTCTCAATCAAAAGTTCGCAGAATTTTTTGAGCTTCGGCCCGATGAAAAGCGTTCCGGCATCGTCAAAGATCTCCTTGATGCCGTATTTGTCCACCACGTGTTTCACTTCGGCAAACAGACGCTCCGGTGAAAAACTGCGGTAGGTTCCGATGGGATTGATAGTATGATCCCACACGCAGAATGTGCAGCGATTCCACCAACAATCGCGCCCGCTGTACATATAGGTCCCCGGCGTATATTTGTAATTCCCGTTTTCGTAGGCATACAGCTCCCAGCGCGTCAGATCACGGTCGACGAACGGCAACGTATCGAGATTGTGACGCACCCAATCCGCGCCGGATGAATGTACTTTTTCACCCGTAGGCAAAGCGGATGTTTCTTTCGGAACGGCCTTGATTTCCGTGTTTCCTTCGCGCCAAAAGACACCGCCCTCCAGCTCTTCTCCCCTGTGAATATGATTGAGCAGATTGGTGACAAGAAAATCGTAATCCCCACCGCGAAGAATATAATCCACCCGGCTATGCTCGAATTGCTCCAGTGGCATAAATGTCACGTGGTCGCCTACCCAGATGAGTTTCAGATGCGGCAACTTTTCCTTCAGGTCATTGATTTGCTTCCAGTGTGTCTTGATAATCGGAGACTTGGATTCCACCATGAGATACTCTGCGCCCGTCGCTCGCAACTCATCTACCCACTGATCGTAGCTCTTGTGCTCGGAAATACCATCCATCCAATACACTCGATATCCTTCCTCCTGAAGCAATGACGCGGCATACGCCGGAACCATCGGATAAATATACGTCGGGGCATTGAAATATTGAAATTGGCGATTCTGACTGAGAAGCGCCACTCCCTTGTCCGACTTGATCGGAGGATATCCGACGACGACTATGATTTCTTTCTCAAGCGGTCTCTTGGCATTTTTTGACTCAAGATTCATACCTTTTTGTTTGATAATTGGGATTACGTAGTGGGATGGATTTTTTTCCCATTTTGATAAATTTCTATAGCTGTCACCGGACAGGATTGGGCCGCGGAAATAATCTTCTCCAACTCATCCCACTGCCCCTCTTTCACGACGGCGATGCTCTTTTCATCCAAATCGAAAGTAGATGGACCATAGACAACACACGTAGCGGCACCGATGCATTTTTCCCGAAAAATTCGTATCTCAATATCATCTTTTTTTACTGCCTGAACGTTTTCCGTTTGTTCCATAAATAAACAATAACCAAATTCCGATAACAAGTAACCAATGATCAACCTCTATCGCTGGTTCAGGATACCAAAAAAAGGGGTCTTGGTCAAAACCCCCTATCACCTATTTGACGAAGCTTTTCAAGCTATTGTTCACTGGTGCCATAAGGCGACTTCGTCTTACAGTTTCCGTAACGTTTAATTTTCCCTGAATAGGTAACAGGGTAAATTTAGCGAAGTTTGCTCTTGAGTTTCCAAGTCCACAAAAAACCCCTGAGAAAAGAAAAACCGTACGCGAGATGGGTGAAAAAAATATAATAAAGAGCGTGGCTTATGATAGCAATATTTTGTTCATAACGATAAATATCTACCGCGGATTTCAGGAGACCTACAAAATAAAGGCTCCATAGAGCCAAATACCAGATAAGAAAATCTCTGTCAAGAAGAACCGCGACTGTTCCGAAACTCACAAACAGGAAAAAGAACGTGGGGAGAAAATATTTCCACCGGAGCGATGTTGCCGGGTATCTCTTGGCAAAAAATCCCCGATGCAACCCGTAGCCTGCGACTTGCTTCATATGCCGCCACAAACCCTCGCGCCTGTGATGATACACGATAAGAGCCGGGTCATAGAGGATTTTCCCCTTGATCTTCTTGATGATATCGAGACAGAGTTTTGTATCTTCTCCCGGCCAAAATTCGCAATCGAAACCATTCAGAGCTATAAAGGCATCCTTGCGTATCGAAAGATTCACACTGGGCCAGTCATCCACCAGCCGTTTCTTCCCCACCGACACATAGCGCTCCGGTGAGCCACCGGAAAGAAAGCTGAGAAATACCGCGCCGGATACTTTCTGCCAAAAAGAATCATGCTTTGGCGTGATGGCCGGTCCGCCGACTGCCGTAATGCCAAGGTCTCGGAAATCTTCTTCCAAATGATCGAGGAAATCTTTTTCCGGATACGCGTCATCATCGACGAAAATAAGAATCTCACCCAGCGCGTCATGAATGGCTCTCGTCCTTTTCTCCGCCGGGCCACAATGTCCGGTAGCGATTTGCCTCGTCTTCCGCCACGACTCATCGTTTGCTCTATCAGGATAAATGATAATCTCGTAATCATCCCGCTCGATCTGGAGGATTTTTGGTACGGCTTCATGGATATAATCATTGATAGCCTTGACCGGGATAATGAAACTATATCTGATCATAGAAACTTTAAAAAATCTATCCCTTGCAGTATAGCAAAGGTTCCTTACTTAGAAAAGAAAATGGGCAGAAAAAAGGCGTCTCCCTTGCGGGTAAACGCCTTGTCCTTTCCGTAGCCGTTGCTAAGAAAAAGTTCCACAAGTCTCCTTGTATCTACTGCCAAAGTTCGGGATGGAGGGCAAAGAATATCAGCCATACCGAGTTTGAAGTGCAGCCTCGATATACCGCACCCGCTTCATCCTTTCCTGCTGCAATCCGATGACGAAGCTCTCCGACCGTGACATACTCTGCCGAAAAGATGGGCTCGCTACGGTCGGGCTTCAGTTCAGCAATCTTGGCAAGATCGACTTCGATGAAAACGATATCCGCCCACGTGGCGACGAAGGTCGGGTTCGGATTGTGCCACGGATATGGCGGACGCTCGACATTGAGCACCACCCGCGCACCAGCCTCTTCCAACGCTTCACGCTCTGCGGCATGTTCCACATCCTCGAGCCTGGGAATAAGATCCTTGCCGATAATTTTTTCGAGAAACCCCATAGGAGTCTGCCCAAACACTACCGACTGATGATCATTTCCTGACTGTTCCGGGTCATCGGCATGCGGACGTGGCTGACGGATAACAGCGAACTTCGCCACGCCATCCTTGTCCCGGCCCCACACAACACAATTCACGTGTGGCGCCTCTCGATACGCTGGCCGATCAAAATTCGGACTGCCATCGGCATGGAGTACAACGGCGGTTTCTACCGATCCAAATGGCGAAATAATTTTCCATTCGCCCTCGACAGACATTCCGTCTACTGTCAGCCTCCAACCAGGCCTATAGCCGGGAACTCCTGACAACTTCTTTGTTGCAGCCATGTGGCCCCCTCTAAATGTAAAAAATACATTACAGTTACAACAAATTATAACTGATCACTCAAAAATAGAGTAACGTAGTATTATACTCTCTTTTAGCATTTATGTCAACCCTTCTCATGTGATTTGAGGATTTTTTCTGCTTTTTGTAAATCCTCAGGATAGGCAAAAGTAAGCCAAAAATCAACCTTTTCGACAAAAACTGATTTCCTTTTCACAAACTGGTTAAGTAGAGGCGTCAAATAACACTCGTGAGACAAATCGACATAGCTTTCATAATCAAAAATAGTGGTATCAATAATATACAAACCGGGAGCGACAAGGTTTGATTTTGGTTGCTGGGGCTTTTCTTCTATTTCTAAAATCGTTTCGTCTTTCTCAAGAACAACAACACCATAGCGCCTCGGATCAGCAACTTCACCTATTAAAAAAGCGTATGGGTGAAGCAAGCAGCGAGCAACACTTTCTTTATCATAAATATCATCTCCGAAGGTAAGTAAAAAACGCTCACCATCCGTCAGATATGGGCGACATATTTTTAGAGCATCTGCGGTCCCTGTTGGGTTTTCTTGTATAAGATACGTTATCTTTTTTCCTTTGAATGATTCTCCAAAATAACTTTGGATTATTTCCCTTTTATACCCAACCACAAGAATAATTTCACTCACCTCTTGAGGGAGATATTCGAGAATATATTGTAATAAGGGCTTACCAAGAAGCTTTAACATAGGCTTGGGTACCTCTTTTGTTAAAGGCATCATACGGCTTCCTACTCCCGCTGCCAACACAAACGCTTTCATATTTATCTTTCAAAGACAACAGCATCAACAAGAAGCCACTTTTTTCTCATCTTTTTCAAAGTACTCGCGGAAATAACCAATGGTCCGAGCCAACCCTTCTTCCAACTGGATCTTCGGATCCCAGCCGTCAAGCTTTGTCTTAGCCAGAGTAATATCCGGCTGACGCTGCAGCGGGTCATCTTCCGGCAAGGGCTTATAAATGATTTTACTTTTGCTTTCTGGAATAAGGTGAAGTACTCTTTCAGCGAGCTCTTTAATAGTAAACTCATGAGGATTACCCAAATTCACTGGCCCGATGAAACCGTCCTGATTCATCATCCTCACCATTCCCTCGATCAGATCATCCACATACTGAAAACTCCGTGTCTGTGAACCATCTCCATAGATGGTGATGTCTTCATTTTTCAGAGCCTGGACGATAAAATTGGATACTACTCGGCCGTCATTAGGATGCATATTCGGACCGTAGGTATTGAAAATCCGCACGACACGGATGTCCAGCTGGTTCTGACGATAATAATCGAAGAAGAGCGTCTCGGCGCAACGCTTGCCCTCGTCATAGCAGGAACGGAAACCGATGGGGTTGACGTGCCCCCAGTAATCTTCTGTCTGCGGATGAACTTGCGGATCACCATACACTTCCGAAGTGGAGGCCTGAAGAATGCGGGCCTTGGTCCGCTTGGCCAGTCCCAGCATATTGATCGCCCCATGCACCGAAGTCTTGGTCGTCTGGACCGGATCGAATTGATAATGGATCGGGGAGGCGGGACAGGCGAGATTGTAAATTTGATTCACTTCCAAATAAATAGGGAACGTCACATCGTGGCGCAGAAGCTCGAAACGCGGATTCGACATGAGCTCAATGACGTTATCCTTGTTGCCGGTAAAAAAATTGTCCAGACAGACGACTTCGTGCCCGTCATCGAGCAACCGCTTGCAGAGATGCGAGCCCAAGAAACCCGCCCCTCCCGTCACCAAGATCTTTTTCTTTTCCATAGGACACGCTTACATTAATTGATCAACTTTTTCCTCGCCATCGAAATTCACTTTTTCCCGCACGATATACAACGGGCGATTGATGACCTCATTGTGAATACGGGCGATATAGAGAGCGATAAAGCCGAGTGAGATGAGTACGATGCCGATCAAGAACATGTTGCTCACTCCAAGAATGGCGATCGGAGTGAATGTAGTCGGGTTGAAAAACCAATCTGTGATGAGCATTATCGCAAGCAAGAGACCGCTCACGAAAGTAATGAAAATGCCGAAATACCCCGCCAAACGAAGCGGGAGCAGCGAGAAAGACGTGAAACTGTTCAACGCCAGCTGGAAAAGCTTGTTATAGGAATAATTCGCGTTGCCGTGGATTCGCTCCGGGGCGACAAATTCCACTTTTTCACGTTTGTATCCCATCCAATCGATCATCCCCCGGAACATCCGTTCCCGCTCGGGAAATTTACGGAACACCTCGATGACTTTTTTGTCCATCAAACGAAAATCAGTCGATCCGGACTCTGTCCGCATTCCCGAAACCCGGTTGAAGATAAAATAGAAAAGCTTGGAAAAAATCTTCTTGATCCAACTGGAGCCCTTATTTTCTTTCCGCACGGTATAGACGACTTCCGCACCCTGCTCCCACAACTGGAGGAATTTCAAAATGAGCGCCGGCGGATGTTGCAAATCGGCATCCATCGTAATGATCGCATCACCTTGTGCCACGTGACACCCGGCCGATGTCGCCGATTCTTTGCCAAAATTTCTCGAGAAATCCAGACACTTTATCCGATGATCGCTCTGACCAAGACGCAATAATTCAAGAAGGCTATTGTCAGAACTGCCATCATTTACGAAAATAATCTCATATGCATACGGGAGCGACGAAAAAACATCCACAATCGCCTGACTGACAAGTGGAATATTCTTCTCTTCATTATATGCCGGTATAACTACCGAGATCTTCTTCGCCATAGTGTTTTCTTTTCAAAACGAACCAGAGTCCCAAAAGTACCGCCAAAATCTGTGTGGCAATCGTTATGCCGATTATAGCATAAAAAGTCTCTCCAAAGAAGAAAAGTACGGCTATTTCAAGCCCGGATAAAGCCAAAAAGAAGAGGGTAATTTTTGTTTCGCGCAAAGAAAGCAAATATTGGAGAAAGAAGTTGGCAAGCGAATAAATACCGGCTGCCAGAGCGAACCAACCCAAAGAATGACTTACCGAGAGATATTTTTCGCCAAAAAGAACCGAAACGACAAATTCGGGGAAAAGAGAGAGAAAGGTCACGGAAAAAAATACAACGAGAACCATTAGCCAGACAGCTAAACGGAAGGTTCGCGAATCTTTTTTGCTGTGGTTACTCTCTTCGGCTGACATAGCAAACAGTACTGTTGTAAACACCCCGGTGACAAAGAAAATCGTCTTGGCCGCGATTGAGAGAGCTCCATATCCGCCGGAGAGGGCCGCGTCGAGATGATGCTTGGCAAATATCATATCCGCATTCCCCAAAATTGCCACGGAAAGAGTCCCATAAAAGACCGGGATAATATAACTCTTGAGAGTGGCAAATGAAAGAGTGGTTGTCTCCTCTTCTCCGGATGAGTTACTTTGAAAAAATTTCTTGAGAAGGAACAAGTTCATCAGGTAGATAAAGAGCGTCGAAAGGACATAGCTTCCGACCACACCGCTCACCGCGAAACCAAGCCGGAGAAGAAGTATCACCGACAAAAGCTTCAGAACAATGGAAAGTATGCCGACGAGATTCATCTTGGAAAACTTCTGCCACCCGGTAAGGATCCCGGAAGTAGCCGCGCTGAGAAAAGAAAAAAACATCACGCACCAGAGAAGCAGGATGGGCAGGCTGTTCTCAATATTAAGAAAACTTTTTACCAGCGGTGTAAAAAGCAAAACGATGAGAAACAAAGGGGTGCCATACAAGAAAACTTTGGCGGTGAGATATTTCGACAAGGACAATGTCCCTCGAAAATTCCCCGCCGCTTTCATATCCGCCGCATATTTGGTAGCAATGAGCGTGAGCGTCGAGGCCGGCACCGAGATGATGGCAAGAAGCGAGATAAGCGACTCTATTTCTCCATAAGCGCTCGGGGTTACCATTCTTCCGACGACAAGATGAAAAATATAATTGAGCACGTTCACCACCATCGTTCCTGAAAAAAGAACGATACTATTCCTGACAAAAATATTTTCCTGAAAAATAGCGGCTATTCGTTTCATAGACAATACAAACCAACGCTCACTTCGTGCGGGTTTTTTATACCAAAAATTACATTTCGCTTTTGTGAAGTACCCAGTGGGTAAGAGAGCTGACGGCCGAAAGCACCAGAGCGCCGAGAATAGCCGCTAAGAAACCCTGCACTTCGAAACCTTTGATGAGGCCTCCGAGCAGCCACAGAAGGAAGCCGTTGATAATAAAAGTAAAGATGCCAAACGTCAGCAGATTGAAAGGCAGCGCCAGAAGGAGCAGTACCGGCCGGATAGTGATATTGAGCAGCCCCCACAGAAGCGCCAAGATAAGCGCCGTCCCGAAGCCCTGCACGCTAATCCCCGCTACGATGTACGGCAACGCCAGAAACGCCAACGCGCTCACCAACCATTTGAATAAAAGCATAGAATTTTAGTTAGAAAATTACCCCTCCAGTATACCACTTTTCTCATACCCCATTTGATACCTACAGAAATAATACGCGGTGAAGACTTTTGAGCCTCCACCGCTTGTTTCCTATTGGCTCCATGGTCGTCCCCTCTTCATCCAACCACGGCTAGTATGAGACCGAGTACAAACAAGGCATCACACTTCAGATCGAGCTTGATCGGCCGCTCTTCGGCCGTACGCCCGTGATTTTCGACCCGGAACACCACGAGCGATGTAGCTACCATCATAACGCCGAAAATCTTCAACATTGAGACCTCCTCTACAGCCCGGGATGGGCTACAAAAGCAACTATTCACCACATTGTGTACGAACTACCCTATCATTATACACCATCTTTTATTCACCTCTCTCTTTCTCTCTTTTCTCCCTAATAATTCCCATTTTTCACCCTTCTGTAGGCAAGGATGATTCTGACAAGCGAAGTGATGATGAAAATGATGTAGAGAACGATAAGGATGAGGAAATCGAAAGCTCCCTGAGCGACTCCGCCGAAACCACTCTGCTCGTGGCTTGTATTCAAGAGATATGTAACGATAATGATAATCGGGACAAACCAGCGCGCAAATCTCCACCACGCCTGAAAAACTTCCTCCTGCATTTTGTAAGTGATGAGAGAGAAGAGAGATAACAAAAGAAAAATACTAAAAATTGTCTGCACTGAATCAGCTGTTTTTCTACAATCATAACTAACATCTTTGCAAACTCCGAAATCAACTGAGTACATTGAAACAACAAATATCATTACTCCTATCAAAGATAACATCAAGACGTTTTTCTTTGTCATAATTCTTAAAAATTAGGATTTTAGAAACTTAATAATTTACTTTCACACTCCCTTTCTCCGTTATGAGTCCCGGGATGATCATTCCGGAAAGTTTTTCTTTTACCGGCCTTGATTCGACATCACTATCCTCATCTCTCTCATCCAAGTTTATCGGCTTCTGCATAATGATGGTGATGTTTTTCTTGGGCAAGTAGTGAGATTCAATCGTTTTCGAAACGGTTCTCATATTGGAAGCGAACATACTGTAGGTATTTTTCTTTTTTTCTAAGTTCCATTTGTATTGGAGAGCCGTATTCGCAATCAAATTTAGCACACCGTCGTAAGATATGGACTCCACCGAACGAAGTATACGCCGCTCTCTGTCTTTCGACATCACCAGTGTCAGTATTGTAGCATGTCCCGCTTCGTCAGTGATGGATGTCACACTTTTTATCCGGACATCTTTTCCTTCCCTGTCTGATTCTTTCGTTTCTTTTTCTTCTCCTAATCTCTCGCTCGGAACAACGCTGGGAACGACGGATTCCATTGTCGTAACGGAGACATTCTTTGAAAGATTATCTGTTCCGATGATGTCGAGTTTCTGTGTCAGCGGATTGAAAACAATTTTCCCTTCCGGAGCGGTTTTGTCTATTTTGACGCTCTCTGTCTTTATATCCTCCTTGTTTCCCTGTTTATCGGTAGAAGCGTAGAGAATACTGGTCGCTCCTTCTTGAGAAATCACTACCGGAGCAGTGTATGTGCGCCAATTGACACCGTTATCGAGAGAGTAGGTTGTCTCCGCCACGCCGCTCCCATTCGCTTCATCTTGAGCGGTAAGGGTTATTGAAACGTCGCTCATGTACCAATCATTGGTCCCCGTGGTACCGGTTACTGAAGCGGTGGTTACCGGAGGAGTGATATCAAACAGCACTGTCTCACCAGGGCTTGGCTCAAGCGAGAAATCAGCTGTCCCATTGCCATCATAATCGACTGTGAGCGCCGAGGCGTCAGCTATCGTGCCATCCGAAAAATCCATAGTGGCTTGCGTATCCGCGGAGCTCGGGATGCCGGAGAAAGTGGTCGTTGCCGTCACTGTATCACCTGTCACTTCTTGCACCTCAAGCGTGAATGATCCATCTTCTTGTCCATCCAACACGACTGTCGGATGGCTTGCCGCGGGAAGCGAAACATACTGGACTTCGCCAAAGCGCCTGTACTCCGCGCCGGGAATGGTTGCGATAGAAGCGCTGATTTCATTGCCGGCATCATCGTGAGCGGAAAGAGCCAGTGGTGAGTGGAGAAAGTAACGGAGACGTTTTTCAGAACTTATTGGAGGTTCTGAATCTGAGATATATTTAGGAAGCGTAGTAACGGATTGAGTCAAAATATTGTCTTTGATGAAATCCCTTAATTCAAAAACCTCAAGAATACTAGCGTGTTTTCGCCCAATAATATTATCGTCACCATATCTAAACAGATCCACCCACCAACGCGAAATATTCGAGCTACTCGTACTCATCGCCAGAGCGCTCGGAGCCACGACTGTCCCGTCGCCATCAATTATTAGCTCCGGGGTGTATTCCAGTTTCGGTACGCGTGAGGAACAAATTTTCCCTCCAACGTGAAGACACTCTTTTCCGGTCCAGTACTTGATCGTCCCCAACGTTTCTTCTCCAAATCCGGCTATCTGGTACACAGAGATGGCTGCCGGAATAACCAAATCGTCCAGCGACTGGTGCGCATTTTTTCCACCCAGAAGCAATCCGGGATTCACCCTGCTCGGGCTGACGGTATCGCTGGAATCAGCCGCCACCTTGCCATCAGTATCGACGAGAAAATCGTTCAGCTCGGACGCGGTATCGATCTTCTTGCCATATTTACCGATGAAAGTGTCCGTCAGCGCCCCATCTTCAAAAGTAACCACCGGAGTCGTAGTACCGCTCCCGCTACCCGAGAAATACGCGCTCGATGGCAGGAGGTTGTAGACGCTCGGCATATTCTGCGCCAACGTGCGCGCTGTTTTCGGCGCCATGGCGAAAGGGAACCAGTTTACGGGAAGTCCCTGATCATATCCGTGAAGTATGGCGCCAATTGCTTGCGGCGTTCCGGATTGCGGTACCGCCACAAAAACGATTTTATCGATAAGCTCGGCCGCTTCCGCTCCCAGTTTGCTGACGAGCGCCTTGGCTACCAATCCTCCATTGGAATGCGCGATAAGGGTGACCTTGCCCGATTTCGAAGTACTCGCGAGACGACGCAATTCTTCTATAATATATGGGGATGCTGTCGCCTCTGTGTACGAAATATTTTCTCCTGTTTTCTTGCCGTTATTCAGTATGTCATCCAGAGAGAGCCGCCAATCGTATGGGGCAACAACATAATCCGCTATGAGACCATCGGTGTTCTTCCAACGGTCGAGATCGGCGAGAAATGATTGGTAGATATTCCCCTTGACCGGTACGTACGCGTTGTCAATGACATCCTTTGTGGAAATATCCCCGCGCACGCTCTTCCCATCACTATCGAGATACAATTTCTCGGCATCCGTGTCGCTCTGTGGTTCCCATACTCGACCAGCATCGGTATACAGGCGACTGGCTTCCAATCCCGGTAAAAACAGCACGCTGGAAAAACAATTTTCGGCGCAAAGATCAATTTTCTGCGACGGATCACTCCCGAGCCAAGGATTGAATATGACATAATTTGAAACCTTGTTTCCCAAACCGTTGATATTTGTCAGATGCCACGGACCTGTCGCGTCACCCCACCAATTATTGGTCGCGTCGATGACGGTATGCGCGAGAGAAGTATTGATGAGGCTATACGCCGTGTTGTCATGGATACTGTTGTCCCGCATGGTTATGGTACCGCTATGGAACCTGACGCCATATTCCGCTCCAGTGACCTCAGAAGAAGTAAGGGTAAGCTTTCCACTGGCGTTCAAAATGCCGTATTGTCCGCTGTCCAAAAACTGCGAATCGGTAATAGTGATGGTGCCGCCAAAATTGTATACCTGTCCATACACAGAGCAACCGCCATAACGTATGCTGGTATTCGTGATATTGATAATCCCTTTCGTATGAGCGCCGATACTGCACCAATCAAACCGGGTCGGGACTGTGGCAGAACCATTATTATTCGTATCTCCACCGACAGTATCATCGGCAAATGAAGTAATGATCACTTTTTCGGCATCAGGCGCCCCTATCGTAATAGTGCCAAAAGCATACAGCGCCGAGACGCCACTCAACTTCACGACAGTTCCTGGCTCGATAGTAAGCGTAGCTCCCACGGGAACGGTGACTTCTCTTACAAGGTAGGGTCCATTCGCTTTGGTCCACGTAGCGCTGCCAAGGAGCACCCCGGAAACGGTCGTCGTGGCGGAAGCAGAAGGAGATGACAGGAAATAAAAAAATACGAAAAACAGCAAGGCACTGAACCTTGTAATATTTTTTACCCTCCACATAAAAAAGTAATAAGTAATTTCTTATTCTCGAATTATACCAAAAATAAAAAAGAAAAATAAGATTTTCTGTCAAGAAAAAATAAATAGAAAAATAAAAAAAACTCCCTGTACTTCAGGGAGTCTTCCTAATATTTACAGCGGTCGGACCGCTGTAAAAGCGCTGTAAGGTAAGATATAACTATTTTTACTTTCCGTTGTTCTTGCGACGGCGGAGCAGGACTTTGGCGGTCTTGAGACAGATGACGATATCCAACCACAGCGACCAATTCTCGATATAGAAAACATCCAAGTGGTATTCGTCTTCGAACGCCAGATCGGAACGTCCGGAAATCTGCGCCATCCCGGTGACACCCGGGCGAATCGTGAGCAAGCGACGATGATATTCCGAGTAACGATCAACTTCGCGCTCCTGATGCGGGCGCGGCCCCACCAGACTCATCTCGCCTTTCAGAACGTTGAAAAACTGCGGCAATTCATCGAGGGAAAAACGCTCAATAAGAGCGCCTATTTTCATTTTGCGCGGGTCATCTTTGATTTTGTACAGTATATCGCCCTTGCGAACATTCCGCTCCTCGATAAGCTCTTTTTCAAATTGCATAGCTTCCTTCAAATTTGGATTTTCCTTGGTAATACAATATTTCCACTGCATATAGCGGAATTTGTAAGCAAAAAATTTCTTGCCGTTCTCGCCGATACGCTCATTTTTGTAGATAATCGGCCCGTCCGAGTCCTCAAACTTGATACAAAGCGCGATAATAAGCATGATAGGTGAAAAAAGCACGGTCAAAATAAAACCGGCCACGAGATCGTAGATTCTCTTCAGCACCCTACCCCATCCGTCAAGCGGCGTGTGCTCGAATTCAATAATTGGTTCGCCATTCCAGATCTGCATCGAAAAATGCGTGGTCTGTAGGGCAGTCGGGAAATAGCGATAGAGAATATTGTTTATCTGGCAGTAGTCGAACAGCTTGGCCTGCTCGTCATCGGTCATAGATGGATCGCCGATAATGATTTCATCGATGCCACGGGCCTCACGGATATTTTTGATATGCGAGATGCTGGCGTCATCAATCTGATCCACCACACGATAACCGAGTTCTTTGTTTCTCGTAAGAAAACTTTTCATTTTCTGCATCTTGTCGTTGTATCCGATGAGAAGCACGCGGTGTATGCCCGTTCCCTTATGGATGAGAAGCCACTTCTGGATACGCTGAATGATATAACGGGCTACTACGACATAAAATACCGCGAGCATCCATCCGACCAGGATGACAAAGCGCGAAGAGAACCATTCACGATTGAGAAACACGGCAATGATGAGGATAATCAGTCCAAAGGTGATGGATTTCATCACGCCATAGGCTTCCTGCCAGAAACGTCGCGTAGAGCGCATACTGTAGAGTCCCTCCACCGCCAAAATAAGGAGAAAAAACGGAGCCACCGTCAGAGCGAAACGGATATAGTCGTCAAACGACAGATTGAATACCCGGGAAACATACGCCTGAAACTGTGGCATTCCGCGCAAGAAATAAGCGGTCGCAGCCGCCAAAAGAATCATCATAAAATCAACCGGGACTTGGATGGCGCTAAAAAATATTTCTGAACGTTTCATGGTTATAGCTTCGTTAGCTTTTAGCTTCTATAGCTTCACTAGCGGATGCTTCCAATCTTTTCCCAAAACAGATGTATAAGCCGGATTCTGTCCCCTTTGATTTCTCTCAGGGCGACTGTCATTTCTCTTGCTTCGCCGTTACCGACAAAATCTTTGCGGTTCTCCCCGATTGCTCGGGGCACGACCTTGCACTCAAGTAAGGATTTAGCCGTTTCACTTCTGCCTTTCGACAGACTTATTCCCGAAGGAATCCTTTGCCTTTCGACATTGGCGTCACTGCTCGCACCTCATCCCGCCAAAGGCGAGAGATGGGAATTACCCACTACCCTGCTGCCAATTTTGTCTGCTCCAAACACTAAAGCCCCTATAGCTCCATATAATGCAGAGAGCAGACAAAATTGGCGAGTGTCCGGACTTTCCTCACTCCGCCTCTCAAAAGAGGCAGTCGCGCGACAATCTGATCTGTTTTGGGAAAGAACGAGAAACCGACACACAGTGTCGCTCCGAGCGCAGCGAAGAGTCTCGTTGAAATATATCGGGATTCTTCATTTCACTCAGAATGACTTTATAGCACATTTCGCTACAAAAATCAATACTCACTAGCCATTAATCCCTTAATCGAGCCTCAAAACGCTCTTTTGCCAAAGCCACTATCCTATCGAAAGCAGTATCCATCTCAAGACTTTCAAGCGTCCTATCCGGCGCTCCAAAAAAGAGATGAAACGCAAGACTTTTTTCTTCTCCGTGATCGTAAATATCAAAAAGTTCGAATTTTTGTAAAAGCGGCGCTCCGGCTTCGCGTAGCAGCTGCTCAACTTCGCTTACGGTCACTTTGCGAGGAAAGGTAAGAGAAATATCACGCACGGCAAAAGGGAATTTTTGAAGCGGAGTAAAAAGAATTTCTTTTTTTTGAAGTTTCCTGAGTTCCTCGGCGACAAACCCGGCTACGGCAACGCGTGGCGGAAGATCAAAGGCTTTCAAGGTTCTCGGATGGATTTCACCTATAACGCCAAAAGGTTGTCCGTCATACGCGAAAACAGCACTCCGCGTCGGATGAAGCATACCCAGAACCGGAATGTCCGGAAACATCTTTGGCAATCCCCAAGAAATTTTTCCCTGATCGATATGCAAAGATTCAAAAAATGCCAGCACTCGTCCTTTCATAAGAGAGAACGCTTCTCCTTTAATATTCTTTTCTTGCAGCATGGTCAATAGCCCAAGAGATTTAAATTCAATCGGTACACCCGCCTTACCTTTCACAAAAACACTCCCCCATTCGAAGAAATTAAAAGCATTAAACGACCGCAGATTTTCCTTGGCTTTCTGAAGCAAAAGAGGCAAGAGCGTCATACGCAAAAATTTCTGATCGGGGCTGAGAGGATTGGCAAGCTCCAAATGAGATACGAGCGGTAGGAATGCCCCTCGCACTTCCTTCTCTCCATAAAACGAGTACGTCATTATTTCATCAAAACCGCTGTGCACAAGATATTCTTTGGCGCGCCGTTCAAAATTTTTCTCCATATTTTCGTCAGTCGGGAGAAGTGGCAGAAGCGGAGCGACCGAAACAATTTTTTCGTATCCGTACATCCGACCGATCTCTTCAATCAAATCCCACTCATCACAGAGATCCGGACGACGCGTCGGCACGATCACATCGAGAATTTTTTTATTGGCCGATTTCTTTACCGTCAATCCCAAAAGTGTAAGATATTTTCCCGCCTCCACGATAGAGATCTCTCTCCCCAAAACATTTTCCACACGAAGGAGCGACAACTTGATTTTCACTTCTTTGGCTACTTTCGGATATATATCACGCATCCCAAGCATAATTCCACCAGTCAAAGAATGGACAAGAGAGGCTGCCTCCTGCGCCGCTACTCCGGGTAGGTTTGGATCCAAGCCTCGCTCGAAACGATAACCGGCATCAGTCAAGAGGTTGTAACGCGTCTTTGTGCGACGAATCACGGTAGCATCAAACGTGGCGATTTCCAAAAATATATTTTTCGTTTTTTCCGTCACGGAGGAAGCAGCTCCACCCATCACTCCGGCCAGCGCTACTGGCCCTTTTTCATCGGCAATAACGAGATCTTCCGGAGAAAGAGTTTTGGTTTCTCCCGTGAGAAGCATCAATCGCTCATCTTTCTTCGCCCGGCGAATCGTCACGCTACCGGTTAACTGATCCATATCAAACGCGTGCATCGGCTGACCGGTAAGGAGCATCAGGTAGTTGGTCGCGTCAACGATATTGTTGATAGGACGCAAACCGGAAAGAAGCAGTCGCACTTTGAGCCAAAGCGGTGACTCTCCTACGGCGATATTTTCAAACGCGATACCGACATACCGTAGACACCCCCGCTTGTCGTCAATCACTACCTGTGAAGCACGATTGGACGAAGAAGCTTTAATCGGTTTTGACCGTTCACTCAAAAAACGTGGAGAAACTCCATCCAGAGCGGCAATTTCACGAGCTAAACCTTGATACGAGAGCGCATCCGATCCGCGATCCGGAAGAATCTTCACTTCCATAAGACTGTCATCCAGACCAAAATATTCTACGAATGAAACACCAATCGGCGTATCACTCGATAGAACGAGAATACCGGTATGATCATCACCGAGATTCAATTCTTTCGCCGAACAGATCATACCGCGCGACTCCACTCCGCGAATTTCCACTGCTTTTATTTCCATCCCAGATAATTTCACACCAGGCAAGGCCACCGCCACTTTCTGTCCGACGGCCACATTGGGCGCGCCGCACACGATCTGACGGATATCATTTTTCTTTATCTCGATTTCCGCCACTCTCAATTTGTCTGCGTTGGGATGTTTGACAAGAGTCATAACTTTTCCGACTACCACACCGTCCAGTCCATGTTGAAATTTCTCGATGCTCTCCACCTCAAACGCGTGCGTCATCAAAAGCTCCGCCAACTGCTGTGGCGACTTCTTGGTCCCGGATAATTCTTTCAGCCAATTGTAGGAATATTTCATAATTTTGTCAGTCATCCTGAGTGGAGCGAAGGATCTCGTCAAAATTTTACGAGATTCCTCACTCTGTTCGGAATGACATAAGAGCTAAAACTGTCTGATAAATCTCAAATCGCCGCTCATCATAAGGCGGATGTCAGTAATCTTGTATTTCATCATTGCCAGACGCGTCACACCGAAACCCCAAGCGAAACCCTGATACTTCCCGCGCGGATACCCGGCTGCTTCGAACACTTTTTGGTTTACCATACCGGCGCCGCCGATTTCCAACCACCCCGCCTGTTTGCACACCGGACAGCCCTTGCCGTCGCAGAGGATACAGTTGATATCAAACTCGAAAGAAGGCTCGGTAAACGGGAAAAAACTCGGTCGCAAACGGATGCGTACTTTCTTTCCGAAAAACTGACTGAAAAACGTTTCCGCGATATGCTTGAATGTCGCTACGCTGACAACTCCTTCTTTGTCCACCATCAGACATTCGAATTGATGAAAAGTGTGTTCATGGGAAGCGTCGGTGGCTTCATTGCGAAAAATACGTCCGGGAATAATGATGCGCAGTGGCGGTGTATGCGCTTCCATATACCTGACTTGAACATTGGATGTATGCGTACGGGGCAAGTACCGATCTTTGTTTTTTTCTTCACCCTTAATCCAAAAAGTATCCTGCATATCCCGCGCAGGATGATCTCTGGGGATGTTCAAGGCGTCAAAGTTGTACCACTCTTTATCCACTTCCGGACCATCCACCACCGTAAAACCCAAACTGACAAAAATATCTTCAATTTGCTGTTCTACAAGAGTAATAGGATGCAAATGCCCACGAGGTACTGCCGTGCCGGGGGCTGTCACATCGATACGCTCTCTCTCCCAATCGATACTGTTTTCAAAAAGTGTTTCCTTGGTCTCCTCAAAGGCCTTCATCAGAGATTCCTTGGCGGCGTTGCCGAGCGGACCCACGACACGCTTCTCTTCCGAAGCGAGATCCTTCAGCCCCTTCAATATTTCGGAAAGTTCGCTTTTTCGGCCAAGATACTTCACTTCCCACATCTCTAATTCCGCCATTGTTTTGATGGATGACAGTGCTCTCTCACCTTCTTTTTGAATGCCGATTATTTTTTCTGACAGCATAGGATGATTATTTCAGTAATGGCTTCATTGTAGCGAAAATTGCCTTCAAGGTCAAAGTTCTGTAGCCCCTTCACGCAACACTTCCCAAACACCGTTTCGCAAACGCGCCACGGTCGACGGAAGACTGTCACGGTATCCGCCATCCACATACACCGTGATTTGATCACCGAAAAAAGCTTTCGCATCCGCGACAGTATGAGCGGGCGACTGTCCCTCCATATTGGCGCTGGGAGCCAAAAGCGGTCCGATGCTACGGAGGAGACTCTGTAACTCTTCATCATCGGGAACACGGAAGGCCAGCGTCTTGGTCCCCCGGTGCAAATACGCCCATGCTTCGGCATATTCAAAAGCACAATCAAAAACAACACTGACCTTCCCCGGCCAGTGTTCGTTCAAAACTTTTTCATCAGTCTTGCTCAAAACAATACCGAACTCCCTGAGTCCGGAAATATCCGCAAGAAGAATGATGCACGGTTTTGTCGTATCACGTCCGCGGATACGGTAAAGTTTTTCTACCGCTTCCTTATCGCGCGCGCTACACACAATGCCATACAGTGTATCCGTGGGGATGACCGTTAGCTTCCCTTCACGCAAAGACCGGATAGTAGCATCGGAAAAGAGCATACGTTCGTCAGTACACGATTCTCACGAAGTCTTTTTTGCCGACACGCATCACTTGTTTATCAAAGCGCTCTTCCATTTTCGCGTTCACATCCCTGATTCTTTCATCGGCGATTTCCACTCCGCCTTGTTCGATCTTTCGCCGCGCGTCCGACTTACTCTTTGCCAGATGAGTCTCCGTCAGCATATCAACAAGCTTCACACCCTTCTTTGTTCTGACTTCACGGACATTCTGTGGCACATATCCCTTGGAAAATGTTTCTACAAAATACGTTTCCGCTTTGGCTGCTTCTTTGGCGCTGTGATAGAGCGCCACTATTTCTTTGGCTAATTTCACTTTGACATCGCGTGGGTTGGTGCCATCCGCAAGCGCTGTTTCCATCTTCTTCACTTCACTGATTACCAGACGCGTACAGTGTACAAAATAACTCACTATCAGTTCATCGGGGATGCTCATCACCTTGCCGAACATATCATCAGGCGTATCGAGGAGATTGATTGTATTCCCCCAGGACGAACTCATCTTGCGTCCATCCGTGCCCAAAATAAGATCCGTCATGAGAATATCCTGCGCTTTTTGGCCGTGGGCTTCCTGAAGGCGCCGCCCGGAGAGCAAATTGAAACGTTGGTCGGTACCACCCAACTCCACATCGGCATTGACGGCGATACTGTCATACCCCTGCATCAAAGGATACAATACTTCACGCAGTGACACACGCTTGCCTTCATCCAGACGCTTTTTGATATTCTCCCTCCCGATAAATTCGGCCAGCGAAAACGCGTTGGCTTGCATGCCAATTTCTTCGTACCCGAGCTCCGTGAGCCAGACAGAGTTGTAACGCACCTCGGCTTTGTCAAGATCGATGATACGTCCTATCTGTTCGGTATAGGTCTTCATATTTTTCTCAACTTCCCGAGTGGAAAGCATCGGTCGTTCACTTTCCTTGTCGGAAGCATCGCCGATCACACCGGTAAAATCACCGACAATAAGGACAATTTTATGCCCAAGTTCCTGAAAATCACGCAACTTGAGTAGCACCACCGCCCGACCGAGATGAATGTGCGAGCTGGTCGGGTCGATGCCAAGTTTGATACGAAGCGAAGTGCCTTCCAGCAAACGCTCTTTCAGGTGAGTCCGGTCAATCACTTCCGCGACACCGCGCGTCAAGAGCTCCTCAATTTTTTGTTCTTTGGATGACATATTTTTTTGTTTAAGATCCTTTGCCTCTTCGATCGACAGCTATCATTTGAGTCCCAATTTGGCTTTGGTAAGCCTATATTGGTCATCGGAAATCTGTCCGGCTTTACGCATCGCTTCCAGTGACGAGAGAATTTCACCCTTGTTTTTCTCTATATTCTTGGGAGTCAGGGCTTTTTTCATCGCCTTCTCGCGATCAGCCGGACTCATTTTCATCAAGCGGCGCATCGCGAAACGCTGGAACATATTCATACCCTTCATATCAGGCATGCCGGGAATGGACGGCAGTTCTTCTTTTTTATCGTCCTTATTTTTGTTGAATGGATTCCACATAAGCTTTAGAGGTATAGTGTATTAAGTATAATGTATCATGCAATTCATTAATATGCAGTTGCCTTATACACAATACATGATACCTGATACGTCATTTTGTCTTCATCCTATAGCGAGTGACGAGCAAAGCGGACGCGATATAAATGGATGAGTATGTTCCAAAGATTACTCCGATGAGAAGCGCCAAACCAAAGTAACGGATGCTGTCTCCCCCGAAAATCGTAATGGCGAAGAGAGTGATAATAACCGTGAGCGAGGTGTTGATAGAACGGCCGAGTGTTTCGTTGAGCGAACGATTGACGGTGATTTCAAAATCTTCTTTTCTCTGCGAGCGGAGCAGATTCTCGCGCACCCGGTCATACACGACGATGGTGTCATTCACACTGTAACCCAAGATGGTCAAAAGCGCGGCGATAAACGGTACCCCTACCTCAATATTATAATACCTTCCCAAAAGCACAAAGATACCGATGACCACAAGAATATCATGCGCCAGCGCGATAACCGCCCCCAGTCCGTATTCCCATGACGTCACCGCTCCGGACACACGACGAAACGCCCAAGCAATATAGAGAGCGATGCAAAGCACGGAAAGTACGATGCCGGTCAACGCATTCCTTTTGATCTGGTCGGAGACCGAGCCACCGATAAAGTCCGTGCGCAACTGCACGACATTGGGATCAAAGGATTTCAATTTTTGGAGCACCTGTTCATTGGCATTCTCATCGGACGCGAGATAACGAAACAACATCCCGCGGTTGTCCGTAGCCTGCACGGTCAGACTCTGAAGCGAGAGATCCGCAAAAGACTTTTCCACTTCGGACACTCGCGGTACAGGATTTTGGGAGAATTGCACTTCCATAAGTGTCCCTCCTTTGAAGTCGATACCGAAGTTGAGCCCCCAGGTCAGAAGCAAAACCACACTCGCCGTGGTCAGTATCCCGGAAAACAGATACGCATATTTTCTTTTCTGAATAATCTGTAACATACCCGGTAGTGAAACTTTGAATAATTATTATAACGTCTATACATCTTATCTAAACTCCTCTCACCTACTGCTGTCTCCCGTTTAGTATAACCTCATTTTCTTACTTTCAAAGTTCTACTACCGGGCATATTTTTATTCTAACAATTTCTTTGGTGAGACCAAAAGTTTCGGATGGCGCTCCATCCAATCACCGGCGACAAACATAACCGAGACTCGCACCAACACCACCGCGGTGAAAAGCGAGAGGAGCACACCTAAGGCCAGAATAACCGCGAATCCCTTTACGAATCCGGTACCAAAAGCCATAAGGATTACCGTTGTGATAAGCGTCGAAACATGCCCATCACGAATACTGGGCCAAGCCCGGCGAAACCCTTCCACCAAAGATTTGATAACAGTTTTACCGTATGAAAGTTCCTCGCGCGTGCGCTCGAAAATAAGCACGTTGGCATCGACGGCAATACCGATCGACAAGATGAAACCGGCGATACCCGGTAAAGTCACCGTAATCGCGAAGGGAGTAAAGACAGAGAGTTTGAAAATAGTGAGGAGCATCGCCGTATACAGAAGAAGTGCCACAACTGCCACGACACCGAGCAAACGATAATAGAGAATCATAAATACAGCCACTGCCCCAAGACCGACGAGACCCGCGAACAAGCTCTTTTGGAGCGCACTCTGGCCAAGACTGGCATCCACACTCTGTTGCGATACCAAAGTGATCGGGACCGGGAGAGCACCCTCGTTGAGACGTTTCACGAGATCATTTGCCTGTTGCATTGTGAAATTGCCGGTAATGACTGCCTGGCCTCCCACGATTTCGTTTTGAACAGTTGGCTGGCTGATAATTTCCTTGTCGAGAAGTATGGCCACCGGCTTGCCAAGATTGCGTTTAGTAATTTCCGCAAACAATTTTGTCCCCTCACTGTCGAATTGAAGCGCTACCTGTGGTGAGCCCACTCCCTGACTTTGATAATCAACGGTAGCGCTCTTCAAATTTTTGCCAGTCAAACCGGTCACCACCCATTTCAAATCCGGGTACTGATCAAGCGTGCGTTTCGTAAAAAGAATATGGGCGGAGCGGACTTCCCTGTTGTTACCTTCACCGCGTTCTTCGATTTTTTTGATGATATGCCAGCCGAATTGGCTCTCCACAAGATTTGGACTCACTTCTCCCGATTTGAAATTGGGATCGAAAATAACCGTATCAAACTCAGGCACGAATGTACCCTTCTTGGCAAAATCCAGATCGCCACCCCTGTCTTTGGATCCCGGATCTTCGCTCCATTCTTTGGCCAGAGCGGCAAAATCTTCACCCTTCTTCGCCAGCTCAAGTATAGCTTCTGCCTCTCTTTTGGTCTCTTGATTCAAAACGTCAAATTGCTTTTCCGCTTCCGGACCGGCCGGTTCACGAAATTCAAGAAACGGAGTTTCTTTGATCATTTTCTTGGCTTGTTCGATGTCTTTGATACCCGGCAATTCGACAATGATACGCCTCTCCGTCCCCGACCGCGAAAGCTGCACGAGTGGTTCACCCACACCAAAAGCATTCACTCTTCGTTCGATCACGGCTTCCGCGGCGGAAAGAGCGGCGTCCACCTTTTCACTTGGAACCTGTGACATATCCGCCTTGTATTCCAAGTGAATACCCCCTTGCAAATCCAATCCTTCGTTGATTTTCATTTTTTCCACAACACGAAAAAGCGGTGAAATGGATTTGACCGCTTGTGGATAGGCAATGATTGCGCAAATCAAGCCAAGCAAGAGTACTCCCGCAAAATGGAAGCGTTTTTTTATGTGTTGTCTCATATTTTTCTTAGGACTTTCGCGTTTGAGTGAAATTCGAGGCGCGGAGAAATCGACGACGGAAGCGTACTACTAGCTACGCTGGAGTCGGAACAGAGGCTCCGCAACAAAGAAGTTCGCCAAACGCGAAAGTCCTATTTCAAAGTATATCGGAAAGTGTACAGAAAGGCAACTAAAAGCCTTTTTTCTCTTCCAACCTCTTCAAGATACGTGTTATCTGAGGCATCATTTTTTTGGCATACGCCTCGTAGCTCTCAATCGGTGTCAGTTTGCCATTTTCCAGAATAAAATTCTGTGTCAGACGGATCCGCTCCAAAAAACGTCGATCATGAGTGACGAGAAGTATCGTACCACCATATCCATCCAACGCTTCTTCCAACGCTTCAATAGCCTCAAGATCCAAATGATTCGTCGGTTCATCGAGCAAAAGCACATTGGCTCCCAGCGCGGAAAGAAGCGCGAAGACGAGACGCACCCGCTCTCCCGGACTGAGCCAAGAAATTTTATCATTCAAAACATCCGGCGCGAATTGAAACTGAGAAAGATGCGCTGCTATAATATCGCGATCAAAGATACCCAAACGACTTTTGAAAAGCTCATAGGGAGTGACTGCCAAAGATATATTTTCATGCTCCTGCATCAGATATCCGAAAACCAATTTTTCTCCACATACTCTGACACCCGCAAGCAACGGGAGTTCTCCCGCTATAGTTTTGAGAAGAGTTGATTTGCCCGCGCCATTGTTGCCGAGAATAACCAGACGACTGCCAAAGGTCACCTTCAGGTTAATTGGGCCTCCTTGAAAACCGCCTTCGTAACCGAAACAGACTTTCTTGAGAATGATGCTGTTTTTCGTAGCACCCGACTGCGGCGCGAGCGGAATGATGAGCGGATCGCGAGTGAGCGGCCGCTCCACCTTGTTCAAACGCCGCTGCCTTTCTTCCATGGCTTTGGCTGAAGTGGTGAATTTTTTGGTGGCGCGCTCTTTCTTGAAGTTGGAAGTAAGTTTGTCATGATCCGGCGCTTTGCGATTCTTCACCCGCGTCACCCAATCCATTTTTTCTCCGATAGAAACGAGCAGACGTTCCCGCTCTTCTTCCTGCGCCCGATATTTCTCTTTGTGTTTGCGAATCGCGTGCGCTTTCATCTCAGCAAAGGCGCTCCACCCTCCGGTGTACATCACGACATCACGCTTGTACCAATCGATCTCAAGCACTTTTTTTACGATGTTATCGAGAAAGCGCCGGTCGTGAGAAGCGATGATACAGGTGGCGGAAGAACGTTCGAGATAACGTTCCAGCCAACAGAGAGCCGGCAGATCGAGATTGTTGGTCGGTTCATCGAGCAAAAGCACATCAACACCAGAGAGGAGCACTCCCGCCAGAGCTGCTTTCCGTTTCTCTCCCCCAGATAATTCATTGACAATGCGTTCCATTTTGATATTCGAAAGCATCAGCCCTTCCAAAACACCTTTGGCCTTGCGGGTAAAATCGTCTCCACCCAAACGCTCATAATCAGACCGCAAAAGCTCATACTGCTGTAAAACTTCCGGCTTATCCAGGCGCGACTCCAACCCGGCCATTTCCTTTTCAAGATCCGCAAGTCCCGTCATCCGGCGCAAATAATGAATGAGTGTCTCATCCGATTCTGCAATAGCTTCCTGGGGCAAATAACCAATCAGTATCCGATTGGGTTTCATCACCTCTCCTTTGTCGGCAGTTTCCTCACCGGCGATTATTTTGAGTAATGTCGACTTTCCCACGCCGTTCTGTCCAACCAGAGCGATTTTTTGCCCCTCGCCCACCGAGAAAGAGACCTTGTCCAGGACACGCACCGTTCCGAAAGTTTTCCTGACATTCTTCAAGGTCAACATACGAAAATAGCTTTTGGCTTCTTTAGCTTCACTAGCTTATTAGTTTCCAGAACAAAAAAGAATAATACAACAAAAACTGCCTTTTGTAAACTCTCCAAAAAGATTCTTGGATGAGTAGAGTATAAGGAAAACCTTCCGCCGCAAGAATCTTCCCGGGAGAGTTGAAGTTTTTTTGAGCATGGTGCCGTCTCTTCAGAGACGGATCAAAAAAAGTTCATAAGAGAAGTCCGACGCTGGTCGGACGAACGGCCCCCGGGGAGGTTGCTTGCAAGGGAGGGTATTTTATTGAGAAAAAATTCTTTTGTTTAGCCTGTTGGATAAGACCGCTACAAATCACACGAACGGAGATACATCTCCGCTTCCGTGAGAACGCGCTTGGCGTTTCCGAATGTCACTTTGGTGAGGGCTTCCTCATAGGGAAGCCAGACCGAACCGATATGTTCATGAGAGATGCGGATGTCTCGCATCTGCGTTTGCGCCGGATAAAAACGCACCTGCTTAAAAATCCATATACCATGATTGCTTTTCAGACGCTTCTCACGCTCATTCCCCTTGGCGACATAGAAATAACGGATGTTGGTGCGCTGCGGAAATACCTTGAGATCGCGGATACCGGTTTCTTCCTCTGTCTCGCGCGTAAGGGTCATCGTCTCTGTTTCTCCCTCTTCGATATGCCCCTTGGCGAAATCAAAATGTCCGCTCGGATAATGGAGCAAGAGGTACTGACGCTTGTTATCCTCTATGCAGAACACCACCGCCCCGACGGAAATTTCCCATATGACGGGAAAACCGAGAATTTTGAGCAAAAAGTATAACGGTTTGAAAACTGGTAGAGACATAAACTGTGTAAAAAAATATCCTTCTTCAGGATACATCAAAAGGGCCACGCCGACAAAATTCGTTACTCTTTCCGCAAGGCTTCCATCGGAGAAAGTTTGGACGCCCTGATAGCCGGAGCCACACCAAATATGAGCCCCACCGCCATAGAGAACCCCGCTCCCAAGAGAAACGAGGAGAACGAGAAATGCAGTGGCAGATTGAAACCGAGATATGAAAAAAGCAAACTGAGTCCGAAAGAAAGCAACATCCCCAATCCGATCCCGATCAAACCTCCCATAAACGTAATAATGAGCGCCTCAAATAAGAATTGCCGCAGGATGCCGGCGGCTGTCGCCCCCACCGCTTTGCGGAGACCGATCTCACTTGTCCGTTCGGATACCGAAACGTACATCACGTTCATAATCCCCACACCGCCCACGACGAGTGAAATGGAGGTCAGCGCCAAAAGCAGGATAGTGATTGACCCAAGCACGCTCGCCAATGTCTTCTGGGCTTCTTTGGTAGAGGTGACGGAAAAGTCATCCTTATCGGGACTTCCGATATCGTGGCGCTTGCGCATAAGCGCCACCAGGTCGGCTACGGTTTCGGATTCCAAAGCGGAATTGGCCAGCTTGACGGAAACAAATTGCACGTACTCGACCCCAAGAATCTTCTTTTCCAATGTCTGAATCGGCACATACGTAAAAGTATCAAAATTGAGAAAACCGACTGTGCCACGTGGCGCCAATACTCCGATCACTCGGTATTTTTCTCCTTTCAGCGTGATGAATTCCCCCACTGCTTCACTCTCGCCAAAAAAAGTAGTTTTCGTTTCCGACCCCAAAACGACCACTCGCGCCAAACTGGCATCTTCATCCGGAGTGAAGAATCGTCCGCTCGACAGTTTGATATTCTCATCCACCAGCGCCGCATTGGCTCCGGCTCCGAGTAAGAAAATCCGTTTTCCGACAGAGCCGTATGTCGCCCGTTCCTGACCGATACTCCCGGCATAAACGGCTTTGACATTGGGAACTTTCCGCATCGCCTCTCCGTCTTTGACCGTCAGCGTCGTAATTTGCGTACCCTGCGCGCGCGAGGTGGCATTTTCGCTTGACATTGTCCCGGTACTGGGAATTTTTACTTCCACCTGGATCAAATCCGTACCGAAGCTTTCTACTTGCCCCAAAATAAATCCCTTCACACCGTCGCCAAGCGTCGTCACTACTACCACCGCGAAAACACCAATGACAACGCCCAAGAGCGCCAAAGCAGTCCTTGTTTTATGGGTAACAATCGTTTTTAGGGCAAAACGTAACGGTTGTAAGTATTTCATATATTGTAATGTATCCTTAGCAATAACCAATCACCAAATTCCAAGAAACAATAAGATCAAGTAATCAACTTTCAAAAATTCAAAACTCTATTCACATCAGTTACAATGAGATATTTTGGTCTTCTTGGTCATTGGATTTTGGTTCTTGGTTATTCGTATCTGAGTGCTTCCATCGGACTGACCCGAGAAGCTTTGACAGCCGGATAGAGACCAAAGACAATGCCGATAACAAAAGAAACACAGAAACCAATGATAACCGACGACAGCGGGACGAGAAACTGCCACGTATATCCGAGTTTGACAATGATGATAGACGCGAGAAACGTTACCGCGATACCGAACAAAATTCCTACCACTCCGCCGACAATCGTGACAAAAGACGATTCGATGAGGAATTGGGAAATAATGTGCGCCTTGCGCGCGCCGACTGCCTTGCGCAAACCGATTTCCCGTATTCGTTGCGAGACAGAAATGAGCATGGAATTCATGATACCGATACCTCCGACCAGAAGTGAGATGGAAGCGATGGCGATAAGGAAATAGGTGAGCACATTGGTGATGGTCGTCAAAACTTCCAGCGCGGCGGCCGTGCTCCGAATCGAAAAGTCCAATTCCTGATTGTCTTTGATATCGTGACGCTTACGGAGCAGCGCCGTCACATCGGCAATGGAACGTTCGATATTTTCCACCGTGTCCACTTTACCACGCGCGAAATTGAGATACTTGATACCGAGCAAAAGTTTCTGCGCCGTCTGAAGCGGTACATACACCATCGTGTCCGGATTGGAAAAAGCCGATGCTCCCCGCTCTTCCAAAACACCCACCACCTTGAAGGGAATATTTTTGAGCGTCACCGTTTCACCGAGCGCCTCACGATTGGGGAAAAGTTCCTTGGCTCGCGTGGCACCGAGCACCACCACGCGCGAAAGATCGCTCTCTTCTTCCGGAAAAAAGAAACGTCCTTTCGCCACGGTGATATTTTCTATCTCCGTCACATCCGGTGAAACACCCTGAAAACTGATTTCCAGAGATTTGTCGGATGATTCGATCGTGCCCGCGCCAGTGACATATCCCGACACCGCCACAAGATGCGGCGCGTTACGCCGTTCCCGTATGGCTTTCAAATCATCATTGGTAAATGTCGTTGTGACGATACCGAGAGCCGCGGCGGGCGGGCCTTTCTCTTCCGAAGCCCCCGGTAACACGCCTATCAAATTGGACCCAACACTCTCTACCTGTGACAATACCAGTTTCTGAGCACTGGCTCCGATAGCCATCACCATGATCACCGCCGCCACCCCGATGACCACACCAAGCACCGTCAAAAAAAACCTGAGTTTCGAGGCCGTGAGTGTCCGATAAGAAATTTTAAGAGGGTCAGAGAATTTCATTTCAAAAAGTTTCCGCTTTCCGCAGTGCGGCGCTTGACGACCGGGTGGTCACCAACAATCTGTCCGTCTTTCATGAGGAGAACGCGCTTGGCATGTTCGGCAGTGTATGTCTCATGCGTCACCAAGACGATAGTATGCCCGGCATTGTTCAATTTCTGTAAAATGGCCATCACCTGAAGACCGGACTTGGAATCCAAATTCCCCGTCGGTTCATCGGCAAAAATAATTTCCGGGTTGTTGACAAGCGCTCGCGCGATAGCCACGCGTTGCTTTTCGCCACCGGAAAGCTGATTCGACAAATAGCCCTTGCGATGAAGCATATCGACCGCCTCGAGCGCGGCCAAAACATTTTTTTCATTGCTCTCAACCGGAAAATCATCGTAGAGAAGAGGCAATTCGACATTTTCAAACACATTTGTTTTCGGCAAAAGGTTGAATGCCTGAAATACAAAGCCTATTTTTTTGTTCCGCAGACGTGCCAATTCATCGTCAGAAAATTGAGAGACATCTTTGCCATCCAAAAGATACGCTCCGCCTGTGGCGCGATCGAGCAGTCCCAAGATTTGCATCAGCGTCGATTTCCCCGATCCCGATGGCCCCATAATAGAGATGAATTCTCCTTTCTCTATGGCAAATGTGGCATTGCGGAGCGCTCCGGTCTTGACCCCGTCGTTATCGTATATCTTCTCCAGATTTTTGACGGAGATCAGGCTCATTTCTTTTGCGTAGCCAAAGTGGAAACTTCATTCCCCTCTTTCAGACCGGATGTGATTTCAATCGTGCCATCGTCACCTTCCAGCCCCGTTGTGACCTCTGTTTTCACAAATGAGCCATTGGCCTGTTTCACCTCTACAAAGGACTTGCCTCCTTCTTTGACAAACACTCGAGACGGCACCATAAGAACGCGTTCTCGCTTGGCGGTTTCAATATCGATATTGGCCGTCATCCCTTCTTTCAGACGGCTGTCGACATTTCCCAAACGAAACTTCACCTTATAAGAAACCACATCCTGCACAACGGTTGAGGCAGGCTTGATTTCCGTCACCTCGGCGTCAAAAATCTCATCGGCACGGAAAGCGTCAAAGGTAACTTTTGATCGCATACCAATGGTTATTTTGGTTATATCCGATTCCGGCACCCGAGCTTCGATGACAAACTCCCCGGCCTTGACGACATGTGCCACCACTTCCCCCAAGCTGGCAACTTCGCCCAGACGGGCATCCAGTTTCGTCACCTGGCCGCCCAGCGGCGACAAAAGAACACCCTTTTGCATCTCTGCTTCGATGGTACGAACTTTTTCTTTGGATTGTTCCGTAGTAAGTTTTTTGGCAGCCCGTTCTTCTTCATTCAAACTTTTCCAACCATGCCGACGAGCCAATTTTTCACTCTCTTCGACAATAGCCAGCGCGATACGGGATTCCTTCAGTTGCGACCACAAGACCGACCGGTCAAGAGAAGCAATTCTGCCGCCTACCGCCACCATATCTCCTTCTTTCACAAAAACCCGATCAATCACTCCCGCTCCCGGAAAAGAAAGATCAGCGTATTCCGCCGGCATCAGTTCTCCGGTCACACTCACCGTTTCCACCACATCACCACGCTTCACGGTTTCCGTCTGGACTACTTCCACTGCAGTACGGCTTCGATAGGATAAAAAACCGCCTACCGCCACGATGAGTATGCCGCTAATAATGATTTTTTTCCTGGTGAACATAATTTTAGGAAAACACAAAGATCAAAACAACCCTCTCTTCTTTTCCGCTTCATCCATCGCCTTGTTGGCACAGGCATCCGCCACCGTATTCAACTCCCGTCGCACGTGAACAAATTTCACCGCCATAAAATCCAAGCTGAGATTCCAGACTTCCAAAAACAACGGCTGCAGCTTCTCATTCTCTATCTTGTACTCGTGATTCAATTGCTTGCAAGCCAGTTCGCTATCCATCCGGCATTCAACGCTCGTTTGTTTCGCTTTTGCCTTTCCGATAAGCGCCTTGATCTTCTTCAGACCGAAGACGATAGCCGCGTATTCAGCCTCATTGTTCGTCTTTTCTCCCAAATATTCACCATAACTCTTACCAAGCGTCTCTATATGAACGCCCAAAGCCGCCGGTCCGGGATTGCCCCGCGACCCTCCATCGCTATACATGATAATCTTTTCCATAACAAAAATATAACCGGATCTTTTTTAGGATAGCATATCTCTTGATTTTTATACAAAAAAACGGCTGCCAAACAATGTGCCTGCAGCCGTTTACCAAAAAGACTTTTTCCCGCTGAACGGAAGCGTCTTTCCCTCCGTCAAAGCCCGCCGAAAACGGTCATACCGAGCCGGGCAAAGATCCGCGACTGACACCTGAATGGTTTTTGAGCTTTTTTTTATCACCACCTGCGTTTGGGTGTCCAAAAAGTCGAGTATGAACACTTCACGGTCGAGACTGATTCGCAAAGGATCCAAACAGGCCCACTCTGCTTCCGGTTCATAGGGATGGAGAGGTTCCGGTATCTCATATGGCCGCACTTCGAAAAGTTGTGCTTCGTTATTTTTCTTGGCCAAAAGAGAAACAATCACACCAATATTCCAATACCGGTTCCACGGCTCCTTTTTCCCCGGAAGTTCGAAACACACCAATTGCCCCACCTTGAATGTCGGTGGGTTTTCGTGGCGTATACGTGCATTCATCGCCCACCTCCATTACAAAAGAACTGCTGGTTTAGGAACTCTTGCGCCTGATATCAATGAGTTTCAGCTGAATCGTGGTAGTTCCGTTCCAAGTATTCTCGCTCAATTGAAAGACTACGTCAAGCACTTCATCCTTCTTCAAATCGGCCACTGCCCCTCCCAAAGAAAATCCGATAGCGTCAAAATGTTTCGTACCGTCAGGCGATACCAGCCGCAGTTTCAAATGCTTGTTTCCGTTCCCCACCAGGCGAACTTCCTCAACACGCATATTCTCGAGCAGAAAAATCGGTTCCGGATTGCCTTCGCCAAATGGGGAGAAAAGCATGATGTCGCGGCAAAGCTGCGGCGTGATATGCTCCGGCTTGAGACAGAGATCAATCCATAATTCCGGTTCGGTAACAATACTCGCCAATTTTTTCTCCACCAACGCGTTGAATTTCTCATAGAACTTTTCCAGATTCTCATTCCAAATCGTCATCCCCGCCGCCTGGGCATGCCCGCCGAATTTCATCAGCAGTTCACCGCACTGCTCAAGATTCTCGATAATATTCAGTTCCGGAATGCTCCGAAACGATCCCTGACTCGTTTCGACGCCTCGTGTCAGGACACAGGTGGGTTTATGAAATTCCCCCGCGATTTTTCCTGCCACCAATCCGACGATACCATACGGGAAATGCTCACCCACAGCGAAAATAAATTTTTTGTCCCGGTATTTTGTCGAAGCGATGATTCTGATCTCTTCTGTCATCGAGGCGCTTATTTTCTGACGGGCTACATTGTGGGCATCCAGCTCGAGCGCCAACACTCGCGCGTGAGCCTGATCCTTTTCCATGAGCAGTTCATGCGCCAACATCGCGTGCGCCATCCGGGAGGCCGCGTTGATACGCGGCGCGATACGGAATCCGATGGTCCGGGCGTCCGGCTTGGTATGTTCATCGATTTTGATACCGCCCACGGAAAACATTTCCTGAAAACCCACTCGGCGCGTTTTCGCCAGAACGATAAGGCCATATTTTACAATGACACGATTCTCACCAATGAGCGGCATCACATCCGCCACCGTACCGACAGCCACGACATCCAAGAGCCACTTCAACTGGTCGGTCTCTTGCGGCAAATAGCGCACATACAGGGCCTGCGCCACTTTGAAACTGGTCCCCGCGCCACACAGTTCCCGAAAAGGGTATGTCTCGCTCGGCAATTGCGGATTGATGATGGCAAAAGCTTCCGGAAGTACTTTTGGAACATGATGATGATCGATCACAACGGTGGCGATACCGCGGCGTTTGGCCTCGCTGATCTCTTCATGGTTCGTCATACCACAATCAAGAGTCAGAATAAGTTTGACTCCCTCGCGCTCGAAAAAATCGACCGCTCCCATACTCAGTCCGTGTCCCTCGCTCAATTTCTCCGGAATGTAGACCACCACGGGGACAGCGAGTGCCGTGAGCGCTTCACGGATAATGACGGAAGAAGTCACCCCATCGGCGTCGTAATCGCCAAATATCCCGATACATTCATTCTTTTCTTTGGCAGCGCCGATACGCTCTACGACTCGCTCCATCTCTTGAAACAAAAAAGGATCGTGAATATCACGATCGAAGTTCGGAAAAAGAAAACGCTCATACGCCTCTTCATCCGCATAGCCACGCGAAGCAAGAAGTGCCAGAACTACCGGGTGATACTTCTTATCCATTGCCATTCCCGAATGAGTATCCGATCGAAGCTTCCATACTGCCATAATGGAAAATCAAAATTACAAAGCCTGTTTTGCAAACAACATCAAGCGCACGTGATTTCCGCGTCAAAATGTTTGTTATCCCCATCACGCTTGCGCAACTTGAGTACCACCCGACCACCGGCCTTCTCTTCGGGGCAGACAAAATCCGGATTCAGTTTGAAATCATCGGCAAATTTCGACGCGTCAAAACCGAACGGATCAAGAGCCAGAATATATTCCTTGGATGTGAGAAGATTATTGACACGCTCAATCATGTCACGGGGGGATGTCATATCGCGTACCAAAAAAGCTTTCACGCCAAGTTCCTTGGCTCGTTTTTCATCTTCCTCGCGACCCAAGTGAGAAATGAATATGACCGGAATATGGGCAGTGGCTATGTTCTTCTTGAGCTCCTCCACAAAAGCAAACCCATCCATTCGTGGCATGATGATACCCGTGACAATGACATTCGGGATATCTTCATTGACCATTTTCAACCCATCCAGTCCGTCCTGCCCCTCACGCACATTGAAATTCACCGCGCGGAACGCATCGGCATAAAGACTGCGAGTATTCACATCATCATCGACAACAATGATCTTGGTTACACTTTCCATAAAAACATATTGTAAAATATTGTGTCTTCATTGTATGAGAACCTACTCGAAAAGTCCAGGCGGCAAAACGCACATTAGGCTTTGAGTTTTCCCAGTTTCTCGATAAGTTCCTTTTCTTCGCGAGAAAGCTTCTTCGGGACAGCCAAAACAACCGTGACGAGATGATCACCGCGTCCGAAATGCCCGAGGTGCGGGATACCTTTGCCACGAACGCGAAAAACTTCTCCCGGCTGTGTCCCTTGTGGAATCTTCATGGTGACGCCGCCTTCAATCGTTCCCACCTCCACTTTATCGCCAAGAGCGGCCTGCGCGAAAGTAATCTCCAGTTGTGAAAGGATATCGTCTCCGCGCCGCTTGAATGACGGGTGCGGTCGAATATGGATATTGACAAAAAGGTCGCCCGCTCTTGCGCCGTCCTCTCCCGCCGCTCCACCACCCCGGACGGAGAGCGTCTGCCCATCATTCACACCAGCCGGAATTTCAAGAGAAAACCGCTCTTCTTTCTGCAGGCGTCCCGCCCCGTGACAATCTCCGCATTTTTCCCTGTATACCTTGCCCCGACCATGGCAGCGCTCGCAAAGCACCGCTTGCGCGAATGTCCCAAAAATAGTTTGTACCGTACGCTGTACTTGTCCTTTGCCCTGACAATCTCCGCACGTCTCTTCTTTCACCCCTGGCTTTCCACCCGTTCCATGACAGACACTGCACTCTGAAAGTTTGCGCAAATGAATCTCTTTTTTCACCCCCTCTACCATTTCCGCGAATGTGATTTCCACATCTACTTCGATATCGGCGCCGGCACGAGCCTGGCTACGGGAACGTCCGCCTCCACCGAACATATCGGAAAAAATATCTTCGAATCCCGTCCCGGAAAAATCAAAACCTTGCCCACCTTGTGACGAAAATCCGCTGAAATCAAAACCGCCAGAATGTTGCCCCTGTCTCCCGGCACCCGGGTTGCCGCTGAACGTCTGCCCATATTGGTCATACTGATGACGCTTTTCCTTATTGGAAAGCACCTGGTACGCCTCATTGATCTCTTTGAATTTTTTCTCATCCCCACCGCCCTTATCCGGATGGTGCTTATGCGCCAGCTTACGGAAAGCCTTCTTAATTTCATCTTCTGAAGCGCTCTTGGAAACTCCCAATAGATCGTAATAATTCGCCATATTTGCATTGTTCGTAATTGCATATCATCTTTACCTTCGTAGCCAAAATCTTTCCAGAGAGGCTTGAACTTTTTTCGAGCATGCCTGCCTGCCGGTAGGCAGGGTGCCGTCCCGCCTTGGCGGGATGGATCGAAAAAATTTCAGAAGTGAGAGAACCGCTGGGTGAACGAGCGTCTCTCTGAAAGGTTGTTGGCTACGCCGGTAAAAACAAACACTTCTTATCCTAGCGTAAAACAAAAAAATTAGCAATCTCCATGTGAGAGTGCCAAATAAAGACCCTGCTTTTTCACTCAACTAGTTTCTTCTGCTCAACAACAAATGTGCCTATTGTAAGCCATCCTACCCGGAGTAAAAACATAAAAATGAGTTCCGCGCCCAAAATACACAAGGGGATAAAAATCGAGGTAAACGAAAGGAGTGTCAAAAAAAGCAGAAGGGAAAGAAAAAATGGCACTGCCTGTGAAGGAATATGTTGCGTTTCTTTTCCCCCGCTCAAAAATGTGATGAGTTTGTTTTGCAAAGTCAGGGAAAGGACATCGGATATTTTTTCACTACCCAAAACCTTGCGCCCCACGAGCGTCGCTATCTGTTCCCGCCCCGATTCAAGAAACAATTGCTCGGCAATTTTTGCCTGATCAACACCGGAAAAAAGAGATTCATTCTTTCCTTTCGATAACCGCTCCATCTGAAGGAACGCACCGGCAATGTCCGACACGCTCATGTTCTTTCCCAAACTGTCTTGAGAGGAAGGTTCTCCCTCGGGACCACTTTCCTCGAGACTCAAAAGAAATTCATCCACGGTCGTATCCCCCTGTGACAATTTGGCAAAACTCGGATTGATGGCGCCAGCGACTTTGAAAACAATTCCTGCCACTTCCTGCCCAATCCGAAACCGCGGTACCAACTCTTCCCATGAGACATCTTTTAAAAAAACATAGTACCCGCCGGAAATGGAAAGCGAGAGACCGACAACAAAAAGAAACTGCCCCACATGCGCGCTTTTGAAAAAACGAAAATAGATGCGCTCCCTGGCTTCCCGCGCGATCACCATACTGCTCCAAAAAATAAAAATGGTGGACACGATGCCGGCTATGATATATTCCCATGAACGCATGAAGAAAAGTCCGGGGAGAAAAATGGATACCGCTCCCGCTATTCTGAAAGGCAAACTCGTCCAGAGAATTGTCCCCAGAAAGAAAAATACCGCTACAGCGGAAAACCACAGCACCGGTCGCCAAATATCGGATACGCCGGGGGTCATGACCACGCCAAAAAACACTTGCCATGACGCGAGCGAGAAAAATCCGACAACCAATATCAAAAAAATACCCAGTATTTCCCGCCTTGTGAATTTCATACGTACCTCTGGTTTGTGTTTTTTTGTAGAGACTCTCCGCGCGAATTACACCTTGTAGTATTCACGATACCACAGAACAAAGTTCTTGATTCCTTTATCGATGCGCGTGGTCGGCTTCCATCCCAACTTGCGAAGTTTTTTGATATCCGCCACGGTTGAAATCATATCCCCCGATTGCAAAGGCAACATATTCATCTCTGCTTTTTTCCCGCAACAACGCTCTACGGCTGCGATATAATCCAAAAGCTTCTCGTCGCGATCACCGCCGATATTCATCACATCACACGGGAGATCAGCGTCGAGTACAACCAACGTCCCAGAAACAACATCATCAATGTACGTAAAATTGCGTCGCATTTTTCCGAAATTATAAACGTCAATCGTTTTCCCGCGAATGATATTTTCGATGAATGTAAATACACCCATATCCGGACGTCCCCATGGGCCATAGACCGTAAAAAAACGCAGTCCTGTCGTCGGCAGTTTGTAGATGTGACTGTACACATGAGCGATCAACTCATCCGCTTTTTTGGTCGCGGCATAAATCGAAACCGGGGTATCAACACTGTCCTTTTCCGAAAACGGAAGCTTTTTGTTGTTACCGTATACCGATGATGTCGAAGCATACACGAAATTTTTTACACCATGTTTCACCGCCTTATCGAGAAGGTTGGTTGTGCCAAGTATATTCACATCCACATACAGCGCAGGGTCACTGAGGGAACTCCGTACTCCGGCCATCGCCGCCAGATGAACGATTTTATCCGGTTTTTCTTTCTTAAAAACTTTCTCAAGAAACTTCGCGTCGCGGATATCACCCGTATACACCAGAAAACTCCCTCCTTGGCGGGCAGGTTTCTCGTAGCCTTTCAAGAATTTCTTGATCCGGTCATGCTTGAGTTGCGGATCATAATAATCGTTGAAATTATCAACCAGAATTACTCTGTCTCCCCGATCCATGAGTTTCTTGGCTATCGCCGACCCGATAAATCCCGCTCCACCGGTAATCAGTACCTTCATACAATTTTTGATCGTAAATAATTATAATATTCTTCGCTCTTTCCGGTGTGAGTCGTGTACCGCTCCAAAACTTTTTCCCGCGCCCTCTCTCCCATCTGTTTCCGAAACCCGCTGTCCTCAATCAATCGGGAAAGCTTGACGATCCATTCTTCGCTTGTCGTAGCCACATACCCATCCACACCATCTATAATAGCCTCTTTGAACGTTTTTGTCCCGGCTGCCACCGTCGGTACGGAAAGCAGTCCCGCCTCAAACCACTTCAGTTCCGATTTGGATTCACAAAACGGATTGCCTATCTCAAGCGGCGCCAGATTGATATCCATTTGGGCCACAAGGGTGAAATATTTTTCCCGTGACAAAAATGGTACCTTCTCAATACGGTCTCTAAATGGAGTCAGCTTGTCCCCGGTGTGGAGCGGCCCGGCCAAAACAAGACGCAGCTCCGGATATTTTTCAAAAAGCACAAGCAGCGCATCGGTAATGGTCGCAAAATCCTTATTGTGACTTGCGGTACCCGAGAGATAACACAGACGCACAAAACCAGAATCTCTGCGTGCCTCTTGTAGTGTCTTTTCAGCATATGCCACATCATCTTTTGAAACTTTATTGCGAACGACAAAGACCTGCTTGCCTCTTTCGTTCAATCGTTCGGCAAGAAACGTCGTCGTGGTAGTGCAAGCTTTCACATACGGATCATTGATAATCTCCCCTCCCAGACCGTTTTCATACAATTTACGTTCGAACGTATTCATGTCATCATAACCGGCCATATATTGCAAAAATTGCGGATCATATACCAGATCATCAGCCTCAAAAATAATCTCTTTCTTTTGTGTTTTGATTAGCTCAATAAACTGCTTGACTTTTTCCGTGAACAATACGCGATGAAAAACAAAAACAGAAAATTTATCTACGTAGGAGAGAAGAAAGGGATTATCTTGCACCGTAAGAGCTGTTGTGAATCCGTTTTGTTCAAGTTCTTCCGCTATATGAGTCGTACGATACCGCGCGCTGTCTCCGACACCGTTCGTAATAAACAATATATCGCCCGGCCGCACACGCCGGAACAAAGCGAGAAATGCGCCATAGACACGCCTTCCGCCACGCCACGCTCCATCCCGCCTGAGCACATTCCAGGCTTTACCTATTTTGATAAGAAAAAGCTTCATGAGTAAGTGCCTTATGAAATATCATTGTAAATCTTCTCCAATTTTTCCGCGGATGCCTCCCAACTGAATATTTTCGCCCGCTGACGGTTGATTGATCCCTTTACCTGGCGCAGTTCTCGAGAAGAAATGAGCTCTCCTATGGCAAGCGCCAGACCTTCGGGCGTGGTTTCCCCAGCATATATCCCGCCGTCAGCCAAATACTCGCGATTGTTTTGTGTATCAAAACACGCAATCGGCAATCCCGCTCCCATATATTGAAGCATTTTTCCACTGGCTTGTCGCGTATCCGATTCTTTGGGATCAACACCGATATCGCTCATACAAAGAATCTTTGGCAATTCAAAATACGAAAGCGGACTGATGATCGTCACCCGCGTTTTGAAAATAGCTTGCTTCACATACTCCGTGATTTGGTCCACCGGAAATCCGGCAATGACAAAATGCGCCTCTTGGTACCGCGCGCATATGATCGGCACGGCATCGAGCAACAGCTTGATCCCTTTGTTCGCGATAAGCGCACCGGTGTAAACGATGACCACTTTCTCCTGTGGAATACGGTAAGCGGCTCGGGCGAGAGAAGCTTCCGGCTGACCTTCGAACATGGAGAGTCGCGTGCCATCCAAAAGAATGCGCGCCGGATCATGCTTGCGTGCCGTGTTTATCCTGGCGATGTTGTCCCACGAACTGGCGACTGCCGCGTCACCCAACGTGTCGATGAAACGCTCAATCATTTCAAAAAATTTCATGAGTCCGCTCGCCCGCAAATAACTATGCGACGCCATTTCCTTGGTAAGACTGCCGTGAAAATCCGCAACCAGTTTTATTTTTCTCCAAAAAAGCGCTTTCTGCACGATGAAGCCGATGAGCGCGCCTTCATGCAAATGGCCGTGAATGATGTCCGGTTTCCAAGTACGGGCGAGGAAGAAAGTTTTTTTGATAAGCATCAGGTCGAGAATGATTTTCTGCCAATCGGGTCCGGCCTCAAGCTTCTTGTACCAAAAAAGCAGACGTCTGATCCGCCGCACGTCTATTTTCGTGTTTAAATGTTGCGGAAGCTTGGCTCCGATATGATACGTCGCGATAGTCACCTCCGCTCCGCGTTTTTCGAGCGCCAGCGCTTCTTCCAGAATACGGATATGCGTACCGCGATCGGAAAAAAATGGTGTCGGCGCAACAACAAGGATTTTCATAAAAAATAATTACAGTTCATCACCGGAAACCACGAGTGCCCCGCCTTCTTTCACCTCTCCTGCAATAATTTTTTTTACGACAGCGTCCTCAATGGCATTCTCGATAAAACGATTGAGAGAGCGCGTGCCAAATTCCGGCTCGAACCCTTTCTCGACAATTTTCGGCACAACGTCGGGAGTAAAGCTGATAGTGATATTTTTCTCTTTTTTCAGACGATCGGCAAATTTTTTCAGCTTCAGTTTTGCGACAGCTTCCAGCTCTCCCTGTTTCAGCGGTTCAAAGAAAATAATACCGTCAAAACGACTCAGAAATTCCAATCGGAACAGATTGTTTTCAATAATATGATCGAGCACCCGCTCACGTATCACGGCCATTGATGCTTTCTCGCGTACCAGTACCTTGATAAGCGGCGCCCCGGCATTGGAAGTGGCGATGATGACCATATTGCGAAAACTCACTTTCTCACCATACCCATCCGTCACATACCCCTCATCAAGAATCTGCAGAAACAAATCAAGAGCGCGCGGATAGGCTTTCTCGATCTCATCCAAAAGAAGAATGGAAAACGGTTTTTCGCGCGCCGCTTCGACAAGCTGTCCTTGTATTCCCATGGCGCGTGAACCGATCAGGCGGTCAATAGACTCGCTCGTCTGAAATTCACTCATATCGAGACGGATCATCCTCTCTTCGCTGCCGAAATAGCTTTCCGCGAAGGCTTTTACCGTTTCGGTTTTCCCCACTCCGCTCGGTCCGAAAAAAATGAAGCTTCCCAACGGACGCTTATCATCACCAAATCCGGCCCGCGCTTTACGCATCGCCTCGGCAACTTGTTTCACGGCTTCATTCTGCCCGATAACCCGAAGATGGAGCAACTCCTCGAGCTTCAAAAGTTTTTCCTTCTCGCCGGCCCCCAGCGCGCCGGTTGGCACGCCAGTCTTCAACGTAGTAAATGCGTCTACTGTCTCTTGCGTGATGAAACCTTTTCTACTCTTGCTCCAATAGACGAGTACTTCTTGGGCCAAATCAATCGCTCGCTCAGGAAACGGCATTTCCCAGTTATACCGACCAGCCGATTCGATAATCGCGTCAAATCCTCTCAGGGTAAAAGCTATTCTTCGTCGCTCCGCCCTCTCAAAATGCTGGATGAGAATGGAAAGCGTCTCTTCCTTGGTCGTCTCCCGCAAATAAATTACTTCAAAAAATTTCAACGTCTGTTCATCTTCCTTGGCAAGCGCGTGATACCGACCGGTCGGCGCGGTCGCAATCAGGCGAAAATTCGGCAATTGGAGAAATTCACTGAAGAGTACGGCTAGGTTGGGAAGCGAATGCTCGTTCCCAAGATACAAGTCGACATTTTCAACAGCGAGAATGACATTGCCGGCGTATGTCGCCTCAACGAACAGTCTCCGCAGATAGTGATCCGCGGCAATACCCTGACTCGCGGCATCACTGACTGCCCGGCCGATGTCAAAAAGGAGCACTCGCGCTCCATCCAAGTATTCCGCGCCGAACCTATTCTCGCGAATGAGTCGCGCCAAATGATGGATAAATGTTTTTTTCCCGATACCCGGATCGCCTACCAGAATGACATTATTTTGCGTTTCACGCGCGAGCACCACCGTCACAACGCGCAATTCGTCATGCCGTCCGATGAGTTCCGCCCGACCATACTCTGTTGGATCAAACCGTGAAAGTTCCAAACAGTAATGATCCAGGCGCGGTGTATACGCATAGTGCCAATCCTTGCCAAACGGTCTTTGCGTGTGGAGATTTTCCCATGACCAAAAACGGCTTTTCTGAGCCTTCTTTTCTGCCGTAGCGCGCTCAACTATAACGGCTCGTTCATAAAGAACCTCTTCAATACCCAGCGTTTTGAGAAAGGTGAGAAATGTTTTTGTGTCTTTGAGCGCCTCTTTCTCGACAGATTTTTTTTCGAGTCCAAGACGCGCCAGTACCCGTTTGAAAAATTTTTTCTTTCGCAACTTCTCTATGTCGAATGTCAACGGCTCTTCTTTTTTTCTCATAACATAGCCGAAAAACGCGCTCCCCAAACTGATCACTCCGATGAACAGACTCGCGATGCCGAAAGATGGTGAAAGGGGCAACACTATAAAACCAAAAACGATAAAAAATGGGGCTCCGATGTAAAAAAAGAAAAAAGCCACACCAAGAACGAGCGTTATGCACCATACCGAAACCCCTATGATAAACAGCATCAGCCGCAAGAACATCCCCAACAGTCGAGTAAGCAAATTCTGAAACATGGCTTCCAAAGAACGGATGGGATGAAACCCTCCCCATGTATGAAAGATAACATCCCGCTTCCATGGCGAAAAAAACGTACGGAGCAATCCACCCATATAGAAGCGATGCACCACAAACCGCAAATAATTGCCGAGAAGCAATACTGCGCCGCGTAGCCCGCGTGTGTAATACCAAAAAATAAAATACTGGTTCATTATAGATATTGCCAGATGTCGTCCCCTTTTTTCCTCATTGTAACCGCATTCCAGAGGCTTGGCAAACCTTGTTCCATCGAATAAGTGGTTTCCTTTTACTCACCAAACGCCAAGACAACACATTGAGGGAATATGCCTCTTTAAGGTATAATGAGACCAATATGTCCGGCAGTAGAACTTCGACTGGATATTAGTGGGTGTAGTTACTGCTCAAACACAAGCAAGAAAACAAAACTAACTTTATTTCTACAGTTTATAAAAAATTGTTGAAGTTTCACTGACCGGGTATGGAATTCTTCCAAAAAATTCAAAAAACCGAAACGCTCCTCATTCTCTTCGGGCTTTCGTTTGTGGTTTTCGGATGGTTTGTTTTTCTGCTCGCTCTCTTCGGGCTTTTTCTCTCTCCCCTGGTTGTTATCGGCACCGGACTCATAGGAGTGATCATTCTTTTCCTTGGCGGAAAACTTCTCCTCCAGGCACCGCTCGATTGTAAAGTCGCCCTCCTTGTTGTGGTTTTTTTCGCCGCGTTCATCGGATATTTTTCTGAACCGACTCTTTTCACCGGGCGTGACCAGGGATCCATCACTGAAGCCGCTTTCCACCTCGTCCAGAATGGCCAACTGGCTTTCTCCACAAAGGTCAGCCAAAGTTTTTTCCAAATCTACGGCGTTGGTACCGCGCTCAATTTCCCCGGCTTCGCGTACACGAAAGCAGGCGATCTTATCACGCAGTTTCCACTCGGCTACACCGCCTGGCTTGCCGGTTTTATTTCCCTCTTCGGTCTACTCGGCCTGACCATCGGAAACGTCATCCTTCTTTTTCTTTTTTTGTTCACACTCTATAATCTTTTGCGTTTATTTGTCCATCCCTACTACGCCTTTGCCGGACTGGGACTGGCTCTCTTCTCCTTCCTTCCCACCTGGTTCGCCAAAATTACTTTGAGCGAGAATTTGGCGGTCTTCCTTTTCACCTTCCTCATCTTTAGTCTCATCCTTTTTCTTCGTGAAGGGGGGTTCATTTCCTATGTCAGTGTCTTGTTGTCGGCTTCACTGCTCGCTTTTACCCGCATCGAAGGATTCGCTTTTCTTCTCCTGACACTCGTCATCATATCTTTCAGTCAGTACGGACGAAACATTTGGAAAACGTCCCCCTGGAAGAGCCTCGTCCTCCCCTGTTTCTTTTTTATTTTCATTTTTCTGCGCGATTTTTTCATCAATCTTCCCTATTACAAAATGATGGGCAAGGCGCTTCTCAAATTCTCGCACCAATTGGGAGGCGGCGATATCGCCTCGGACCTGGCCAATTCCGGCAGCTCCTTTCCTCTCGGCTCAGTCTTTTTTCTCTATGGGTTGCTTGTCCTCTTTATGGCGGGATTCTTCGGGATTCTCCTTTTTATCAAGGAAAAGCGTCCCTTGCTGCTTCTGCCGGCCGCTATCGCTCTCCCGACATTTCTCTACCTTTTCGACCCCAATATCTCGCTTGATCACCCCTGGATGCTCCGCCGTTTCCTCTTTTCCCTTTTTCCAACGCTTCTTTTCTCAGCCACCGTGGGCCTGGCGCTCCTTTTTGATCAAGAAAAAATTCTTCCCATCGGCCGACCGCAAGGCAAACGGCTGTTTTTTGTCAGTTTCCTTTTCCTCGGCCTCATCGCCTTCCAACTTCCGGCCTGGAGCTACGGGATTCCTTTCGCCGAAAATCGTACGCTGTACGAACAAACAGCCGCTTTCAGTGAGGAATTTTCCGATACCGATCTGGTGCTCGTCGATCGCAACGCCACAGGCGACGGTTTCTCCATGCTCTCCGGCCCGGCGCAATTCCTCTTTGGCAAAAATATGGCCTATTTTTTCAATCCATCCGATCTGGAAAAACTCGACACGACGCCTTTCCGGCACACGTATTTGCTCGTTCCCGAAGGAGACCAGGGGCGTTATGCTTCCGTTTTTGGCAACCGTCTCGTTTTAAAAAAAATGATAACGTTTTCCGGTGAGCGGTTTGAGAATGTCTCTCTCGAGAACGGATCACCGCTTCATCTGCCAAAAAAGATTCCGACGGCGACACGCAATCTCCTTTTTGAAATATACTAAAACCCTATGTTCCTTGCCCCACCCATCGCTATCTTGCCGCTATGGCAATCTCGCTATCGTATACTGCGCGCTCTCCTGTACGCGGTAGCTCTTTCATTCATCATCGTTTTTGCCCTGCGAGCGCTTTTCCCGACACTCGTTTTTTCTTTCAACTTTAAAACGCCCAGCTCGAGCAAAAACAACCTCCTTGACCCGCGCGCGCCCGACAATACTCCGCGTACCAACGGTAAAATAGAAACAAACGGCACACTCATCACGGATGTCGGAGTCGTCGGAGATCTCTCTCAGATAGATACTTCCGTAACGTTGGAAAAAAAATCCGCCGTTCCGGACAATCTGACATTTTCTGTCCGGCGTTCTTATCGCAGTTTTTTTCTGCCCATCGGTCTCCCGGTGACCGGCTTCCCGGAAGAATCACTCTACAAAATCAATAACACGTACTATGCTCTCCGTAACGGCACGCTCTATCCATTCGTGAGCGACAACGCTTATCTCTCTCGCTATCCGGATGAATTTGCGCAACCCGAAAGTAATGATTTTCTGACTCGGTATCCCATTTCCGAAGAATGGATCGGTTTCCGCGTCGGGTCAATCGTTTCTTTCGCGGATGGCGCGTTTCTTATCGTAAGTGACACGGAAATGCGCCCGGTAGGCAGCGCCGATATATTTCTCGCCCTCGGTTACCGTTTCGAAGATGTTCTTCCGGCCAGCGAAGAAGAAATCGGCATTTATAAACGTGGTCGCATATTTCTCCTCGGCGCGGAGCACCCCGATGGTACGCTCCTCTTCGACCGCGCTACCAATACGTATTATCTGGTAGACCACGGTTTCAAACGTCCCTTACTCAATCCGGTGTATCGTAATTTCATTTTGAAACAACAAGCTCCCATTGTTGTGTCTTCCCAAACGAGCAAAGAACACGCGGATTGCGTCCTTGAACCGGGGTTCTTTGGACAAACCTTTTCGTGTACCACTCTCCTTGGCGCTCTTTCACCCGAAAGCGGTCCGGATTTCGAAATAAGCATAAGTCGAGGCAACACGGATATCGATATCAATACTCTCCAGGTTTCCTTCAACACCGAAAAAAGCGTCAAAAATATGTTCTCCATTCTCTCGCAAATCAAACAACGCGTCCTCACACGCTTTGGATTATCAAGCGAATAACATCCCTCTGTCATCCCGAGCCTGCCTGCCCGCCTTTGGAGGGACCCGGGATCCAGAAAAAATTGCTATGCAAGCACTCAACCAATATTTTATCCGACATCTTAAGAAACTGAAACAAAACGGATTCCTCGCCGTTTGTTATGCCCTCCTTCTGGAGGGACTCATGATCGGCTATCTCGGCTTCATGGCGCTTTTTACGATCGAGATGCTCCTCCCAACTTTCGTCTCCGTCCGTTTCAGTCTGACAAAGTTTTTCTTTTTCCTTTTCCTTTTCTCTTTCGTCCTCACGGCACTCGGGCATTATCTCGATATGAACTTCGAGTGGAAGGTAACAAAAAAGAATCCGCTCCTCTGGCTCGGATTTCTCTGGACACTCGGCATCCTTATCCTTTCTCTCTACAAGTTCCCCCTCCTCACCATCCCCATTATCATCCTCGCCTTTTTTTCCATTGGCTACCTCTTTTGGAAAATCCTTTTTGATGAAGAATCACGATAAAGATTCCAGGTCCAACACCTCATCGATACGGATTTGGGCGACAAAGTCCGGTACGTGGGAAACAAGAATCATCGCGCCCTTGTATTTGTCCAAAGCTTCCGCAATGACCGGCAAATGGCGGAAATTGATGTGATTGGTCGGCTCGTCCAAAATGAGCAGATCCGGTTTTTCCGCGTAAAGCTGAGCCAACATAAGTAGGCCCTTTTGCCCCTCTGAGAGACTTTCCACTTTGTTCTGGACCAATTCCCCCGGAATGAGAAATTTCGCGGCTATCTGATACGCCAATTGTTCGCTTTTTTCTTCCATTACAAGAAGGAGCGTTTCCATGACCGTACTGTTATAATCGAGCGTCGAAAAATCCTGACGATAGTACCCCACTTTCATCCCTTGGGTAATATGCGCTCGCTCTTCATCGCCTGAAGCCAACGCCTCGAGAAACGTGCTCTTGCCGATACCATTGGGTCCCGAGACGAGCAAATGCATGTTCTTTTTCAGAACCAGATCCACCCTCTTGATAGCCTGACCAAGATCCGTCAGTACTTTGACGGTCTTGATATTGACAATTGGTCCGACCGGTTCTTGGCACGGTATCTCAAACGCCGGCAACGTCTTATCCTCTTTGCGTACATCCACTTTGTTTTCTTCCAATTCCGTAGCCAGATCGCGCATGCGCTTAGCCACCGCGCGCAGTTTGCCTCCCTTGTTGGCAAAAACATTGGCTTGATCTTTCTTTTCTTGGATGGTTCGCTCCAAACGGACGTTCTCGCTTTGCGCCTTGGCAATTCTTTTGGAAATTTCTTCCACCACGTCATAATAGTCACCCGTGTACTGTTCTATCTTGTGCGTGAACACATCGAGATACAAAACTCCATGCGTAAACGAGTTCAAAAATTCCGCGTCATGAGAAATAACAATACAGGTTTTCTCATAATTAGTAAGAAATTCTGTCAGATGCGTAATGCCCGCGTAGTCCAAATTATTCGTCGGCTCGTCGAGAAGCAAAATATCCGGATCCTGAATAAGCGCCGAGGCAAGAAGCAGGCGCGCCTGCTGGCCACCGGAAAACTCCCGAATTTTTTTCTCAAGCGGTGGCTGCGGCAAGTTCACTACTTGGAGTACCTCTTTGATATGCATCGGAAGCTCCCACTCTTTGCCTTTGAAAAATTGGGCAAAAAAATCCTTGACGGTAACATCCAACTGATCCCGCGGCATAACCTGCCGCCCCAGAGCCACCGTTGCTTCCTTGTCGACGGATACACGCCCATGCTGCGGTTTCATTTCTCCGGTGATGAGCTTGAAGAGCGAACTTTTCCCGGCGCCATTCTGCCCCATGAGCGTAATTTTGGAGCCTTGCCGCATACTGAAACTCACCTCATCCAAGATGGGTTTCTTGTGTCCGTATTCGAAGGACACACTATCAAATCGCAATACGACGTTATCCTTTGCCATATTTATCGTTAAATCTTACGCATAATGTACAAATTCATATCAAAAAAAAGACCCTTCGATTCCGCCAGCTGAAGCCAGCTTCACTCAGGGCGTGACTAAAAAGTCACGAAAGCCGCTAAACGGCAGAAGTATTGTGACACAAAATTCTCATCTCTGCAAGTGTCCCGCCCCGGGAAGGTTGCTTACAAGGGAGACAAACTATTTGAACTGGATATACTCCAGCGTTTCTCGGGCGCATTTGTCCCAGGAAAATTTTTTCAATTGTTCTCCCCCTCTCACGATAAGTTCCGAACGCAACCCCTCATCGCTTGAGAGACGTTTCATTTTTTCGGCTATATCCTCCACGCTCTCGGCATCACAGTAGAGCGCCGCGTCGCCACCGACTTCGCGCAAACTGGAATTATCCGCTGTCAAAACCGGAATATGGGAAGCCATAGCTTCAAGAATTGGGAGGCCAAAACCCTCATAGAGCGAAGGAAAGACAAAACACCGCGCGCCTTGATACAATACACGCAATTCATCGAATGTCACTCGTCCTGTCATGATAATATCTTCTTTGTAAACGCTTTTTTGCCGCGCAGCGAGGATATCCTCTGCCAGCCAAGCCGGTTCCCCTGCCAATACCAGCTTCATTCGCCCGTCATCCTGAGCATCAGCGAAGGATCCCGTTTGATGATACTGGACTCGAGATTCCTCACTTCGTTCGGAATGACCCTCTAACTTTTGTTTGACAATATTGAAAGCCTCGATCAAACGCACCAGATTTTTCCTTGGCTGCAGAGCACCGACATACAGTATATAGCTCGTAGCTTGTAGCTTGTAGCTTTTTAGCTTTTCAGAAAGTTCATCAGAGGAAAGTCTTGTAGAGAAAAACTCGCTGTCGAAACCATGGTAAATGACTTTCACGCGATTCTCCGGAAGATTGGGAAAAAATTCCAAAAGATCATCTTTGGTTGATTGCGACACGGCAATAAGTTTGTTTGCTCTCCGGACAACGACATCGAGCAGAAAGTTGAGTTTCAGTAAATGCTTTTTCGGAAACGTTTCCGGATAACGCTTGAAGGCGAGATCATGAATGGTTGCGGTCACTTCTATCGTCTTCGGAACGAAAAGCGGAGCCGCCTGGATTGGCAAAAAAAGTTTTTCCGGCCTCTGTCTGTACAGTTCCCAGGCGAAACGTGTTTGCATCCACGCCCAAGGAAATGGACACTTTTTGATCCGATAATTGGCGAACGTCCACGGCGCAAGCTCAGGATTGAATTCGTTTTGATGATACAGCAAAAATTCCGCCTCCGGCGAAAATTTTCCGAAACGATTCAGCAACTCTTTCAAATACACGCGCGTTCCATCGATCCGCGCGTTATCCAAATCACTGGCTTGTACGGCTATCCGCATACTATGGTCATTTATCTTTTATCTTCACTCTTATGGTACGGTGTCCACGCCAAGAATACAAGCTGTACGCTGTTGTGTTAAAATATATGTATACCTTCTTAGACCAATCCACCTCTATGCTACAAAAAAAGTCTCTTTATAAAACAGGCGTAGTTTTTGGTGTTTTTGATGGGCTGCACAAAGGCCACAAATACTTTCTGACAGAAGCCGCCAAACGCTGCGAAAAACTTATCGTAGCCGTGACAGCCGGAGAAGCGGTCCTTCAGCTCAAAGGACACCTGCCCCGCTACGGACAAAACGAACGCATCACCGCCATCCAAAACTTCAACCCAAAACTCACAGTCGTCCGAGGAGATAGAGTGTTGGGTAAATGGACCGTCCTGAAAAAATATGCTCCCAACGTAGTTTTTCTCGGCCACGACCAGCAAGCGATAGCGAAAGAGCTCACCAAACTCCATACCCCTTTCGTTTTTCTCGGATCGCATCATCCGGAAAAACACAAATCAAGTTTGTTGAATAAATGAGTGTTTAGTCAATATTTTTACTTTTCCATTATCCGCGTCTACCTCGACTTCATCGCCCGTCTCCAATACGCGTGTCGCTACTTTTGTGCCGACGACACAAGGTAATTTGAATTCTCGACTTACGATCGCCGCATGACACGACATTCCACCTTCATCGGTTACTACCGCCGCCGCTTTTCGAAAAGCAGGAATGAATTCGATTGTCGTCATGTAGGTGACCAGTATCTCTCCTTCTACAAGCTCTGAAATCTTCGAGGCATCTTCCAAAACCCGCACCTTCCCCCGGATACATCCCCGCGAAACTCCCAGCCCCTTAAATTCGGTAATATGTGCCACCTTTTCAAACGGTTCTGAAATTTTTTCACTCTCAATAACTTCCTGTATTTTCTTTTTTCCGGTAACCAGTTCGAAACTCCCATGCTTGATGAGAATGACAAACCCGTTGCTCTTCCGATCATCTATTTCTTCCTGTGGAATAATCGTTCCGTCCAAAAAGTACGCTTCGATTTCATGATAAGAATAGAGCAGAATATCCTCTCGTGTTTTACCGATCCTCCTGGCAATCTCATCAAGAAGCACATTGTAGCTCAATAGAGCCTTCGTAAAATACCCTTTTGTCCAATCTCTTTGCGCTATCAGTTCAGAAAGACAGTTGAGAGCATGCAAAACATCCTTGGGCGGAGCCAGTTCTTCAATGGTCTTTTTTCTTTCCGCATTGAGATCTTCAAAACTCTGCAAAATAATCTTCAATTGTTCATCCGGCAATAGAACATCTGTCAACGCCGTTTTGAATTCACCAATCCACTTCTCACGAGACCAGCCACCGCTCACGTATTCGGTATTCACCCACTCGTACTTCTTGGTATGTCGCTCGAAAAGAGCGTTCTCTCGAGGATACTTTTTCAATTTCTCGCTTATTTCTTGCAACGACTCATTCTGAAAAAGCGCGTAAATATCTTTATTTTTTGCCATTTCCGCCGCAACCTGGTAAAAATTTTTCTTTTCCGTAAATGCCACCGTCTCTCCGATATTCACCGAGAGAATACCTTTATATGTTTCAAATTCTTTTCCTTTGCCAAGCTCCTGCAAACGTTTCCTGAGAAATTGTATGATCCGGTAATTCTCATCAAAACAAGCTTCAATACCGAAAAGTTGTACGGTTATGAGCGGACCAACAGTCATAGCATCTATGAAGCCGAGGTAGAGCCTATGGAGTTCCTTGTCGCTCAGGAGAGAAAGATTGTCTGTTTCAATATCAAGGCATTTGAAAAACAACGCACCAAAAATTTCATCCGTTCTTCGTTGAAAATCCTTTACAAAGGCAGGATTACTATCAATACTGTCTTGGATATTCTTATACTTCACCCCGCTTTTCAGCTGGTCTTTATCATAAAAAACATAACAGCCTTTGCCTGGTACTCCGACAACTGCCTGGTTATCAAACCAAAAATCGACCACCGGCGACCATCCTCTCTTGGCCATACCGGTCATCAAAAAACTGAAGTGATGCAGACTGGCATTTCTCCGATGCATCCAAAACCAATTTATTTTTTCATGCATAAAAAATCATTTAAAAAGAAACTTCCCCTGAAAATTCTTGCCCTTTACCAAAAGACCCGCGGATAGCTATGGCCATCTTTTCCTCTTTCAAATCCTTGTTACTGTTGGAAATATAAAGCATTTCCATAAAACCGGACTCACGGATAATCCCGCCTGTTCTTTCAAAAAAATCTTCTGGGGAAAGGCTTTCTGCAGACACTCCATCTGCAAATACCAGGTATTTTTTCAAAAAACACATCACAGGAAATGAATGGGTAATATCTACCTGCACGTAAGGTTCGTCTACTGGCTGACGTCCTCCCTCGCGCTTTCTTTCCTTCAGCATACCAATATGCTGCAAAAATCCCTTGTATCTCTCCGCAAACTTGTCGGCTAGTTCTGTATAAGACGTTTCAAATGTTTTCTTGTTAGTATGCACATCATTGAACAATACCGTAAGAACTCTCATATCGATGACATTGCGTATTTCCGCCTCTTTTTCTTCACTCACAAGATTTGACTCCTCCAAAAGGACTTCTTCGCGCACTTCCGGCTCAATTTTTTTTTGCATTTTTACTATCCTCTCCAAATCCCGCGCGAACCGCGGATCTTCTGCATCGGCCAACGGTTGAAACAAAACAGCAAGTGCCTCTTTCTTTACAACCATATCTTTAAAACGATGCTGTGTATGAGAAAGTTCAGCAATATCAATCTTTGCCGTGTCTGCTGCCCTCGTAACAGGACTTGAATTTACATGAACTAATCCCTCTCCCTCAGATATCCCGGTTACCTGAAACCCTTGTTTCACTGAATCCGCAAAATAAGTCGCCAGCTGGTTTTTTTCTCCGGAAGCGCTCAGTTTAGGCCCATGTCTCTGAATAATCACCTTCAAAACTACTTCTTCTTGTTCGCTTGCTTCATTATTATGAATTTCTTCAAACATACAGTCACCCAGTATTATCATTTTTTCAAGAAAGTTGCCTCTAACGCGGCGATAGCAGCTTCCACTCCTTTGTTATTTTTTCCCGTGGAACGGGCTTTTGCCTGAGCCAAGTTGTTGACGGTAAGCACGCCGAACGCTATCGGCACCCCGTGTGCCAAAGTCAGATCCATAATGCCCTGCGAAACCGCCGAAGCGATATAGCGATCGTGTTCCGTCTCACCTTTGACAATGCAGCCCAAAGTAATCAGAGCGTCGTACTTTTTTTGTTTTAGAAGTGTGATACAGCCATAAGGAATTTCGAAACACCCCGGAACACGCACCACGGTAATATTTTTTGGCAACACTTTCCATTCTTTCAGAACAGCCTCTGCTCCAAGCAAAAGTTTTCCGGTAATCGTATCGGCGTAATAGTTGGATACCACGATACCGATCTGGAGCGCTGAAGCGTTTTTTGTTATTCTTTTGGCGGCGTTTTTTACTTGCATATTTCTCTAAGTTACCTGAATTATCTTTCCTTTATTCGCGCATTGACGATGTACCGCGCCAGAATATCCACTTCTACATTGACCATGTCACCCTTTTTCAAAAGCCCGAGATTGGTATGTTCCAACGTGTATGGGATAAGTGCCATACTGAAAGTATCCTTCTTTACCCGAGCCACTGTCAAACTGACACCATTCACTGTGACAGACCCGATAGGAGCGATATATTTCTTTAATGCTTCCGGAAGAGTTATTTCAAGGAGGGCCATTTCCCCTGTTTTTTCTACCTTCTTTACCTTGCCACGCATATCCACATGCCCCTGGACCAAACCTCCGTCTACAAAATCTTTGAGAGTCAGAGATCGCTCGAGATTGACAACTTGGTTTTTTTTAAATGTTTTCACTGTTGTTTTGATAAGCGTCTCTTGCATATACTCCACTTCGAAAAAATCTGACTTGCATAAAACTACCGTGGAACACACCCCATCCACAGCCACGCTTTGCCCCGGAGTCAATTTCCAGCCAAGAGGCTTTTTGATCCGCACCCGCAAACACTCCCCTTGGGGAGTGGCAGAAAGAAGCGGCGCTATTTTTTGAACAATGCCGGTAAACATACGTTTAAAAATTTCTAATTACCAATATCTAATATCTAATGAAATCTTTAATTTTATAATTTCTACTTTTTTATTAGGAATTAGAAATTAGATATTAGGAATTTATGTTGAAGTATTTCTGTACCTCTTTTACTGCCCAATCAATGAAACTTTGTTCGTCCAGTCTTCCCCGGAACTCTTTCGCTTCTACCAACCGTTCCAGCAATACAACGGTGATCTCTTTTCCATACAAATCCCCCGAAAAATCCAAAAGATGCGCCTCCAATACTTCCCGCTCTTGATTGACATAGATCGCGGCACGGTATTCGGTATTGTCCACCGTTACTTTCCCGGCATACGTACCGGTAAGAATTTCCGGATCATCATAGTGAATATTCACCGTAGGATATCCCACCTTCCGGGCCATTTTCGTTCCGCGCTCCACTTTTCCTTTTTGTACCAAAAGAGGCACCTGTTTTGTTCCTGACATACGATTAACCTATATTCTTTTGACGTAAGCATTCGGTATTACTTACATCCGATTCTTCAATAATACAGGATAAGTCTGACATTGACAAAACCACCAAAAAGGTGTATAATTGCAAAGCGTGCTTATTATCTACTGCCAATTTTGGCAGTTTTTCTATTTCTTTTTTTCTAATATCCTCACTATCCCCTTATCCGCGTCTACCTCGACGAGATCACCGTCTTTCACGACTTTCGTGCCTATTTTCGTAGCTATGATACATGGTTTTTTCATTTCCCTCGCCACAATCGCCGCGTGCGACGTGATGCCTCCCTCATCAGTGACAAATGCGGCTGCCAGCTGCATAACCGGTAAATATTCCGGGCGCGTCATCATAGTAAAAAGCACGTCTCCTTTTTTCACCTTGTGGAATTCATCAGGATGCATCACAACGACGGCTCGCCCCGTGACTTTTCCCGGAGAAGCACATATGCCTTTCACTTTTTTCACATCTTTGGTACTGCCGAAAACCAACGTATGGATATCTGCTGCCAATTTCTCAGCCTCTATTCCTTCACAAGCAACCGTTTCTTTTTTCCCCCAGAGTATGACGCTATGTTCGCGACGCTCTTCCAGCTTTTTTTCATTGACATCGCCTGCATATATTTCTTTCCAGAGAGCATACCATATAAGAGTATCCGGCAGTTTAAGCCGCTTGGCGTATTCGATCGCAAAATTGTGTACGCCAGCTATCATCATCAAGCTATAAGCTTTCCTGACATCCTGGATAGTAGCCACCATCTGAAAAACTTCTAGCAACAACTGCGTTTCGGGAGAAACAGCAGGGACTGCGCCAACATGCGGCTCATGCGTTTCTTGTTTTAACAGTTCATCCAGGTACGCTTTGGTTAATACTTTTGGCCCCAAGTAATCGTTCGCCAGGTATGCATATTTCTTCAAAACTGCTTGTATGACGTCTTCATTTTTTGCCAAACGGTATTCAGCCAGACATTCTTTAATATAGTTTGGATACTTGGATCGGCCATAGTAATCCATTAGCTGATCTATTTCATTTTCCTTCGTACCTTTGAGGGTAAGCATTTTTTTGAAACGGCTTTGAAAATAATAGCTAAGCGGCTCAATAATATTACTGGGAGCAAACTGAAGCCAAAAAATACGATGGTATTCTTTTGCCAATTTACCCAACTCTTTATGGGACAATGCTGTAAAATCTTTTTCTATAACTGATTCATGAAAAACAGAAAAGGATTTCGCATTCTTTTGCCATTCATCATAGTAATTCCAAGGTGTGCTCAACAAACCTGGCAATAATTTCTCTGACAATGCAACGAGTTGTGAGTTGTCATACAACCATTCGAAAAAATCCTTGTTGAAAACCCCCAGCACCTCATTGGGGATCCCATATGTCCGGTAGTACCCCTGGCTCACCGGCTCCGCGAAAGAATCGGCATACAGCGGGTAACAATTGGCTCCCAGCACCACCCATTTACGATTTTGAAAATCACTTATATTCATTTCTTTTTGAGAATCCTTACTACACCGTTCTTGGCATCTACCTCCACAAGATCACCATCCTTGAATATATGTGTGGCTATTTTCGTCCCAACGACGCAGGGTTTTTTCATTTCTCGCGAGACGATAGAAGCATGCGACATAATGCCTCCCGTATCGGTCACGAAGGCGGCGGCCTTCCTCATCGCCAGCATCAGATCGGGATTGGTCGCCGAAGAAACGAGAATATCACCTTCATTGACCTTGTCAGTATCCTCTACGGTCAGCACAATCTTCACAATACCCTTGGCATACCCGCTGTACGCGACAGATCCTTTTATCTCGCGGATATCCCCTATTGGCATCTTCGTCGGTTCCATACTCACACTTTCTTTCTTTATTTTTTCCTCCAACACTTCACAAGCTTTACCCTGTGAAACAACAATAATACCATTTTCCACGCTATAGCAGCAGTGTTTCAGACGCTCTTCAAGCAGAGCCTTATAGTATGTTCCCTTTCCTCCGGTCAGTGCTTCCCGCACTTCGTCAAACACAAGAAACTTGATCTCTTTCAGAGATATATCCAAACGCTTGGCTAACTCTTGCAAAATAACATCCATCAGGAGATACGATTTCTGATAGGCTCCCTTGCGCCAATCCTTGATATACATCAGTTCTGCCGACACTCGGAATTCCCTTTGTAAATCTGCCGACAAATCGACCGCCTCGATAATCTTTCTCTTTTCCTCTTTGATATTCCGGAAGTGATCTTGAATTTTCTTTCTCTGTCCCCTTATATCTCCTCGTTCGAAATCATCGGCCAATGCCTTGAGCAGATACGCGATGGTCATCGCCGGTCCACTATAAGAATAGGTGAGAGCGCCGAATGCTTGCGTATGCTTTTCCAGAAGTGCATAGAACGATGTAAATTTCTCCTGTAAAGCACCCTCATCGGTATTCTTGATACACTGGATGATTTCTTCGCTCTGGCTGCTATCCACAATACTTTGTGCCAGTGTCAAACGAGCTATCTCTTCTCCTTGTACCTCGCTTTCTCTCTCGCTGGAACTGAGTGTCGAATAATACTCGCTCACCTTATCAGAGAGTCCTTTTGTCACCATAAATTCACCGAATCGCGTAAGCAGATGCTGGCTCAAGAACGGGTCGGTCATACCGTCCAGAATCGGAGGCACCCAGCCCCATATCCTTAGAGTGCGTAATTTTTCCGTATACGTCCGGTAAATACTCAGCAACTCCTCATCTGACATTTTTTCAACTTTTTTCTCCGCGCTTTCTCTGCAAAAAGAAAGCAAATCATCGGCACAGTGATAAATATTTTTGATAACCTCATCAAAAAATATATCGTTTACAAGAATTTTATCCAAAAAGTATATGGCAATCTTGTCGACAGCATCAGTATCATAATACATGGTCAAAAGGTTGTCTTTGATACTGACAAAAACCTTCTTTACATTGGTCGGGGCGATGGAAGCGATATCTTTGGTAACCGCAATATCCGATATGTACCAGGGATATATGTACATCCCCTTTCTGTCCAAAACTTGTCTCAGATTCATATTACTTCAAAAAGTCAAAATTTTTCCGTTATCTTCTTCATCAGTTTTTCCGCTTTTTTCTTGAAAGTGGACAAGATAATGTACCTCAAAGAATCTTCGAGAACTGCCTTTCTTTTCACGGGATCGGAATAAAGAGTATTCAGGGTCTTCAGCCGATGTGGCAGAAAACGGTCATACAGATTGAGATCATGGAGAATCTGAAGTTCAAGCGATGGATTTTCCATAGGAAGCACGCTTTCATCGGAATATGTCACGATATATTTTATGCCTTCTATTTCTTGATCGGAGAATTGGAATTCTTGAAGGCACACCGGAATATAGGCAAGTGTCAGGCCGCCGATCACTTCTTTCATCGCAGTCACTTTTTTCTGCCCGGTAAAATAATACATATGTTCCTTCTTGAGAAAACCGAAACCACAGTCATGCAGGATTCCGGCAGGAACGAGGATGCGCGGATTTATTGGATAGTCTTCTTTTTCGCAGAGACGAACGAGCGTCCGATACACGCTCTTGATATGTGCATAATCTCCCGGTCTCCCGGAACGAAGCAGGGGTTTCACCTTCATGAAAATTTTATCAAAAAGTTCAGTATCTACTTTCATATGATTCATTGACTTAAGAATTTTTTCGTCCATATCCTTCGAGTATGTTAATTGTTCTTTTACCTGCTATGTGAGGTTCTTACTTATACGAATACCACAATTTCTTTCATTGTACACTCATCTATTGGACTAGACAAAATCATCATATCAGGCTATACTATTTTTTCGTTCTTTCCCCAAAGAGGTCTCCAATGAAGAGAGTCTTGTGCGTATGCATGGGCAATATGGCCCGCAGTCCGCTTATGATGGTTTTCACACAACAGGCGCTTGCCGAGCGCGGTATTGATGCCATCGTCGAAAGTTGCGGCATACTTGACGAGCTTTTGCCCGGACACGGTTTGTTCCCTGGGGTAAATCTATTCACCAACGCGAACAGACACAGCATTGCGATAGCGAGAGAATCAGGCCTCGACCTCGACAGCCACACTCCGCGACATGTATCAAAATTTGATCTCTCAAGCTACGATCGAATCATCGTCGTGGATCATCATGTCAGGCGAGCTCTGATCAATGAAGGAGCGCCGATCAACCGCATCGTAATCCTGAATGGTGAAAACGACGGGATACCGGACCCGATTGGAGGAGGACACGAAGCCTACGGCGCGTGTGCCTCAATAATCAAACAGGCTCTACCCAAAGCGCTCGAGGGGCTCTGAGAAAAACAACCACAATCGGTAAATAAAAAGGAGGCATTCGCGCGATGCCCCCTTTATCTTTTTTAGTCCTACCTCAAACACCAAAATTACTGCAGAATCCTCACAAATCCCTTTTCCGCGTCCACTTCAACGAGATCACCATCTTTCAATACTTGCGTAGCGATTTTGGTACCGACGATACACGGGATATGCAACTCCCGCGCGATAATCGCTGCGTGGCATGTCAGCCCGCCTTCATCCGTCACGATAGCTGCAGCTATTTTCATAAGCGGCAAAAATGCCGGCCGAGTCATCTGAGTCACGAGGACTTCGCCCCTCTTGAATTTCTCGAAATCATTCGAACCAAGAACAATTCGCACTTTGGCCGATACTTTTCCCGAGGAAGCCGGCGTTCCTTTGAATTGCGTGACATTTTTCCTGATTTGACGGGGTCGTATCGCGGCATATTCTAAATAATACGTATTTGATCCATCGAAAACGATACTGACTTGCGTACGCTTTTTCAGAATAGCAAGCAGTCGCTCTGTATCAAACAGTCCATCTATGAATTCGTACCAAAACATCCGCCTCGCTATTTCAGAAGAAATACCTGACCGCTTGCACAGCTCGTCGAGAAAGCGAAACATCATATACATTCCGATGAGATTGGCTTTTTTTCTCTGATCGCGGATTATTTCCGTTTCCTGAAGTATCGAGACAAGTACTTTTTCTTCTACTGTAAGCTCGATCGGCTTTTGGTTCTTCTCTTTTTCAAATTTTTCCTGCACCTCTCTCTCGGCAGCCATTCGTAACACTCCTTCGGAGTCAAGTATGGGAGCAGAGGAATACGTCGCTCTCATAAAATAAAAACTCTTCAAATAGCTATTAATCAATTTTTGCTTTACTATAGCCTTTTTTTCACTCTTTATAGCAAGTAAAAGCTCATCACTCTCAAAGACGAAGCTCTTGTAATCCGTTTTCAATATCTGACTCAAAAAGGCTGTGGCGTTTTTACCGCGCTTACCAAAAGATTGGGATAAGTGTTCCGACAGATCATGCTCGTAAACGTACGTCAGAGCACCCAATCCGTATATCTCATTGTAACGGTTCATAAATATGCCGTAGGCTTCGGCCAGATCGAAATCAGAAAGTTTCCTGAGCGTTGGCAGGAGTGTGGCCGATAAAGTAAAAAAATCAGCAGTTTCTTCGGTTACTTGCTTACTGACGCTTTTCAGATAGTCTGTCCCGTTCTTCTCAGAATAGCGAAGAAAGTTGAAAGCATTGACCCTATACGCTTCCGCATCAATCCACTCCGTACACTGCTGTTTCTTATCATCGATTATCTGAGCATAAAACGGAAACTTCACGCTGTTACGCAAATTACTCTGCCAGATAACCTCCAAACACATCGAAAGACCATATATGCTGCCCTCGATACCGGAATTCCTGTCTGCGATAAATTCGAATTTTTTCTCAACCATATGTTTCACTTTGTCTCACGCACTTACCAAACATTCTGACATTCTGCAGAATATCAGAATGTTCATTTGATAATAGTAATAATCCCCCGTTCCGCATCCACCTCTACCATATCGCCATCTTTCAAGACTTGCGTGGCGATTTTGGTACCGATAATGCAAGGTTTTTTCAATTCTCGGGCAGTAATAGCAGCATGTGAGAGAACACCACCGCCATCGGTAACTACGGCAATAGCTTGTTTCATAAGATGGAGGTACTCTGGCCTGGTCATACCAGTTACCAGTACCGTTCCTGCTTCTAAACTTGATACCCCTGAAGGATCAAGAATTATCCTCACTTTTCCTTTTACTTTTCCTGGAAAAGCACAGGCTCCCTGGACGTACTCGCTCTCAACTCTCAGTTGTTTCTCAAATGCATCCACGCCTTCTTTTCCTGTAATTTCTTTGATTTCCCCTTCCTGTACATAAATAAAGGCACACTCATAACGAGCGGCGAGAACTTTCACATCAGGAAGTTTCTGAGTTTCAAAATATTCATTAATTTCAGAATCTGTTGATGCGAGAACATACTGAGCTGGGATCGAAGTTATTTCTGAGACCTGGTTGGCAAATTTTTTTATAAAGAGAGCCGACTGAGTATATACCGGTTCTCCGTACTCGCGAATCTCCGAAAATAAAGGGAGCAGTTTTTTTGAAAGATGAGTTGGCAGATAATCACCAACGACTTTTATAGAAAGAGCTACTACGGCATACTGCTCAACAATATCCCATAAATCATTATAGAGTTGTGGGGTTATTTCTTTCTCCTGATGAAATTCAATAAATTGCAAAATCCTATCTCCGATTTCTTTCGCAGATTGACCCCATTGCTCCGCTAAATTTATATCTCCTTCAAGTTTTTTTGCGAGAGCCTCCCCAAACTGTGCAACTTCATCCTCAATGAGATACGAGTCGCTTCTGCCTTGCTTTGATATAAATGCCGCAGTTGAAATTCCAATACCGTGAGTCTTTTCAAGTAAGATAGTGTAAATCTTACCGTAATAAAAACACTCAAGAAATGACCAACTCCCAGACCAATTTTTTCTCCATTCTAACTTGGACATAAAACTACACTCTCTTAGTAAGGATTTTCACCACTCCATTATCCGCATCTACCTCGACGAGATCACCGTCTCGGAAATCGGACATGGCGTTTTTCAGCCCGACGATACACGGGATACCGAACTCGCGCGAAACAACGGCTGCGTGACACGTCAACCCGCCTGTTTCGGTAACGATGGCAGCGGCATTCTTCATAGCCGAGAGATAGTCGACAGTTGTAGCATAGCTGATTAGGATATCTCCCGATTTCACTGACGCGTTTTCTGCCGGACTTTTGAGAATACGCGCTACACCTCGGGCTTTGCCGGAACTGGCACAGACGCCCTTTTTGACATCGGATTCGCTTTGGCCGGAAATCTTGGCATGCGCTTCAAAATGATGATGCAATGCCCACGCCTCTTCTTCGGTAAAGTTTATCCGCTTTCTCATGCTCTCATCGAAACCCCAAGCGACGATATTCTTTTTTCCTTTCAGAAGGTCTTGCGAATCAGCTCGACCCTCGAGACAAGCAATGATTTCCTCTTCGAAAAGCAGACGCAGCCCTTTTTCAGAAGTTTTTAATCTCCGTGCCATTTCCTTGTACATCGGTAATAAATAATATCCGCCCAAAGAAACGACGAATTCCGCCTCGTTCCGAACATCTACTGCCAGACCAAAATCAACAAAAATTTGGAGATCTAAAGGTAAAATAGTATGTTTTTTTACTAACTTTTGTATATCTTGATCACGCAAATCAGAATAATTTTTGAGTTTTTCATATTCTTCTTTCAAAAAAGCTACATCCCGCTTGGAAAGTTCCTCCAACTCCACCTCGTAATGACGTTCATCCCACGGCGTACCATAGGTGAAAACGGGTAGCCAGCCAAAATCCTCGGCGAGCTTTTTTGCAGCTTCTTTCATACTCTCTTCTCCCGTCTTGACTCGGAGGGCTTCCCCTAGGACATCACGTTTCTCTTCTAGCGATATAGAAATTTCCTTTGGTTTGCTCAAAGTAAATAAAACTTCGTGATATTCTGGCGTATCCGGAATAAGTCCGAACTTCTTGGTAAGAATTTCGTGCATGAGGGGCGGCCAATAATTCTCAGCATACATGCCGAAATGATCGAATATCACTATCCGATGAATAAGATCGCGATTCTTTTTGTAAAGATCAATGAGTTCAGTAGTGGAAAGATTTGGAAAACTATCACTAGTAAGGTACGAAAGTTCTTTTTTGGTATCTTTTTTTATTTTTAAAAAAATACTCAACTTTTTTTCTAGTCCTTTAAAGTCTTGTTCTGTAAGATTGCGAATATAACTAAAAAGTTTCGGGAAGAATGATTCCGGAGCATAATTTGATATGACATCTGTTTTTGAAATATAAAAATTCGGATGGCCTTTAGGGAAACCGAAGAATTCTTCAAAGTATTTAGACACATCCTGTACATACCATGTCTCCATATCAACTGGCATCAGTGACCATTGCCCCATCTTTATCATCGGCTCGGATAAGTAGTGAGCGATTCTCTTTTCCAATTTATCGGTGATATTTTTTTCAAATTTTAATTTTTTTTTTGAGTCTTCAGAAACCGGCGACTGTGGAGAAAGTGTCGTGATCGGCCGGCTCTGGGTGATGTAGAATTTTTCCCTCATAAGAGCCCATTCGATGTCACAGGGAAAGCCGTAGTGCTTTTCGATTTTTATCACCAGTTCCGCGAGTTCCAGAATCTGCATTTCTGAAAGCTTCTGTTTCTCCCTCTTATTTTCCGGAATTTCCCGCCATTCATTCGCAGAAGTCTCACTCTTACTTTCTGGATCCCGGGTCAAGCCCGGGATGACAGAAGAAGAACGGTAAATTCCACGTTCCTGAATAGCAATATTCGTATCGATAATCCGCCGTGGATCTTTTTCCACTACATAGCTATCCGGCGTGATTTGTCCGGAAACGATGGCTTCGCCGAGACCCCAACCGGCTTCGATGATGAGCTGGTTTCTGTCTTCGGTCACCGGATGGACGGAAAAGGCGATGCCGGAAATTTCCGACTGGATCATTTTTTGGACTACGACCGCCACGGAAATTTTCTGCTGATGCAATTCTTTCTCGAAGCGATAGAAAACAGCTCGCGACGTGAACAAGGAAGCCCAGCATTTCTGTACATTCTCGAGCAAGGTTTCCTCTGTAGTATTCAAAAAGGTATCTAGCTGGCCGGCCCAGGCCGCAGAATCGCTATCCTCGGCTGTGGCGCTCGAGCGGACTGCGACATACTGTACATCCAGAACTTTAAAATTTTTCTGTATCTCTTTCCCGATATCTGCCGGCATCTTGGCCTCAAGAATCAATTTCTGGATCCTTTCGGAGGCGTGTTCGACACTCCGCATCTCGTCCGTATTGACTGTATGAAGAATAGTATCAATCTCAGTATTGAGATCTGTCTCATCGAGAAACTTTTCAAACGCATCGGCCAAAACAACGAAACCCGGCGGCACCGGGATACCGGTCTGTGTCATTTCTCCCAAAGAAGCACCCTTGCCACCCGCAAGAGCGGCATCCCCTTTTCCTATTTCATTGAAATTTTTGATGAAAATCATGCCCGTAGTATACTCCTCCTACCGATTTTTCTTCAACTGCATCAGATCCAAAGGCTCAGAAAAAGTCATTGTTTCCAGCTTGACGACGAAGTCTTCCGCTACCACGCCGAGAGAGGCAAAATAGGCGACAGCTTCCTCTACCAATTTTTCCGGAACGCTCGCCCCGGCGCTGATACCAACCGTTTCCACATCAATGAGCCAATTTTCATCAAGCTCTGAAATATCATCAATGAGATATGCTTGCACGCCCGCTGCCCGCGCCGTTTCTTTGAGACGCGTGGAATTCGACGAATTTTTGGAACCAAAAATCAGAATCAGATCGGAAAGTTTGGCCAATGCCTTGACCGCTTCCTGCCGGTTGGTCGTGGCAAAACAGATATCGGAAAGTGGTGGCGCCACGATCTGGGGATATTTTTTCTTGAGAGCGGCAATGACGTCTGCCGTATCATCGACCGAGAGTGTCGTCTGAGTAAGATAAATGAGTTTCTCCGGGTTGCCGATTTCCAATTTTTCCACTTCCTCCGCTGTCTCTACCAATGGAATCACTGTACTCCCCGCCTCACCCAAGACACCGATCCCTTCGACATGTCCATGATGACCGATATAGACCACCGTATAGCCGTCTTTCAAGAAGCGCTGTACCTCAAGATGTACCTTGGTTACCAAGGGACACGTCGCATCAATCAGCCGCATGTGCCGACGCTTCGCCTCTGTATAATGTTCCGGCAATGATCCATGAGCCGAAAACACTACGACAGCCCCGTCCGGAGCCTCCGAGAGGTTCTCGATGGTAATCACTCCCTTGGCCGCGAGATCCGCCACCACATGCTTGTTATGCACGATTTCATGCTTCACATAGATAGGCGAGCCGAAAATTTCCAATGTATCCTCTACCGCTTGGATAGCCCTCCCTACGCCCGCGCAAAATCCGCGCGGCGCCGCCAACAGCACTTTTTTTACGGAAGTTGCTCCCATAGAACACGCATTATTTGATCACTGTCCCGATAAAATCTTCATGCGCGATATAGTTCTTTATATTTTCCAGATTGTGCCCACTCATAATCGCCACCTCCATCCCTTCGGCTTGAGCCAGTTTCGAAGCCACCGGGTCAAAAGGGGCACTCATACCGGGTTGCCACGTATCACCAACGATCTTGCGAAATTCTTTCCAAGAAATGTTTTTGATTTTTTTGGCATCCGCGTACTTTTTAGGATCTTTATCGCAGACATAATCGATATCGGAAAGATTGATGATGCGCTTCACATCCAGGTACTTCCCCAAAAGCACCGCGTCATAGTCCGTGGAAAATCCCGGTCGCCAACCGGCCGCCACCAGAATCGGCTCTTTCACGCCGTAAAAATCCTCCAGATTGTGCGGGTTGGTATTGATGCGCGGATGAGCGTAAGAACGGAACACTGTCCGGATGAAATGCGCGTTCATACGTGTCGCGTGAATACCGAGCCAATCACTGTCATCATCGGTGATCTTTGACACCTGACTGGCCGCCTCGATATACTTGCGTGCGGTCTTGCCACCGCCGGTCACCAAAATGAACGAATACCCCTGGCGGATATGTTTGATAATGAACTGCTTGAACCGCTTCACGAATTTCCAATCTATTTCCCCAGGGACCAAGAGCGATCCGCCGAGAGAGATGAGCATGCGTTCTTTCGATTTCCGTATTTTCATAATGGCAGTCATTTCAAAACAATATCTTGCTTCGGGCGAAGCAAGAATCCTTAATTAAAAACCTTTCAGCGAAAAATCTCAAAGTTTTTCAAAATACCGAACAATCTCCTCCAGTGAGACTGTTTCGATATCGGAAGAAGTGCGTTTTTTTATTTCTGCTTTCCCCGACTCGAGCGACCGCTTCCCGATAACGACACGATACGGAATACCGATGAGATCGCTCTCGGCGAATTTCTCCCCGGCCGATACATCACGATCATCATAAAGCGTTTCGATACCGGCGGCTGTGAGCGCGCTATAGATTTCCAAGGCTTTTTCGTCGGCACCCAAGGAAAGCAGATGTACCCTGAAAGGCGCTACGGATTCCGGCCACACCAAGCCGGCCTCATCAGAGAGCGCTTCCGCGATCGTCCCCATCACTCGCCCCGGCCCGATGCCATAACAGCCCATGACAACCGACTGGGCGCCTCCTTCTTCGTCCTTGAATATGAGCCCGAGTGGCTCTGAAAACTTTGTCCCCAGAGTAAAGATGTTCCCCACTTCAACCGCTTTTTTCTCCACCAAATTTTCACGTTTCAATCCGAGATCGGCCAATACCGCATCATTCAATACTTCTTTGTTCAAAGCTTGCCCGCTGGCTTCATCAATGTAAATCAAATCTTCACCCGCGTCACTGATTGTCTGAAATTCCTCGGAGTATTTACTGAAAGCTCCTCCCGATGCGAACGTAGGATATGTCCGTTCACCCAAACCGACGCGTTCGAAAATTTTCTTATAAGCTGCGCGTACCGAAGCATATATTTTTTCATGTTCTCCCTGTGTCCGGGCAAAAGAATACAAGTCCTTCATAAGGAACTCCCGCATACGCATAATGCCTGATTTGGCGCGCGTTTCATTGCGGAACTTCGTCTGAAACTGATAGACGAGTACCGGTAAATCGCGATAAGAAGAAATATGCTGTGTCAAAAGCCGTGTCAGCGGTTCCTCATGCGTCCAGCCCAACCCCAATTCCGTGCCGTTTTTCAAAGCCGTCTTGAACCAAACATCCACATTTTTGTCATCCCAACGGTCGGTTTTTTGCCACAATTCTTTTTCCTGCAAAGCTGTCATTGATATTTCTTGCCCATCGATAACATTCATTTCTTCGCGAATGATTCCGATCACTTTGTTCAACACCCTGAGACCGAGCGGAAGGAAAGAATACACCCCGGCCATTTCCTTGTGTACGAAACCGGCACGGATGAGTAGCTCTGCATTCCTGCTTACTTCATCCCTGGGTGCTTCTTTTTTGGTCCGTGTGAAAAGTTGTGTCTGACGCATATATATTTTGTAACAATTTGCTTCATTGTAACCAAAAAAAGACTCCCCGTCTAGAGAGTCACAGAAATTTTTTTCTCTTCTCCATTCCGGAGAATAAGGAGTTCTATCGAATCACCCTTGTTGAAACCGCTGAGTATTTCGGGAAGCGGCTGATCAAGGGTGATCTCCTTGTCATTCACCGCTTCGATAATGTCTCCGGCCAAGAGTCCGGCTTTCATAGCCGGAGAATCAAAGAGGACTGCCAACCCTGTCTTACCTGAAGGAGAATAAACGAGCGCGCCATGATCACGAGCGAGTCCCTGTTCAAGGGCGAGTGCTTTGGTGATGGAAAGATAATAGACTCCAAAAACCGGACGCATTCCAAGTGTCCCGTTCACCGCGTGATCAAACGATTCGCGAACGACATTGGACGGGATAAGAAAGGTGTGCACCACGTTATCGATCGTCAGTGTTCCAATCAGCCCAACCATTTCCCCATTCATACTCACTGCCGGACCACCAATAAAACTTTCCGGAGCGGCCAGATCTATTTCAAAAACACCTTCCCATTTTTCGGATGAAGCGACGGTCTTACCGGAAAGATTGAAGATACGATTGACGGAGCCAAGCGTGCTGACCGCGAGACGGTTCTGATACTGTGCAAATCCGTTGCCGAGAGCGATCAGTTTTTTTCCCACGCGGGCGTCATCGGAATTCGCCAAGGCAATCGCCGGCGTATTGGCGGCATCATTCAGACGAAAGAAGGAAAGATTTGTCAACGGATCATACCCCACAAAAACCATTCCCTTACTCGTACCATCAAACAAGAGCGCCGCATACCGAAGGTCACCATTACCGAACGGGTTTTCACTGTACGTAACCACCAGACCATCGTTGGTAATGAGCACCCCCGTTGCCGAAGCTCTTTCCTTCTTAGCGGTATTGTTTTCACCCGTCAGCGCGATGATATTTACCACTGCCGTGGCCGGTTGAGAAATAATTTTTTCCACCGTATCGTCTTCGCGTATCACCACTTGCTCTGTCTTATTGATGACGGTGACCCGTTCGGTCAGTTTCTTGAAAAGTCCCGAGCGTGTCACAAAAGGATACGTGCTCAGCTCCGGAATAATGTAGCGGTCGAAAATTACCCCGCCGAATCCGCCCAACACAAAAACACCTGCCGCCGAAAGCACGATAAAGGAGTATTTTTTAATCGATTTTTGAACCATAATTTTACCCCTTATTCTGGCACATATTCCCATTTTTGGCAACCCTACGGCCCCTCTTTCTACACCAGAATACGCCAGGGAGTACTGGAAAGCAAAAGCGCTATCAATACGGAAAAAAAGAGAATTCTTACGACCGCTTTTTTGAGCGAAAGCCTCTGACGAAAACCATCAAGCGCGATATCCCAGATAACAAAAAAGAAAATAAGATCCATCGCCCCGGTCGTCAGATAGCCAAATGGCCAGAAACTCATGACCCAGGCCATCTCCCCCATAACAAGACCGAGAAGTACGCTATACAGACGCATACGTCGGTGTTCCTGTTGTTCCACGCCAAGAAAGGTTTCATAGCTCGTCAGCGCCGTACCGAGAAAATAGATGAGCATCAAACCCCACAGGGGAAAGGAAAAGTTAAGATAAAATCCGTACACCCCGGTATAAAAAAAGAACATGGCCGCCATGGTCGCGGAATAAAGAAAAGCCTTGGCGGTTTTGTCGGCCGGCGCGTGTCGCAGACGGTAAATCCCCAAAAGCGAGAAGTAATACATGAGCGTGCTCAAGGCAATGAACACTTGCCGCTCAGTCGAATTGTCGATAAGAGAAAGGAGCATCGGCGCGACGAAGGAAAGAAGACCCGGTAAAAACGCGTCCGCATACCGTTTGGTAATCCGCCGACTCGCAACAAGCGAAATAATCACGAGCGGCAGAATGGAAAAGAAATACCAGCCCCATGAGAGGGAAATCGGATTCCCCGCAATCGCTTCCAATCCAAAGGCAAAAATAACGCTCCAGAAAAAAACAGTAAAATGAAAAATCATATCTTCAAAAAATTGGAAAATCTAATATGTTTACTATAACATATTACAAAAAAGAATTGGGATGAGAAATTATGAAGCGAGAACCAAAAAAATTAATGCTAAAAAGAGGCTTATCAAAGCCTCTTTTATGTGACTCCTGGCCTTTGCTTCATTTCCTAAACTTAAAAGAAGAAGGCTGCATCTCCGTCTGCCTTCTCAAAAAGATTTTTTTCAAAATCGCGCAATTCCTGTCTTCTGAATTCCACGCGCGCTTCTCTTGCATCCCACTGGTATTCCGGAGACAGAATGAGTATCGATAATCCATGCATCTTTTCCGAAAGAAAATCGGCAAAAGTCGTCTTACGCGTGAAAATCTGCCTCAAGCGGTACAACTGCCGACTGTCTTCTTTCTTGATTTCTTCCACCAAGAGAATGTGAAATCCCAAATTACTCTCGACTACGTCTCCCGGCACTCCGACTTTCTGAAGTATCACACTTGGGCGGAGTTCCGGAGTTAAATCTTCAAGCGCAAACCAGCCCAAAGATCCTCCCTCTGCCCCCGTCTGCCCCTCCGAATACTGCTTGGCAACATCGGCAAACGGCTTACTGGTGCGAAGAGCATCCTGGGCCAAACGTATTTTGCCTTTTGCATTGGATGCGACATCTACTTCTTTGACAAAACTCTCTTGCAATTTCTCCTGATAGAGACTCGGCATCACGACTTTTTCTTCAAAATCCGCAAGTGTCCAACCATACAAACGCAGGAGATCTTTCTTTACTTCTTCGCCACTGCCGTACTCCTCCAGCTTCCGTAAAACACCCTGTACCGCTTCGTCTTGGCTCACCTCTATGCCCCGCTCATTCGCCAAACGCTTGATGGCGGCATCCTCGATCATCTTGTTCAACACTTCTTTCTCACGTACTTTGAAACGCTTCTGCCCCTCTGCCGTAGAAAAGTCCACGCGCAAACCGATTTGCCCAAAATCCTGCGCTTCATAGAAACGCTTGACAGAGGCCATATTTTTGGAGAGGGTCCGATAGGTAATACCATCCTGATAGCTGACAATCGCTATCGGATACGGTAAGGCGCTTTTCAAACGATCAACAAAAACATTCGACTTGGAAACGGTATATACCGCTATAAGGCTGGTCGCAAGAAGGAAAACAAGAACAATGAGCCCCCCATAAACGAGTGTACTCACATGCACCTTTTTTAAAAGTTTTTGTATGGTATCGGACATATGTATATCTCAACGGACCCCAAAAAATACTTTCCACCATTTTTTATAATTCGCCGCGCTCTCATCCTCGCTGTTTTTGGATGATACTTGCGACTCTCCCCGAGAAGCTTCTCCTCCATTCTCGTATCCCGGCGCCGGCTTCACTTCCACAACTGTTTCTTCCGTTTTTTTCAGCCCGAGCTTTTTTTTGGCCTCCTGTTCGCGAAAGTCATCCGAAGCAAAATAACTGATCCTTTCGGAAAGCGTCTCATTCTCACGGCTGATTTTGGCGGCTTCGGTTTCCAGTGTCCCGATTTCTTCCTGAATACGACGGTTTCTCTCGACCTGCTTGGAAGAAACATAGAGCACCCAACCGATAAGGATGAGAACCGCCACTACCACCATCCTGAGCCACCATCTGCGTTGTGCCATACCGAGGTCAGTGAAATTTTGTTTGCTAATAAAGAAAGAACGGGGCTACCAAAAACCCTACCATGGACACCACAACAAAAATAGATATGATTACCCACCACTTGTAGATTCTTTTGTGCCATTTTTTGAAACTCATATTTTTATCGTTATCAATGTCTTCCTATAGTACCAAAAATACCATCCTGAAACAAGAAAAGTGATAGATTAGCTCTCTTTCCTATTGGCATCGATGAGGGCGCGGACTTCGTCAAGGTTGACCGAGGGACGATTGCGGAGTGGCTTGAACTTCTTGGGCCCCACGTGCTGGATCTGCGAAAGTGACATCGGTACATCCGTCGAAACATAGGTTTTATGCTGAGCGACACGCTCCCGTGGCGCTGGCGTGGATAAAACCGAAAGCTTTGGAGAAAGAGTGGCTGCCGCATTTTTCGCATCCACCTCATTTTTTACCTTGGCCACGGAACGCTGATAATCACGCAGGCAATCTTTGCAGAATGTCGGACGCTTGCCATCCGGCACAAAAGGCACCTGGATCTCAACTCCGCACGTCGCGCAAAACGCCTTGTACAATTTCTTTTCCTCTGTTGCAAAAACGGGTGTCTTTGCCACGCCTGTTTGCTCCGGAGTTTTTTCTTCCTCTTTTTTAGGTACTACTTCTTTTTCCCAAGATGCATCGGAAACAACCGTTGATGCCGACTGACGAGGAGGCGACACAACTTTTTCCACCGCTATTTTTTCCTTCCGTTCTTTCGGCAAATGTGCGACAGGCGCACCGACCACGGCTTCACTTTTCTTGGAAATCTGACCTCTCTCGGCTGCCGGTCTGCGCGGTGGGGCCGACTGACCCGGCAATGTTGCTACCTGCGATACCGCTTGCGGTGTGCTCATCTGTTTTTCATCAACGATGGCTTGGCGTTCCTCCGACGTCAGCATCCCGCTCCACCGGCGGATCTTGTCTTCTACCTCGACTTTACTCGAGGAGTAGCGCTCACGGGAACTATTGATGATCTTTGCTTCGTTGCCGGCGTCTTCAAGTTTGATGGGCGGAAGTGTTGTCGCACTAAAGGCATCCCCCGCGATTCCGTCAATCATCAGTTTCAGATAAATATGATACTTCTCAAGATTTACGATATCGTTCATCATGAACACCGGTTCAAATTCTTTTTCCAAAAATTCCGCATCCATCGCTCCCACCCGAAATGAGATGATACTCCCCGCGTTACCGAAGATGGCGTCACGCACTTCCTCAGCGATTTGCGTCACGTACTGATTGGCGAGAATCAGGTTCAGATGGTACTTGCGCGCTTCAGAGAGAATATTCGCGAATGACTCCGTCGCGAAATTCTGAAATTCATCGACATACAGATAAAAATCTTTGCGTTCGTCCTCGGGAATATCCACCCGTCCCATCGCGGCCAATTGGATTTTGGTAATCATCATAGCCCCAAGCAGCGCTCCGTTGTCTTCGCCAATCCGCCCTTTGGAAAGGTTGATGATAAGAATTTTTTTCTGATCCATCACTTCCCGAATATTGAATGACGACACTGTCTGACCGACGATGTTTCTGATGAGAGAACTGGAAAGGAATTGCCCGACTTTGTTCTGAATCGGAGAAATGACTTCCTGTAGTACGCGATCGTTCCACATAGAAAATTCATCCACCCAGAAACTGCGCACCACCGGATCGGTGATTTTCTCCACCACCCGCGCCCGGTATGACTTGTCCACCAGGATACGCGTCACGCCGAGAAGCGTGCTCCCCGGATATTCAAGAAGCGCCAAGATGGCGTTTCGCAAAATATATTCGAGACGTGGGCCCCAAGAGTCCGCCCAGATTTTTTTGAACACACCCACAAGTCCAGAACACACCAGATGCCGATACTCAGGCTCAACTTTTTCCATCACGTTGAACGCAATCGGAAACTCCTGATCAGACGGATTAAGATAGATGACATCGTTGATACGCGAGGCGGGAATGGCTTTGATAAGCTTTTCCGCAGTATCGCCGTGCGGATCAAGAAAAGCGATGCCGTGGCCCTTCTGGATATCCTGGATAGCCAAATTCTCAAGCAAGTTTGTCTTGCCCATACCCGTCTTGCCGATGACATACATATGCCGGCGACGATCATCAGTCTTGATACCAAAGACCTTTTCCTGGTTGCGGAAATTGGTCTTGGCAAAAAATGTGATATCGTTTTGAATGTGACGTGGCATAGTAGTTTATTCTTGAATCGGTAAATTGACCGGGGCTCCCCCATGTTTGGCAGCCACACGCACCATGGTCGGAGCAATAACCGCCATATCCGGTATATGGAAAACGGTTGCCAACTCCTCGGTGCTCAGAAGAAAACGAGTATTCTGCGGATCGGAATCACGCTTGATATAGCGACGAAGCAGACGCCGCTGACGATAACGCAAACGCTCCTTCGTAAACAGGTAATCCGCGTACGTTTTTGACAGATCATCTACCGAAAAGCTGTTCAAGTTAAAATCGTTGAATTGTTTTATGCTGCCGATGAAAGCGGAAACCCCCGTTGGCTTATCGAAAACTTCATTACGCGCTATATACACATAACGCATTCGTGTCCTGAACATCTGCTTGGCGAGATTCGCTTGGAGAGCTTTCAAAACTTCTTTTTCCCCCGGTGTGAGACGAAATTCAACCGGAGCTTCTTCTTTTTCTTCTTTCTCTTCGGGTGAAGTGAATGTCACTTCCCGAGCCAGAAGACCGCCACCAATGTTCTTGAAAACATCCAGCAAATCGTGGAAGACACGTCCAAACACTCCTAGTTTTTTCTCTTCTACTTTTCCCAAAAATTCATCAACCGTGGTCGCGCCGATATCGTACCAAGTCTCTTTGATCGGTGTAATGATCCACTGAATCCACATATGCTGACCGGGGCCGATTTTTCCCATGGTTTCAATCACCCCGCCAAGAGGGTCAATCATCTTCCCCGTCACCGACTCTTCAAAGTATTTGTATGTCCTGATCGGGTACAAATCATCCTTCGCCAACCCAAAGTCACACCCCCACAGTTCCCAATCCTTGTTTGGCACCGTTATGGGGACGGTATGAACATAATCCGGCACCTCGACGATCTCGATATTCGGATACTGGGCGTAAAAGTTCGCTTCGATAAGATGGCGAAAACCGGCGTGTGTCCTTACATACATATGGACATTGCCTTCGGTACTCGCGATTTCCAAAGAAAAGGCTGTTGGAAATTCTCCTTTGATCCACACTTCAGCAGCAGTCGCGGTTTTGATAACACCGGCAAATCCGGCAAAAATGGACTCCATGGGAAGCGGGCTCTTCTCTATATCCCGCGGTGGGATGAGTTCGAGCAACACCCACTTAAGCTTAGCTCCAAACTTATCCTCTACATGTAATTTCCAAAGGATTTTGAAAAGAAAGAAAAAAAGCGGCGGAAAAATAATAAACCACACATCAAAGGCGGCGGAAAAAACATTCCACAAATTCGCGAAAGCGTCTGCAAGACTGGAAAAGAGGGTGTCCATGTTGATATGGGTTCGTTGACCCCGTTACCTCTTCGGTAACAATAGAAAATATATCTGCTTCTGCGATAGGATACGATCTCAACAGTTATTTTTTGAAACTGTAGGCGTTTTTGCCGACGCGACTGAAAAAAGCATTCAGGTTGATAATGACGGTCGATTTTTTGACTTGGCGAACCTTGAGAACCTGAGCAAGCACTTCTTCACGGGACAATGGCTGAGTAGCTTTACGCAAAATTTCTTCCAAAACTTCTTTGACAGTGCCTTTCTTGTACCCCCATTCGGAAAGCGCGTAAATACCGCGACCAATAAGTACAAACCGTTTGTCTTTGATAAGCTCATTGTGCACGGTCTGCGGATGACTCTCCGGTTTCTTGCTGTTCTTCAGACCATAACTATCGATCAGTGAGGCAATCTGACGGAAATGAAGCGGTACACCTTTCGTTTTCAGGACCAGATGTGCTTTCTCACGTGTTCCCCGTGGCTTGATATCACTCCAATTGGAAAGCCCCCATTTCCCAAACACGTTTTGACAAACATCCTTCGAGACGGTAAGAAAATCAAACAGTTCTTGTTTGCTTATCGTACTGTTCTTTTTTTGAAAACGAACGAAAAGTTCCTCTTCTTCAAGCGCCTGATTGGTTTCTTCAAGAATCGCTTTGGCCACATCCTTCACCTTCTTCCATTCGGCAAACGAGAAATCATTCAACCTATAGATCTCCTCATACTCCTCTGTTGCTTTCTCGTGTTTGATGATGGGGAGACATTCAATGAAGGTAAGTAAAGCCCCGCGTTCCTTTCCGCCCTTCGGCGCCAAGATATCGAGCAACTTGTCTGTCTTTATGATACCATTTTTTTCTTCCAGCGTCGATTGAATTCGCTCTGATATTTTGAGAAGCGTCGGATGTTCATGAAGACCGGCAAGAAATCCGAGAGCGCTCGCGATCACTTGCCGCACGCGTTCCCGCGTAATCTGGTAGATCCGTCCGATTTCTTCCAATGTTTTTGAGCGACCATCATCTATACCAAAACGAGCCATGACAATATCGCGAGAGCGAGCTGGCAAACGACCCAAGAATTGCTCCAAAGCAGCCCCAAAAGACAAAGGCTCTTCAGCGCTTGTTTTGACGGTCTTCGGTAAAATGTAATTGTTGTGCACCATATGCTTTTTGCCTCTCTATCGGTTATGATTCGCTTCCTTATTGAATCGATTAATATTACCGCATATTCTTACTTTTTGTCAACCCCGCACCTATCTCTGACAAAAATATCTGTTACAAACAGCGTAAGACGTAGTCGCCTATCGGCTTTGATAAAAAGTTTTCACCAGTCTCCAAAAAGATAGGTGCTGGGGTCAAGGGTTTCAGCCGCTTTGCGTATCGCCCCGGAAATAACGATGGCCGTAAAGACAACACATCAAGCCTGATTACGTACCCGAAACTATTGGAAAAAATAGTCCATTTCATGATTGTGGTAATCCCCCTTTTCGACAAAACGCTTAATTTTTTTTCACTCTTGTACATTGCCGATGCAATAGCAAACCGCTCCTCTCTTGGCACAAAAAGGATTTGCATAAATTTACGAAACCATCTATACTGGAGACACAAAACAAACAAAAAAAGGGGCACCTCCCACAGAAGATATTTTCTTTTGTGGAATAGTCCAAAAACAAAAGTATGACACCGAATAACAATACAGAAGTTGATCCGAAGCAAGAGAGCGGGCAGGAACAAACGATGAAAATTCAGGCTCTCCGCGATATGGTGATGAGCGCCGAAAAAACTATCCAGGGCGCCAAAGCGATGCTTCTGCAACTTGAAGGTAAAAAGAAATCGGGTCGACCACGCAAAATGGAAGTTGACACGACTGATGGCACTGTCATCGAAGGAACGTTCGATGGTCAGATTATGCTTGGCACAGACGGCAAACAATATCCCGTGCCGGCAAATTACGCCTCCAAATCCAAACTTGTCGAAGGCGATATGCTGAAACTGACCATCACGGCGGATGGTGCTTTTCTCTATAAGCAAATCGGTCCAATCGAACGTCGCCATGCCATCGCCGTCGTAACCCAGGATGAAAACGGCAATTACTACATCCTCGCCAATGGCAAACCATACCGTGTCCTCTTGGCTTCCATTACGTATTTCAAGGCGGCTCCCGGCGATGAGGTAGCTATCGTCATCCCACACGGTCTCGACGCCACCTGGGCAGCCATCGAGAATGTCATCCAAAAAGGTGCTCACCAGGACTGGCAATCGGCTCTCTCCAAAGCCGAAGAAGAGAATGAAAATATCAACAGTTGGAAAAAAGAATTGAAAGATAAATCTCCAATCGCATCTGAAATAATAAAGCCTGCCGATACCCCCTCGCGTGGCGACACACATATGCTCGACTCCTGGGTACGCGATATGGAAGAAATCGAAAAAGAAATCAAGCAAACATCCTAACGAATAAAAACACATACCATTTATGAACAATGAGATAATAGAGAACTCTCCCCTCATGGCGATGCCTGCTGATCAAGGCCTTTTTTTAAAACTGGTCAAACAGTTTTCCAAATTCATTATTGTCGGAGGTATCAACACCGGCATTGATTTTTTTATCCTGAATATCCTCATCTATATCACCGGCGTCACGGCCGGTGTCGAATTGTTTATTTTGAATTGTATTTCTTTTTCGGTAGCTGTTATCAACAGCTACTTCATGAACAAACATTGGACGTTCCAAGACAAAACGAAAACACAGCAGGAACCGATAAAATTCTCACAATTTCTGGCCGTCAGTATCATCGGCATCATTATCAACGGATTGATACTCACAAGCATCACTTCTTACATTCCGCCGCTCTTCGGTTTGAGTGCTGTCCTTTGGGCCAATATCGCCAAACTGATGGCTACCGGAGTCTCTCTCATTTGGAACTTTATCGGTTACAAATTCTTCGTTTTTAAAAAATGACCCCATTTTCATCGTCTGAAAGCCTGATATTCTCAGGCTTTTTTTCTTGGCTAAGAAAGGGTATAATGAGGACGTATAAATTTTCAATGTTCAATTTCCAATTTTCAATCAATTTTCAAATTGCAATGTCACAATACTATAATCTTTGAAATATTGAATCATTGTAAATTCATTGAAAATTGATAATTGTAAATTGATTTTTTTATCTCCTGCTCTATGTCCTCTACCGCCCTCTACCGTAAATACCGCCCGCAGACCTTCGCCGAAGTCGTCGGACAAAAACACGTCGTCACCACTCTCACCAACGCTCTCAAGCTGGCTCGAATCGGGCAGGCGTATCTTCTGACCGGTCCGCGCGGTACCGGGAAGACCACCTTGGCACGCCTCTTCGCCAAAGCCGTTAATTGTTCCAACCGCCATGGCGCGGAACCTTGCAACAAATGCGAGCACTGCGTTCTCATGGCCGAAGGACGTTCGTTTGATGTCATCGAAATTGATGCGGCTTCACATACCGGTGTTGACAATATCCGCGAACTGCGCGAGACAGCCAACCTCCCGCCGACCCTCGGTTCACACAAGATTTATATCATCGATGAAGTGCATATGCTCTCCATCGGGGCGTTCAACGCGCTCTTGAAAACTCTGGAAGAACCACCGGCCCATGTCATCTTTATCCTCGCCACCACGGCGCTCAACAAAGTCCCCGACACGATTCTTTCGCGCTGCCAGCGCTTTGACCTTTCCCGTTTCCCGGTGAAAAGCATCATAGAAAAATTGGAAATGATCACCAAACAAGAAAAGCTGAAGATTGACCGAGGGGCACTCGAAATGATCGCACTTACAGCCGAAGGCGGGATGCGGGACGCAGAATCACTCTTGATGCAGATCATCTCACTCGAAGCCTCCCCCATCACTGAGGACAAGGTCATCGAAGTCCTCGGCACCACCAAGAAGTTAAGTATCGTTACGCTTCTCAGGCTCATCGGTCAGCGCGAACTCTACGCCAGTCTCCGCTTCGTAAGCTCGCTTTCGGAAGACGGTGCCGACCTTTCAATATTCTCCGGCACGCTCCTGCATTACCTCCGCGATCTCCTGCTTGTTTCCGCCGACCCTCTGAACGGCCCGAGCGAACTGGATTTGCTCACCGACGAGCAACAAACAGCGCTCCTTGAACTGGCAAAAATATTCTCGCCGGCGGAAGTCGTCCGGATGCTGGAATATTTCCAAATTGCCCAGGTCACGAGCAAAACCTCCGTCATCCCGGAACTCCCCCTCCAGATCGCCATCGTGAAGATTTTGTCAGACAACCTGCCTACCGGACAGGCAGGCAATCAACAATCAACAGGTAACAGTAAGCCGCCACACACACCGGCTGTGCCGTCAAAACCTTCGATACCTTCCACCATTAAAAAAGAATCACCAAAAGTTGAAACAAAAACAGCAACAACTACGAAAAAGAATCCCTCCGTCGCTAAAGCTTTGGCGGACGGGCAGGAGTTACGAATTACGAATCAGGATAAAGAAAAATTAACAACAGCCTCAGAGGTTCAAAATTCAATCTCTCTCGATACTATACAGGAGAAGTGGTCTATAATTCTCAATACTGCCAAGCAGTTGAATGCTGGGCTTTCCCTCGCCCTCTCTACCTCCCGTCCCATCGAGACCACCGGTTCGACCGTCGTTATCGCCGTCAAATATCCTTTTCACAAGGAACGCTTGAATGAACGCGCCAATCAATTGACACTGGCTACCGCCTTTGATACGATACTCAAATCAAAAATAAAAATCCGCATCGTGGTTGAAGACACTCCTGCTCCAAAAGCTAACGAAGCTAGTGCAGCTAATGAAGCTGTTCTCAATCCCCTCGTCAGCCAGGCGATGGATCTCCTCGGTGGGAAACTTGTGAGTGAATCCTAGTGATTTCAAAAATTGAAAATTGATAATTGTAAATTGAAAATTCCTTACGATGGGGAGTAGCCAAGCGGTAAGGCAGGGGCCTTTGAAGCCTCCATGCGAAGGTTCGATCCCTTCCTCCCCAGCATTAGCAAATTTTGATGCCTTTTGGTATCAAAATTTGATATAATTTAGAGGTAGAAATCAAACAAGAAAATTGAAGCTTCTCTTTAGGGGCTTTTCTATTTGTGGTATTGTAAAATAGATAAATATCAAATTTTTTCAAAATACTCGATAAATTGTTAAATCATAATCTCCAAACGTATGAAACACGTTGTCGAGTCACAGCAGTTTGACCGGAAAATACTTGGCCAGCTTTTCTCCATGGCAGACAAGTTGGAGAAAAAAACCGGAACGCCGCTCAAAGGGAAAATAATGGCGGCTCTTTTTTACGAACCGAGCACACGGACCCGGTTTTCATTCGAATCGGCAATGCTCCGCCTCGGTGGCAGTGTCATCACCACGGAAAACGCCAAAGAGTTTTCTTCCGCTGCCAAAGGAGAAACCTTGGAAGATTCCATCCGCGTCATCAACAACTACGTCGACGTGATCGTGATGCGTCATTATGAGCAAGGCGCATCGGCCAGGGCGGCCACCGTTTCCGAAGTACCGCTCATCAATGCCGGCGATGGAGCCGGCCAACATCCTACTCAGGCTCTGCTCGATCTCTACACCATTAAAAAGGAACTCGGAAAAATTGATGATATCAGCATCGCATTCATCGGCGACCTGAAAAATGGCCGGACAATCCGTTCGCTTTCCTACTTGCTCGGAAAATACAAAAATATCAAGATATACTTTGTCTCACCACACGTTCTGAAAGTCGGTGACGATATCAAAAGCTATCTGGAGGAACACAGGATTGATTACACGGAAACAGCCGATCTCGACACTGTCATTTCCAAAGTGGATGTTCTTTACGTGACGAGAGTTCAGAAAGAACGCTTCAAAAGTGAAGAAGAATACCAGAAACTCAAAGGCTGTTATCAGATAGACGAAAAGCTGGTAAAACGGATGCGAACCAAATCGATTATTATGCACCCCCTGCCACGCGTGGATGAGATTCTTCCGGAAGTAGACAAATCCAAAAAAGCCATTTATTTCAAACAAACTCATTACGGCTTGCTCATCCGTATGGCTCTGCTAAAATACCTCTTGGGTGCTTGAATGAGTCAAAAAAATGACCCTCTCTCTCAAAGAAAAATCACAGAAGATATTAGCTGAAGCTGACATCCAAATAAATGGCGACCGACCATGGGATGTTACCGTTCATGACGAGCGATTTTATCGCAGAGTTTTGTTTCAAGGATCGATCGGCTTAGGCGAGTCCTATATGGACGGGTGGTGGGATGTAAAATGTTTAGATGAATTTTTTACAAGAGTGTTACACATGCGACTGGATAAGCGAATCAGCCAAACTGGAAAGATTTTACAAAATATTGCCAGTGTCCTTTTCAATAGACAATCGAGAGCACGCGCAACAATTGTTGCGCGCGAACACTATGATCTTAGTACAGAACTCTATACCTCATTTCTGGATCCGTACAATCAATACACCTGTGGCTATTTCAAAAACACAGAAAATCTCAACGTTGCGCAGGAACAAAAATTAGATCTCATTTGCAAAAAACTACGACTCAAGCCCGGCGATAGAGTACTCGACATTGGCTGTGGCTGGGGAGGATTTGCTAAATATGCTGCACTTCATTTTGGCGTCTCGGTCACAGGAATTACGATTTCAAAAGAACAACTAGCCTATGCAAAAAAGTTTACCAAAGGCCTCCCTGTAGAACTGCGCTTACAGGATTACCGAGACCTTAAGAGCAGCTTTAATAAAATCCTTGTCTGCGGGATGATTGAACACGTGGGGTATAAAAATTATCGAGAGCTCATGAGGGTGGTATATCGAAATCTCACTGATGATGGAATATTCCTCCTTCATACGATTGGGGGTAATGAAACGACTGTTATCGGCGACCCTTGGTTCGATAAGTACATTTTCCCCAACGGTATGTTCCCTTCAATTTCACAGATAGGGAAGGCGATTGAGGGTCTTTTTGTGATGGAGGACTGGCATAACTTCGGTGCAGATTACGATAAAACCCTCATGGTCTGGTTTGCCAACTTTGATACTGCCTGGCCACGGCTCAAAGATAAATATGATGAGCGCTTCTATCGTATGTGGAAATATTATCTCCTCTGTGTGGCAGGGGCATTTCGTGCTCGTGACAGCCAACTCTGGCAGATTGTGCTTTCCAAAAACGGGGTGCATGGTGGTTATCAGACAGTACGCTAAAAAAAACCAATGACCAATAAACATAATGCATACGCAAAAGAAGAAAAAAATTATTGGCATTGATTTGGATGATGTCCTCCTTGATTTCAATCCTACCCTCTATGCCTGGCACAATGCTACGTATGGGACGTCCTTCGAGCACAAAGACGTGACGTCATACTTTATAGAAGACATCTGGAAATGCACACGAGCAGAGGCTGTTGCCAAAATAGTTGATTTCTATCTCACCGATGAACACAAAAATGCCCTGCCCGTATCAGGCGCCGTGCAAGGCATCGAACGTTTAAGAAAGAATCACTCGCTTATCCTGGTCACTTCCAAACCTGACTATTTACGCCCCCTGACTGTAAAGTGGCTGGAGAAACACTTTCCCGCAATGTTCCAATCTATTCATTTCACGAACCATTGGCTTGGGGATAAAAATAAGCGTAGGACAAAAAGTGAGCTCTGCAGACGGCTTGGCATCCAGGTGTTCGTCGAAGACGGCCCCGCCCACGCTCTCGATGTCGCGACTGTCTGCGAACAGGTTTTTCTCTTTAATCGTCCATGGAATCAGATGGAGGTCTTTCCCCCTATCGTCCGTGTTTCCTCATGGGAAGATATCGTCCAAAAACTACAGTAATCGAAATCTATGAGAAAGAAAATATTCCTCGCCACACAAAACGAAGGAAAGATTGAAAGATTCAAAGATCTCATCCGCCATACCGGGTTTGACGTGGAGGTTTTCACGCCTCTCGATTTGAAAATCGAAGACATCGAGGCCGAAGAAAATGGAAAAACCTTGGCTGAAAACGCGGAAATCAAAGCGCGCGCCTACTTCGGAAAAGTCGCTATGCCGATTCTTGCCAACGATACCGGCTTCTTCGTTGAAGGAGAAGGTCTCGTCGACGCGCCAAAAAGAATCGCTCTGGCGGGGAAAAACGAGCAGACACTCACCAAAAAAGAAATCGGAAAAGCTCTTTTGGAATTTTGGAGAAAGATCGCAAAAAAGCACGGGGGAAAAGTAGACGCAGCGTGGATAGAAGCTTTCGTCTTGCTTGATCCCGATGGGACTATACACACAGCCGATTCCAAACGAGAGGTCATCTTGACCGATCAAGAGTTCGGGGAAACACACATCCAGATGCCGGTGCGCGCCCTCTATATTTCCAAAGCTACCAATAAACCAGCGGTACAACATACCCAAAAAGAAGAACAGCTAGAAATGAAGCCAATCATAGATGCACTCTCTCGTTTATTAACAACACCACTTTGACCACGACGTATGATACTTTTCCAGCCACGAAAACACAAAATAGATGCTATACTATTAAGTAATTAATAACAATAAAATGGACATGCACAAACCATCTGGTTTTCGTGACTACCTCATTTCTTTGCTTATTGCAAGTGCGTTAACGGTGTTCTTTGGTTGTTACCTTCTTATCCGCCGTGGCTATTTTTTCGACGCGCCTCCGACTGCCGATATGCTCTATGTCCCCAATAAAGCGATCGTCGGGGTCGGTACGGTACTTCTGGCTTTTGCGTTTCTCATCGGTCCAATCGTGCGCTATTTCGACCGCTTCGATAAGTGGCTCGGTTACCGCAAAGAAATTGGTATCGTGGGCGGATTTCTCGTTTTCTTTCATGCGTTCATTTCGTATTTCATGCTCCCCCTCAAGTTTCCCCAAGTATACCTGACTTTTGACTCTCTACCATTCGCTGCCGGGCTGATCGGGACGGTTTTGCTCCTTTTTCTTTTTATCATTTCTTTCAAGAGAGCCATCGATCTCATAGGCGCGAGTCGTTGGTGGTTTTTACAACGTTGGGGACTCCGCCTCGTCATTCTCTTCACCCTCATCCACGTCTATGCGATGAAATGGAGCGGATGGATGAAGTGGCTAAAGTTTGGCGGTGGGACACCGACAGCGGAACTCGCCAATCCTTCTCTGGCAGGACTCGGCATCCTGGTGATGCTCTTCGTCACGTGGGTCGTCATTGTTCGGCTCTATGAATCTATTTTTGTCTTCAAAGATTTCGGTTTGGTGACAAAAGAAATAGCCATGAACGAACAACTGAAAGCCCGAGGCCGCCGCTTCTTTATTTCAAGCTTTTGGGTTCTTCTCATCATCTACTTTTTCGTTCTCACTCGCTGGATGTGGTAACAAAAGGTCATAACAAAAATCCCCGCTGAGAAGTGGGGATTTTTGTTTACCGATATCTCTCTCGTACATACGCAGTGATTGCTGGAAGAAAAGAGAGGAAAATAATGATAAGTATGATTGGCAAAAGATATTTGTCGACGTCAATTACATTTCCCAGAAAGTATCCGAGAAAAACAAGCCCGATTGTCCAGAGAAACGCCCCAATAAGATTATACAAAAAAAACACCGGGTAACGCATATTGGCTACCCCTGCCACAATCGGCGCGAATGTCCGCACAATAGGCATAAAGCGCGCCAGAAGGATTGTCTTCGGTCCATGCTTATCGTAAAAACTCTGCGCTTTGAGCGCGTGCGCCTTTTTGAAAATAAGCGAGTCTTCTCGGCTGAAAAGTTTCGGCCCGATCCGTCGTCCAAATTCATACCCGAACAGATTTCCCAAAACAGCGGAAATAAATAACCCGAAGACAAGCACCGACAAAGAAAAGAAACCCTGCTTTGCCAACAGACCCGCTATAAAGAGAAGACTATCTCCCGGCAAAAAAAATCCCAAAAATAACCCTGTTTCCGCAAACACTATAAAAAATACCCCAACATACCCGACTGCTTTGATCAAAGATATCAAATCAATCCCAAAAAATTCCATAGTACATTCTTACCGGTTTACCTTCTTCATTATACCCGAGAAACAACAAAGAAAAAACCCCGGACAAACAGTCGGGGTATTTTTCAAAAGAATCTTCAAAATATCCGATTACTTCAAGGTCACAGTCGCGCCGGCTTCCTCGAGCTTCTTTTTAAAATTCTCGGCATCGGCCTTGGACACTTTTTCCTTGATAACCTTCGGAGCGGCGTCTACCATATCTTTGGCTTCTTTCAACCCCAGACCGGTGATTTCCCGCACCGCTTTGATGGCGTTGATCTTCTGCTGACCGGCGGCCGTTAGTTCGACATCAAACTCGGTTTTCTCTTCGGCAGCTTCGGCAACTCCCGCGGCAGCCGGCATCGCCCCCATCATCATTGGAGCGGCGGCTGACACGCCAAACTTATCCTCGAGAACCTTCACAAGCTCGGAAAGATCGAGCACGCTCATTTTCTCAATTTCTGCCACGAGTTTTTCAAACTTCGCCGGCACCACGATTTCCTTCTTTTCCTCTGACATAGAGTTATACTTATTTAAATTACTTAGTTGATAATAAAATTATGCTTTCTTTTCTTCAATCGCTTTCAACACCTGCACCAACCCACGGAGATTGCCACTCAAAACTCGGACAAAACTGGAAATCGGCGCCTGGAGCGTCCCCACCAATTGCGCTCTGAGCTCATCTTGGCTCGGGAGCTTGGCAAGCGCTTTAACCTCGTCTATGGAAAGCTCTTTGACGCCGAGTGCTCCGCCTTCGATGGTAAACGGTATCTCTTTGTTAGCTTTGGCAAATTGAGCGAGTACTTTGGCGGCGGTGACTTCATCGTGAGAAAATGCCACACCAATCTGCCCATCCAGTTTTCTTACATCAATTGCGATACCGGCATCCTTGAGCGCGATATTCAAAAGTGTTTTCTTGAGCACTTGCCAACCGGAACCGCTCTGCGTCAGTTCCTTGCGAACGGTCGTCACATCCTTCACTGACACCCCCTTGAAATTGGCAAACACCAGAGCTTTGGAAGCTTTGATTTTCTTGGTCACTTCCGCGACAAGTGTTTTTTTCTGCTGTTTGTTCTGCATATAATGTAATATGACATTTAAAAACGAAAATCTGCGGCAAGAACCGCAGACTGTGAGAAAATCTCTTTATAAACAACTCCTGAGTGCTATCTTTTGGAGCACACTCTGAGTCATTCCTCGTGAGGACTTACTTCTTTGCCTCATGTCTACGGATATTTTGTTGTATATTGATGGTACTCTTTTTCCTCTTTCCAGTCAAGCCCTCCCCGTTTGTCATTCCGGCCACCGAGCCGGAATCTAGAATGATGATTCTCTGGATCCCGGATCAAGTCCGGGACGACACAAGTATTAGGCTTTTGGTTCAGCAGAGACTTCTGCTGCAGGAACGCTCTCGACAACAGGCACTTCTTCCTTGGCTTCAACTGCTGTTTCGGCAACCATCTCCGCGTTAGCTTCAGCTGGCGCTGTTTCTGATACTTTTACTTCTTCCACGAGAGCTTCGGCAGAAACCTCTTCTATCTTTACTCCTTCAGCCGATACGGATGCCTCTTCCGTTTTCGTTTCTGGGGCAACTGATGCGGGGGTCTCTTCTACCTTAACCCCCTCTTCTACAACTGGAGCAGCAGCTTCCTCTGCTTTCGCTTCAACAACGGGCTTGTCCGCCACAGCTAGAGCGGCGGCGGGCTCTTTTACGACGGGACGGGGCATTTTCTTGGCAATCTTTTTCCTTTCGATGATACCCTCACGAATGAGCAAATTTGTTACCACCGGGGAAGTCTGTGCGCCCTGACCGATCCAATACAAAATTCGGTCTTTATTCAAAATGGTGGCCTTCTTGTGCGGATCGTAACTCCCCAAAATTTCCACATGGCGTTTCCCCGGGGCCTTGGTATGTTCTTGAAGCACCACACGGAAAGACGCGTGGTTTCTCTTGCCTGTGCGGTTGAAACGGATAGCCAACATAATTCAAATAAATAGTTTTATAACAATACAGGTTTTACTCTAACGTACTTTTCAAAGCGCGTCAACCCCATCATCACGATCCCTTACGCTTTCAATTTCCCATTCTCTCCTACCTGATCCAAACGAACAGAGAGGAGTTGAGAAACACCATCCGCACCCATCGTCACGCCATAGAGCAGTCCAGCTTGGGACATCGTTTCACGGTTGTGTGTGATAGCAATAAATTGTGTGTGAAGAGAGAGTTCACGGAGCATCGTGCCAAAACGCTTGGAATTGGCTTCATCGAGAGCCGCTTCCACCTCATCCAAGACCGCGAACGGTGGCGGATTGTGTGAAATGATAGCAAAGAGAAGTGCCAAAGATGTCAAAGAGCGTTCACCGCCGGAGAGCATCGAAAGATGGGTGATTTTCTTCCCCGGGGGACAAGCATAAATTTCGATACCAACCTCGTCCGCCACAGCCTCGGCGTCGGCGGATTCTTCATTCTCTTCTCCTAAATCTTCATTTTCGATACCTACTCTGCGCTTCCTTATCTTCACTATTTCGATATCTGCTTTGCCACCTCCGAAAATGATTTTGAAATAGGCTGTAAATTTTTTCTTAATCTCCAAAAACGCCGCGTGGAATACTTTATCGATCTTCTGATCCATTTCTTTGATAACCGTATGCAGTGATTCTGTCGCTTGCTTGAGATCGATCGACTCGCGAGTCAAAAAAGTAAAGCGTTCTTCCGTTTCCTGATATTCTTCCATGACCATTGGATCGATGGTACCGATATGCTCCACCTCTACCTTGAGCCGCGCGATTTCACGTTCCAATTTCTCACGTTCCACGGGAGTACCGTCATATTTGAGAGTATCCACTCCCTGTGAGAGCTCCGCGCGAACCAGATTAACAAGATCTTCTTCACGCACTTCCACCCGTGCCAACCGCACTTTCACTTCGTTCAATTGATCCTTGAGCGAGGTTAGTTTGTATTCCTTCTCACGCCACTCTTTCTCCTTGCTAAAGAAAATTTCCCGACTGCTGCGACTGGCCGCACGCAAAACTTGCAACTCCCGTTCTTTCTCCTGAATGGTCTTCTCCAAGACTCCCAAACGCTTATTGCAAGTTTCTTTCTCTTTTATAAGAGACGCCAAACGCTCATCGCTTATTTTCTTCTCCGCATCCGGCAAGGCGATAATCTGCTTTTCTTTGACACTCCCTTTGCCGGCCTTCTCGTACAAATCATAAAGTTTTTGTTTGATAACTTGGGCAAATTCACGAATATCCTGCAAGTCTTCGAGTTTCTCCGCGTTTTGAATGCGATCGATAAGCTCGCTTTGATTGGCGCGAATTTCTTCAAGCGCCCGCTTGACGTACTTGAGATCGACAGGAATGACACGGATAGCTTCCTCTATTTTTTGCTTTTCTTTCTCGATCTCAATTTTCCCCTCAATGATACTTCTATCGCGCAAAAGGATGTTTGCTTCATTACGCGCGGCGTCCAGAGCGTGACCGATTTTCTCTTCCTGGCTTTGATCTTCCATTGCTCCCGAAGCCTCCGTCACTTCGCGCTTGAGAGTGTTGGTCTCTACTTCCAAATCGAATACCTGTTTCTGCGCCGTGTCGCGCTCCTTGAGGAGAACTCCCCGTTCACCCTGAAAATTATCCCAAAGAAAACTGTAGAGGAGCACTTGTTTGACACGCAGTTTTTCCGCGATCTCTTTACCGGCACCGGCTTTTTCCGCCTGGCGACGCAAGTTCTTCAAATGCGGTTCGATTTCCTGAAGAAGACTGTCCACCCGTACCAGATTCTCGCGCGTACTCTCCAACTTCCGCAAGGCGCGTTCCTTTTCAATTTGGTATTGTTTCACTCCGGCCGCGTCTTCGAAAACCGCCCGTCGCTCAATAGGCGATGCATTCAGTACCGCATCACTCATCCCCTGCGTGATGACACAATAACTGTCCTTACCAATACCGGCCTTCGCCAAAAGATCGACGATGTCGAGTAAACGCACGCGCGCGCCATTGATAAGATACTCGCTCTCACCGCTCCTATAGACCTTTCTCGTAATGGACACTTCCGCAAACTCTATCGGGATGCGTTTGTCGGAATTATCGAAATACAGAGTCACCGAAGCCGTACCGAGACGGGTTTTTTTGTCCGTCCCCGCGAAGATGACGTCTTCGGATTTCTTGCCGCGCAAATTCTTGAGCGATTGTTCGCCGATGGCCCAGCGTATGGCGTCAGCTACGTTGGACTTACCGCTGCCGTTTGGTCCGACGATGACCGTGATCCCTGATTTACTGCTCCCGGCAACGTCAAAGTCGGGAAGAAAATCCAAAACAGTCCTATTGGCAAAGGATTTAAAACCGGAAATTTCGAGTTTCTTTAAATACATTTTTGAAAAAGTATCAAGTATCAGGTATCAAGTAGTATGTATAAATACAAAGAAAATGCTCAGACCTCTCGCCTGATACATAATACACTATACATAATACCTAATTCTTCCCCAGTATATCCTATTTTGAAGCAAAAAAAAAGCGGGGGTTCTGCTAAGAATCAGCATTACCACCCGCAGTACCACAATCGAAATCAGGTATCCCTGACGCTGTCATTCTGCGCCAAGGTAGGGTATAGAGTGTGGCAACAAAACCCACCGGTGGAAACCCCCGCGTCCTCCCGATGCCCTGCCTCCCTGTCCCTTTGCAGCGCCTCAAGCGTGCCGGGAAATCTCACGAAACAATGGGAGTGAGCCTCCCGTTCCGGATGGAGTGGGCACATCGTACGATGCGGTCCAAATTTTCCCCCTTCCTGATGGATTACATGCGACGCTTCTTGTACGCTAACGATTGTCTTGGGCATGGCACATCCTCCGTTGAAATTTCATTTGGTAAATAACCTAACACTGTACGCCTTTTTACTGATTTTGTCAACCCCGCACCAATTCCAGGGAAAACTCATAACTTACAGCAAGATGCCAGGCGTAGCCACCTATCGGCTTACACTTGCTACTATATCAAGTATTCTGCAAGAATTGGTGCGGGGTCAAGAGGAAAAAGTTGGCTTATCCTCCGTCTAAATCAATAAAATTACCAACCCTTAACAATAAGCCCCTGCCGAGCGGCTTCGCGCTGAGCGTCTTGTTTGGATATGCCCTCACCTTCCGCTACGAGCTCTTCGCCCAAAAACACCCCCGCGATGAAATGTCGGTCATGATCCGGTCCCCATTCCTTCAAGACGCGATACCCCGGTGTCACCCCGGTCTTCTCCTGGGCCAATTCTTGAAAACGACTCTTGGGATCGGTATAAAGTTCTTGTTTGAGGACTTCGTCCAGATGCGAGATGATATGTTTCTCGATGAAATCTTTGGCGGCATCATATCCCTGATCGATATAGAGCGCGCCGATGATGGATTCCATCGCGTTGGCGACGAGATAGTTGCGCGCCCGCCCGGTGTCTTTGGCTTCGCCGCGACTCATGAGAAGGAAATCCTGTATACCAAGATCGTAGCCGATCTTTCCCAGCATATCCCCATTGACGAGTGCCGCACGAAAACTCGTCAACTCCCCCTCCGGATTATCGAAGTGATCAAAAAGATATTTAGTCACCGAAAGTTCGAGCACCGCGTCACCCAAAAATTCCAACCGCTCATTGTGGGGATGTTCGTACTCCTTGTGTTCATTGAGATAGGAACGATGCGTCAAGGCCTCTTGAAACAAATCGGGATTCTGTATCTCGATGGCCAACTTTTTTTTCAATTGAGTGAGATTGATAGGCGTTTCCATAACTTGGTGTGAAATATTGTAGAAAAAAGCGTCTACTTGACGCTCTTTTTGATGGCTTTTGAAGTAGTTTTTTTGGAAGCTTTTTTTGTCTTCACTTCTTTCCCGTCAGGATTTGCGCCAGCCCGAGGTTGGACGGCCTTGAGCTGAAATTTTCCTTTGGCAGACTTTTTCTCTTCTGCTTCGAGATTGCGCTTGTGATTTTCGGAAATATCATCCTTCATCGGTTCGCCCATTTCGCGATAGATGGTCCCCAAAACACCATTGACGAAACGGGGGCTACTATCACTCCCGAACGTTTTGGCCAACTCGATAGCCTCATTGATCGCAACCTTCGGCGGCACTTCGTCATAATTTCCGAACATGAGTTCGTAGATTCCCAGACGCAGGATATTCCTGTCAATGACCGTCACCTGCTCCAATGGCCATTCCGGAGCGCATTTTTCGATGAGTTTGTCGATAGTTTTGCGTTCACGCAAAGTCCCTTCCATCAGATGCTCGGCAAAAACAGTCTCCTCCAACCCCGGCGCGAATTCACCGATATTGCGTCGCAAAACGTCACGAGATTTTTCATCGTGCTTGCCCTGAAAATCCCACTCGAAGAGGGACTGCATCGCTACTGATCTTTGAAGGTGCCGATTTGCCATGTTGGTGAGAACAACCTAAGAAACATATGCGTACCCTACCGAAAGTGGAGAAAAGATCTCTCGCTCAGACGGGCAAGCCCGCCTGCCGGTAGGCAAGAATTCGCATCTTAGGCAGCCTTTTTCTTTTTGTCAGATTTGAGTTTTGGCGCGGTGTTTACCATTTCTTTACCCTTGTATGTCCCACACTTTGGGCACACACGGTGTGAAAGAATCCGTGCCTGACACTTGGGACATTCCTGGGTGTTCTTGAGAACGGTATCATACTGCTTGCGCGCGCGATCGCGACGATGACGGGTATGTCGTTGCTTTGGATTTGCCATAACGGTATAAAATGAATAACATTTTTACTCTAACATCCGTTTTCGCTTTTGGCAAGACTCCGCATAAGCACCGCCGCTCACAACCGATGTATCTGCAACCGACCAATACATATACCTGACAGCTAACAACCTTTCCGAGAGTCGTTCGTTCATCCAGCGATGAACTCCACTTATGAACTTTTTTTGATCCGTCCCGCCCTGGCGGGACGGCGCCGTGCTCAAAAAAACTTCAACTCTCCCGGAAAGATTTTAGCTGCAGATATATGTCAGTAAATGTCTATTTCCTTTTCGGTTTCAAAACATTACCAAACCTCTTATTCACATTCTCTGGGATAGAAAGCTGTACGGGCCTAAACGACATCCGATGGATGGGCGACGGCCCCAAACGGCGCAATGCATCCATATGCATCTTCGTGCCATAGCCCTTGTGCTTGGCAAAACCATAATCTGGATATTCTTTGTCATATTCCACAATCATCCGATCCCTCGTCACCTTCGCAACGATAGATGCCGCGGCGATGGATTTCACCGTCCCGTCTCCCCCGATCACCGCTTCTTGCTGGTACGAACAATTGGGTATTTTCTGATTCCCGTCAACGAGCAAGTACAGTCCCTCATCTGTAAATTTTTGTTGGCCATTAACTGCTAACTGTTTTCTGAGCGCAGCGACTGCGCTTTTCATCGCGAGGAACGTGGCTTGCAAAATATTCACTCGATCAATAGTTTCCGCGTTGATAATACCGATCCCCACATGGAAGTGCCTGTGAATAAAATCAAACATTTTCTCCCGCTGTTTCTCCGAAAGTTTCTTTGAATCTCGAACCAAATACCACATCTTCGCATTCTCTTGATTCTCATTCTCATTTTTGGAAGCCTTGCTTCCAAAACTTCCAAAATCTTGGTTTTTTAAAGTGACTGCGGCAGCTACAACGGGCCCGGCTAAAGGCCCCCGCCCTGCTTCATCGATACCCACGACGAACGCATACCCCAAAAGGCTTCGCTCCCGCTCTTTTTCAAAAGTTGTTTCTTGCATATGTGTCTATTATACTCTGAGGTTTCTTTTCGGCCTACCATAAGGAAATACTCCCCTTTTTTTTATCTTTAAAAAATGCTACTGTATACATGCAATAATTTCTCCGCAAAAGCCCATGGAGTGATCCGGGCGATGGGAGACTTTCGACCTTATGAAAACACTTTTTATTTTTCCGATATTTCGCCCTTCATTCTGATTGGCGTTTTTTTGTTTGAAAAGTATCATGTATAAAGTATTAGGTATTAAGCAAACCCCATACATGATACATAATACTTGATACACTATACACGACATGTTCACTCATCTCCACGTTCACTCGCATTACAGCCTCTTGACTGCCCTACCGAAGGTTGAGGAACTTTTGGCGCAGGCCAAAGAATTCGGTATGACGTCCCTCGCTCTCACTGACACGTCGGCTCTCTACGGCGCCGTGGAATTTCAGAGCAAGGCCAAGGAATATGGCATCAAACCGATTATCGGCGCGGAGATATACGTTTGCAAAGACCTCCACAGTAAAAACAACACGACTGAAGACCGTCGCCGTAACCAACTCGTTCTCCTCGTCAAAAACGAAATCGGTTACAAAAATCTGATGAAGATCATCTCCATCGCTCAGCTGGATGGTTTCTATTACAAAGCCCGCGCCGATAAGAATCTCCTCAGACAATACCATGAAGGACTCATCGCGCTTTCCGGATCGCTCCAGGGCGAAGTGCCTTCGGAAATCATTTACGGAAATTATGAGCGCGCCAAAATCGCTGCCCTCGAATATCAGGATATTTTCGGCAAAGAAAACTTCTATCTCGAATTGGGACCCAATTTCGAGTATGAAAACCAAGTAATCGCCAACCAAGGTCTCGCGGAGATCAGCCGCGAAACGGGCATCCCGGTAGTGGCTGCGTCGGACGTGCACTACGTCAAACGAGAACACGCGGAAATTCAAGACATTCTCCTCTGTATCCGCGATAACAAAAAAGTGACTGACAAAGAACGTTTCAGTATGATGGCGCTTGACTTGTCGCTCAGGTCGGGAGAGGAGATGACAGAAATTTTCAAGGGTTTTCCTGCGGCAATCGAGAACACGGAAAAAATCGCCGCTCTTTGCGATTTCAAAATTCGCATGGATGAGAGTCATCTGCCGGAATTCCCCTTGCCGAAAGAAAAACTGGCTGACGATTTTTTACGCGAACTCTGCGAACAAGGACTCCAAAAGCGCTACACCGGAAAAGAAATCACAACCGAGCAGCGAACACGTATGGAGTATGAGCTCGGGGTAATCAAAAGTACCGGCTTCGCCTCGTACTTCTTGATCGTACAGGATTTCGTCAACTGGGCAAAAAATAATGGCGTTGTCGTCGGCCCGGGTCGTGGTTCGGCAGCGGGAAGTTTCGTCGCCTATCTCACCGGCATCACCAACATCGACCCGATAGAATACAATCTTCTCTTTGAACGCTTCCTCAATCCCGAACGCATTTCGATGCCCGATGTCGATATGGACTTCGCCGATGATCGCCGGGATGATGTGCTCAATTACGTGCGTGAAAAATACGGTAATGACCATGTCGCGCAGATTATAACATTCGGAACAATGGCTGCAAGGGCCGCTGTCCGTGATGTCGGTCGAGCCCTTGGATTTCCTTACGAACTTTGCGACAAAACATCCAAAATGATTCCGATGTTCACCTCAATCAAGAAGGCACTTCTGGAAGTGCCGGAATTCAAACAGTGGTACGGGGGGAGCGCTGATGTAAAAAGATTGGTTGATGCCGCCATGAAAGTCGAAGGTCTCGTCAGGCACGCTTCGATGCACGCCTGTGGTGTCGTCATCACCAAAGACCCCGTCACCGAGTATACGCCGCTCCAACGTGTTTCAGGAGCGCACGTTGGTGTCGTGACACAATACTCCGCCTCTACCAAATCGAATGCCGTCGAAAAAATCGGTTTGCTGAAGATGGACTTTCTGGGACTAAAAAACCTCACCATCATTCAGAATACTTTGCGCATCGTCCGAAAAATAAAACAACCGGACATCGATATCGAACGCATACCACTCGATGATAAACAGACATTCGAGCTCCTTCAGGAAGCCCGGACCACCGGCGTATTCCAATTGGAAAGCTCCGGCATGAAACGCTATCTAAAACAACTAAAGCCGACCGTTTTCGAAGATATTGTCGCCATGGTAGCCCTCTATCGACCGGGACCGATGGAGTATATTCCCGATTTTATCGCCGGCAAACATGGTACGAAAAAAATCGAATACCTTCACCCAATACTCGAACCAATCCTCAAGAACACCTACGGTGTCGCCGTCTATCAGGAGCAACTGATGCAGATCGCGCGCGATCTGGCGGGCTTCAGCTATGGAGAGGCGGATGTCTTGCGCAAAGCAGTCGGTAAAAAGATCAAAGAATTGGTCGCGGAACAACGGGAAAAATTTATCGAAGGCTGTGTCAAAAATGGCATCAGAAAAAATATCGGGGAGAAGGTATTTTCCTTCATCGAACCGTTCGCCGGCTATGGTTTCAACCGCTCACATGCCGCCTGCTACGCGCTCATCGGTTATCAGACCGCCTACCTCAAAGCGCATTATCCGGCGGAATTTATGGCGGCGCTCCTTACCTCTGACCAGGATAATATCGATCGTATCGCTATCGAAGTGCACGAAGCCAAAGAAATAGGCATCGCTGTTCTCCCACCACATATCAACGAAAGCTTCGAAGAGTTCGCTGTCATCATCGGTGCCGACGGAGTGGAACGAGTGCGTTTCGGACTGAATGCGATCAAAAATGTCGGACATATCGTTGCTCAAGAAATTGTCGAGGAACGCAAACGCGGAGGAAAATATGCCACTCTCGAACAATTCATCGAACGCGTAAAAACCAAGGATTTGAATAAAAAATCCGTTGAAGCTTTGATCAAAGTGGGAGCACTGGAGGGTTTCGGTGAACGCAATCAACTCTTGGAAAGCATCGATGCCATACAAAAACACGGAAAAAATCTGAAGGCCATCGCTGATACGCACCAGAACAGTCTTTTTAGCGCTATGGCCATAGCAACCAGCACCATTCAGCTGGCTCCTGCCATTCCGGCGACCAAAAAAATGAAACTGGGCTGGGAAAAAGAGCTCTTGGGTCTCTATGTCAGCGATCATCCGGTCACTGAATACCAAGCTTACTTCGATAAAGCTACTGTACCGCTACATGAACTGGAGAAGAAACCGGACCAGGCCCGCGTCCGCATCGGCGGTGTCATCACAGGCGTCCGAAAAATCCTCACCAAAAATCAAAATACTATGTACTTCATCGGTCTCGAAGATATGACTGGCCGCGTTGAACTCCTGGTTTTCGGCAAAACCGCCCTCCAAACGGGAGAATCATGGATCGAAGATGAGATTGTTATCGTTGACGCCCGCGTTTCACACAAAGACAGTATGTTCCGGTGCATTGCCGAAGGCGTCGAACGCATTTCCCAAAATACCGTGCATCAATTCGCCCGTGCCGAAGCCACGCGCGCCAAAAACCACCCGCAAGCACCTCCAGAGGAAAATACCGATAAACATCTTGTTATTACTGTCAAAAATGACGCCCCACCAAAAATCATTGAACATCTTTCTCAACTTTTGAAAACTATCCCTGTTGGGTCAAAAAAAGTGGCGGTGAGGATCCAGGGCGCCACTATCGTTACCACTTTCACCCTTGCTCCAACCGAAGAACACCTCACACAAATAAAGACGCTGGAAGGAGTAGAATCCGTTGGGTAGAGAATGTATCTCGTATAGTGTTCAGGCATCACGTATGATACTAAATTAATTTCTTCTTCGCATAATATATAATGCGTTATACATAATACACGACCATAAGCTTAAAAAACTGCCATGAAATCTACAGGGGAAAATATTTTGAAAAAAACGCTCATAATAGTGGGGCCAACAGCTGGAGGTAAGTCGGATTTAGCTATTCTTTTGGCGCGCAAATACAATGGAGAAATTATTTCTGCCGACAGCCGCCAAGTGTATCGAGGGATGAACATAGGATCCGGTAAGGTGGCTCGCGACAAAGTTGCGAGTCATCCTGAGCTTGTCGAAGGATCCCGTAATTACAAAGTAAGTGCTATAAAAAATAAGATTCCTCAACAAGCTCGAAATGACAGCTTTTTCTACTCAGATGGCATCCGCCATCACCTCATCGATGTCGCTAGTCCGAAAAGAAACTACAACGTTACTCATTTTGTCCGCGATGCCAAAAAGATTATCATCGATATCAAAAAACGCGAAAAGATACCTATCGTTTGTGGCGGTACCGGATTTTGGGTACAAGCGCTGATTGAGAACAATGCTTTCCCCGCTGTGAAACCTGATGCGAAGTTACGGGAAAAGCTTAGCAAATTATCAACCGAGAGACTTTTTGTAATGCTTCAGAAGAAAGACCCAAGACGTGCAACTGACATAGATCAACACAACAAAATACGTCTTATCCGTGCTCTTGAAATATGCGAATCCCTTGGAACCGTTCCCGAGCAAAATTCGAGATTCGATATTCAAGATTCAAATTTTCTCATCATCGCATTGAATCCCAACAAAAAAACATTACAAAAAAATATCGAGACGCGCCTAGAAAAAAGGTTAAAGAAGGGTATGGTATCCGAAGTAAGACACCTGCATATGGATGGCGTCAGTTGGAAAAGACTGGAAAGTTTCGGATTGGAATACAAAAACATCGCTCTCTTCCTAGAGAGGAAAATCACACGCGATATGATGCAAGAAAATTTGAAACATGAAATTTGGCACTACGCCAAACGCCAGCTCACTTGGCTCCGACGTTTCGAAAAACTCGGCGCCTCAATCCATTGGATTACCGATCCAAAAGAAGCTTTTGAAATTATTGGTCAACAAGATTAATCTTTTGTCGCAAGAATCTTCCCGGGAGATTTGAGATCATTTACTCAAGCTTTTTCTTCAGTAACTCCAACACCATTTTTGGATTGGCTTTCCCCTCCGTAACCGACATAACTTGCCCCATAAGAAATTGCAAAGCATTCTGCTTACCGGCTTTATAATCAGTAACAGATTTTTCATTGGCTACAAGCACTGTAGCCACTGCCGTTTCAAGCTCCGAAATATCGCTTACTTGAGCCAAATTTAGGCGATCTATAATATGTGATGGATCGTTGTCACCACCTCGATACATCTCGGTAAGCAATGTCTGCGCCGCACTGGAATTGATTTTTCCATCCGCTACGATACCGATAAATTCGGCATAATTTTCGGGGGTGATGGCAATATCGGTAACTTCCTGTTCACTCTCCGCCATATACTTCCGCAGTTCCGTCAACATATAATTCGCGGCCAGTTTGATAGTCCGTTCAAATGATGCGCTGATTTCTTTCGATTCGATTTTCTCCATGAGCTCGCTTGCGACATTTTCAAAGTAAGTTGCCAACTTGTGATCTTCGGTCAGAATCACCGCATCAGCCTCTGGCAGTACATATTCCATAATAAAACGTTTCAACTTGGCATCCGGAAGTTCCGGCAGAGTTGTCCGTAATTGTTCCACATAGCCTGGAGTAAATTCAAATGGCGGAATATCCGGCTCCGGAAAGTAGCGATAATCATGGGCTGATTCTTTCTTTCTTTGGGAAACAGTTACGTTTTTCACTTCATCCCACCCTCGCGTTTCCTGTATTATCTTTTTCCCCGCTTCCAACATCTCTGTCTGACGTTTTATTTCATACTCGATGGCGCGCTCAACAAAACGGAAAGAATTGATATTTTTGACCTCTACCTTTGTTCCAGATAATCGCTCTGCGCCGTCTTTATAAAGTGAAATATTCACCTCACAACGCATCTGACCTTTTTCCATATCGGCGCTGGAGACATCGAGATAACGCAGGATCTGCCGCAATTTCTGGCAAAACAAACTGGCCTCTCTGCCGGTGGTAAAATCCGCCTCCGTCACCAGCTCCATCAAAGGCACCCCAGCCCGATTGAAGTCCACCAGCGTGTAATCCGCGCCACTCGGATGCATCGACTTCCCGGTGTCTTCCTCAAGATGGATACGCGTAATCCGGAATTTTTTTGTCTCCTTTCCATCTTGAATTTCCATTTCGCCCTTCTCGCAAAACGGTTCGTCATACTGGGAAATCTGATACCCCTTCGGAATATCAGGATAGAAATAATTCTTCCGGTCAAATTTGGAGTGGAGACGCAGTGTACAGCCGAGTGCCAACCCCACCCGCTGAACAGCTTCAATAGCCCGGCGATTGGGTACCGGTAGCGTTCCTGGCTGGGCCGTACAGACCGGGCAAATATGCACATTGGGCTCTTTTTCCAAGCCCAGTCCATTTTTGCACGTACAAAACATCTTGGAGTCGGTTTTCAACTCCGCATGCACCTCCATACCGATAGTGACATTGTATTTCATTTTGGGAAAAAATTAAGAATATGGGATTTCAGAGTTCTCACTTCTCTTTAAACTCAGAAGAAAAACAATCCTTTACTGCAGCTATTATATCATGTGAAACTGCCTCAATGTTCTGATTCCCATCTACCCTTTTCCATTCATATCTGTCAGCAAGAAGCAAATAAAAATTCTTGCAAATCTGCATTTTTTCATCAGCCATTTCATTGCGATGTCCCGCTTCCACCGCCGTCTTGAAGCCCTCACCATACATAAAAACATTCAAATCAGGCTGAAACAGGTCCTCATTTATTTCTTCCAAGTATTCCAGATTCGCTCCCCATGTCAGTCCCCAAGCGATACCGGTACCGATATAATCCTCTGCTACAATCCATTCCCCCGCTGAGAGCCGTTCCATAAGTTTTGTCTCGTAGCGCCTGCGATTGTCAGCGTACTTTTTCTGCAAAGCTTCTGTCGTCAACTCATTCTTCCCGCGAAAATCTGCTTCTCGCAAATATTTGTAGATGAACGGCCCTTCCGGTTCCAAATCATACACCGGATACTTCAAATGACTGGCCCGTTTTCCCTCTCCCCACAAAAATTTTATCAAAAGCCCTGCCTGGGTCGTTTTCCCGATGCCATTCACTCCATACAACGTGATCATCTTTCCTGCCATAGGCCTTATCTTTTTTTCAACTCTTCCACTACCCTGTCAATCTGTGTATACAGCTCTTCCAATGTCCCGTCATTATTGATTATGAAATCTGCCCGTGTCTTCAGATCGCCGATCTGCAGCTCCGTCTCCAGCTTGGCATCCTTGTCGAACTGAACAGGGGTTTTTGTCGCGTCATCCACATTCTGTCGCCTCTTGATAAGCCGCTCGTAACGTTTTTCCGAAGAAACTTCCACAAAGGCAAAATAGAAATGTTCATCCGTTTCCATATGAATGATATCCGGCAATCGGCGCACGCCATCCACTACCACAAGGTTCTTCGGACTTTTTTCCGCTTCAATGAGGATAGATCTCGAAAGGATATCTTCACCGAAAGCTTTGCGTAGATAGAGAGAAAGCTTGGCCATATTTTCCCGATTTTGTTCTATCCCTATTCTATCAAGAATGTCCCGCAGAGGCTGAGAAAACCGGAGTGGCAAAGCGTCATACTTTTCCGCTATATATTTTCCCACCGTATCCTTACCGGAAGCGATTTCTCCCGCGACACCGATAATAATTTTTTGCATATTTACCTATTAATTATTTATCTTTCTAGCACCACAAACGTGAATGCGTATTCCCCGGTATCGATTTTTTCTTCGCTTACCACCTTCGTAAACTCGCCATACTCGGGGAAAAAAGTATCGGCTTCAAAATTACCTTCCACCAGTGTCAGGTACAAACGTGTAGCATACGAAATCATTTGCTTATAGACGCTCGCTCCACCACAAATAAAAATTTCTTCCGATTCATGTTCTTTGGCTACGGCCAGCGCCTCATCAAGAGAATGTACCATAAGACAGCCCTCCGGCGCGAAATCCGGCGTCAGCGACAGCACAATATTGATACGGCTGGGAAGCGCTTTGCCAATTGATTTGAACGTGTTCTCTCCCATAATAATGGCATGCCCGCTCGTCGTGTTCTTGAAATGCTGGAAATCTTCCGGAATATGCCACAGAAGCGCGTTATCTTTCCCGATAGCGCGGTCTTTTTTCGCGATGGCGGCAATCATGCTGATACGCGGTTTCTGCATAGCTGATCAAAACCCATTACTGTATACTCGCTTTCTTCTTCCGTATAAATTCTTTCCACTCTGACGAGCTTTTTCCACCGACCAGCGCCAATTCTGCCTTGATCGCTGGATGAGGATCATACCCGGTCAAAGTGACATGCTCGGGGCGGAAATCATCAATACTCTTCACGCTGGCATCAAGGGAAATCTGCGGGAAAGGCCGCGGCTCACGACCCATCTGTTCCTTCACTTGTTCAATATGATTTTCATACACATGCACATCCCCGAATGTATGGATAAACTCACCCGCTTCTCGCCCCAACGCGCGCGCCACAATATGCGTCAAAAGTGCGTAGCTTGCGATGTTGAAAGGCACACCGAGAAAAATATCGGCGCTCCGCTGATAGAGTTGAAGGCAGACTTTCTCGTGCTGGATACTCAATTGATACATATTGTGACAAATTGGGAAACGCAGTGCCTCTTCCGGAAGCGCCATACCGTAGAGATACTGTGGATTCCACGAAGTCACAATAACATTGTGTGCGTTCGGATCATGTCGGAGTTCCTCTACCGCCCAGGCCAACTGATCAACGTTTCGTCCATCGGTTGCTGGCCACCGTCGCCATAATTCTCCATAAATATGCTTAAGTTCTCCGTGTTCTTTGGCAAACGTATCATCCTCTATGAGCTTTTTAACAAAATCTTCTTTGGTCATCTCCGGCATGAGACCCTTGCTTATCTTTTCACGGTAGATCCGGTACGGATAATCATCCCATATATGCACGCCGTTTTTGGCCAGATACTGTACGTTGGATTGACCGGAGATAAACCAATACAGTTCGTGTATCACTGCCTTCCAAAATACCTTCTTGGTAGTGAGCAGCGGAAACTCGTGAGCCAAATCAAAGCGTATCTGACGACCGAACACGCTGTGCGTTACATCACCCGTTCCTTGGTCCTCTTGACGTGTCGCATGGTCAAGAATATCTTGGCAAAGATCGAGGTACTGATATTCCGGATGACGTTTCGTTTCCATGGTTTTGATATTACTTCTTTTTCTTGATGCTGCGCGACTTGGCTGGCTTGAAATGTTCCCAGTTATTCTTATGAAAGCGGCCAACTTCCTTGTAATTGCTCATAACGGGACTCGTCAGAGTCGAAAACACGAATTGCGCGATCTGCATCCCGGGACGCAAGACGAGCGGAACACGATTGATATTGGAGAGTTCCAGTGTCAGATTGAGATAATGCCCGGGATTGATAAGCCCCGCGGTATTATGCACGACGAGGCCAATGCGCGCCAAACTGCTTTTGCCTGAAATCTGGATGAGGTATTTGTCGCTCCCCACAAAATCGCGCACCTTGCCGAGCACTGTCTCCCCAGGGAAGAGATAGAACGGTTCTCCTTCTTTGACATGGTGCTCTTTCGTTTGAGGAAACACTTTTTTTACGGGATCGATGACCAACGTCCGATGCACGTCCGTCACAATAAAATCATTGTCAAGAATGACGTCATAGCTGACCGGGCCCAAGCGTTTCGGATCGAAATCACGGATGGTAATCGTCCCTTCCTTCACCGCCTGTTTGATATCACGATCGGAGAGATACATATGCTTGTATTATTCAATAGTAAATACTTTATCGGTTCCATAATATTCGGGCCAATGAGCGTTGTAAAAAGCGAACATACGCTCGAGTCGTTCCTGAGAAAGCTCCGCAACCTCCAATTGGTGCATAACCTTGCGCAATTCATCGCGCGTTTTTTCCGCGGCTTCGGCAGATTGGACTACTTTCTCAAATTCGGCCAAATAACCATACCCGGCATTCTTGTCGATACACAACGTCATCTCGGGAGCTTCATACTGCTCCCGTTCCCGCGACCATTTTGCCTGATACGTAAAACCCGCTTCAAGTAACAGTTGGTCAAGTTGGTCGAGAGTGAGCTCGGGAAAAATCACTTCGCATTCCATACGTGAGATACCGTTGGAACTGGTCGTATCATCGATCGATGCTTTGATGACCAAAATAACCGTTTTGTCCAATTGTCGTGTGCGGACAGAGTGATTTTTCCCAACACGCAAGATATTCTCGAAAGCATCCTTGTGATCAGTCGGGACGCGCTCCGCAAATTTTTCCCGCAATTTTACAATATCCCCTCCTTCGAAATAATGATTGAGTTGGTTGTTCTTGCTGACCAGTTTTGCTTGCGGGAACAAAACAAAAAAACGTTCTTTCAAAGCGTCGGCATTTTCCTTGCTTCCGAGCAAGCTCTTTATTTCAATTTCAAAACCGGCGGCCATAGCACTACACGTAAAAGGTCCCTTTCAGTATACCAAAGGCGAAAAAGCCGGTCAAACAAAAGAAAAATCCCGCCACAGCGGGATCTTTTGGGAGAACTATGTCTTGATTTGGAGACTCGGCCCCATCGTCGAACAGAGAGTAATTGACTTGATGAGTTTCCCCTTCATATTCTCCGGTTTTATCTTATTGAGCGCTTCACGAAGAGCCTGATAATTTTGAAGTAATGCTTCGGCGGTAAAAGAGAGTTTGCCGATAATCTGATGCAGATTGCCCGTATCATCGTTCTTGAAACTGATTTTTTTTCCCTTCTTGAGCATCAGAACGGCCTCCTTGATCTTGGGGGTGACGGTTTCCGTTTTGGGTGACGGCATCATTCCTTTGGGGCCAAGGATTTTGGCAATCGGAGCGAGTTTCGGCATCATTTCCGGTGTCGCGAGCAAAACGTCAAACGCCTGACCGGGGATCACCTTGCCATCCTTAATATCTTTGATCAGCTCTTCACCACCTACAAGATCCGCCTCTGCCTCCTTGGCTTCTTTTTCTTTCGTACTGGTAACGACAGCCACTCTTTGAGACCGACCGGTGCCTTCCGGCAGAACGATCGTTGCCCGCACCATTTCATCGGATTTCTTGATATTGATCCCCAATCGCACATGCACTTCCACAGATTCATCAAACTTCGCGGTCTTATTCTCCTTCAAAAATGCGATAGCTTCTTCCGGGGCGTATTCTTTTTCGACGTCAAGCTTTTCCGCTACGCTGCGATACTGTTTTCCTCTAGACATAATTTTACGTGGTACAAACGAGTTTTTTACTATAACTCTCCCACATTATTAATGATAATCTTATTGTCATCCCGGACTTGATCCGGGATCTAGATCCCCGCTTTCGTGGGGATGACAGAAAATTTAATTTTCTGTCACTTTAATTCCCATCGAACGAGCGGAACCTTCAATAATCCGCATGGCCATTTCCACATCATTGGCATTGAGATCCGCCATTTTCTTTTCGGCAATTTCACGAACTTGAGCCTTGGTCACGGTGCCTACCTTGTCTTTGAGCGGATTGGCTGCACCCTTGTCTATCTTGGCGGCTTTCTTCAAGAGATCGGCAGCCGGAGATGTTTTCAAAACGAATGTGAATGTTCGATCTTCATACACGGTAATCTCAGCCGGCACAACATCACCCATACGATCCTTGGTCGCCTCGTTGAATTTGCCGCAAAAATCCTGAATATTCAGACCATGTTGACCGAGAGCCGGGCCCACCGGAGGGGCCGGATTCGCCTTACCCGCGGCAATTTGCAGTTTGATAACGGTCTTGATTGTCTTTGCCATAATATATTCTTTGATAAATTATGCTTTTCTCACCTGAAGGAAATCCAATTCCACCGGCGTCTCGCGTCCGAAAATAGAAACAAATACCTTCACTTTCCCCTTTTCCTCATCCACTTCATGAATCTTACCGTCAAAGTTTTTGAATGGACCATCAATAATCTTGATCGCATCTCCCACGTGCACATCGATTTTGTACTTCGGTTCGGCGACACCCATCCGTTTCTTCAAAGCCTCGATTTCCTTGGTATCAATCGGAGTCGGTGTCGTGCCCAAACCGATAAAACCGGTCACATTGGGCGTGTTGCGTACGACATACCATGAAGCATCCGTCACCATCATATCCACCAACACGTATCCGGGGTAAATGCGTTCCTCCACTACCACACGTTTGCCACCCTTGATCTTGATCTTCTTTTCTTTGGGGACAAGGACATCAAAGATAAATTCCTGCATATCCATCGACTCAATTCTCTGTTTCAGATTGCGCGCCACATTGTCTTCATAGCCCGAGTACGTGTGAAGCACATACCACGCGCGTCCATGATGTTGCGTTTGTTTTGCCATAACAAAAGATAATTAACGTGGGTATTATTTGATGAGGTATTTTTCGACAAGAGAACTGAACACAAAATCCAAGCTACCGAGAAAAAGCGCCACAACAAGACTGATAATAATAACCAAAATGGTGTACCGGGTAATCTGCTTCTTTGTCGGCCAATTGACGCGGGAAAGCTCGACTTTGGCTTCTGCCAGAAATGAAAATAGCTTATTCATAAAAACTCTCTACTTTCCCTCTTAAAAAAAGCCCCGAGGGCTTTATGTAGCTAAGATATCAGATAGACTTCCTCTTGTCAACGTGGCTGCGAACATCCAATACTCTGCTAAAAAATAGGTTTTCAATGCCTAATACCTAATATCTAGTACCTAACAAAATTTCAATGTTTTAATTTCAAAATTTATGAATTGAGCATTCATTAGAAATTAGGAATTAGATATTAGGAATTTTAAAATAGCTCCACTTCGTTGAAGAACACGCGATAGGTGGTTATCCATTTCTCGGCTTCTTCATAGGTAAGCGCGAAATCGGCTTCGTGAATGATACGGTTACGAACATGGTGAGCCTCAATCAGGAGATCTTTTGCCCCCAAATGACCATCTTGGATACTCTCCAATTTCTCGGTCATTGTAGCGCCCTTATACCCGATATCGGAAAGAACCTCGTCAGCAAAGGCATCCACCTCAAGCAGAGCCACTTTGTACTGTGACGGATTGCCGCTTTTCAAACGAGCAAGACTTTTTTCAAAACGATTGATTGCCGTGGAACGCAAAAGGAGTGGGCGGTGGGTACCGAAAAGCGTCTTCTTGATATCCGCGGAAACTCCGCGCAACACGAGGAGCAGGATGATGTCGATAAACAAAACTGTAACATAGATAAAGAGAAAGAATTTTATCGCCGCAACCAGAAAAGAGCCGGAAAAAAACTGGGCCAGATTTTGCCAAATGATATATGCGGCACCAAAAATATCAGTCTCCATACCCTATTTATTTTAAGCTTTTTTCAAAAGCATCCGCCGCCCGCAAGAGAGTTTCCTCATCAAACCATTTGGCGGAAAGCTGCCCACCGATCGGAAGCGCTTTATCTCCCTTTTCAATAGTCCCCATTGGAAAGGAAATTGCCGGGACACCGGCCAGATTCGCCGTCACCGTATAAATATCCGAGAGATACATCTTGAGCGGATCATCTCCCTTTTCACCGAACCGAAATGCCGGCTCCGGGGTGGTCGGAGAAAAAATCAAATCTACCTGTTTGAAAGCTTCTTCAAAATCTTGCTTGATAAGCGCCCGGACCTTCTGCGCCTTGAGATAATACGCGTCATAGTACCCGGCAGAGAGCGCGTACGTCCCCAGCATAACACGTCGTTTCACCTCTGTGCCAAAACCAACCCGCCGTGTATCCAAATACGTTTCCAGCAGTGCATTCGTATGGGCAAGAGAATCTTTGACATCGTTGACACGCATCCCATATTTGATGCCGTCGAAACGCGCCAAATTGGAACTCACCTCACAAGGCATGATGATATAGTACACGGGCAAGGCGTACTCACTGTGTGGCAAAGAGATTTCCTTTACGATTACCCCAAGTGATGTAAAGCGTTCGATAGCTTTATCCGTAATTGCTCGGACACGCGGATCCAAACTTTCGGAAAAATATTCCTTGGGGATGCCGATAGAAAGCCCAGTTATATCACCAGTCAGATATTCTTCAAAAGGCTTGTCATTGCCGCTTGGAGCCGTTGTCGCATCCTTCTTATCAAACCCGGCTATCCGAGAAAAAACTATAGCCACATCTTCCACACTCTCCCCAAATGGACCGATTTGATCCAGACTCGATGCCATCGCTATCAGCCCGAAGCGCGATACGCGTCCATAGGTCGGTTTGAGCCCCACCACACCACAAAACGAGGCTGGCTGGCGAATAGAACCGCCGGTGTCGGACCCCAGAGCCCATACCGCTTCACCTCCCGCCACAGCGGCGGCCGATCCACCGGAAGAGCCGCCCGGCACCCGCGAAATATCGACTGGATTCTTGGTTTTCCGATAAGCGCTATTTTCTGTCGATGAACCCATAGCGAATTCATCCATATTGGTTTTCCCCAATACAACAGCCCCTTTCCTCTTGACCCTTTCAATCACGGTGGCATCGTACGGAGCGATATAATTGTCGAGGATCTTTGAACCGGCGGTTGCCCGAACACGCGCCACACAGATATTGTCTTTGATCGCGCCGGGGATACCCGAAAGCAAATCAATCTTCTCCCCTCGCCTTAGTTGTTCATCCACAAAAGACGCTTCCACCAAAGATTGCTCGCGCAGCACCGTCAAATACGCCCCTATTTCGCCGTCTTTTGCTTCGATGGCTTGGAGATATTTTTCTGTAAGGCTGACAGAGGTTATCTCACCTCTGACAAGTTTTTCATGAAGCTCGCGAATCATACCCGGTAGTGAAATTTCGACAATGTATTCAACACATACATTCTAGAAATTTAAATCCTTCTTAATCTTTTAGTCATAACTTTAAGTACGTTTACAAACTTGCCCGGTCGAAATTCTACTACCGGGCATACACTAAAATACGGACTTCACTTTCACGAACCCATCTTTCGTTTCCGGAACATTCTTGATGATTTCCGCTTTCCCCACACTTTCGAAATCTTCCGTTTGATCCGTCCGCGCCACACCGACCATTCCGGTAATATGGCCAATCGGTTCTACACCGTCTGTTTTTACTGTTTCCAGCTCACGAAAAAAATCAAGCACCGCCGAAAGGTCCTTTTGGTACTTCTCTACCTCGTCCTCCTTGATTCCGATACGAGCCAATAGAGCAATATTTTTTACTTCTTCTTTCGTTAACATACTTCAAAAATTTCTAATATCTAATTCCTAATTTCTAATAAATATCCAATATGTAAATTTTGAAATTTAAGCATTAAATTTTTATTAGGTATTGGATATTAGGTCTTAGGTATTGAAAACATTTTATTTTATGAGTCGTTTAAACCCATCTTCATCCAAAACCTTAATCCCCAGCTTCTGCGCAACGGAAAGCTTACTTCCCGGATTTTCCCCTGCCACGACATAATCCGTTTTCTGACTCACGGCAGAAGTTACAGAACCTCCTTTTCCCTTTATCATAGCCTTGGCAGCATCTCTTGTAAAGGAAGAGAGCTCACCTGTCAGTACGAACGACATCCCACTCAAAATCTGTTTCGAAGCCTCTTTTTTCTTCGGCAAAACAATCTCTATCCCTTCCTCAATCAGAGCTTGTAAAAGTTTTTGATTTTTCTTATCGGTAAACCACTCTACAAGACTCCCGGCTGATTTTTCTCCGATACCTTTTATCTTTAGCCACTCTTCCAAAGAAATAGCCGAAAACACTTCTGAAAGATCTTTCAAATTTCTTATTTTCTTTTTATCAACTGCCAACTGCCAACTGCCAGCCACCAAATCGGCCGTTTCCTCGCCAACATAACGAATACCGAGCGCAAAAAGGAATTTTTGAAGTGGGGCTGATTTAGCCGAGACAATGGAAGCTATCAACTTCTCGGCTGATTTTTCCGCAAAACGTTCCAGCGGCTTCAGATCACCAGCAGTGAGAGCGAAAATATCCGCCATATCTTTCACCAGACCTTCATTGATCAACTGCTCCACAATCTTTTCTCCCAGACCCGGAATATCCAAACCTTTTTTGGAAACCGCGTGAATCAGCTTCTCGCGTTCAACAGCAAAACATTTAGGATTGGTACAATAGAGAGCAGCGCTCTCTTTGGCTTGTAGTTTGTAGCTTGTAGTTTGTAGTTTGCCTCCTATCATCATTCTTTCTACGGACGAACCACAGATAGGACAGTGTTTTGGTTCATTTATTTTCCGCTCTTTACCGGTACGCAGACTTTCCAGTACCTGAACCACTTCCGGAATAATATCACCCGCTTTTTGCACGATCACCGTATCGAAAACGCGCACATCCAAACGCTTGATTTCATCGAAATTGTGCAGTGTCGCCCGACTGACTGTCGATCCGGCAATCCGTACCGGCCGCAAGTGGGCTACCGGTGTCAGAGCTCCCGTACGTCCGATCTGTACCACGATATCTTCCACGAGAGTGGTAGCCTGCTCGGCAGGAAATTTATACGCAATGCTGAAACGTGGCGCCTTGCCGGTATATCCCAACGCGTCCTGAAATTCTTTTTCATTCACTTTGATCACAATGCCATCCAGACCATAACCGAGACTGGCGCGCTTTTTACCGCATGCTTCATAATATGTCTCTATTTCCGAGACATCTTTACACAGACGATATTGTTTATTCACTTTGAACCCCAGCTTTTGCAACAATTCCAATTCTTCTCTCTGCGTTTTCGGAAATGCTTTTTTTTCGCTGTCATCCCGAGCCTGTCGAGGGATCCCGTCCAAAGAAACACGAGATTCTTCACTTCGTTCAGAATGACGAAAAGAAATCTTATCAATATCATATATAAACGAATCCAATTTACGCTCCGCCGCTATTTTCGGATCAAGTTGCCGGATGGATCCGGCAGCCGCGTTGCGCGGATTGGCGAAAAGCGCTTCCCCTCTCGCTTGGCGATCCCTATTGATACGAGCCAATTCCTTCTTCGACATCCATATTTCGCCCTCCACGATAATATCCACAGCGGAAGTAAGTTTCAGAGGCACCGAATCAATAGTTCGCACATTGGACGTCACGTCCTCACCGACTATTCCATTCCCCCGCGTCGCCGCGGATTGCAAAATACCGCCTTCATATGTCAAAACGATTTTCAGCCCGTCAATCTTGCTTTCACAAACATATGTCGGGGTCACTTTCTCCCCATACGCATCCAAAAGTACACGCCTGACACGCCCATCAAAATCCTCAATATCTTCTTTCGTAAAGGCGTCATTCAGCGACCACTGAGGAATAGCGTGCGTAATTTTCTTGAACGCGGGGAGCGGTTCTCCGGCCACCCGCTGTGAGGGGGAGTCGGGACTGATGAGCGAGGGATACTGTGCTTCAAGTTCCACCAACTCATGTTTGAGACTATCGAGCGCCTCGGGAGTAATATCTTCCTGATCCAGCACGTGATAACGATAGCGGTACACCTCAATTGCCTGACGGAGCTTGGCTATACGCTCTTGTGCTTCTTTCAAAGTAATCTTTTTGGACATAGTATAGGGAAAGTGTTTGATAACTAGTCTCAAGTAAACTCTATTTATCCCTCTCTTGAAGGAAGTAATAAGTAAAACTTTGTTGTCATCCTGAACGGAGTGAAGGATCTCGAAAAGAAGGAACTGTGCTTTCTATAACGGGATTCTTCGCTTTGCTCAGAAAGACAGAGGATTCTACTTGAGATGGGTTCTGATACATACAGTATACCATCTTGGAGGAATGAAAAAAAGCTCCAAAAAGAGCTTTTTCAAAGCAAAAATGGAGACTTCGTTTAAAGTACGATATAACCGAAATCCCGAAGGGAAACTGTTGTCTGGATACGAGCCTCATGCGCCGTTCCTTCACGGATAACAAGCGAAGTAGTGACTTTCCCGACTCTTTTCGAACCCACGGTCGGATCTGAGCGTATGACATTAAACTTCCCGCTTACCGTTCCGGTACTGATGGTCGTGTAGTCCCCTGATACGAAACTATTCGATTGACAAGCAGAAAGCGTTTTCATACTTGATACTTTCGCCACCTGCAGACTTCCACCGTTGATCCGATATCGAAAACATATGCTCTGGGAATAATCAATGAACTGCACCCAATCCGAACCGAAATCGGCGATAGAACTGGTGCGCAATTCCTTGGCCAGAAGATTCAGTACGTACTGCGCGTTCTCGATATCGTGCTGGAGAGCTTTCGTTTCCTTGTACCCCGCGAAGGCCCGCGTGAAGATATACGACGTGGTTACCATAACGACAAGAAAAATAGCCACCGAAACCAACACTTCTATCAGTGTGAAACCGCTCCGATTTTTTTGAGAAAAGACTCGTATCATAAATATGTGAGAGATTATTTCCACCCTCTGAGATCGACTTCATTGAATACGCACCTGTTCCCTGCCGTACAGCCGGTGACTTCGCCAGAACTCAGCGGTATAAACGTTCCCCAATAAACAAAACTTCTTACCGTAGCCTTGCCATAATCGGACGCGCTGTAATTAATATAGACATACCGCGAAAAACGCTCTTGAGAAGATTCCTGATGCTGGTAAAATCCGCCCGAATACGTCAGTGTATAACGAGCCGCCGATCCTAGAGACGAATTGCAATTTAGGTTTGTTGTGGAATTGTTGTAGTCGATACGGCAGTGCTTACTCCCGGAAAAAGCCGCAAACCCGGTCCCCCCGGTCGCAAAATCGTTATCACGGACATTGCGTACAAGCTCTATACCTTCCTGAGCCAGTTGAGAAGCCACAATTATATTTTGGCTTTCAAGAGAATATTGGAGACTGTTCCCGATAATAGCGATGATTGAAGTCAGGCCAACTGCCAGCACAAACACCGCCAGCAGTATCTCACCCAATAAAAACCCTTTCCGGGCCGGTTTCTTTAAAAAACGCTTCCACGCGAAAAAAAACATAACAATATTCTTATGGACAGGTTATCCCTTCGGATATCTTTCCCTCCGCATTGACACAGACAGAGTGGGTATTTCCCGATCGGGAAAAATTTACTTGCACATCGCCTGTTGTGACCTCCGCCCACGGTGACTTGAAAGAAACCGCTCCAGAATTGCTGAAGATTACTCCATTTTTGAGAGAATAACTGACAAGAGAAGTGGGTGCTGTCGCGCAACTTCCAGACGCGGTATACCCCAAGCTATACGTTGACGGAGTTGTCCAAGTCACGGAGAAAGCGCACACGGTACCCCCTCCGGCCTGTTTTCCCGTAAGAGCATAATTCTGTGCTTCGCGCACCACCCCAGCGAACTCATTGGCGTTCGTTTCCAGCTCCTTCTTGACCCGACTATCCCCGAAACTGAGCAATAAGACGACAGTGATGATACTGATGATGGCAATAACGACGAGAAGTTCAATAATGGTAAAACCGGAAAACAATTTCAATTTTGGAATTTTCATTTTTTTATGTACGTTGCATATTTTATTGTATCAGAAAACTAGAGTAAAAAGAAGCGGATAAATTCCGGAAAAATATGCTGAAGAAAAACAGTAGAGAGTGTCCCCACTACGAGAAAAGGCGCAAACGGCACCTGACTTTTCAAACTCTTGCCTTTGAGAAAAATGCCCGCCACACCGACAAAAGCCCCGAGGGTGAAAGAAAGCGTCAGCATAAACAACGCCAAAGGCAGGCCGACAATCATTCCGCAGACGAAACCAAGCCAGACATCGCCCCAGCCCATCCATGTCTCTTTCGACATAAAAACAAGCGCGAAAAAGAAAAGCGAGACCGCGGCTCCGCCAAACAGACCCAGCCCGATGCGGCTTGACCAGAGGGCTTGTCCGCTATGAAATTGCAGAGTAAAAAATAAAAGCGTCAAACCAAGACTGACAAAAAGCAGAATGATGGGAATTTCCATATAGCGCAGATCATACGCCGCAATAACGACAAAACAGGCTATGATACCGAGCAGCCACGCTGTCTCCAACCAAGAAGAGACGTCTCTCGGAGAGAAAAAATAAGCCCCCGCGAAAGCGAACAACCCAGCTGTCAAGATTTCCAGAAACGGATATTGCCAAGAAATGCCCGATTTGCAGTCGCGACATTCTCCTTTGAGCAGTACGAAACTGAGAAGCGGGATATTGTCATACCAGCGAATCTGATGTCTGCAACTACGGCAAAACGAGCGCCCCAAAAGAGTCTCGACATCTTTCAGGCGATACACCAAAACATTGAGAAAACTCCCGATGATCAGGCCAAGAATAAAAAATGAAAATGTGAGAGAGAACATGTTTATAGTATACGTCTGAATGGGAAAAAAACAAAGAGAGCCAAAAAAGAAATGGGGAGAAAATTTGTGTATCCATATATAACAAAAAAACGCGGAATTACCGCGTTTTTTGTTCCAAATTTGGAAAATCCGACTAGATACAGGTACTGGGGAATGTGACTCCGGTTGACGAAATAGCTGTCGGAGTACACGTTACCGAAAGAGTTTTTTTCGGAGCTGCCGTCCCCGTGAATAATCCAGTTCCGGTAGGACCACATGGCGAGGCAGTTATAGCAAACGTAACATTTGAACTCGCCGAGGTTGCAGATGCCGCTGAAGCTGTTAATGTTGCCGCATCTGTATCACACGCAATAATAAATCCAGCTACCGAACCGGCAGCTTCTGCCTTAAACGCAGCGACATTTGCTTTACTACGCGCGCTGCTCAAACTCACTAATACGATGGATGCCAAAATACCGATGATGGCAATAACGATGAGAAGTTCTATAAGGGTAAAGCCCTTAAGTGTTTTTTTCATAATATTTTTCACCTCCCCTTTCAACTTTATAATGATTTATTTTTTATTCTACCTTACGAATATCTTATGGACAACTCGTAAAATCAGCACCTGTTTCAGTCACGGTCGCGGCAGTACAGCCAGCGATAGTGGCTACCGGAGCCGCACCAATTGAGAATGTTCCAGCCCCTGTCGACCCGCAATCCGGGGTAGCAGCAAAAGCATCATCCCAATTAGTCACGGTAGTATCTGGTTGAGCTGTCGGATCATCTGTATCACACTGGAGAGTAAATCCCGAAACAGCGCTCGATACCTCTGCCTTGAACGCGGCCTTTTGAGCTTTTGTCCGAGCACCCGAAAGACTTACCAATACGATAGAGGCGAGAATGCCAATAATGGCGATAACGATGAGGAGTTCAATGAGGGTAAATCCCTTGAATATTTTTTTCATATGCTCACCTCCTTCTATTTTTGTTTTTATTTTTTAGCTGTTTGAAAGTCTTCGAAAAGCCTCCCAAGCCTACTCTTATTGTACCTCTTTTTGACACATTTGTGGATAGTTCTGTCAACCCCTCTTATAACTGCCCCGCGATATTATAAATAGGTAAGAGAACTCCCACCACCAAGATAGCCACACCGATACCGAGAAGTACAATCAATATTGGTTCGATAAGTGTGGTCAAATTTTTCGTCGTAAGTTCCACCTCCTGGCTGTAGAAATCTCCGGTCTTCTTCAGAACCTGGGACAACAACCCCGTCTCTTCCCCGATGCGCACCATCTGCGAAACAATCGGTGGTATCTCTTTCGTTTGCAAAAATACGGTACTCATAGTGCCACCGGCCCGTACTTCTTCCGCGGCCCGGAGGATAATCTTTCGAAAAACATGATTTCCGATAACCTCGCTCACAATTGAAAGCGCCCGCACGACCGGGATACCGCCACCGAGAAGAGCGCTCAGATTGTCGGCAAAACGCGTGATATAGATATTGCGTGCCAAAGTGCCAATAACAGGGATCTTGAGAAGAATGACTTGCCACTCATAGCGGCCGGCTTCCGTTCGGATGTAATAGACAAAAGTACCTACACCGGCCACAATAACAAGAAGCACCGCCCACCAATACTGATTCATAAAGTCTCCGAGCCAGACAAGAAATGCCGTGTACCAGGGAATAGGTATATTCATATCCTTGATAAGCGCCGTAATCTTGGGCAAAATGAATGTCACCACCAAAAACCCAACGATAAAAGCGACAGAGAAAACGAAAATCGGATAATAAAACGCGCTCTTGATTTTGGATGTCAACTGGTAGCTCTTTTCTATATTTTCGGCTACGAAAACAATGGCTTTCTGCAAACTGCCGGAAGCTTCACCGGAACGAATCATATTGACGGTAAGAGGGGAAAAGACGTCCGGATGTTTCGCCAACGCCTCGGAAAATGGCATACCGTCCCCGATGGTATCTTCTACCTCTTTGACGATGATGCGCAAATATTTGTTCTCCATCTGCTCCCCGATAGTATGCAGTGCGGAAGTGATAGGCACGCGCGCTTCGATGAGAGTCGCCAGCTGACGGAAAAATGTCATCAGCTCTTTTTGACTCACGCCCTCCAAAAGCTTCTGGAAGCTTTTCATAAAAAGCATGGATGATTTTTGTTCCTGGACGGTAATCGGTATCAGACCATTCTTCTCGAGGATCTGCGCGGCCGTTTCCCAATTTATGGCTTCCACCAATCCTTCCCGGATCTGGCCAGCATCATTTTTTGCTTTAAAAAGAAATTTCATATATTTATTATACCGATTAGAGTACAAAACGCTACTCTTTGCTCATCAACATCTGAAGATACTCACGGTTTTTGGCATAAATAAAAGCATCGTTGACAGCGATAAGCCCCCTGCGCACCAAATCCGCCAAAACCCGGTCCAAAGACATCATCCCTTCTTTCAATCCTGTTTCAATGACTGAATCCAGCTGGTGCACCTTGTTTTCCCGAATGAGGTTTTCTACGGCGTGATTCTTGAACATAATTTCCGTCGCCGGAATACGGCCGCCGCCGACACGCGGGATGAGACGCTGTGAAATGACACCGAGAAGCACATTTGCCAACTGCGAACGAATCTGATTTTGTTGATGAGACGGGAAGACATCGATGATACGATCGATCGTCTGCGCGCTGTCGTTGGTATGCAGTGTCGCGAAGATAAGATGCCCGGTTTCAGCCGCCGTCATCGCCGTACTAATAGTTTCCAAATCACGCAGTTCTCCCAAAAGCACCACATTGGCATCCTCACGAAAGACGGCGCGCAAAGCATCCGGGAAATTTTTGGCATCCCGACCGATTTCACGCTGATTGATGATGGAACGATCCTGATTGTAAACAAACTCAATCGGATCTTCAATGGTGATAATGTGTTTTTCCTGATTGTGATTGATATAATCGATGATGGCAGCCAGAGTCGTCGACTTGCCGTGTCCCACCGGACCGGTAATCAGTACCAGCCCCTGAGAATAGTTCGCGAAACCATACAACGAACTTGGCATGCTCAACTCCTCTAAGTTGCGCAAACGATCCATGATGAAGCGCATGGTGACGCTGACGTAGCCCTTTTGAAAAAAAACGTTGGTGCGAAAACGCACCCGATCCTCAAAATTATAGGAAAAATCCGTCTGCCCCATCCCGGTCAGCTCCTGTTTTTTGTCTTCTGTCAACAATACATCACTCAAAGCCTTTGTATCGGCCGGAGTCAGGACTTTTTCCCCGGTAATCGGCTGGAGCTTGCCATCGACGCGGAGCGTCGGATAACGTCCAACCACCAAATGCAAATCGGAAGCTCCCTGTTGCCCAACAAGCAACAAAAGATTTTTCAACCGCTGTTCTGTATGTAGTGTTTCCATTTTTCTTTTTGTTTTGAAACATCTTTACCTCCAGTATACCACAAAGTAATCGGCATTATGCCTCATCAACCAAAATTTTTCCCTCCGTAACACGCTCCACTTCCGAAAGCGTCGTCAGTCCTTTGAGCGCTTTCAGAATACCATCCTGCTTCATGCTGGACATACCTTGCCGAATGGCGGCTTTCTGTACTTCTCCTTCATTGCCTTTCTGATCGGTGATAATAGCCCGCATTTCTTCATCCACTTCTATCACTTCGTAAATAGCCACGCGTCCTCGATAACCGGATTCATTACATTGGTTGCAACCTTTCCCCTGATAAAATATGATTTTTTGTTTCGGGTCAAGCCCGTACGCTTCCACTTCCTTGGGAGCGATCGAATCAAACAATCCTTGGATGCGCTTCTTTTGCAGTTCCGTGAGAGAAGCCTCTTCCCGACATTTCTCGCAGATGCGTCTCACCAGACGCTGCGCCGCCACCACCTGGAGTGACGAAGCCAATAAAAAGGATTCCACCCCCATATCCACGAGACGCGGAATGGTGCCGACAGCATCATTGGTGTGCAGTGTCGAAAAGACGAGATGCCCGGTCAACGCCGCGTGAATAGCCAATTCCGCCGTCTCGGCATCGCGAATTTCACCCACCATAATGACGTTTGGATCCTGACGCAAAATAGACCTGAGCCCGCTCGCAAACGTGTACCCGATTTCCGGTTTGATCTGGCTCTGATTGATACCCTCGACATAATATTCCACCGGATCTTCCAGCGTCACGATATTCCGCTCTTCTTTATTCAAGATTTCAAGAAAGGCGTAGAGGGTCGTCGTTTTCCCCGATCCCGTAGGCCCGGTCATGAGTATAATGCCGAACGGTTCACGAATACGCTTTTCCAAGACGACACGGTTCCTCCCCCACAATCCAAGTTTCTCAATATCCGTCGAATTGGAAGTTTTGTCGAGCACGCGCATGACGATTTTCTCTCCATCAATGACCGGCAAACTGGAAACACGCAAGTCAACGGCATGCCCAGCCTCGCCTTCGAAGCGAAAACGCCCATCCTGCGGTTTGCGTTTCTCGTCGATTTTGAGATTAGCCAAAATTTTGATACGCGAAATAACCGCTCGGCCTATCTCGAGCGGAAAAACGAGCTGAGAACGGAGAATCCCGTCCACACGAAAACGCACCCGGAAACTCCCCTCGATGGGTTCGATATGAATATCACTCGCCCGTCCATCAAGAGCATGTTTGACAATGACTTCCACCAACTTGGCTATCGGCGCGTCTTGAAAAATTTCCGCGTCCTTGTTTTTCTTTTTCTCTTCTGAGGGATCCGTGATTTCCTCAGACTCCTTTTTCAACGAAAAGATGGCCTCCTTCAAAGCCATATCCGTCCCGGTATAGTATTTGGCGATATTGGAAAAAACCTTCTCCGATACAAGATATACCTCGATGCTGACCTGCTCTTTTTCGGCAATAAAGCGAAGGACATTGAGCGCCTCAAAATCCTGCGGATTTGTCATTGCCACGGAAAGAACACCCTTTTCCTTGCGAAACGGTATCGTACCATATCGCTTTGCGGTATCTTCGGGGATGACCGAAAGCAGATTTTTGTCTATCCCTTTGGGCGCCTCCGCGAGAAACGGCATTCCGAGTGTTTCTGCTTTCGCCGCAAGAGTGGTCGCGTCAAGAGCCTCACTGTGGGCATTGTCTGTCTCTTTTGATGATGCTTCCGACATACCTTATGAACATAAAAGTTTTCACTCGAGAGCTTGCCTCAACGCTGAAGACAACTGTTTCGTTCGACGGCAAAGATAAAAGAATGTGAGATAGTATAACAAATTTCTACTACTGAAACGGATTTGGCCTACCGGTTGGGCCTTTCTCAAGAACCGGCATGGCACCCGTCACCCGCTCCAATGATTTACTCACGTTCGAAAAATCAAATTGAGAATTCAGAAAAATCGGCGTATTGATTGCCGTTGCCAACGGTTCCGGCGGCAAATACCCAAGCTCCGTTTCAAATTCGCCCACTAGGTGACTCGTATCAAGGGACTCCGTATTGGTATCGGTAGCTATGGAAAAAAAACTTATTTTTTGAAACCGTTCCATATGAACCAGACGATTGAAAAATGCCTTGATGTTTTCGTACGACCCAATAACACTGCCTGAAAAAGTAAATGTCTTGGCCACCGAAAGAGCGGGTTTTTGAGACAAATCGGAGGTTTCTCCATTCCCCTCTTCCGACAGCATATTCTGAACTAACGGTTGCTTCAAATCCATTTTGGTGATAACCACTCCGGACTGCATAGCAAAAAAGTTAAAAGCATCTATCGCCTGCTCTTGATTCTGCGTGCTCGGCAAGTAGCGATACACGAATTTCTCAAAATCCTGCTTGGCATCCAGAGAGCTGTTCAGAGTGCCGATATCGGCAATGACCGCATCCACATTTGCCACCATGGTTTTTTTAACAAGAATATCCGTCTTCTTCGCCTGCAAGACTTCAATGTCGGGTTTGATAAATCCGATAGACAAAATGAGTATCATGACAATAAGGAAAGGCGGGATGAGTACTTTGAGCCGCATAATAATTATAAATAGTTTATTAGAATTGGGCCTTGAGGGAAAACTCTATACGCCCCGTTTCGGTCCGCTTCAACGAATTCACTTTTATTCCCGCAAACAGATTCTCCGATTTGAGACTGATAATCTGTTCTGCGATATATCTGAAGTTATCCGTCTCTCCTACCACTTCCACAAACCTTTCCGTCGCGTTATATTCATATTTTGTCAACCGGACCTGAGGCACGGTAAGCCCCTCTATCTGACTGAGAAGTTTCTTGGCATCAACAGATTCACCTTTCAACTGCTCTCCGATAAGCCCCGAACGAGCATCAAAATATGCCACGCGGTTTACCTTGTTCCCCCGCAACTGTGAGGAACTTTCTTCAAGCGAGGCATCGAGCTTCGCCAACGTATCATTCTGCGTTTTGATATACCAACGCATACCGCCCCAACCGGCAATCACAAGAAAAAAAATAGACGAAATGACTATGAGAGAACTGTCAGAAATTCCCCCGCCACCCTCTTTTTTTTCTCCTCCTGACGAGGAAAGATTCAATCCGGCCATCGCTTTGTGTTTTAATGTTTATTCGAGCGTATTCTCACGCTTGTTTTGGCTCTTATATTTTTCTTGTGAAAAGCTCTTTCAAAGAAAATTTCTTTTTCGAAACAGGAAACAGATTTTCTTTCTTCTTCAAAACCGTTTCCGTACCACGCAACGCCAGTCCGGCTGCTATGGAAAACGACGTGCCCGATTCCTGGATTTTTTTGGCAAGTCTTGGATCGTACTTTATATTCCTCCATGAGTTGCCGAGAACCACCGGCAATTTGAATATGTCCGTATAGTATTTCACCAACCCGGTAAATTGGGCCGTGCCACCCGAGAGTATTATGTTCTTACATTGTACACCAGAATGCTTTGCCTGATAAGAAGCCAGAATTCTCGTAGCCTCACCGGCAATCATTTGCAGAACAGGGAAGACCAGAGCCGACTGTGGATTGGTAAGAAAATCCTTACCGCTTTTTTTCAATACTTTCGAACGCTCCTGCGTGATACTGAGACTCTCCGCCAGAGTCCGGGTAATATCTCTTCCACCGATATCGAGATTGCGGCTCACTCTCACCAATCCGTTTTCGATCAACACAAGGTTGGTCGCTCGCGAACCGATATCGATCATAAGCGAAAGCCCCGGCTCTTCTCCGACAATCGAACGCGCCAAAGAAAACGTTTCCAATTCCAAAAAATCGACTGTTAGCCCCGCTTTGTTGATATAGCGCTCATAGCGCGCCACTTCCTTATTGAGCGCCGCCACCAGGAGTACTTCCATTTTTTCCTCTCCACCCGGGGCGCCTCGTCTCTCGATAACCTCCCAACTGAGCGCCACATCATCAAGCGACGAAGGAATATACTTATGCGCCTCAAAACGCACTGCTTCCTCCAGTTCTGATTCTTCCATCACGGGAAACTCCACCAACGATATGAGCCCGATAAAAGCCGGCATTGCCACGTAAGCCGCGCGACTCTTGGGTTTCATACGCTCTATAAGTGCCTGGAGGTGGAGCACGATCTCTTCATCATACGAACGTCCCTGAGCTGGTGTACCTTTCTCCAGATCCGACAAACTTATTTGCCCATAGTTCGTAAGCACCGGATGACCATCTTCAACAGAAAGCTCCACCGCCTTGATAGAAGCTGTACCAAAATCAATACCAAGAAAATGTGGTTTTCCAAAACCGAAGACCATATGTCTATTATCAAACGAAAACTTGTTTATATTTGTTCAAGTATGTATCTAGTATAACACATTTTCGTAGGCGCCAAAAGTCTTTAGCAAGAGTGTCAACTCCATCGTTTGTGAACAACATGGTTGACATGAGCGACAATAGAAAATAGAATGGTTATACTCATCTTTACCTATGCTTGAAACAAATTTCAGTCAAAAACTGACTCTGCACGCCAGACACAGTCTCAAAGAAGCCCGAGACATCGCGCGCGCTGCCTGCCATACATCCATAGAACCGGAACATGTGCTCATAGCTATCTTTTTCGAAAGCACTAGCCTCGGGGGTATCCTTCTCCAAAACATAGGATTCGAAAGAGAAATTTTGGTCAAGCTGTGTCTCAAGAAAAAAACAAAGGGCAAATCACTCCCGGTCAACCATCCGCTCCCGCTCTCTTCTGCACTCAAGGACATCTTGCGTCGCGCCTATTTTCTCGCCAATCAGTTCCATTATCCTTACGTCGGCACGGAACATATCCTCTACGCCCTCTTTGAATCGGAAAACGAAACCCTCGAGCGTATCTTGAGCGCGCTCAAAATCAACGATACCAAAGTGCGTGCCACCCTCGAATCGCATCTGAACTTCGACCACTTCCCCCAACTTTCCAAAATGCTCGATCTCCCGGAAAATCTCCTCACAAAAAACAGAACAACAAAAAGCAATGCCACTCCTTTTCTCGACCAATACGCCGTCGATATGGCAAGGTCGCCAAGCTATGCCGAAGAAACACTCGTGGGGAGAGAAAAAGAACTTGACCGAATCATTCAGATCCTTACCCGCAAACGAAAAAATAATCCGCTCCTCTTGGGCGATCCCGGTGTCGGCAAGACCGCTCTCATCGTGGCGCTGGCCAAGATGATTCAACGCGGGGCCGTTCCGCATACGCTTCTCGGCAAACGCATACTTTCACTCGATCTGACACTCGTCGTTGCCGGTACCAATTTCCGGGGAGAATTTGAATCCCGTCTCAAAGAAATTATCCGTGAAGCCACACAGAATCACGACACAATTCTTTTCATTGACGAAATTCATACCGTCGTTGGCGCCGGTAACACCAGTGGCGGTCTCGACGCGGCCAATATTCTCAAACCCGCTCTTTCGCGCGGTGAGATCCAATGCATCGGCGCGACGACATTCACCGAATACAAACGCCACCTCGAAAAAGATCCGGCGCTGGATCGACGCTTCCAGTCTGTCCTTATCGTGGAACCGACCATTGATGAGACAAAAGAAATCCTTTGGCACATCAAAAAAAGCTACGAGGATTTCCACCATATCGCCCTCTCCAAAGAAGTCAGTGATATGGCCGTGGAGCTCAGCGTCCGCTACCTCCCTGAGCGTTTTCTGCCGGACAAAGCGCTCGATATCATCGATGAGGCCTCTACCTTGGCAAAACAAAAACGGGAGATACCGGAAACAACCAAGATTTTGATTGAGCTGGGAGAAGAACGGCGGACCGTGCGTGACCTCAAAGAATCCCTCATCAAAGACGAAAATTATGATGACGCCGCCAAATGGCACGCGCGAGAAAAAGCCCTTTCCCAAAAAATCACCACCCTCAAAGAAGGACTGAAAGAAAATTCGGAAAATGAACGAATCACGGTTTCCGGAGAGCATATATTGAAAACTGTTTCCCAAATGGCGCGCATTCCTTTTGCCAAGCTTTCTAAAGAAAATCCGCGGCAGAGACTCACTCGTCTCCATAAAGCCCTCGATACCCAACTCATCGGGCAGAAAGAAGCGGCTCTGGCTCTCGAAAAAACGCTGACCCGTTCGCTCTCAAGTATCGGCGATCCGAATCGTCCCTTGGGATCGTTCCTTTTTCTCGGTCCGACTGGCGTGGGCAAAACCCTGGCCGCCAAGATTTTGGCCGAAGAATTTTTTGGTGATCAAAACGCGCTGATTCGCCTCGATATGAGTGAATTTATGGAACGCCACAGCGTAGCTCAGATTCTCGGTGCTCCCGCCGGCTACGTCGGCTACGGTGAAGGTGGAAAATTGACCGAAGCCGTGCGCCGCAAACCCTATTCTGTCATCCTGTTTGATGAGATTGAAAAAGCGCATCCGGATGTTTGGAGTATTCTTCTCCAAATTCTCGATGAAGGGATCCTCACTGACGCCGAGGGGCGGCGGGTCAGTTTCAAAAACGCGCTCATTATTCTCACTTCCAATATCGGTACCGCTTCTTTCACCAAAACCGCCCGCATCGGTTTCGCAACCACCGTCTCTGGCGGAACGGCCAAGACAGCGGCAAAAAACTCTTGGATAAAAGAACGATTTGAGATAATCAAACGTGAAGTCCTCGATGAACTCAAAAAAGAAATGCGTCCGGAACTTCTGGCGCGTCTCGATCATACCATCGTCTTCAACGCCCTCTCTGAAGAAGCCATTCACGCTATCACTCGTTTGGAACTGGGGGTCCTTGCCAAACGCTTGAAGCCACAAAATATAATTCTGAAATATCCTGACGCCTTGGTACGCTTTATCGCGAAAAAAAGCTTTGCCCCCGAACAAGGCGCTCGGTTGGTCAGAAAAAATATCCAAGACTTCGTCGAAAAAAGCATCGCAGAAGAACTCATCGATGCTCCGGAAAAAAAGTCCCTTCGTCTCTCGCTAAAAAATGACATGGTTGTGTGTCACCCAATGTCCAGTTAGTGTTGAAAAAAATCGGCGTTGGCATATTGGATACGCTGTTCCCTATCCGTTGCTTCGGTTGTGATGTTCCAAAGGAGTATCTCTGCCAAACGTGTCTCAATATTTTCCCCCGACGTTTGCGCCAACGCTGTCCCACTTGTCTCAAAACCACCACTCCGCGCGGTGAAGTTTGTTCTTCTTGTTTTGGGATACATTCCCTCGATGGGCTTTTTGCTGCGTCTCTCTACCGCTCTCCCATCGTCTCGGCATCGATCCATATATTCAAATATCGTTTCATCCCTGCCTTTGCCAAGCCGCTCGGGAACTGGCTCGCGGAAAGAATCACGGAAGCCGATGTGGCGCTCCCCGATTACTTCATTCCGGTACCGCTCCACTCGCGCCGGCTGCGTTTTCGCGGGTTCAATCAATCCACACTCCTCGCTCGGACACTGGCCGACATACTCACGCCGGGATTCGACATTCCTGTCTTGGAGAACTGTCTTTTGCGCACCCGCTTCACCAAGCCGCAGATAAAAACACAGACGCGCAAAGAACGCTTAGCCAACCTGAGGAATGCCTTCGCCATCACAGAGGAAAGTATCCCGCTCATCCAAGGGAAGACACTCTGGCTCATCGATGATGTCGCCACGACCGGTACTACACTGGAAGAATGCGCCACAGTCCTCAAAAAATCCGGCGCCAAAAAAGTTTTCGGGATAGTCTTGGCTCGCTGATACAAAAAGAATTACGTAACTGATTACGTAACTCTTTTTTCTATATAACCCGTAGTAAGTAATTTCCACCTAGGCTTCCAACAAGCCAGTAAAAGACTTTTTCTTTTGTCATCCCGTACTTGATACGGGATCCAGAAATAATCTTTCCGTAGAGCCTGGATTCCCGCCTTCGCGGGAATGACAGAGGGGTAACTTAATATGAGTTCATAGACAATATCAGGTAAAAGTTAGTACTGCGTGTAATAATTAATGACTGCCTTGGCCCGCAGGTCATCGATCAATCGCGCCGCTTCCGTGTTGAATTTCTGTCCTTTCAGTTGTTCCCGTGTCTGACTCATGAGATCATCCGAACTCGCTCCTTTGGTCGGAGACACTTTATTCGCGCTCAAATACTGATTGACTTCTTCGTCGCTCACTGCAAGCTTGTCACCGAGCACCTGCTCCAGCTCTTTGTTGATCATAATTTGTTCCCGTAGATCCTCTGTCGTCATACCTTGCTGAGACAGCGCCTGTTCCAAAGTCCCGCCCTGGGCCGCGATTTGGGCTTCCACGTTTTTGATTTCGGTATCGATGTCCTCGCTCGAGACGACAATCCCCTGTTTTTTTACTTCGTTTTCGATAAGCTTCTTGGTAATTACCGTGTCCAAAATACTTTTACCGGCTTTCTTTTCCAGTTCTGAAACGATGCTCAACCGGCTGATCGGGTTGCCATTGACCGTCGCCGCCACAAATACCCCCTTGAAATAATACAAAGCTCCCAAAAGAATGGCAAACACTACAAGCACGCCGGCAAAAGTCTTGGTCGTCCGACTCATTTTTGCTACATGCTCCTTGAGCGCCGCTATTTTCGCAACGAGAGACTTTTTCACCGAAGCAGTTTTTGCTCCGATTACCTCCGCTTGCGATGTCTTCATTTCTCCTGCCTTCGTCTCTGCCTTTGGTACTTCGTTCTCCATAAACGTACTTCCTAAAAAATTATTTGATTATCACAAACACAATACTGATGCCCCGCTTCTTTGTGGTTTTCATTCTACCATATACGATAAAAAACGAAAAAAGAGCTTTTTAGGGACTTTTTTGAATAACGGATCAAGTGTTTCTAGACTACTTCCAAATGGGAACGCAAGATAAAATCCGTAAAATGTTTCTTCGCAAGTCTATGATTCTTCATATCGATAATATCATGAATCAATCTCGCCAGTGGCAATTTTATTTGAGCCTTCTGTTCGAAAAAACGTACCGAAGAGACAGAAGAAAGCCCTTCTACCGTTTCCTTGATTTTATTCAGACTCTCCCTGGCGGAGTGACGTGTCAAAAACTTTCCGAAAGTAAAATTGCGACTCTCGGTACTGCTACAGGTCAAGATGAGATCCCCCATAAAAGCGATCTCCGCAGACCGATTATAATCATGACCAAGCGCGATCAGAAGTTTTTTCAATTCCTGATATGCCAAGAGGATCAGTTTCGTTCTTGTATTGACACCATACCCCAGCCCTTCCGCAATACCACAACTTATAGCATAGATATTTTTGAACGATCCCATCACTTCGATAGCGTAGAGACACGGAGTAGGGACAACATCGAAATAAGATTTTTGAAAAACCGCTCTGGCTGCTGCCAGATATTTTTTATTACGATACCCCAGATTCACGATGGTCGGATTTTTCTTTACTACCTCCTGGGCAAACCCGGGTCCGATCAAGGAAAAATAATGCGCTCTTTTGCCAAGCACCTCTTCGATGATTTCATAAGGAAGTTTGTGTGTCTTCTGCTCGATGCCCTTGCTGGCATTGATGACCAGCGTCTTGTTATCTATCCGATCCTTCACTTCCCAAAGAACGTTCCGCAGCACGTTCGTCGGCAAAGCAAATATAAAAACCTTGAGACCGGCCGGTGGTCGAGAAATGACGCTACCAAGCGCCGTCCCCCAAACACCGTTGCCAAATATCCGGACATTTCCTTTCTTGATAGTAATTTCTTCAAGCGGCAATATAACAACCGGTGGGGTGATTTTCATAACGGTAAAAATGTTTACTGCAAGTTATTCGGATTTGAGCACTATCAAAAATGACACTCTCATTAAGGCTTTTTGAAGAGTGTCTCCACTATCATTTTGAAACGCTCGAGACAAAATTACCATATAACCTTTTTAGGTGGATAGAAATGGTTTGTAAATATATTCGCACCTCTTCAAGGTTTTTCCTAGGCCAAATCATTATTTTTTCACTCTTAGATAAATCGACCAAGTTCCTAATCGGAAATTCTATTCTCCCATCACTGCTTCGCATAGTTCTTTTCCAGACTAATGCACATTCATTGTACGGATGAGCCTGCAGCTTATCTCTCTTATCTATTAAATCCTTTCCCCATGCCTTATTCTCTTCTCTATATTTTTTAAGTTCTTCATCATTAGGTATAGCTTCAGCTAACTCATAAGTGATATGAAGACACGTACGCATGTAGGCATATGTCGACAAAGCTGATGAATAAATCCTTAAATCACTCTCAGCATATGCTTCATGTGCAGGGAAGTTCTTATGTTCCCCATTCTCCATTAACTTTAAATTTTCTTCTTGAATTCTTGTCTGTACTACTGCATATTGAAAATATATATAGACTGATTGGAGTCGTAGGTATTGAACCATCCAAAACCCATCATCGACTTTAAGACGAACGAGTTCTATTAATTCTTTAACTTCCGATAGCTCGAAATCATCCATATGGGTATATCCGATACTTAATACTCGGTGCAGGCGTCATCGGTCTAGAACTTTGAGAAATCAAGCCGTTGAGGGATTTCTTAGGGGTCTTGGCCGACGAACGGATTGGAAAGGTCGGGTCGCATTATCTCTTAAACAATCGGCAGAATATATTTGAGTTTATATATTCTAAAGTTAGATCGACTTCTTCAACAAGTCTTGGATTTCCAGTCTTCCAGGTTTCTTCATTCTTAAGTCCCTCTAGAATTCTCTGAGTAACTTTATAATATTTAGGAAAACTTCTAAGTTCAAAAACAATTGCAATTTGTCTATCCAACATCAACTTTCCACTTGGATGGCTTTTATCATCTACAAGCTGATCTATCAAATTATGGTAAGTTGTAAATCTCTTATCTTTTACGTACTCTCTAAATTTTACCCAAGCAAAAACTCCTCCAACCACCACAACTAAAAAACTTAGTGCCTGTATGTTAGTACCTAGAAAACTTAAAAATGCAATAAACTCTCCCATATTGTTTTCTTATTATTAAAGCTCAAGTCTACTCGATACTATGAGTTTGATGCGGTGTGTATTATACAAAGTTCGAATGTATTTTGAAAGCAACCATGATGCCGACTAATCGCACGCACGGAGCGCGTGGTGGCTCGAGACTGCCTCGTACGCTCATTTGTTTTTGAATTCGGATGTCGCAAGCGGAGGAGGAGGGGTTTGGGGAGGAATTTTCCATTTGCTCCGCTGTTTTCTTTTGGCGAATTTCAAGCAACAAAAATCAACAACCCTATGCCAAGACCACAGGGTATGACCCGAGGCTTTGCCACTATAGTCTAACTTGAAAACCAAGGTTTTCAAACTTTCCTTAGTGGTTCCTGCGGCAAGACCGCAGGGAAATCGCTACGCGCATTATTCCGTTACTACCTCTTGTTCCCAAACTATAGTTTCCGTTTTAGCAAAAAACTTCTGATCTAAAACAACAGTTTGCCCCTCTGTTACAATCTGAATAGCTTGTCCGTTTGGGAACATGAGCGCGGGCTTATCACCAACAATAACAGGCATCGCCGCCATATTTTGCTGTGGCAAGCTGACTTCCTTAATGAATTGTCGAACGTTCTTTTTGCTAGTCATAGTTATACTTTCAACGACAGTAACCGGCAAAATTCTTGGATCGTTTCCTGTCGTTGGTTCATCCTTGTATGGTTCTTTTAATTTTAGCATATCCTCGTATTTGAGGTATAACTCCCACATTTTCTTTTCCAAATCTCCTTCAGCGCAAAGAACGTTCAGGCCAATTTTTTCTTTAGCTTCCCTACGAGAGATAATATGATCGTGGGCATAAAGTTTCTCAACAAGATGTTCAGCAATGCTTTTGATTTTCCTTTCGTCACTCAAATGTAGTCGCAAAAGTTTTATCGCGTCATCAGTTGCTTTGAGATACGAGCGGTACGCTCTACCAAGCAAAAGAGGTTTTACGTTTTCGGCAAGTTGGCTAAATGCTTGAATCGTATGCTTTTGACGATTGATACCAAACTTTTCTTTCAAAAAAGCAATGTAGCTAGATAAATCTTCGGTTGAGACATCAACTTTTTTATTATCAACTATTGCAGAAAGTGTTGGGTCTATTGGTCCTAACTCTCCCATTCGTCCCATAACTATTTCATTTGACCCAATTGCAATAGCAGTAGCACAACTGTGTGCGCGATAAGGTACAAGAACATTAAAATCTTTAGTGTGTTCGCGAATAAGATTTACGAGAGCCCACGCAGTTACGGAATTTCCACCGCGACTGTAAATGTATAAATCAATTTTTGTATCTTTGGGGATATCTTTCAGATGATCAAAAATCTCTCGTAAATCCATTGGATCAATCATTGAGATTATTCCGGGTCTATCGCTCGTTATGTAGGTTATAACGCGCGAACCTCGCAAATCCTCAATTTCTTTGATTATCTGTTGTCTTTCATTCATACTAATTTTGCTTGTTTAAGATAAGGCGAGACTCTTTTTTCCGCCATGTCTTTATATTTTTCGACTAACTCAACACCAGTAAAATTTCTCCCTAGCTTACACGCCACCAATGCTGTTGTACCAGAACCCATAAATGGGTCAAAAACCAAATCGCCCTCTTTTGTAGATGCAAGAATACAAGTTTCTACAAGCTTTTCAGGATAAACCGCAAAATGCGTATCTCTAAACTTGCCTAGAGAAATATCCCAAACAGTTCTTTTATTCCTTCCATTTGGGTGAAAAGCTTGATCCCACCTTCCATTGTGAAGATTTGAGTTGCCGCCATTCTTTCCGTTTTCCGGTGTACCGTCTCGTTTCCCAAAATGATTTCTTCCACCCTTCATTTTGGATTTATCAGAAAACGTAACATGTGGCTCTCTAATTGCGTCCGCGTAATAAAGATATTCTGGAGTTTTGGAAAACATAAATACATACTCATGATCAGTAGTAGGTCGATCTTTGATGGACGACGGCATAGCATTTGTTTTTCGCCAAATAATATCACTTCGGAGTATCCAGCCGTCAGATTGCAAAGCCAGAGCAGTCCGCCACGGAATACCAAGTAGGGTTTTCTCTCTGTAGGTATCGCCAAGGTTTAACCACAATAATCCATTGTCTTTTAATTTTGGCCTAAGCCCGTTGAAAATTTGCCTAATATTCTCAATATACTGTTCTGGGTTTGATTCCCGACCCACCTCGCCACTAGAACTTTTTTCTGAATATTTTCTATGACCAAAATATGGCGGGCTAGTGATAATAGCTTGAAAGTGCAGATCGGGAAAGATTTTTATCACTTCCCGTACATCACCAAGTAGTATTTTATTTTCGTGCTTGCTTTTCATATTCGCTAAATATTTTTTCAATATACTGATTCAATGTAACTTGAGCGCTCTCGTCAAAGCCCTCAAATGCATTCGGACTCATATTGAAATGAAAAATCAAATCAATCGCATCATCTATTGTCTGGATTTCTCTTGGAGACCAATTTTCGGCAACAATCACAACTATAATATGATCTTTTTTCTTTTCGGCTTTAATATCAGTAATCGCGGAAATTACATCTCTAGTGAAGATATGAGAATGACCACCGCCTTCGGTCTCCCTTGTCTTTATTGGGATAAGCAGTCGAATAGGAACTGATTCATTTTTAGGATAGAGCAAAGCGGAAACGTCTACAGTGTGCCTACCTATTTTTATCTGCTTATCAGCAATTTCAACTTTCTTAAATTTCCCGTAATCTCCGTGAATTGAATAATAATTTTGAATAGCGGTAACCAAGCTTGTTCGCGCGCTCGCCTCTAAAGCATGTCCGCGAATACTTCGCCTAGACCCCTCCAACCTATCAATTATCACTTCTCGCACAGCTTGCCATTCAAAACTTTTTACTACAGATTTGTATTCAAAAATTAATTTTACAAGCGCATCTGTTTCCGCCGTAATTTTAGAAACCTTGTCGGCTTTTTGCATACGACTAATTAAGGGGGAAAGTCTTTGTTGTGGAGCGTCTCGAACTATCCAAGCAAAAAAGTAAAAACAAGCCTTAAAGTGAGGATAAACTCTACCAACGCCATCAAACAAAAAAGGTTTTGTTTCCGCTCCATTGGAATAACAACTTTTAATTATGGTATGAATTTCTTTTTTTGATGACTGAAAAATTATCTCGTTCAAACTTCTGTGCGATCCAGTAACTTTTTTTGCTACCTTTTCAACCCAATCGTAAAAAGGCTTTGCCTGATCGGCTAGTTTAGATAGTTCAACAAGACGCTGATGAGAAATATTTACTTTATGTACAATTAATTTTTTCATAGTTTTATTTCTTCAAAAGATCATCAACCGGAACCTCGAAAACTTTCACGTATCTACAGCGGACTTCGTCACGCCGAAGGTTCGCTTCGGCGAGCGAGGGCGGAGAAGGAGGGATTCCTCCTCGCTCCGACTCGGAGCCTGGGCGCTACACACAGGATGCTCGCTTGTTCGCATCCGACTCACGCCCTTCTCATCCTTCCAATCAACAAAGCCTATTTTACACCCAGAAGGGTGAAAAATAATCTTAGCGGGCGTCATCGGTCTAGAACTTTGAGAAATCAAGCCGTTGAGGGATTTCTTGGAGGTCTTGGCCGACGAGTGGATTGAGGCTCTCGGGTCGCGGTTTTGGGGGTAAAACGAGACAAATGAGACACAGGACAGACCTTGTCTCATTTTACCATATGGGACAGCGGGATGTCTCCCTTTTGGATGTTTCCGTAGAGGTACATTTTCATGTGATTACCGCAAGTACTTCTCTATATTTTCCTTGTGTTCTTCAAACGTCTTAGCGCAGTGGATTTGCCGATCGCTGTCGTGAAGGTAGTATAGACAATCAGTTTCAACTGGATGTAAGACCGCTTCAATCGCATCAATCCCTGGATTAGAAATAGGAAAGGGAGGTAGTCCCTTGTTTTTGTAAGTATTGTATGGAGAATCGATGCTTTGTATACCTCCAGATGTAACGGGTGCCCACCAGCCAGCCTCGGCTTTCCCTCGTGCATACTGGACAGTCGCGTCTATTTCTAAATTCATATTTTGATCGAGCCTGTTCCACATGACTCCAGCGATAAGGGGCATATCGTCTTTCCCCCCGGCTTCTCTCTGGATAATTGAAGCTAATTTGAGCCCAGTAGTCCACAGGATATTTTGTTGGGCAAACTGGCTGATATACGGAGCAAATTTTTCATCAAAACGCCTCGTCATTCGTTCAGCCATTTTGAATCCGCCTTCATTTACCGGAATAAGATAGGTATCAGGGAAATACGTCCCCTCGATATAATCTATCCTCATTTTAGTGTATTCCGTATTCCATTTACCAAGTTCTTCGTCACTCCAATCGAATGTCTCCGCCAGTTTTTCCCCAATCTGCTCCTTTCGCAGTCCCTCGGGGATTACCACCCATTTCATATCAGGAGCAGAAATAAGTTTGTTGGCGATTTGCCAAGCGCTCATACTTTTTGACACAGTATAACCGCCAGGCTCAATTTTGTTATGCTTGAGAAATAGAACCAACTTAAATGCCCATTTATTTCTAATCAATCCTTGAGTTTTTAATTTATCCAATGTTTGTGTTTCGGTTTGACTACGATTCATAATAAAAACTGTCTTTTCTTCCTGAGATTGAGGTGCGTTGAAAAATACACGGTTCATTATAAACAGACCCGCAATAGCAATGAGAACTGCTCCAGCGATAATTCCGAATTTCTTTTCCTTACTCATATTTTCAGCTTCCGATTCCGATTTTCAATTTTGGCGAAGAGGGAAACCTGCCTACAGAGAGGCAGGGATTCGGTCAGGGATAATTTATTCGCCGACGCTCATAAATTTCCACGACCCTGGCTCACGGTTTCGCGTACTCGCGAAACATCGCTCCGCCTTTCTCATCCATCACGGAAGCCAAGCAGTTGGCTTCCTCCTCTCCTCCGTTCACTAACGTTCACTGCGGGCGTCATCGGTCTAGAACTTTGAGAAATCAAGCCGTTGAGGGATTTCTTGGAGGTCTTGGCCGACGAGTGGATTGAGGCTCTCGGGTCGCGGTTTTGGGGGTAAAACGAGACAAATGAGACACAGGACAGACCCTGTCTTATTTTACCATATGAGACAGCTTGGTGTCTCTATCTATCTCGAGTATTTAATCAGTATCTTATCAAGATCCTCGTATGCATTGCTATCTTTGATTAGGAAAAGATAGACTGATTTCAGAACAATATTCATATTTACCATAGTGCCATGAGCATATCCCAAAGCCTTACTAGTACGAGAATATTGGGTACGGCCTGTATAGTCAAAATCTTCCGTGAATGGACTTACGCTCTCTAGCATCGTGCTATATGAAGCGTGAATTACCAAAGACTCCATTTGATAAAGCTCCGTGGCCATGGCTTCTATATCAATACCTGCGTTGCTTGGATCTTGACGCATGAATTCCGTCTGAACCTCTCTGTAGGCTGCATGACCAATAATCTGTCCGGAAAACCATTTTTCAATATACTTACGACTATCTCCTCTAGATTCCAAAGCGAAAAGATCTGCGAGTGCTACAGATTCCTTAATTAGACGTATGAATGACCAACAGCCGATATCTCCCTTCTCTGCCAAGGAAAGTAACGATTTCCAATCTTGCGTAGCACGAGCAAGTAACAGATAAGCAGCACAAATATGCGTCTGTTCAGTAATATCCTGAATATGCTTTCGAAGATTTTGGATAAATGGTAACAATTCATCAAGATGCTTCTGAAGAGAAGGCAGAGTAAGCGCGATCTCTTCCGCAGATTTCTTTTTGTCTTGTTCTAAAATATTGGGATCTGCCTTCAACGCGATCTTTGGATGTTTCGATTTAATGGCGCGTAGGTTATCTTGAATAAGAAATTCGATCTTTCCCTTGGCATTTTCGTTCATAAATTCCTCTTTTTAGGAGTTAACTTTTTTTGCTCTAATTCTACGAGCTTTCGGAGAGCTTCTTCACCTTCTACACCTCTTAAGCGCCCTTGGAGGAAACCCAAGGCGATAAGTGACTCCATCGCTCATCAGACGCCAATTAGTAGGCCTAAGAGCCTCTTTGATGAGCCTTTGGAGATTATGGTGGACGCTGTCGTATTCTACCCGACCAGATTTGGCAGCTTGGAGGCTAAACCAAAGAATAACGTTTTGACGACATTTACTATGCCTTCACTGATTTATTAACTTTCAACACTGATTCAGGAATGAAATCATAGTATTTATCCTGCATCATTTTCTTGACCCTCTGTTTTCCTGCCGCGCCGATATAATACTTTACTGTGGTTTCTAGTCGAGCGTGACCCAAAAGGGCTTGTATTTCGTTAAATTGAGCGCCCTTAAATGATAGTTGGGTAGCAGTAGTATGCCTCAGTGTATGCAAAACAAGCTTTTTCTTTATTCCGGACAAGTTCCTATACCGTCTAAAAGATCTCCCTACGTCTGTTTGTGACCATTTAGCCAAGCCACTGAGAGTAACAAACAAAAACTCGCTATCACTTTTTCTTATGGATAAATACTTTTGAAACCAATATTTAGAACGATCCCTGAAAAACAACGTTCTCGGTTTTTTCCCTTTTCCAACAATGGGGATTTCATTGTTATCCCAGTCAATTTTTTCAATTTTGATTGAAAGGGCTTCGCCAATTCTTGCACCGCTTTCTAGTAAAAACACTACAAGCGCCATTATCCTCACCTTCCTTATGAATTCCCCTTTTGAAAGATCGTCTAAAATACAGTCAATGAGCCTTTTTATTTCTTGATCGTTCAAATATTCAACTTCCTTCCTTTCAATTTTCGGTTTTTTTACCTTCTCTAAATCAAGCGTTTTTGGTATTTTTCCCCCATCTTGAAGTTTTTTAGTAAGCCACTTAACAGCAGAAATTACGTTGGCAATCCTGGAATTACCCGCACCATTATCCCGCATTTTTAGAATCAAGTTCTCAAAGTCAACGATTACCAGTAATTCAAAATCTTTGTTGCCAATGACAGAAAAGAATTTCTTAATTGAATCACGATATTTTGCAACCGAAGAATCCGCAAGCTCGCTAGTGATTCTAGCTTGTCTGAAACACCCTTCAATTTTAACGAAATTATCCTGGTTCATCTTTATCTCTTGAAATCAATCCTCGTCTCCATCACTCGTTAAATTTTTTATTACTTCTCGAATAACCCAATAGAGACTCTTTAGCCCGGCCAGAACAAAATATATTGCAAAAATCCAGAGAGAAAATTTCCCAAGATTATGAACGATATTTTCGAGGCTGTCAAGACTAAGAAATCCCTCGCCACCAATCATCCAATAAATTATGAACCCACCAATCAATAATCTGATGATCGCCATTCTGATATACTGCCATACATTCTCGTCCTCAAATTTATCTGCTATCGGCTTAACATGTTCATACCCTGTCAGCAAACCCCCGGCTATAAGTGCTATAACGGTAATCACCGCAAGAACGAAGACCAAAAAGGACACATCAAGTAGATCTTCGTAAGAACCGACCAAACTAAACAGCAATACGAAAATGATGATTATGGCAAACAAATATTTAAGCAGTGTTTTCGGCCACTTTTTTCCTGAATCTTTTTGAATAGGATCTTTTGTTTCCATGTTTTTCTGTCTCACTTATTTAAAAGTTTACCGCAAAATAGAGAAGTTTATTTTTCATATTTTTATTTTATCCACTTTTTCGCAATATTAAACGACTGTAACGTCTTACCTGTTTGGAATGATGAGAATCGATCAGCAATATGTGTTGTAATTGGTAATTTCTTGTCTGCGTATAATGAATCTCCGCAAAAAGCCTTCGAAAGTTTAAATACATTGTCAATAAGAAACATCCTATCTAAATCGGATTTCAGTATCTTAATTTTTATAGGCTCAGTACATTTCCCAAGGTGGTTAAATGGTAACGTTTGTAAAAGTATAAAATTTCCAAAATCAAAAATATCACCCATTTTAGATTCTGGATCTAGAATAAAGGCTGAATTTGACTTTACTACTTCAATAAGCGAGACGCTTCCAAATTTTTGTTTTAGTGTGTAATAAAGCGTATCGTGATTTTCCAGAATTCGGCCATCTTTGTGAATAATAACGTTTTCAAATCCATTTTCTTTTTGAATTTTTTCTAACTTATCAGTAAGAATACCTATCAGTTGTTGTTTTTCATTCAAAGGTAAGTCCTCTGCAATATACCTATGCTCAGAAAGCTCCCGACCATTCTTGTCAATAAAAGTCATACATATTTTAGACTTTCTTAGTTTGGGGTCGTGACCTAAGTCAATACCAACATATATGGAGTTATTTTGATCCAAACCATGAACTCTCCAAAGTTCACTGCCACTATTATATAAAATACCAGCGGCCAAATTGTCAAATTTGTATTGATTGCCATTATCATCAAAATCAAATATATGTATGCCCCTGGGTCGTTTCTTTAATTCTACAATAAGTGGCTTTGCTAATTCATCCTCAATATTAGGAATAATAATTATACACTCAAAAGAATCATTATCCGGTAAAGGTAGCGTTTGATTATTATAAAGTTCTGGGAACATTCTTGCCCCCCTAACGCCGAATCTTATCAAACTATCGGCAAGCATTCTACACGCCCGATCACTTTCGTTAAGAGACCCCGCAGGCCAATATACACGAATTGATTCCGGCAACGCTCTAAGTTCAAATGGGTTATGCAATGCCCCCCTCTTTGATGGCGAAACAATTTTATTACCCAGTTCATATTCTACAGACAAAGACTTCGATAATTTAAATTGTTTTATTTTCACCTCTGATATTGGCAGTTGTTCAGATTCAATATATTTCTTAAAGCTTTTGGCATAGTTGATTATTTCAGGCTTGGTTAACTTAGATGGGGTATCCTTCTTTCTCTCCTCTTCTTCATAGTATTTTGAGATTTCCAGAAGGATTACTACACTATCAGGAATAGTTTCGTAACACCAAGAAAACCCTACAAAGTAATCATTCTCAGATAATTTAAAACGAGTATTCGCTCTTCGCGGATTTCCTTTTTCGATAAGGCCGTTCTTTTTTAGCCCATTGCCAATAAGCCGGCTTATTTCATCAAGTGGTCTACTCGGCGTAATAAAAAGTGTACTTTCCATAAAAGTTAGTATCTCCCTATGCATCGTTGTTTATTTCCAGTTTTCTTTTTGCCCATTCTATGGCGTTAGGTATATATCTCAAATCACTGTTTTCTCTGTCATGAGCTAGTGCATTCCTGGTATTAATCAGTATTCTGAAATACGACATTGCGTCATCTTTTCTCCCAAATATACCCACAAATAAACCATAATTGTACCTTATAATATCTCTGCACTCGCCGAAATAGGTTTCATCAATCCTTTTTCTGTTGTCTTGCTCCTTAAGCCAAGTTAAACGATCCCTTAGTCGTTCTCTTATGTCATTTGGAATTGCGACATCCCAATAATTCCCATGGGGGTATCTCTGAGACAGTTTTTTGTGAATTATATTGCGCATAGCTCTCTCTATTGCCCGAATGTCAATAAATACTAATACCTCCTCATCTACCTCTTTCTTCTCGGCTTCTAATTCATTAACCCTTTCATGCAGTCTCTGCTTTTCAGACTCATTTTCTTGTGTGTTTGTTGTTGTGTCTGAATTAAGCCTGTCTAGTTCAACTCTCGCCGTTTCAGCTTCCTCTTTTGTATTACTTAAAATCTGATGAAGCTCTATTATATGTTCTTCAAGTTTCTGACTTTCTTCTTCTTTTTCCCGAAATATTCTTTTTTTCTTGTTAGCATAAAAATACCAACCAAGAATAATAGTCGCAATCAATGAAGAGCTACTCAAAGCTACAAAAAACGGCCATGTAATGTTATTATATTTATCTTCGAAATTATCTTTTGGGGCGATAAACCAGTTTTTCAACCAATTGGTATGATTTGCGTTAAAATCACGTGCTTTAGAATTAACATCCTCTAGAATTAAAATAGAGCAGCTTTCACCCACACCGGGAATTGCACAATCAATCGTATAATGGGTCTTTGGGTCATCTAAGATAGTAGAAATCGCATAGGTAGTACGTACGACAACCTGATTACTTCGTCTTATCTCAAGAAAAAGATTATAGCCGAGCGCAGAATAATCTTTTTTGATTTGAGCAGGATTGAGCGCGGCAAATTTTTCAGATCCATAGAGGTTAATAAAGTTTTTCGTAGTATTTGCCACTTTCTCGTTTGATCGCGTAACTGTGCCACCCCAATAGCGTGGAGAAATCCAGAAATATTGGAATGCATAATTAATAACTAGTGCAATAAATATTACTAAAAATACCAGCGAGGTAACTTTGATTAAACTGAATATTTTATTTTTCATAATCTTTCAATGTTATTCTTCATTGATTTCCAAATTATCCAGACAAATCCTCCGCTAAGAATTATAAAAACTAAAACAAAAAATGGGTTAAATCCACTTTCATTTGTATTAGTTTCTACTGAAGAATTTTTTGTTGGATTGTTGTTGGTATCAGGTATGGCAGCCTGTTTTCTTTTAATTTCAGGAACTACTGTTGATGGATAACTTCTTTTGATTATCACACCTTCTTCTTTTAAAGTTGTACTCGAATCAACTTTTTCTCTACTTATTATGTCACATGTTTCATTGTCATCTTGTAACACTATTTTGTCCAAAGTATCCAAATAGTAATCCGTTCCTAAATTTATAACTATCTGTTTTCCTAAATACCTTTCAAACGAACGATCATAACAACCAGTATTATAAATCACTAAGTAGTAATTAAAATCACTGTTACTTCTAATTATCGCCTTCTTGTTGCCCGTATCTAATTCCTCTAATGTAAAGTAAACATTATTTTGTTTTTTAACACATCGATTAGTGTTATCTAGCGTATAGCCGAAAAGGCATTCACAAGAACCTTTCGATTCATTATACGTTGAAAATCCGCCATTTTTAAGAAGACACGCCGTAGCCCCACTTGTGCAGTGTCTATCACTCATAATATAGCCCGCTCTGCATTTACACTCTCCCGTTAAGTAATCCTCCGTTGCAGCCGATCCATAAATCCAACATTCAGCAGAAGATACTGTTGGGATAGCGAAAACAAGGCTCCCCAAAAATAGTAAAGCTATAATTGATAATATGGTAAATTGTTTTTTCATACTTTATAAATCAAAATCCTCACAAAAACCATTCCGAAAAGAATCGTCTGGTTCAAGACTACCGTATTCGTGACATTTACTACAATTCCCTTTGATATACATAGTGGTCTCAACCTCTTCAATACATACCATTACCAAACCCTAATTCTGACGCAACGGAATCATAACAATGTAAGTGCATAAGATCCGATTCGTAAGCTGCGCTATTAGTAATTGAGGCTATTTTCTCCCTGTGTCTCTTTGAGATATTATATTTCAGTCCTGCATGAGTTATAGAGCCAATTGATAATCTGTCATTCTCTATAATGGGGTGCTCACAATAAAAACATAACTTATAAATTCTTTCTTGATTACTCATAAACAGTAGTAAAAAAATAATACCTCTACTTTATCAGAGTCCCGATTTTACTCACAAACATATTCTGCATTCAGCTTCTTTTTTCTCACAGCAGATTTCTTTTTCCACTCTTCATCCCATTCAGAATACCAAGAAGGTAGATCAAGATAAATTTTTTGGCTCGCATTACATATATCATACAAAGAGTGTATACTACTTTTTTCTCTCTCTGTAAGTTTGCTATTCCCCCTCCAACAATACGGTGGGTGATGTAATGAAAGTAATTCATTAGAGGTAAGCACAAGCAGCGGATTTATAGGAAGATTATTTTTATGATACTTCCTACATTTTTTTGCAAGTTTCTTAATCATCTTTTTCTCGTTGACAGTAAGCTCGTTTTTAAGTGTGGAAAAGACTATTACAGCCCCAGGAAAATTTTGAACTAAAAGAGCCATCCTATCTATATCTCCTTGTTCAAAATTGTTATAAGACTTACACTCTGCGAATAACGTATTATTTGAAACATTGTCAAAAAGACTATCAAGCCATAACAAGCCCAAATCAGCTTCAAGTTTTTCCCCGTTTTTCTCAAAATTAAAACTAAACGCAACGCTAGTTTTCAGATGCATAACATTTACGAAAAAATCATAGCATAGCAAGACAGAATACGCTCCCTCTGCGTGATTTCCTATACTGAAAGGTCCGGCTGTTTTATAATACCAGCATTTATTATTAATACTTGAAATTGTAGGAAACGAATTAAGACACTTCAAACAAATTGTTTCTTCTTTTAGATCACTAAGACTGTACCAAGAATGACGGAAACACTTCGGGCACTGAATATTAGCACCAATTTTAAATATCTTCTTTGTATTTAAAAAATCCAAGAACTGTGTATCACGACCCATTAGTTCGATCTTTGACTTCACAGCCCCTACAGCCATACCAACTTCACTATGAGACCCCCTACTCATTGAATCAAAAAGTTCTAGAATGCCATTAATAGCAAAAATCCTAAGCCAACCATCTAACTGAAAAAAAATCTGTTTAGCTAAAATACCAGGGGGAGAAAGTTTGAGGTCGCTAAAACCAAGATCCTTAAGCCAAGAAAAAAATATATCTTGAGAATCAGGAACAGCCCACCTCTGGGAATGCTGATAAGAGACTTCTCTTATTAAAGACTTTTTCCCTACTCTCCATTGTTCAGGCATCCCCAAAGGATCAATAACTCTTAAAGTGTTCTCCTTACCCATTGGAAATACTTGAGAAATCATTTTTGAACCAAAACTATAAGGGGTAATGTTTATCTCATTTACATATCCTACTTTTCTTCTGAAAAGAGATTGATTTTCCCCAAGAAACTTAGGTAAGACTGGTGGCAAAGAGATTGTTCCATCTTCATCTATTACATCTATGCTCTGAGTACTATTATAAACCTCGACAGGTATTACGTTATCAGAATCAACATAATTTTCTTGCCACATTCTTGGGTACCACCATTGCAATGAAAAATATAGCCCACCTTTTGGAGAAGATTTCTTTCTAACTTTTAAACTTTTAACAGCTTGCTCCATCTGTTTCATCTCCAGGCTACGGCTCTTTATAAAAGATGCGTGATTGAATATTTTAGGGTTGTGCTTTAAAGAACCATAAGACATATTTATAAAATCACGAACAATTTTCTGAATTTCTTTATCTTTCGAATACTGGATAGGAAATGGGACAACTTTTCTTCCTGTAGCTCTTAAGTTCCAAAAATCTATTATGTCCAACCCCTTAGTGGCATCCATAAAAAAAATAGTGTCAGTAAAAAGCCCAGCTGAAGAATAATTATCTAGCTCAAAACGTGAGATTGCTCTAGGGGTTAGTTTGTTATTCTTATAAAGACTACTGAGAATTTTTGGTTTCAACGTTGGAATCTCTATATCTAATGCTGACTTATATTCCTCTAAAATAATATTCCTAAACTCTTTAGGGTAATTACCTACTACACTACTCCAAAATAATGAGTATTCCTTAGATATTTTTGGAATCACAACTTTCTGAGAAAAGCGCCTCTTATATTTAAAGTCTTGCTCGTAGATGGCATTTAGGATTTCAAAAATCCCTATTCCATAATCAGGCTGACCTTCTCCGTTACTCAAAAAACTTTTCCATAATTCATCGGATTTGATCACACGAAGCCCAAAAGTATCTACTTCTTTAGGAAGAGCTCTATCGCTACAAATCACCAATACGTCCGGATCAAAAGTTTTAATATACCCATTAACTATATTGCTAGGCTTTTCTTTTCTTTTTTTAGAGTAAGGCATTTTATCCCAATTTTCTGGAACACTTGTATAGAAAGGAATTATAGGGTTAAAAGCACCACCCCATAAAGAACAACTAAGTTCTATAGCAGTTAAAATTTCTCTTTGCTTTTTAGGGTCTACCAAAAAGGCAAGTTTCAATGGTCTGCTTTTTATATCAATCGTGGCAATCATAGATTTCTTATATTACACAAAGCATACTCTTTTTAGATAACGTCCGCACATATGGTTATTTTACTTGACTTGGGAACGTTTGTTCCCATATAGTGTATATCGTACTATTAACGCCCCTTTATACCTATGGATTCTATTATACTCTATCAAAAAATTCAGGCATTTTACGAGGATAACAAGCGTATGCCATCAGTACGAGAAATTAGAGATAGAATAATTCGTACAAAATCCATGAGGAAAACAAAAGAGCTCGTAGACGCTCTCGTGGATGAAGGTGTTTTGAGACGAGACAAAAAAGGAAAGTTAACTCCTACTAACCTTTTCACCAGCGTAAAGAAGCTTGGTTTTGTTGAAGCTGGTTTTCCTTCCCCGGCTGAAGAAGAGCTCCTAGATACCATGACTCTTGATGAATGGCTTATCCAAAGACGGGAAGCCACCTATATGCTCGAAGTGAAGGGCCAATCAATGATCAATGCTGGTATTCGTCCCGGAGACACTGCTCTTGTAGAACGAGGAAAACAACCAAAACATGGTGACATTGTCATTGCCTGTGTCGATGGAAAATGGACGATGAAATATTACCATATTCTTCCCGGTAAAAAAATTGTCTTGGTGCCAGCCAATCCGAAGTTTCCTACTATCTATCCCAAAGAAGAATTGCGAATAGAGGCTATTGTCACAGCTATCATCAGAAAGTACTAGTATGTCTGCCCCTATTGCTCTTGGTAAGTTTCCCCGCGCCATCCTCCATATCGACGGAGATGCTTTCTTTGCCTCTTGTGAACAAGCCAGAAACCCAGAACTGCGAGGTAAGCCAGTCATCACCGGCAAAGAACGAGGCATCGCCGCTTCCATGAGCTACGAAGCTAAAGCCAAGGGAGTAACGAGAGCCATGAGACTCTCTGAGATTAAAAAGCTCTGCCCTGAAGCTATTATTCTCCCTTCTGACTATGAGACTTATTCCCTTCTTTCCAAACGTTTCTTTGATATTGTGAGGCGTTATACGCCAGACGTAGAAGAATATGGGATAGACGAGTGCTTTGCCGACCTAACAGGCTGGCAGAGGCCGTTTCACATGAGCTATACGAAGATTGCAGAGAAGCTCCAAGATGATCTGACCAAAGAACTTGGTTTTACCTTCTCTATCGGCCTTGCTTCTACGAAGGTACTAGCTAAGCTTGGTTCTAAATGGAATAAGCCCAATGGCCTGACAGCTATCCCCAACAGAAAGATTCATCTTTATCTAGAAAATCTGCCTATTGGTAAGCCCTGGGGTATTGGACCGCAAACATCTTCACTGCTTCAAAAATACGGAGTTCATACCTGTTTGGATTTCGTCCGCAGAGATAAGGAGTGGGTACAAAAATATTTTCCAAAACCGATCCAAGAAATCTGGTCAGAGCTCAGAGGAGAAAGCGTCATGCCACTACAGATAGAGCCTCGCGCAGATCACTATTCTATCCAGAAGATGAAGACGTTCACTCCTCCATCCAATGATCCTCGTTTTGTCTTTGCTCAGCTCTGTAAGAACATCGAATCCGCTTGCATGAAAGCGAGAGGCTATAAACTGGAAGCCAAAAAAGTATATATTCTCCTCCGCACCCAGAACTACGAACACCATTCGACTGAAGTAAAGCTTTCTCGACCGACAAACTTCGCTCATGAACTGATTGATTTATTAAAACCTGAGTTTGATAATTTGTTTAAAAAAGGGGTACTCTATCGAGCAACTATGATCGGCTTGATTGAACTTCAAGAACCGAATCTGCAGCCAGATTTGTTTGGGTCTTCACTGAAAATTGACGGTTTTCGCAGACTTTATGAAAAAATCGATGAAGTAAGAGCCAAGTATGGGAAACACACTATTCACTTTGGCGCTTCCTTTCTTGCACACCAATTTACTCAGCACTCAGGAGAACGAGGTAGAGTACCAGAAAGAAAAAATCACCTCTTCAAAGGTGAAACAAGTCGAAAGAGAGTTGGGATACCAACTTTTTCAACAGAGCTCGACTAATAGAACTTGGTAAAAAAGATATTACTGTCTGCTTTGCATCTTTTCTTTCAAACTTTCAACTCTCCAGAAAAAATATTCACTAGTTTTTTTTCTTGCTGCGAAGCCCTTATGAATTGCTGAACCAAATCGCTAGCAATACCTTTATCAGTGGCACCATTCAATACAAAACCAGTCGCCCCGCTGGTATAGAACGAAACAACGAACCCTTTCGCGTCTTTTAATTCTGCATTGTATCCCACCCATTTGCGAGCGAACTCAACGGCCGTTTCATAGCTTGAAGGTTTTGTTTTCTCGGTATTTTCTATCCGCAGATACATAATACCGCTTTCATATCTTTCTAGATTCGAAGCAATGCCAGCATACATTCTATACCACTTATCACATCCGCTAATGTAGCGCGAAGCTACTTCTTTTACCTTAACCTGGGAAAGCGATTCCCTGTTTTGATTGTTGTCCATATTTTTCATGATTTTAGCGTTAAAAAAACTTTTCAAATCTTTTCAAATTCCACCCTTTCACCATTCGCCAATCCAGCCATAGTCAGATGTGCAAAAGCCATTCTCCACTCTGTACCACCGCCACCGCCTTTGAATTCACCTTTGTAATATTTTGATCCTTCCCACGAACCCCTTTGCTTGTCATACTCAATCACCACCGTCCATTCGCGACTATATTGGTTAAAATAAGTCATAGACTGTTTTTTCTCACTTTCCTGAAACGTTGAAAAATCGGGAAAATACAGAGCACTGCCGGACATGTCCACTCCGTCTATGTTGGCATCTCCTGCGAACAAAATATTGTATGGAAAATTGTCATATTTTGGGAAATTTTTAAGTTCCAAACGGAACGGAACAAATCCAGACATATGGAGAGGAGTCTCATCTTCTTCTTTTGCTTTATAGTAGATATTTTTCATAGTATTATCGTTAGAAAATCAAAAACTCTGTCCAGAGACAGAGAAAGAATCGACCGATATCTTTCCCTTTCCAGGGCTGGATGGGGCACCTTCTTGTTGCCAAGGGTTGCCGGTGGGTCAGTGAGCCAGTGCTCTCGCCACTCTCTAGATAATTCACTATTCAGTTGTGCTTGTATCCTACTCTTTTTGAAGAATAAATCAAGCCACTAAAAACGAACCAGGGCTGAGAAAATTCCTACCAAAATGGTACCTGACTATTTTTTTACTCTCTGAAAAAAAACCCCCTAAAGCTTCAAAAGTTTCTTTTCTACTTTTCTAATAATTTTATTTGCTTTAGAAAAGATTTCATCAAGCTTCTCTTTGCTGTATGAATTATCTATTTCCTTTAATCCAGATACGTGAATTTTATTCCTAGCTATTCTTATTTCTTCTGCAATTTCGTATTCTTTTTTAGAAAGTATCCTGCCACGAAGACAAGCACGATTTATTTCGATAAAGTTTGATGAATCTCTAATATCTTCGTAGCTTATATGCTCAATAACATAACGGATCCTCTTTTTTTTACTAAACTCGTGTATAAACCCTTGTGCTTCTTCTTTCCATTCTGGAGTCAAAACTTTTGTTTTTTGTAATTTGTTTACTGAGAAATATTTCATAAGTACATGACAAAGACAGGCCTCAACAATAGTCCCTGTATAAACGGTCGCATCCTTATAAAGAGAACTTCTAATCAATTGCTTATGATTTTCCTTTCCTGCAGTATCAATTAGAAAAACAATATATTCAAAAGCAATCGCGATATTCTTTTTTAGAGTATCGTTTGTAATAAAAGAGAACCTTTTCTCAAAGGTTTCTTTTGGCATCAACTCATCAATAACCTCATCACTTTTTTCCTCGCTTTGTTTCATCGAGAAGCTTACTTAACGATGGAAACCCTTGTTCCTTAAGATAGTTTCCTAGTTTCTTATCTGATCGCACACCAAAATCACGATCATATTTTTTTTCTATGGTCCCAATCTTAGTATCTTCTCTCTTTTTTCTAATCTGTTTTGACATGTTTTTATTGTAGCAAAAAATACGCCATTCCACTAGGTTGCTAGTCCAAATTCATAATCCACAAACCTTCTTTGAACAGATACTCCCTCACAACCCTCTTCTCAAGGCCGTGAGTACTTGGCCTCCATTGTAGTTAAGATGTAAATAACTAACCACTCGAGAACTTCTAACCGTTTATCCGTAAAAACATCCCTCTCGTCGGTCTCAAAGTTATTAAACCAATTATAAATATGGATGCGATTTCTAAAATGAGTGGCGGCCTCTAACGTATTGTAGATTGGGCTATTTTTTGACTCTAACAGCTCGAAGTTTTGAAGCAACTTGAGAATCTGAGCGAATGAATAGTTTTTGACTCTGAGTATTCTACCCTCAAGTTTTTTATACTTAAAAGGTACTTTTTGCTCTGAAATATATTTTTTGATATCCTTCTTTTTCTTATCATCAATGATTAACGGAAAGTGGTTTGTGGCTTCGCTTAGTCTTACAACAAAGTCGTGTAAAATTCCTTCAATAATAGCAACTAGGGTTATTGATATATGTTTATTTATAAATTGTTTTTCCCTAGTATATGAACAATTTTCTTCTTTTATTTTGTACAAGAAAAACACTTCTTCAATGTTGTGTTTTATATTATCCCCAACTTTAAAATTCCAATTAAATGTATCCAGCTTGGCTTCTATCTCTTTTTGATCAAGTGAAAGCATGATTATTTCTTACTTGAATTTTCTATAATTTCAATTTCTTCTGGGGTGAGATCGTAGAGTTTATAAACAAGTTGGCATCTTCTTTATTTTGTATTTAGTAGGCCAAACAGATTCGGGCTTATTTGCAAAATGGCATTTAATGAAAAACTAAAAATAGCGATAATGAATGCATACAATAAGTAGCGCGTCTGCTTCTTTATTTCTTGGGTTTGTTTTTGTGATTCTTCAACTTGACTACGCAAACTGTCAATTTCTATTTGAATTTTATTATCCTCCTTTTTCTCCCTGGTCGCTCTATCAATATCCGCTCGATCCAAAGTTCCACGATGGCCATTTATAGCATAATCTATAGCTTCAGGCAACCACATATCTATTCTAATAATTTTTCCAATCGCAGATTCTAAATTTCCAAGTATTTGTCCAATTTTTTTATCATCAATTTCCATATTTTTTAATCAAATCTATTACTCTTTCAATTATCATCTTCGCCCCTAAAGTATCAAGCCTTCAGTTCAACTCAACAATCCATCTATCGTAGAACTTATTGTTATTTTTTCTGTGGGAACAATCACATACCGCCATGGCTTTATGATACCAAACTTTCCAATATTTTTATTCACTACCTCACAGTATTTTTCTGCGGTTTGTTTTTTTGCCTGTACGCTTAGAGCTTGGATTTCTAATTCCGGCTTCACTTCTATCATTACTATCTCATTTTCAAATTCAACAACAAAATCTGGTTCGTAGCGATGATGAGACTCTCCTTCTATATCACGCCAATACAAGCCCTCAAATTGATTAGGGGCTGGGCGTAACCAATCTTCAACTGAATCTTCACGATCTAATAAATACGCTAGACGTACTTCATCTGAAGAATCAAAACGATACATTGAGTGGCAGGCCTTTTGAAACTGTCCATAGACAAGTTTGGCACTAAAAGTATTTAGCTGTGATTCAAGAGAAACAGGTTTTTCTCCAAACAACAAGGAAATATTATACTGTTCCAAATATGGTTTCGGTTCACGCACATCGGACTCAAGATATCCCTCAGACTTCAATTCTTTATGTGTCAAAATCTGCTGATAAATATCTTCGGCAATTGTACGCGCGTTACTTTCAACAATCAGGGCAAGATTATCTTCATCAATCGCCTTTTCTCGATAATGTATGACAGCTTGCTCTGCTAATCTCAGAAGCAATGGTTTTTGCGAAGGATCATCATAATCAACCAACGGAAAATCAAGAAGCGAAGCAATTATAGTGCTTTGTGGAGTCTGTCTCGTATGCGCACCAAAACTGCTTATTCTTGTTACTTCAGTCATTCGACGTCCTGGAACTTCTTCATCAAATAAATTTTTCTCACGATCATTTTGTAATTGTTCTTCAAGAATAGCTCGCTCATTAGTATATGTACGTAATACACTCGTATCCAAATCAAATTGTTCTATCAAAAGTTCACCAAAGTGCGGGGTAAGCATCAAACGCGGAATTGGTATATTTCTTTCTTCCATTGCCTCTCCAGATTTTTTTGCAATCCTTGAGAGCTCACCTTTTGCTTCATCACTGAAAAATCCAAACAATGTATCAGTTCCAAAGGACAGCTCTGGTGAAACACTCAGTTTTTGCCCGTGATAACTAGAAAATGTATTAATTCCACATACAATTTTTGATAAGCCAGTTACTTTTTCATCTGTCTTGGTTTCTTTCATTTTTCCTTTTACTGATTCATCCATTAAATCTGCTTGCGGCATTTTAGCAATCTCTTCTTCAACTTGTTTTTCAACCTCTTGCATCACCACTTCATTTTGCGTTATTGCATCTTTAACGGCATCAAGAGCAACGGACTGAACTTCGGTGAACACTTTAACTTCTTTAGCTTCTCTCTCTGAAATTTGTTCAACCTGTCCTTGAATAAGTGGTGAGTCTTTAGCAAGTGCCACAACTTTAGCAAACTGTTCGTGAGCAACGAGCACCAGTCTGTCTACCAAAGGTATGCCGGTGCGTTCTCCGTAAGGTAAGCGTAAACCACGCCCGATTGTCTGCTCGGTCAAAATCGCGGCAGCTGCCTCACGCAAAGGCGCAATGGTATACACATTTGTCACATCCCAACCTTCCTTGAGCATATTGACGTGAATCACAATCTCCACTGGATTATCGGGGTGTTCAAGTGAAATTAATTTATCAATATTTTCATCTGCCTCATCTCCACGAAGTTTAGTGTGTATCTCAATAACCTTTCCCTTAAATTCTCCACCACGAAAATTATCGCTATCAATCAAAGCGCGTAACTCTCCTGCGTGTGTTGTGTCTTTTGCTACCACCAACATAACCGGTTTTACAATCGGCTTATTATTTTCCAACGCATACTCCTTCAGTGCATTTTTAGCACGTTCGTGAAAAAAAGCCGCCAGTTGCAATTTGCGCGCGTCAGTATCAATAGAGTCAGGATCAAATTGACTGAAATCCACATCTGCTTCAGTGCCTATCCATGGATCTTTGACAAGCTTGCCTCGGATAGCATCACCAAGGTTATAGGAATACAAAACATTTTTCATTCTGATTTGTCTTGCATTTCTGCCCGTACCTTGAGTCCCAAGGTATGGTGTAGCAGTCATTTCTAGTCCAAATAGAGGATCCATCAAATCGAGTGCGCCAAGGGCCGCATCCGCATGGTAGTGGTGGGCTTCATCTAACATCACCACTAAATCATCATGCGCTTTTAAATAGTCAAAATAGGACTCCCCAGCGGTTTCCCACGCTTTCGTAATACCGCGCTCACTGGTCATATCCCTCTGTGCGAACTGTTGGATATTAAAAATATTGATTTCAATCTGATTAAGAAAGAGTGATTGCTGTCTATAGTTAGCGTAATTTTCTGTGGTAATGACTTTTACCGTATTTGTATTTACTTCTTGAATACCCTTAAAAACATACTTAGGATTATTTGCCTTACTAAAATCATCATAGAGCTTGCGATAAATAGTCAGGTTTGGTGCAACAATCAAAAAGTGCTGAATATTATATACCAAATACAAATATGCTACGAAAGCACCCATCAACCTGGTTTTGCCTACGCCGGTAGCGAGTGCAAAGGTGTAAGCCGGGAACGCTCTTTCATATTCCTCAAACTCGCGTGCTTCGGGAACAGTACTGAAGTATGCTTTGCTTTCTGCTAATATCTCAGCTGTATTGCCACGCACTTCTTTTTTCATGCGTAACAACAATTTTTGCCCAGCTGGTGACTGCAAATAATGAGCAAAAAGCTCCAGACTCTTTACTTGCGGAGCGTGCAAACTCATCGCGCCATTGAGGTATTTGAGCGCTTCCTCAGGTCTCATAGTATTTATTCGTTATCATCTTCTAGTGATTCATCCTCTATCTCTTCCAGAGCGGATTCCTTGATTGGAAGTAGATATTCCTTTTTGCCAAAGTGACAAGCTTTCAGAACCGACTGCGGTATTTTTTTAATAGTAATACGGCTATCAATTTTATCCGCACCAGGTTCAAACTTCTTCGGACAAACTATCAAAGACTCACCCTCAGTAAGATGTCCTGCAATCTGCTGAATCATCCCGCTTGTCAAAAGCTGAGTAGTAACATAAAGATAGTTCTTTCCTTGACCCACGCCGTGCTTCCAATATTCTGTTTGACTTGGCTGATATGTAAAGTTCATCAGCTTACACATGGCTTTAATAAGTTTAGCGTCATTATAAAAACTATCAATCACAGGATTCCCAAATTCGTCTTTCACAATAAAACTCGGTGCAAGCTCATAAAATTTAAATCCTCCTCCTCCGTGCCAGTTCACAGCTTCGCTGATTCCACTATGATCCTCGCCATCAATAACGGCTTTCATTCGTTTATGGACATGAGAATAAGCATGGTTGCCCATTTCTATGCCGATATAATTAAAATTCATTTTGTGGGCTACTGCAGCCGTGGTACCAGAACCAAGAAATGAATCTAAAATCCAATCGTTGCTAGACAAATTTGCTATTTCAAAAAAAGTCTTAATGAGTGATTCCGGCTTTTTAGAATTTCGAAATTCGACAACTCCTTCGTAGCCGACACGGTTAAAAGCTGCAGAGACATCGAAGAAAGATGGGTATGGAAGATCTTTTGATGAAGTTCGTGTTTGTGGTACTCCCTGAAAATAATTACCATTTTTCTTTTTCATATTTTCTGGTAAAAGAAAATATCTGCGTCCTGTCCCATCATCACCAATATTAGGTACCTCGTATAAAACGTTATAACCATCATTCTGAAGTCTTTGTTCAATATGAGCAACATAAAATCTACCACTACTATTTCCTTCTCTTAGTCCGCCACGAATGTTGATCTTTTTGAACCCGCTTTTATTTCCGTCTAAACGTGTTAATTCATATTCACCGGGCTTAAAAACACGGCACTCTTTATTTCCCAATACAAGTGTTTTTCCAGTTCCAATTGTTTTTACTGCCCACTGATAATCTTCGTATGGATCATCTGCGACTACCTGTTTTCTCTTTGAGATTTTAAATTGATTTGATTTTTGATAACAGTGCACGTATTCAGCAACATCATGAATATCTTTATCTCCTTTTAGCATTCGTTCCGAATGTCTAACTTTAAGAATAAACGACGTAATAAAGTTGTTTCTTTGGAAAACCTCGTCTAATAGAACTTTCAAATACGCTTGCTCCGAATTGTCTATTTGAATAAAAATAACACCATCTTCACTCAATAGCATTCTTAAAAGTTCCAACCGCGGCTTCATTAGTGAGAGCCATGTTGAGTGTTCCACGCTATCGTCGTAATGTTCAAAGGCATTACCTGTATTGTATGGTGGGTCAATATAGATACATTTTATTTTGCCCTCATATTCAGGTAGAAGCGCCTTGAGTGCGAGGAGGTTGTCACCATGGATGATCATGTTCTCACTCTCCTTATCACCATATGACAAATCAGTCCGCTCTTCCAAGATGCGCGGTTCAATGTTGGAGATATCATACTCGGGGTTATTTTTCCCGATCCACGTGAGCTCTAGTTTTTGTTTGTTATTGCTCATATTTTTATATCACCTTAAATCGTATTGTAAATAATGGTGCAAGCGTCATTTTTTGTTTCAGCTGTGCTTCTACTTTCTCCAGTAAATTCTCTTTCTTCACATCTACTTCGTCTTGTGCCTTATAAAGTTTCTGACGCATATCGTTTCGTTTCTTTTCTAAATCCTTTATTTCTCGTTGAAGTTTTACCTTTTCTCCTAAATTCAAGACTTTTTTGGCGTTCGTTTTCATTGTTTTAATATCAATATCCATACGCTTGAGTTCTATTTCCATACTCTTTTTCACATCTTCAGCCCACTTATCAAGCTTGTCTACCTCATCATCAAAAAATTCGCTGTTACGTCCGGCAATGCTTGCAGTAAGAATATTTACCTTTTCCTGCTCTCTTTGTTGAACCTCTTCGCTTACTGTTTTGATAGTATCTCCCTTCACCTCAGCACTGAGTAAGAAAAGTTTTTTTGCGACATCTTCTTCAATTACTTCGCTATTGTTTTTTATTGCTGTCACCAGAATATTGTCTTCGGTTTCAAACGAGTCAATAGTCAATTCTGATACTTGTAAAATACCGCTAGTACCAACCAACTCTTTAATTGGAGAAATAATATTTCCGTGATTGGAATAATCAAAAACTATTTCAGCGCTTGATAACGACTGTGCTTTTACCTCACGCAAAATTCTCTCAGCCAGAGGATGTCCTGGACGGTAAATGTGAGCATCATCAATATTTTTACCAATTTTATAAGGACCTTCATCAATATCTTCATCAGGAAATGGATTGCGTTTAAGTGTAAAAGAATATTCATCTTCAGCATAAACCGCTTTGTCACCTAGAAAGTACTGAGAGATATCCCAGAGCCACTTTTCATAAGTTTCTAAATATCCCTTGCTCTCACGCAAATTTATCTTGAGTTTTTCATGTACATCCGCGTCAAAATTTTCCAGAAGTTTTTCTTTCGCTCCGCGCATGCCTTCCTGAATCGAATCGTCCATTTCTGTCTGTAAGGTGTCAAAAGCATTGTTGATTTCCTCCTCGGTGCGACAGGATTGGTAAATAGCTGCAATACGTTTTTCAAAATCAACCCCTGACTCAATACTACCAAGCACTTCATCGCTTACCCCAAAAACGCCTTTGAAAAGTTTGAACTTTTGATCAAGCAGTTCATAAACGCGCTGATCAGCAGCGTTTTTTCGATTTACAAAGTTGACCACAACTACATCATGTTTTTGTCCATAACGATGACAACGGCCAATTCTCTGCTCAATTCTTTGAGGATTCCATGGGAGATCATAGTTGATAACAAGTGAACAGAATTGTAGGTTGATGCCTTCAGCAGCCGCTTCAGTAGCAATCATAATCTCGGCATCCGACTTGAAGTAGTCCACCAGTGCGGCACGAAGGTCTGCGGTCTTCGAGTCTGTTATGTTGTCAGTGTCTTTATTTTTCTTCAACCATTCAGCATAAATATCTTTTGACTTTTGATCATTATTAGAACCATTGAATAAGAGCATTTTGTCTTTGTAACCACTATCCGAAAGTAGTTTCCAGAGATAATCCTGAGTGATTCTTGATTCTGTAAAAATAACTGCTTTTTTCTGAGCACCAAGCGTTGCAGTCATTTCGAAACCTTTTTCTAAAGCAATGAGCAAGGATTCTCCTTTGGAATTTTTGAAAATGGCTCTTGCTAAGTCTCTAAATTTTTCTAGGTCTGTTTTTTCTGATTGAATCAAAGGAATATCTTCGAGTGTATACTTTTTCTTTTCTTTTATCTTGTCATCAATCTCTTCTTCCTCATCGTCAATCCATTCATCAGCTGTAGTTTCAAAAGCCTCATAATTTTCTTCAATCCCTAAAGGAAGTGTTTCGTCTAACACCGCTGATTTTTTTCTTATTTCTTCTTCCAATTTTTCTAACTTATAGACCAATCCATTGAGCGTACTGGCAATAGCAAATGATGACGAGGCTAAAAGTTTGCGTAAAATAAGCGTCATAAGCTGACGCTGGCTAAACGGCAAAGCATAAAGACGTGGGCGTTGAAGATACTCAGTCATCCCATCATAAAGTTCAATTTCTTGCTCAGTCGGTACATAGTCCTGAGTGATTGGTTTGCGATCGCGATAATTAATATATTCCAAAACCTGGCGACGCAGTGTACGAATACAAATTGGCTTTAGTCTATTACGCAAATCAGCAAACATTTCTTGTCTCGGCTCAACTAAACCAAGCTCGTTTTCGTAAATATCCTGCTCTCGTGAAACTTTGGCATAATTCGCCTTAAAACTACTGAGATCCCCAAAAATATGGTCGTCAATAATACTGGTTAATCCGTATAGCTCGAGTAAAGAATTTTGCAAAGGAGTGGCAGTGAGAAGTAGCTTAGGATATTCTTGAATGGCATCTTTTATTTCTCGGGCAATTTTACTACTCGTTTTATAAACATTACGCAGACGATGTGCTTCATCAATAACCACTAAATCAAAAGGGGTTTGTTTGATATAGGATGATTTGGCTCTAGCGAAGTGATAAGAACAAATGATAATTGCGTTATCCTGATTAAAAGGGTTGAGATTACCTTCTTTGACAGTTTGATTAAAAGATTTTGCTTCTAAAATTATTGATGGCAAAAAAAACTTTTCTCGAAGTTCTGAGTTCCACTGCTTTCTAAGACTAGACGGCACTATTAATAAAATCTTTCTTTTTCGTTCCGCCCATTTTTGAGACAGCACCAAGCCGGCTTCAATTGTTTTCCCTAAACCAACTTCGTCAGCCAGAATTGCTCCCTTAGAAAGCGGCGATTTAAATGCAAAAAGTGCCGCCTCAATCTGATGAGGGTTCAGATCAACTTGAGCGTTAGAAAGTGTTGAGGATAGTTTTTCTAAGCTATCCGAAGAACACCGCTTAGTTAGCTCGTGGGCAAAATATTTTGCATGATAGGAAGTAATTTTCGCCATACTTTAGTGGCCTTTATTGATAACTTTCAACACATCCTCCTTTTTGTACCTTCTGTCCTTCCTCGTGCCAAACCGAATTGCCTTGAGGATGCCTTTGTTATCCCAATTCCGAAGCGTATTTGGGTGGCAATTCAAAACCTCACAAGCTTCCTGGAGCGTCAAAATCTCCGGGTATTCCTCGATTTTCTTCGTTTGATTCTTCATAAGATATGAGTTACTATTAGTTTACAACTATGAAAGTCAAAAGTAAAGCGTCCAATCCAAAAGGAAAAAGCACACAACAAATGGCCTTAGTGCCTATGTTTAATGTTTTAGCCATCCAAAAAGAGATTGCCTTCAATATAGAGCCGTTTCTCAGACAACGGGTTCTGCTCCACCAGTTCTTCCAGCAACAAGCGGGGGCTTTGCAAAACCTAGCAAAACAGATGAACTATGCTGTCGAAACCTACAGACATGCATTTGAAGTCTTTGGCAACCTGCAGGAACAAATCCAAAGGGCTCAAAAAGAACGGGAGCGGATCGTACTATCCGTCAGTCAGATAGTTGATTCTTGGAATCGCTTTGTCCCCAACATCCCAACGGAAGTTATCGCCACTCGACCGATAAGACCACAGACGCGAGAAGTAGTCCTACACCAGGATGATCTCGTTGAGACTATAACCAATAGAGTTCTTGAGAAAGTCGAGGAACGAGCAAAGGAGAGAGCACAAAAACTCCTTTCAGGAACAGCCATAGTAACATTGCCATCAGGTACCCGATGGGAAGACATCACCTTCGCATTTACCAGCGACATTGAGGTAGAAATCCGATGTGGGAAAAAATTTATCGGTCGTTTCGATCGAGAAGTTCTTCGGTTTGTAAAAACAAACACTAAAGATAAAACTCCGAACAAAGCCTGGACTCTCCTCCTTTTACTCTCGGCTTTTAAGCTGGGGAAAGGTGAGCAACCAACGGTAAATAATTTACTTGGTAACGAACATTTCAAACAAAAGGATGCTCTTCATGCGACTAAGAGTATACTATCAAAGCATCTGAGGCAGGTATTCGGTATAGACGAAGAACCGTTTTTCAATTATTCAGAATATGGATACTATCATTCTAGATTTATCCTTATACCACCCGTTGGTCTAAGGGGTAGCGGGGAAACGTTTATTACCCGGAAAAAGAAAGGATTCAAAGAAGACCCTCAGCCAAACGAAGATTCATACTAACCCAATCTGATTATTAGTAGCCCACTGAAATTACAGCGGGCTTTTTTCTTTATGCAAAATATTTTATTGCTTCATATAAAGCAAAGGTTTCTTAGTGGCTGAAATTTCAGCATATAGCCTGACAGGCAGGAGTGCCTGATAAACATTAAGGCAAACATTATGCCAAAAGAAAAATTGCAGGTGCAGTACGTCGACGTCACGCTCCTCAAGGCGTCAGAATATAATCCGCGCAAATGGAGCAAGGAGGCAGAAACCCAGCTTCAGGAAAGTATCAAACGATTCGGGTTGGTCGACCCGTTCGTAGTAAATTCGGCATCGGAACGAATGAACATTCTCATCGGTGGCCACTTCCGCCTGGCTATGGCCAAGAAGCTCGGCATCAAAGAGGTACCAGTGGTATACATTTCTATTCCTGATTTGGAAAAAGAAAAGGAACTGAATATTCGCCTGAATAAAAACACCGGCGAGTTCGATTGGGATATTCTTTCCAACTTCAGCGAACAGTTCCTCGGGAGCGTTGGGTTCTCGAGCGAAGAAATGGACGAAATTTTTGGAATTGATGAAACGCCAGAAGTATTTGATTTAGAGAAAGAACTGGCGAAGTTAGACATAACAAAAATCAAAGTAAAGAGCGGCGAAGTATACGACCTAAACGGTAGCAGAGTAATGATTGGGGATTCCACAATTGAAGCAAATGTTCTAACACTTTTTGACGGACATAAGGCGCATATGTGCTTCACGGACCCTCCGTATCTTCTGGATTACCTCAAGGGTAAGAAAAAGAAAAACGGCAATGTAACCAAAGGCTTCGGGTTAAAACGCGATCGAGTGTATCTAGGCACTGAAACACTCCCGGACAACTTTACCGAACTCTGGATGAACAATGTCGCCAAGATTCAGGAGCCAGACTTTTCGATCATCGTCTATGAGAATCCAAAAAATCTTCGGACTATCTGGAATGAGTTAGAAAAACATTGGAAATACAGAAATACAATTATTTGGCATATCCCCAATCGCGTTCAAGGATTTAGCGCCAAATATAAATTCTTCAATAAGCATGACTTCGCAATGGTCGGCACTTCGGGCAAGGTTGAGCTGAACGTTGAACCAGAATCGGATGCATTGCTTCAAACCGAATACGAAACGGCGCTTTTCGCAACCTCGGGCAGTCCCCACTGGGAATCTTATGGCAAAGGCAAGAAGTATTGCCCAACTGATTTTATTGAGCATATCGCTGCCGATGAAAAATCTTCCGGACAGGGAATTATTTTCGGCACGAAACCTCTGGAAATACTTATTCCCTACATCAAGATACTGACCAAGCGAGGCGATCTCATCTTTGAGCCCTATGGTGGAAGCGGTTCGACTTTGATTGCAGCGGTGAAAATGCAGCGCAAGTGTTTTCTGATGGAAAAAAGCCCCATCTACGCTGAGGTGATTCTGAATCGCTGGTCGAAATTAACCGGATTAAAGCCGAAAAAAATCTTATGAAAAAGGATCGAGCCAAGATTTTATTTCTCGAGCAACTCCGCAAGATTCCCATTATCCAGGTGGCGTGCGAAAAGGTCGGTGTCGCGCGTTCTTCCGTCTACCGCTGGCGAGATGAGGACGAGAAGTTTCGCCAATCACTCGAAGAAGCTTTGAGCGAAGGCGAGGCGCTTATCAACGACATGTCTGAATCTCAGCTCATTTCGCTTATCAGAGATAAGAGTTATCAAGCGATCAGCTTCTGGCTCCGGCACCGACATCAGAAATTCCGTGAGCGCGTAGAAGTAACGGCCAACATTCAGTCTCAGGATGTGCTTACTCCAGAGCAGGAAGAGATCGTTCGCGAAGCACTGCGATTATCTTCAGTAAATCAAATAACGACACAATCTTATGAACAACAGAAGGACAATAACCCCGGGGTTAGCGGAGGCGATGATCAGGGATCGAAAAGTCAGAGTGGCAATCATTAAAGAAAGCCACTGGCACTTTTTCCATTTTTACTTCGCCCATTACGTTAAATACCCGACCGCTCAGTTCCAAGCAGAGATGTTTGATCTTTCGGAAAACGAAAATGCTGGTAATTTCTTCGTTGTCGCTTTCCGAGGCAGCGGAAAATCTACGATACTTACCACCTCCTACCCAATCTGGGCGATTCTTGGCAGACAACAGAAAAAATTTGCGCTCATCCTTTGCCAGACTCAATCACAGGCGAAGCAACATATGATGAACCTCCGGCAAGAGCTAGAGAATAACGCGACTCTCAAGAATGATCTTGGGCCATTTCGTGAGGAGTCCGATGAATGGGGTTCATCGTCTCTTGTATTTTCTCAACTCAATGCCCGAATTACAGCTGCTTCTCGCGAACAAAGTATCCGTGGTTTGCGGCACAATCAACATCGACCAGACCTTATTATCTGTGACGATGTGGAAGACATGGCTTCTACCAAGACTCGCGAAGGAAGAAATAAGACATATCAGTGGCTGACCGCAGAAGTTATTCCTACAGGAGATCGCAATACGAGACTGGTTATCGTTGGGAATCTGCTTCACGAAGATTCGCTTCTTATGCGAATCAAGGAAGATGTAGAAAAAGAAAGAATCGATGGCGTATTCAAAGAATTCCCCATCATAAGAGGTCAGGAGATTTTATGGCCTGGAAAATATCTTTCTATGGAAGATATTGAAAGTGAAAAAAGAAAAGCGGGAAACGAATTTGCTTGGGAGCGAGAATATATGCTTCACATCGTTGCCGATGAAGAACAAGCTATTCACCGAGAATGGATCCAATTTTATGATGAGTTACCGCATGGCGAAAAGGATTGCCAAGGGTATGACAAACACGTTGAAGTGCGTATCGGGGTTGACCTGGCGATCTCAAAAAAGGACACAGCGGATTATACGGCCATGGTACCGGCAATGCTGTATGGCGACGGGAAAGATTTGAGGGTATATATCTTGCCACAAATAGTAAATAGGAAGATGGATTTCCCAGAAACAGTGGACATGTGCAAAGCAATAGATAGTTCCTACTTTAAAGAGAATGACAAACATCCTATATTTGTTATTGAAGATGTTGCGTATCAGAGGTCTCTACCGCAACAGTTGCAAAGCGAGGGTATCAGAAAGGTCAAAACAACGAGACCAGGAAATCAAGATAAGCGCACGCGACTCATACTGACAGCCTATGCAGTCAAGAGCGGAAAAATACTCTTTCCACGAGAAGGATGCGAGGAGTTAATTAATCAGATCGTGCATTTCGGTGTTGAGGCTCACGATGATCTTGCTGATGCGTTTTCAAACGTCGTTTTAAGCACTATGGAAGATCCGCCGATCATACCAAGGATATGGATTATATGATTGTTTGTGCACTTCCATTCTGTCAAAAATGTGAAATTATAGGCAGTTTGAGGGCTTTTTGAGGGGTCTGGACTAGTTCATCGGTCTGCGTCATTCATTGGGTAAAGAACAAACCTATGAATATACACAGTCCGGCCAATCGAATAGCTGTAGAGGCAGAAATACCACTAAAAACGAGGTACTGCCTCTACGCTCGAAAGAGCAGTGAATCAGAGGAAAGACAGGTGCTTTCCATAGATTCTCAAGTAAAGGAAATGCTCCAGATCGCTGAGCGAGATGGACTAGAGATTATAGAGATTCGAAGGGAAAGCCATTCAGCCAAAAACTCAGGACAACGGCCAGTATACAACGAACTCATTGAGGACATCAGGAAAGATCGATTCAATGGCATCCTTACCTGGGCGCCGGATCGATTGAGCAGAAATGCTGGTGACCTCGGATCACTGGTGGATCTGATGGATTCCAAACAGCTCAAAGAAATTCGTACCTTCGGACAATCTTTCACAAATTCTCCCAATGAGAAGTTTCTTCTGATGATTCTCGGCTCACAAGCGAAACTGGAAAATGATAATCGAGGCGTGAATGTGAAGCGTGGTCTCCGTATGCGCTGTGAGATGGGCATGTGGCCAACGTGCGCGCCAACCGGGTATCTCAATGTCACCTCGCCTGATCGTAGAGGCCAAGTCATTGTTGATCCTGAGCGCGGACCAGTCATCAGAAAAATGTTTGAAAGAGTGGCTTACGAACGCTGGAGCGGGCGGAAAGTTTATCACTGGCTCAAATTTGATATCAACTTCAAGTCTAAAGGTAACAAAAATCTTTCACTCGGGAACATTTATCGCATACTCCAGACATCTTTCTACTCTGGCCCCTTTGAATTTCCAAGAGGGAGTGGTAAATGGTATGAAGGCAAGCACGAACCCATTATTACTAAAGAGCTTTTCGAACTTACCCAAGAGCAACTGAAGCGCGATCGCATAACACGGGACAGCAAAGAGTTCGCCTTCACCAAACTCCTCACCTGCGAACTCTGCGGATCAGGCATTACGGCTGATGAAAAATACAAGAAACTGAAAAACGGCAGCACAACAAAGTATATCTACTACGGATGCACTCGCTCAAGAGATCTTACTTGCAAGCTTGGTTATTTGCGGGAAGAGGCACTCATCTTACAAATGCTCCATGTTATCGATGAGATTGATATCAATGAAATCGGACTGAAGAAACAATTTGAAGAAGAGGTCGATCGCTACAACAAGTTCCAACATACGGTTCTTAGAATGGATGGCAAAGAAAGTGATGTCGATAAGAAAGAGGCCTTTGATATACGCACGTATGCTAAATATATTCTCAAAGAGGGAAAGATGATTGAAAAGCGGGAATTGCTCGCTAGTCTCAAAAGTCGACTCATTCTGACAAAAGAGAAAAAATTAATCCTCAGGAAATATGAAACTGCTTTGTCATAAAATTAAACAATAAAAAAACAGCGGTAAAAACTGCTGTTTTTTTTATTGCTCATTTCGAGGCTCTCGGACCAGATTCAAGACTTCTTATTTTTTTTCTTATCACGGTATCCCTGAACCATCGCACTAAATCGTTCTTCCCATCCATCCCTATGTTCGATGCGATCGAAACTGTCACGCGGACCACTTAAAAGGTCAATTCGACTCTTTTTACTTAGCTCTTCCCATGAATCGTACATAACATAAATTGCATTGCCATAGCGAATATTTTCAAAGGCTACAAAATCGTCACCAAATTTCGCACCAAAGTATCGCAGAAAACCGTCACTACCAGCAATATATACTTCCGGTTCAAGCCGAGACATCAACGTCACCCTTTCCTTCATAGTAGCCTCTTGCGCAGGAGTAATTTTACTCTTCCCTTTGAGCATTCCGCGTATTACCTCATCAACGGTACCGGGTGGTAAAATTACCCAGTCTACTCGTATTGTAGCTGCGTAATCAGCTAAAGATGCCGTATATCGGAAAACATCTGCCGCACCAACATTTTCTTGGAGAAGATTAAGGTTGTAAAATAATTCTTGTTCAAAGTTTTCAGTTCTTCGATTCATCACTTGATCAATTGCAAACTTCACAACAAAACCTGTGCTTTTTTCCTCAACTAACGTAATCGAAAGTTCAACTTCCTTAGGAGGATAAAAGTCTCTCCGGTAAACGTTGCGTGTCCATGCAACTGTATGAGATCCATTCGACCAATCTCCCCAATCCGGTGCTTCAAACGAAAATTCCTTAGGCACTTTTGGTAAATCCTTTCGAATCTTTTCATACCCCTCAACATTTGCTTTAGAATATCGACCGGCGTCTGGATTCGGTATGGCAGGTGACGGGATGATCAATTTTCCATCCACTAACGCCAACCCTAAATGAGCATACCGCGAAATATCTTCCGGGCGGAGAAGTTTAGCGCAAGCAACCACAATATCATCTTGATCAAAGGTGCGAATACGTTCAAGTATTACTTGAGGAATTTTTATTAGGTTACGTTTTGCCATACTTATCAATATTTTTATAATCGTGTTGCCACAAACTTTGCACTGCCCTCTAATAAACAAGTTAAGAGACGGGAAAGTTCACTTTTCCCATTTGTCACAATTGAAGCATCAAGTACGCTATTATTAAGCTTCCATTCTGTAGGTGGTGCATCATCACTTCCGATACTTACATATATTCGACGACCTGGCGCAGTACGATGCGTAAGTACATTTCGAATTTCCCGCCACTTTTGGTATTCGGGATCCATAAACAGCGCTGAAAAGGTATTCAAAATTGGATCGGAAGGAAATGCGCGGGTAAATGTATCTCTAGTTCGGTTTGGAGTAATTTGCTGTTGCTCTTTTTGGGATGAGAGAGAAAATAGAGTGGGCGATAAAAAGGCGCCTATCACATATAAACCATAAAATGTTGATTCAAAAACCGAAAATCCTGCACTAAAGAAATCAAATAGGGCTTTCTCTTGCATGTACCGCTCTTCTGGTGGAGGTGTAGGACCATTACTATTGAACAGAAGTACGAAGGCATCACCATGATCCATTGATGCCCTAAAACGATAAGCTAAAGCATTCCAAGCTCCCGCGTAGTGTTCATACAATAAATGACTCGCTTGAGCAGTGCTTACAATACTGTGGATTGATTCGTATGAAGCTACGGGAAAACCAACTGGCACAATTAGGCCATTTGTTGTTAAAGCCAGGGGGCTGTGCTGTGCTTGATTTTTCATACATTAACTCGAGGCTCTCGGGTCTCTCTCGATACTAAATGCTTGATGCGGAGAGGGAGGGATTCGAACCCTCGATAGGATTTTAAGGTCCTATAACAGGTTAGCAACCTGCCGCTTTCAGCCGCTCAGCCACCTCTCCTTGCTTGAATAAGAAAAAACAACGTCTTTCTCATACGCTGCCTAAGCCTAGCAACTATTAACCATGAAATCAAGTACGCATGATAGAATAAATGGAAAGCTCAAAAACTTATGAAAAGACGTTGTCAGTGGGTGCCGAAAGGCAACGCACTCTACGAAAAATATCACGATGAAGAATGGGGCAGGCCGATTCACGATGATTGTGTCCTCTTTGAATTCCTCATTTTGGAAAGCGCCCAGGCCGGACTGTCATGGGAAACCGTGCTCAAAAAACGTGCGGCCTACAAAAAAGCTTTTGCCAACTTCAATGTCAAGAAAGTGGCACAGTTTACCAAACACGATGTCAAAAAACTGATGCAAAATGCCGGCATTATCCGCAACCGCCTCAAAATCGAAGCGGCCATCAGCAATGCCCAGATATTTATCACTCTCCAAAAAGAATATGGATCATTTTCCGAATATGTGTGGTCATGGAAAGACCAGGATGCCAAATTGCTTTCCGCCGATATGCGAAAACGCGGATTCCGGTTCTTCGGCCCCACTATCTGCCATGCCTACATACAGGCCGTTGGTATAATAAACGATCATAGCCTCGACTGTTTCCTCTTCAAAAAACGCAGGTAACAAAAAACACCCTTCGACAAGCGAGAGGGTGTTTTTTTGTTTTTCACTTACCAACGGCTTCCGCCTTGGTTGCCCGAACCGTAATCGCGGTTGCCACCATTGCCACCACGAAATCCGCCGGAACCACCAGTGCGAGGAGCACGCTCTTCCAAAGGACGAGCTTCATTGACAGTGAGGGTGCGTCCGTCCAGTTCCTTGCCATTCCAGAGGGCGATAGCCTTTTGGGCATCTTCCTCCGAACCCATTTCGACGAATGCGAAACCGCGTGAGCGGCCTGTCATTTTGTCGATAATGATCTTGGCAGAAACGACATTGCCTGCCTGGGCAAAAGCCTCACGCAAGCTATCCTCGGTCGTACCGTAGGACACGCCACCAACATACAATTTGGTTGCCATATTCGAATCTACTAACTTGATTACCGTGTAAGGTGACCTTTCCCTAGAGCTCATTTAAAAGAGCTCCGCCTGGCCCTACTACGAACATCCGAGATTTGGCAACCTCTGTCTGTCGAGCGTTACTCCAGAAAGAAAAACTTACAACGCTTCTACAGTAGCAGAAAGCAGAAAAAATGGCAACCCCGCTACCTGTACTATTGACCCCGCACCTATTTTGCCATCATTAATAACGTTTTATGTTTTCAATCACTTTATACTTCTTTGAAATAGCGACGCTGGTCCGAATAGGACCGGGCTATTCGCCCGCGCGTCGCACCCGAGAGAACGGCAAAATAGGTGCGGGGTTGACTTTTCACCGTTTTTGTGCTATCATACACGGTTGTTGTTCGTTCCCAACCCGATCAACCTAGTCAAGGAGGCTGTGATGCAATCTTGGTACAACTCCCAATTACCGGTGATACCTATGGATCGTCCTGCTCGCTTTTCTGATCGCAAAACTCGACCTTACAAAATGAGCCGGAGACGGTATACAGTCAATATCAGAAGCATACCGCTCAATCAGCCCCCTGCCATTCCCGACCTGCTGGAAAGCCTTGCAAAGCTCGCAGGCCAGCACTAATCCTGCTCCTCCAACCCTTCATCTCAGAGAGATAACCATGAAAATTCAGTCAGGTAAAGAAGTTCCGCTCGCGATAATGATTGCCAGCGCCATCGTTAGCGCTGTCCTCGGCGCCATCCAATATGCCGAGATTGCTCCAGAGTTTTTCAAAAACGACCTGGTCATACTCGGTCAGGCGCTCCTGCTCCTTGCCATCTGCGGCGGTTGCTACGAGTACTTCAAAACAGCACCACAGAAACGGACCAGAAAAACCCTCTCCACCCACCACGCTTCAAGTCACTGAACCTCAAGGCAGTTTGTGCAACCGCGCAAGCTGCCTCGTATTATTTTTAGGAAACTTTTGACATTTCTTAATGTCATCCTGAGCACAGTCGAAGCCTGCCTGCCGGTAGGCAGGGATCTCTTTCAAAAAATCATCTAAGAACAATGGGATTCTTCGCTTCACTCAGAATGACAAGAGTAGCGAAACGCCTAATTCTTGACTCACAATTCACTATTCTTTTCCCCCTCACGTCCTCAATCCCCGCCCCGTCTTGAAAAGATAGATATTGGCAAAAAGAAGTGCCACACTTAAGCTCATTAATATAAAGAGACTTTCACCGACGCCGACATCCGATACTCCCAAAAAGCCGTAGCGGAAGCCGTTGACCATATAGAGGATGGGATTCCACAAGGAAATTTTCTGCCAGATGGGCGGCAGGGCGCTGATGGAATAGAACACGCCGCCCAGGTAGGTGAGCGGAGTCAGAACGAATGTCGGAACGATAGACACGCCATCGAAATCTTTGGCATAGATGCCATTCAAGAGTCCCGCCAGAGCGAAAAGAAGCGACGTGAGAAAAATAAACACCACTGTCAAAATGAGGCTATGGATCGTCAAATGAGTGAAGAAAAGCGACACGCTCAAGACCAGAACCCCCGTGATGAGCCCCCGGAGTATTCCACCGGTCACGTAACCTGCCACCACGAGAAAGGGTGTGATCGGTGAAACGAGCAATTCTTCTATCGACTTCTGAAACTTGGAACCGAAGAATGACCCGGCCACGTTGGAAAAGGAATTGGTAATGACCGCCATCATCACCAGTCCCGGCACGATGAATTGGATATAGCTGAAATCGCCGAACCCTCTGATCTGCGAACCGATAAAGGTGCCGAACACCACATAATACAAAGTCGTCGTCACTACCGAAGGCAGAAGCGTTTGCGGCCAGATACGCAAAAACCGCACGCTCTCTTTGCGCACGATCGTCATATAAGCTACCCACATTTCTCTCGTTGTCATATCTTTTTGGTTAAATGGAGAAAGAGCTCTTCCAGACGGTTGGCCTTATTGCGCATACTCCTGACCCGGATATCCAGACGATTGAGCGCCGCGATGGCATCATTAAGCGTTTCATCTTTTCCGAGGCTCATCTCTATGGTATGACTATCTACTTTTTGAACGCCGAAGTTCGCAAGCAATTTTTCCACCTCAGAAGTGAGCGGCGCTTCCAAATCAAAAACGAATGTCTCAATGTGCATCTGACTCAAGAGATCTTTGACGAGACCCTGCTCGACTATTTCGCCCTGATGGATGATGGCCACGCTCCGACAAAGCTGTTCCGCTTCTTCCAAATAATGCGTCGTGAGGATAATCGTCCGCCCCGCCGTGTTGAGTTCTTTCAAGAATACCCACATCTCCCGCCTGAGCTCGATATCCACACCGGCCGTCGGTTCATCCAAGATAAGCAGTTTCGGCTCATGAATGAGAGCGCGCACGATCATGAGGCGCCGCTTCATCCCGCCGGAAAGCATACGTGCTGCGGAATTCCTTTTTTCCCACAACCCCAATTGCTTCAAATATTTCTCTGCCCGAGGCAACGCGACACTCCGAGGAATACCATAATACCCCGCTTGATCCACCACGATATTGATCACTTTTTCAAAGATACTGAAATTGAATTCCTGCGGGACGATACCGACGCTCGCTCGGGCCTGACTGGTTTCCGTGTCCACATCGTGTCCCAGCACTTCCACCGTCCCGCTCGTCTTGTTGACCAGACCAACGACGATACCAATGATGGTTGTCTTGCCGGCGCCGTTGGGCCCGAGCAGACCGAAAAATTCCCCTTCCGGCACCACCAAATCAATCCCCTTGAGCGCTACCACGCCATTGGGGTAAACCTTTCTCAGTTGTTTCACCGACAAAGCCGCTGGCATAACAGACAATATTACAAATTCTTGAAAGGCAGGTCTCCAATATAGTCCGCCTTGCCGATGGACAATCCGTAGTGTCTAAGGATTGAATAAGCGACATTCACGTGGAAATAAAAATTCGGCAGTCCGTATCCGTTCACGTAGTCCAAACCGAGTATGTACTTGCCCGGAAAATATTTGAGCGTCACCTGGCGTTCCTCACTCCCCTCGAATTGCTCGGGTTTGAGTGTCTGTAAATAGGCAATGGTTTTTTCGATACGTTCCACAAGTGCGGCAATGGTTTGTTCGTTATCCTCCATCATCGGTGATTCGGCTCCGATGAGCCGGGCGGCCGTGCCTTTGGCATTGTCCGACGCGACCTGCACCTGTTTCACGAAAGAAAACTGATCCAACGCCAAGCGCGCGCCCAAAAGAGTCGTTTCGTCGATCTTCTTTTCTTCGGCCCAAGCTTGTGCCTTCACCAAAATATTTTTCAGATTTCCGAGCACTCTCACAAAGTTTGGCACCGTCACATTGTACATGGATATTTTTTCCATAGGTTTGTAGTATTAAAAATGATTAAAAAAAGAACCTCCCTAGTATACAGCAAAAAGCTGTTCTTTGGAAGCCGCCTTTCTTCCTTTCTTACTCCTTGGTTTTCCCGGCTCGTTTACTCGCTTCTACCGAACGCTCTGTCCACAACGAAAGTGCCTCTTCATCTTCCAATACTTCCTCCGGCACTGACCAATACGCTAGAGTGATTGGTTTGGAATCTTTCCGCATATAAACAAACGGGTGGCTGTCCGCCTGTTCAAAGTAAATTTGAATACTTTTATCCGACTTGAAATACAGCTCGCCCTCGGCAATGAGAGCGAAGACTATACCATCCTGATACAGCGCCCATCCGCTAAACATTCCTCGGCTGGTAATCCCGGGAAAATTCCGAAGCAGATCAACGACGTACTCATGAAACGATTCATCTTTCGGCATAGCGCTAGAGATTTTCATCCAGAAAATTTTTCAGACCAACCAAATCTTTTTTCTCCTGATCGTAATGATACGATTTGATGCCGACGGACTGGGCGCTTTTTACCGCATCCAAATTGTGTTCAAAATAAACAACATTCTCTTTCCCTAAACCGAAGCGCTGCAGCATCTTCTCGTAATACGCCGGATCGGTCTTCTCCGGATTATGCTTCAAGGTAAAAACTTCATACGGCATCTTGTCCAAACCAAATGCCTTGTGCTGCTCGTCGTCGGCTCCCGTCAAGATAATTTTCCGATTCGGGTATTTTTCCATCAGCTCAAACAACGGCTGAAATATTTCTCCTTTATCCGATACGAACGCATACACCGCATCGGCAAGGATCGTTTTCATAAGATTGCATCAAATAATTTTTGTAGTTCCTCTTTCTTTTCCGGGTAGACTTTAGCCTCCAACAACTTGAAAACGATTTCTTTTTCCGAAAAATTCTCCTGCGTACCAAGATCGATGAATTCGTCGAAGGTCACGGGCTTCAGAGTGATTTTCTCTCCCCCATCAAGATCAAGGCCTGCCACTTTTTTCAATCCTTTCGCGATAAAAACATAGACCGCCCATTCCATCTTGCTTACCGGCTGCTCCGCGTGCCACAAGATATACTGCTCTGCCTCGTAGCCGCTTTCTTCCAGTAATTCCCTCTTGGCTGCTGCCATAACATCCTCGCCTTCGTCCACGCGCCCACCCGTCGCACCGATGAAAGGCTCTTTGCCCGGCTGCTCCTGCTCCGTCAGAAGAATTTTTCCATCCGGAAGGATAGGAAAAACGACGACGGTATCAGGACGTTTCACTTTTTCAAAAATTGCTTTGCTCCCATTAAATAATCTCTGCTCCCACTGATACACATCAAACATCGTACCTTTGAACACGCATTTCGCGTCATCCGGTATCGGCTGTCTTGATAGCGGTCTCTGTATCTCCATATTTCTATTTATAAGATCTTTCTTACAAATTTATTATACACCACTATTTTTTTACTTGACTGTAGTCAAAAAAGGTACTCTCGATTTCCTTCGGTCCCTCCCTGACATGCTATAATAGCATTATCAGCAATCCGACCGCGAGAGGAGAAAGAGATGAAATACAATTCGTTACGAAAGGTAACGACCTTCGAAAAAGCGCGCCGCGAGTTCAGACACATGCGTTTCTGCTTTCGGAGAATCGTCATCAACTGGTGGCAAGAAACGCAAAGCGACTTCGCTCACTGGTGGCGCTACTAAGCAGAAATTAGAGGGCGGGAGTATACTTACTTCCCCCTCGCTGCATTTTTAAAAGGCTTTCGTCTACAAAGAACAGCTGAAAAGCTGGCAGGCATCGAGCCACTCACTGAGCTCTGATTTTGAAGCGATATAGCCGCGGATATTCACCATGTTCCCTTTGTGAATCCCCAGATGTAAATGCTTGCGCTCGCCATCGGTCTCCTTGCTCCCACCTGTACCCAAGACACCAATAATATCGCCGGCCGCTATATCTTTTCCGATAGCTGCTTCGACGCTTGTCAGTCGCATATGCCCATAAATGACTGTGATTAGTTCATTTTTGAATTCGCATTTTTGTACAACCACTCCGCCATATCCTGTCGCACTGCGTTTTGTTTCAAGCGAACCACTACAAATCGCACGGACAGGGACATCACTCTTCGCTTCTTCCGGAAAAGTCTCAAAATCTGTTCCGGTATGGTAGCCTCGAAATTTCTCCGGTTGGATCGGCGACGTCTTGGGATCGATAAAAATGCCAAATGGTTTTTTCGTCACACGCTCTCCTGCTCTCTCAAGGGGTGCCACAAATTCCGGTGCGCTTATTTTTGATGACGCATCCGTTGGTGTTTTCGTCGAGACATCGGGACACGGTGCAAATTCGCAAGTTGGACCACTGCGTCCCACCGCCGACCCATCCGGACAAACCTTGGCCTCCATCGTACATCCGACCTGCACTGGCTGTTTCTTCCCAAACAACACAAAACCAACCACTCCAAGTATCAAGATGCCGATTATGATAAGCAACAATTTTTTCATACCTTCATTTGTAACAACATTTATCCGATACGAATGAGAACCACAGCAACGATAGCAAGAAAGAGAAGTAAAATCTTTTTAAGGGTCAACTTTTCCTGAAAAAGAAAATACGCGGTCAATGCCGTTATCAAAATATAAAGTGAGTGGATGGAAGTAATCAGTGAGAATGGGCCTTTTGTGAGAGCTAGATAAAGCGAGTAGCCACCAAAAAAACTAAAGACACCTATCAAGCTTCCGATGCCGAGTCCGCCGGAAAAAATATGAGTTTTCCAATCTCGCCGATGAAGAATCAAATAAACCAGTAAAGAAAATATTGCTGCGAAAAGATATTGATAAATTTGAAAAGCATGAATATCAAATCTGTCAGCAACGATTTTTTGCAAGACTTTATTGAAGGCGGATATGAAAACAATGCCGGAACCGACGCCAATGAGGAGTCGAGAATACTGAAGTTTTCCGCCTTTGTAAAGAAACAAAAGTATTGTAACGATTGCGAGAATGACGCCAAGAGTTTGAATAGAAGAAATATGTTCACCAAAGAAAAGTATTCCTATAAGAACGGTGATAATGAGGCTTGCAGTCGTGGTAATAGGAAACAAGACATTGGTATCAATATGGTGAAGCGCATACATCTGGAGAAGGACGATACAAGCAAATGTAACTCCCCATAAAAGCGCCGTCCCCACCATCTCTCCCGTACTCAAAAAAAGATATGAATGGAAAAACGCAAAAGCTAAAACAGTCGGAATTGTCATTGACCAGAAAGTGACCACAAACCGATTGTGATTTTTTGCTGAAGGGAGTTTATAAAAAGCCATTGCCACACCAAAAAACAATGTGGCAACAAGAGAAAATGGAAACCAAGAAAACTCCATAAAAAAACAATTAGCGCGGTACATTACTCATTTCTTGCTCCATACGCTGGATAGACTGCTTCTTAAAAACAAAGTATACGGATGAAAAAATAAGGACCGCTCCGATCAACTTGTTCATAGTTATCGCCTCGTTATACAGGAAGAATCCGACACACATGGTCGCAATCGGCTCGACGTAACGGACAACGGATAAATCGGAAATCCGTACTTTACGGATAGCAGACATATCCAGCACGAAAGCGCCTATCCCTATTATGAGAGCAAATGCCATAATCCACAAAAATGCCCTGGCATCCGGAAGCGGAAAAAAGAAAAGAGTGACAGAAAGAAAAAGAGAGCTGACAAAACCCTGGTAAAAGACCCACTCGAAATTTGAGGCTCGTCCAATGAAACTCTTCTTACATATATTTTCAAAAATCACCAAAAAACAAGAAATGCCCATAAAGACCAATCCGATAAAACCCGCGCTTTTTAGCGATATGGTTTGATCAAGAAAAACAAAAGCGATACCAACAAATCCCAAAAGAGCCAGCCACAGTGTTTGCCGAGAAAACTTTTCTTTCAAAAAAAATGGCTCCAGAAGAGTGATAAAAATCCCAGAGGCAAAAAATATAAGCGTCGCACTCGACAAATCCGCGTAGGCGTAGCCAAGAAAGAAAAAACTCATCCTGATGGCTGTAAGAAGCGAGATAAGATGCAGAGGCAGCTTTTCTTTGGTAAAAATCCCTCGTATTCGTCTACCAGTAAGGAATAGGTAAACATATATTAATGCTGCTGGTACAGATAAACGAAAAAAAGCAAGTGGAATGATATGATTCGGAGTCCACTCCGTAACACGCACGAAAAACCCCTGAAAGCCGCGAATGAGAGAAGCCAACACCAGCTCCAGCACGCCGAAAGCTGATGAGGTTCTGATTGGAAAATAATCTTTCATGGAAGCAAAAAACAATATTGGAAATTCGTTCAAACGGTGAATAGTTTTTCTATTCCTCTAGGCAAGTCTGCTACCGAGATCGACAGCAGTTTTCTTGGGCTCAATAAGAATCCATCCCTCGCCTGCGTTGTTTCTGAAACCCAGTGTCAAGACTTCGGACGTGAACGGGCCTATCTGTTTGGACGGAAAGTTGACCACGCAACACACGAGCGATCCGAGAAGCTCCTCCTTCGTGTGCGCACCGACGGCTTGGACGCTTGATTGTTTGATGCCGACTTCAGATCCGAAATCAACTTTCAGCTTATACGCCGGCTTACGCGCCTCCGGAAAATCCAAAACCTCAATAATCTTTCCGACGCGAATATCCACTTTCTCAAAATCATCCCCCGTTATTTGGCCCATAAAGTTTTTGAAATGTGCGCTTGGCAGGAAACTCCTTCGACTAAACTTTTGTCGACATAAAAGTTTGTCTAGGCACCGCCTCGTGATTTCGTCTCCTGACGAAATAACACTCCGGCGTTCGATTCCTGGCGCGAGTGAAACAGTTCACTCGCTCTTCGGCTCACTCACTTCGTTCGTGTGCGCTTGGCAGGAATCGAACCTGCGACCCTCTGGACCGCAACCAGATGCTCTATCCACTGAGCTACAAGCGCATTTAAAACCAAAAGCCTTCCTCTGGAAGGCATTTTTAAATATGCAGTAATTTCTCCAATGTGTCAACTAAGCCGGGATCGTGCTTTTCTTCGGGGATAAACTCATCGAGCGTATCACGCAATACATCGATATCGACTGTCATAGCCGGAATATGCACATAGGGGACAAGTTTGCCCGCGGTCTGGATGCTCAAGATATTTTCAAATGGCGGATCGGTATAGATAAAAAAGGATTGGAGCGTGTCAAATTCATAGAATTCATTACCGGCAATGATGCCCTTGGCAGTAACAAAAAAAGAAAGAATGCGCGGTTCACGATAAAGCGAGAGGTAACCAACGACGCCAATCAGGATGAAGGTGATAGCCATGAGCGGGCTGTTGGTGTAGAGAGCATAGGCGATGATGGCGATAAGGAGAATTGTAACGATGATGCGCGAACGGGGGCCGAGTTCCAAGGGCTCGTGTTCCGGAGCTTGCCAATGAAGCAGTACCTCGCCATAGGCGGGAGAGAGGTTGTGTTCTTGTTGAGGCATTTCAGAGGAAAAATCTTGTGGCATATGAAAGGCATTAATTCTTATTTACTATAGCATATTTTTTCATAAAACAGTGTTTTTTTGAGAGGAAAAAAGTCTGTACAAAGCGTGTTCGACTTGCTAGGATGAAATGGCAAGTATTTAGGGAAAATGTGTTTAGAGGAGGCGTGTGTGAGTGGTTGAAACAGACAGTCTTGAAAACTGTTATGCCCGAAAGGGTATCGAAGGTTCGAATCCTTCCGCCTCCGCCAACGTTAACGAACGAAAGAAGCAGAAGCCAACACGAATGACAGAAGTTTAGTCGAGGGAGTTTCTTGCCCGCCCGTCCGAAGTTTTACGAAGGAGGGTTTACCAGTCCGAAGTCTTACGGAGGAGGGCCAAACGCACCAAAGAGGAAAAGTTAAAGGGTTTTGAGACAAAAACGAATTGGTGGTTTCACATTTTGTGGGGAGAACATTTTTTATGCATACAATTACAAAATTACTTATCACCTACTCTTTATGACTCGAAGAATGTGGGTTTATGGTGGATTTCTTTTTGCATTCTGGCCGTTCTTGCGAGAATTATTATTTCAAGAACAAGACATATCATTCATGGTGTTCTTTACGTTTCCTATAGGTCTAACAGTCGCCGCGGTTGCTGCTATAAGTTTTCTTTTCTCGAAGAAAGAGGGGACGGACACCGATACTGTCTATGACCCCAAACAAGCAAAGCGTATCATTTGGCCTAGTGTTGCATTAATATTTGTCCCTGATCTCTTGATGACCATTCTTTCTTTACTTTCAGCACCTCCAACTTACTCCGTTGAGCCGACATCTTTAGTTAATTCCCTATTCGAGTTTATAGGCACAATAATTTTCTTCGTATCATTTATTTCTATTCCATTGGGGATCGTCCTACTTATCAAAGGTGCTATAGAATATTTTGCAGCTAAAAGGCAATCTAAATTGTAAAAGAGCGGGTATGCACTCCGCACGCTCAGGCCATATTTTTTAACTTTAAGGGGAAAAACTTTTAACCATAGAATCGAAGTTGTTTTTTATAAATTAAGAATATAAAATTATGAAAAAAATCTTAATGATAACTGATGTCGCAGTGAGCATTATTGCTTCAATTTATGTTTTACATTCTCTATGGATTTTTTTGGGAGGCCTACTAACCGTTTTTGGCTTGTCAATGGCTATTAATGGTAACACTTTCTTTTTGGCTATCATACACACCATTTTTTACACCGGATACGGAATGCCATATGGAATCTTGTCAGCTTTTAGTACATTATTGGTTTTGGTTTATATTTTTCATCTGATTATTAATTTCCCTCGCAATAAATATTACGCGATCCTTATTGGCTTCTTCGTAGTAATTTCTCTGACAAATAATTTCCACCCATTTCTTTTTGATTCAAATTTAAAACTATTTGACTATTTTTCCCATTCCAATTATTGGAACTATTTCAATTATGCTACGGCAATTGGCTTTGATTTTGCTCTCATTTATATCTGTACACGAAATCTTTTTCTGGCAAAACAAATAATTTATCCAACATAAATATTTCTGATTTATAGCGCCGCTAAAGAAAAACTTGAAGTTGTCAAAGAAATTTCCTGCCCGCCCGTCCGAAGTTTTACGAAGGAGGGCCAAGCGCACAAAGAAATCTTTCTCGAGAAATAATTGGGGGAATACACACTCTTTAACAAAGGAATACAAAGTGAATCCTGATGAGATGATTTACGGGCCCGCTACCACGACATCACGCCTGAACCGCCAAACTTTTGAGGTTTTCCTCAGCTCCATCACTGGATTTAAGGTAGAAATAAAAAGCATGGCCTCAAACCTAGGCGGGAGCTGCTTCGCAGGACGCAATGACAAGATAGTCGAACTTTCGCAAAATGAGGTGATACCACACATAGAAAAAGCACTCAGCGAGACAATTTGTCTTTCGTACAAAGGCCCCGGTTTTTTCAACACTCCCTTTTTTGTCAAATATCGCTGTCAAAAAGAAAAAAAGTTTGCTCACCTCATGGTGACAGGATTGAAACGAGGTAACGTCATAATCAGCTATAACATCTTTGTGAGAGAACAATGACGAACCACACGCCACTCATCACACTGGGCTCTTGCAGGCAACATTCCTGCTCGTGGCCCATTTCTTTTGCCTAAATGGTTTTTATTGCTAGTATAAGAAAGCTACGCGCTCGTCGTATAATGGATAAGACACATCCCTCCGAAGGATGAAATGCAGGTTCGATTCCTGCCGAGCGCACACGAATGAAGTGAGTGAGCTGAGGAGTAAGTGAGCTGCTTCACTTACGTCAGGCATCGAAAGTCGGAACGCTGCAGTCGAAAAACTTTTCCGTCAGGAAAAATATTTGTGACCGATTCTCTGCCGAGCGCACCCTCAAGTAACTTCTCAAAAGATATGAATCCCGTTAGAGATTGCTTCACGATTTAAGATTCGTTCTGGAAATATGCTTTGGACTTGTAAATCATAGCTTAGTAAATAATAATCTCTAACGGGATGAATATCGGATTTTTCGATTCAGGTCTGGGCGGACTCTTTGTTTTACGACATGTCATACAAGAACTGCCTGCCTATCACTATGTTTTCCTCGGCGATACCGTCAATGTTCCGTACGGAACAAAAAATGATGATGAAATATATACGCTCGTTAAGAAAAGCCTTCAAATGCTTTTTGACCATGACTGTAAGCTGGTAGTCTTTGCCTGCAACACCGCCTCCGTCACAGCGCTCAGGCGTATCCAAAATGAATTTCTTCCCGAATTTTTTCCCGATCGCAAAGTACTTGGTGTCATTATTCCTACCGTCGAAACGGTCATCACTAACAAATCTAAAACGGTAGCTATCATCGGTACCGAACGTACCATTCATTCCGATAAATACAATCGCGAACTCTCGAAACTTGATTCTCAAATCAACGTCATCACTCTTGCCACCCCCACCCTTGTCCCGCTCATCGAACAAAGCCTGCTTCAAAAAGCTGAGGAAGAAGCGGTTGCTCTCATCCGAAACAAAATCCTTCCGTCTCATCCGGATACGCTCATATTGGGATGCACCCACTATGGGCTTCTTAAAGTTAAGCTGCGTGAGGCTTTCCCCGACTTGCATATCCTGGCCCAAGAAGAAATTATTCCAGAGAAACTAAAAAGTTATCTCGTCAGACACGCGGAAATAGAAGAGGTCCTCGCTCGTGACTCCCAGCGCGAATTTTTCTTGACCAAAGTCACTCCCACCTATACAAAAGCCATCCATGAGTGGATAGGCAATTTCCCAATCATCCCCTGTAGCCCCAATTCTTGATTGCTTTTGATGGTAGAATAATCCCCCTGAGGCGGGGATTGACCCCGCACCTATTTTGCCGTTGCCTTAGGTACGGTGCGCGGGCGAATAGCCCGGTCCTATTCGGACCAGCACCGTCATTTCAATAAAACGAATGGTATTTGTAAACACAAGATATGCTAATAGCGGCAAAATAGGCGCGGGGTTGACAGAACACCCCTTTACTGATATAAAGACAATGTTGTTTAACAATAAGAGGGCTAAAAGATAAAAAGGTGAACTTCAAACAAAAGGAAAAACATGTCTCAGTTTAGCGTGAAGAAAGTTAAGATAAACCCTGAAGGAAAATCTGTCGTGGCTGAGGTTGAGAGCCGTGAGCCGATCAATGGCCATGCGGGATCTCTTCGGACACTTCAACGGAAATTTAACGCAACACACCGGGATCGCCCCCATCTGGCTTTGGATGTGGGAAACCGGCGGATCCTGTTAACGAGAATGGGAAAATCCCAGGGTCTGACGGAGTTTCATATTCTTGCCAACTTGCAATACCTCGATATTGGGGAAGTTACCCCGGTCAAACCGCCCAAGAAAACGGCGCTTCGAATGACCCGGTTGGAAAAAACCCGCTGGCGGCCGGCTTCCATACGTTAAGCCGCTGATTCAACTCAGTACGTTTCTTTAAACCCTCAACTTCGCTGCCAAGTTAATTTCTCCTTCTTGGCATTTGCCGATACTAGCACGCGCGTGTTTAGTATCGGCTTTTTTTATCTAAAAACGGTTTTTGCAGGTGGTATACTGAACGTATGTTTACTTTCGATACCCCGCTCGCGAACATTCCTTCCATCAAAAAACTGACGCTCGGAAAACTACAGCGTCTGGAAATTTTCAGCGTGCGCGATATGTTGTATCATTTCCCGCATCGCTACGAGGATTACACGGAAATCCACCCCATCGATTCCCTCATACCCGACGAAAAATGCACGCTCGTCGGAACAGTGACAGACATCAAAGCCGGTCGCACCTGGAAGAAAAAAATGCTGCTCACCGAAGCGACACTCGTAGATGAAAGCGGACAGATTCGTCTCATCTGGTTCAACCAGCGCTTCGTCGCGCAAACTCTGAAATCGGATATGCAAATCCGCGTCAGCGGGAAGGTGAGCCGTGACCGCGATGGACTCATCATGCAAAACCCCGCCTTTGAGCGAAGCGAGCGCGATGCCACCCACACCGGTCGCCTCGTACCTGTCTATCCGGAAACTTCCGGCCTGACCTCCAGATTTTTTCGCTGGCAATTGACCGGCATTTTCCAAAAACTCGCGCAATTCCCCGACCCCGTACCGGAAGAAATCCTTGATCGTCTCCATCTACCTTCCCTCAAACAAGCTCTCTTCTATATTCACTTCCCCAAAAGCGAGAAGTTCGCTCTCTTGGCGCGCAAACGCTTTGCTTTTGATGAAATGTTCTTCGTCCAGCTCAAAGCTTTACAGGTAAAGGCGCTTTTTGAAACGGCCAGAGGGAATCCTCTTACTTGTGATGAAACCGCGCTCAAAAAATTCATAGCCACATTCCCCTTCACTCTCACCAATGCCCAAAAGAAAGCCAGCACGGAAATCCTCGCCGATCTGAAAAAAACACGCCCGATGAACCGACTCTTGAATGGTGATGTTGGGTCAGGAAAAACTATCGTCGCAGCCATAGCCGCTTTTGTTGCCGCAGAAAACGGTTTACAGACCGCTATACTCGCTCCGACCGAAGTCCTGGCGAGACAACACTTCGAAAGCCTCTCCAAAATCTTTAGAGAGACACAACATGATATCACCCTTTTCACCGGCAGTTATCGAATCTTTGGTGGCACAACCGTGACACGCCCGACCCTTCTCAAAGCCATCAGCGCCGGCATCCCAAAAATCATCGTCGGTACCCACGCCCTCCTTCAAAACGATGTCGCTTTCGACAACCTGGCTCTCATCGTTGTGGATGAACAGCATCGCTTCGGCGTCTCACAGAGAGCGCGATTGCAAGAGCTCTCATATACAAGTCTTGATGAATCGAAAGAAATAGTGCCGCATTTCTTGAGTATGACAGCCACCCCCATCCCACGCACGCTAACGCTGGCGTTTTTCGGTAATCTCGATCTCTCACTTCTCGATGAGCTCCCCAAAGACCGCAAACCGATTATCACCCGCATCGCCGCAAGTAACAGTGAGCGCGAAAAAACATACGCACTGGTGCGGAGTGAAATTGCCAAAGGCCGCCAGGCTTTCATCATTTTCCCACTCGTTGAAGAATCGTTGGCTCTCAAAGAAATCAAGGCGGCGGTGGCGGAACATAAACGCCTCGAAGAAGAAGTTTTTCCGCATTTGAAAATAGGCTTGCTCCACGGCAGATTGAAGGCAAAAGAAAAAGAAGAAGTAATGCGCGATTTTCAGGAGAAAAAATACGATATTCTCGTTGCCACCGCGGTCGTCGAAGTCGGTATCAATGTTCCCAACGCCAGCATTATTATTATCGAGGAGGCCGAGCGTTTCGGACTGGCCCAACTACATCAATTCCGCGGACGCGTCGGTCGCGCCGAACACCAATCATACTGTTTCCTGTTTCCACATCAAGAAGCTCAATCGATAAACGAAAGATTGAAAATTCTCGAAAAAACCACCAATGGTTTCACAATTGCCGAGGCCGATCTCGGTATCCGCGGTCCGGGAGCGTTCTTCGGCACGCGCCAATCAGGCATGCCGGATATCGCGATGGAAAACCTCACCAATATGAAACTTATTCAGATTGCCCGTGAGGAAGCCAAGCTCATCCTTTCCGAAGATGCTCTCCTTGTCGATCACCCGCTCCTCAAAGATGCTCTCCAAAAATTCGAGGAACAGATTCACTTGGAGTAAATCCAGCATCTTCACCGCAAGGATTTGTATTCCCGTTCATCCCCGTGACAAGACCACGGGGTATTTTAGAAGGTGCTGGATAAATTTGACTTTTTGAAAAGAAAGGCTGACAATACTATATTGCTTTTTAAAAAATTATTTATTCGTCTTTTTTCCGTTAACATCACAACGAGGGGACAACAATGAGCAAGGTGCTATCGGGGCAACAGAAGCGCAAAGGCGGCGGGAAAACCTTCGAATCGCAAGTGAGGCACACGAGCGGACAAAAAAGAAAGAGATCCAATAACAATGTCACTCATCACAGCGTGAACAAATACGCCAGTCTGGCAGGTGTCTCCCCAAAACCAAAGCCTGTACATCCGAATGGGTGGATGCGCGACTGCCGGTGCAAAGGAGCCGGCACCTGTACTGTCTGCATCCGAGAAAGAGAAAACGCGGAAAACAGAAAGGTCAGAGAAGCAGAAGAGGCCGCAAGATTTGCGCGCATCGCCGCCGAACCGGTACCAGAATGGCGACCATGGCGCCCCAGATTCGGCTACTGACAACAAACGCGCGCACTTTTTCGTCCCTCTTAACTCCAGCCCGCCAATGATTGGAATATCAATCAGAGGCGGGTTTTGATTTTCTTCTTTTTCTTGATTTTTAACTACCCAAGACGAGATTCCTGCGCAAGATTTTAGCAGCCCACGCTAGTGTGGTCAGAGCGGTAACAATTAACAAAGCGTAAAAGGCAAACATACTCTTGAGGGCAAACGCCTCATAGATGCCACCAGCATAGAAATACACATAGGAAAGCCTCTGTATACGCTTCCAATTCCGCTTGAGAAGTTTTTGGGAAAATATGTTTGATGTGATGAGAAGGATGAAGCCTGAGATATCTCCGATATGCGCGAAAAAACGATAGTTATCGAAAGAATAGAAATCTACCGTAAAAAGAGATTGCGAATAAATAGACTCCGGGGCAATGATAGCCGAGAGCATAAAACCGACAATGATTGACGCCGACAAGATGCCCAGTCCTTTGCGCAAGATCACCAGACGGCGGAGCCACAGCTGCTCGGTAAAAATATCCGCCAATGGACGCACGAGCATAACCAAAAAGACGGCGCCAAACGAAATTGTGTATAGCACTCCCTTCAGGACGAATCCCATATCAATAAATAAGGAAGTGGTCGGAATAAGCACCAGGAAAGCAAGCGCGTTGCCGATAAGAATATTTTGAAAAACGATGAGCGTCTCCATGTACAATGAATATCATATTAATCTCCCTTTTTTCTCCTTTGCCACAAAAAACAACCCGAGCCACCCTCACAACAGGCTCCCGCCGCAAAAACCAACTATATATTGAGACGGATATCAATCCGTTTCATTACACTTCTCTTCATTCCTGATTCTCTCTTCCTCATGCTAGCCCTTACGCATTTTCTCCGTTACCCAGAATTCACCAAAGTACTTGCCGAGAAGGATACGTGTCTGCGAGTCGACCGCCGGAAAGGCCGAAAGGAATCCAACCAGCGGAATAAGTATCCATTGAAACAACATAAGAAAATGTCGTGACCAATGATATTTTTTCGGACGCGGAGGTAACGACAAAAGCGACATCGGGATAGAAATACACAAACCCATCAACCCCAATGTCATTAGTGTTTTGGTAATGAATGGAAGATTGTGTGCAAGCACGCTTTCTCGAAAAGCTGCCCCACCGAAAAGAAGCGGCAACCAACCTAGGAAAGTCAGGATAAAAGACGTCGTCGCCCACGAGTAGTGCCCCTCAAGCATCTCAAACGTCACCCGCAATTTGGTGCGGAGACAAATCAATTTGTCCGGCCAGACGGCGCGCATCGTCACCGGAAAATTTTCGATGCCATACGCCCAGCGCCGTTTCTGCTTATACTGATTGACCAGTGTCTTCCAGTACGTACTGGCCAACACCGCGTCCAGCGATATCGGCAAATGGATCGGCTGGACCTTGTAATCACCGTGAAAATAAGCGAGACATTTCCAATAGATGATCGAGTCTTCGCTGATCATATTCACCGGCCAGAAACCCACTTTTACCAACGTGTCGAACGGCTCCGAATGCGAGGAGAACGTCACCATTTCCTGCCGTGTACTCTGGTACAAATGCCAGAACGATGATCCCGTCACCACGAGACGCACGAAGGCGTTCGTATCCCAGAGATTGTTGTGATATGTCGGGAGAGGCTGATAGGCGCGCTGGAGACGCTTGGGATCGGTGATGTAGCGGTACGTCAGGGCCGCGAAATATTCCCGATGCGCCACGCTGTCACAATCGAAGTTGGAGAAAATCACCCGCTTGTAATCGATGTTGTGTTCATCCAGATATTTCATAAGCTCGCGGGCGGCAAATCCGGCGTTGGAAGCTTTGCATTTCAATTCTCCTTCCACCACGATATGCGTCGTCACGAGAAAATCACGGAATACTCCACCGAATTTTTTTTTCAGGTATTCCACTTTCGCCAAACGGGTTTTCGAGTCCTCGCGCTCTTCCGTCGCCAAAAGAACGATCATCTGCTCTTTGGGAAAATTGCTCTCTGCCAGCGACCGAATAGCCGGCTCGATGATTTCCGCCGGCTCCCCGGCTGTCGGAAGAAGTACCACGTGAATAATATCGCGCCAATCCAAAATCTGATCTTTGAGAGAGAAAAGTTCCCGCGTTTCTCTCTGAATTTTTTTTAAACGCCGAATCTCTTTCTTCATCGTATAGCGATCGCGCACGGCGAAAAAAGACATTTCTTTCATACCGGCATAGAGACTTTTGATGCGCTCTTTGAGCATTTCACTGTATTCCTCCGGGTGGGCAATATTCTGACAACGCTCCCACCAATTGATACGCTTCCCCTCGACGACATCACGCTGTCCGGCGAGTGAAAAAAGAGAAATGTAGAGCGCCTTGTGGATCCAGTAAATATCAAAAACGATCACAAAAATCGCCGCCCACACCGGCAGAAAAAAAGAAAAAACGACCATACCCAAAAGCGTCGTCCAGGTAAGAAGTCCTGGAATCATCTCAATAGCCCGCTGAGCCCGCCTTTTGGCCGGTTCCGTCGTCCGCGGATCAGGAAAAGAAAATGGTTGCATAATATGTTTCAAATAATACCTATTCTGAGCCAAAAAGTCAACAAAATGCTATTGACACAAATTGGCTATCGTACTATTCTGTCAGTAAGAGTTTGGAGGAAATCAAAAGAGACTCCTCACGCAGAGAAACTTCTGCATGTGGAACAGCCACCCGAAACTGAAATGGGGTTTACCTCATGAATCTAAGTCGGGAAAGCTGGTGATAGTGGTTCCGCATTTGAATCTGGGCATATAACTTGCGCAAGCAATGGAAACCCCTGATTCGGTACCCGAATCATCCTGGCTAAGCCAAACTCGAACCCACACCCATCAAGCTGCCTGGTATTCCCAAGCAGCTTGAATTCTTTTATACTGACAATATGAAGATTCTCAAATTTCCTGAAAAATTTTATTGGGGCGCGGCGACCGCTGCCCATCAAGTTGAGGGAGGGCAACACAACGATTGGAGCGAATGGGAGAAAGCAAATGCCGAGCGCCTGGCGCGCGAATCGGAAAAGGACTTCCGCTGGAATCCTCATTGGAAGGAATTTGAGGGAGAAGCGACGAACCCCAAAAATTATATTTCCGGCCTCGCTTGCGATCACTATAATCGTTTCCGAGAAGATTTCGATCTCGCGAAAGATCTGGGCCACAATGCCCACCGCTTTTCTATCGAATGGTCGCGGATCGAGCCGGAAGAGGGAAGATTCGATGAAAAAGCCATCGAGCATTACCGTGTTGTCCTTCTCTCGCTCCGAGAACGCGGTCTCGAGCCATTCGTCACGCTTCTCCATTTCACCCTCCCTCTCTGGCTTTCAAAAAAAGGAGGTGTACTCCATAAAGATTTCCCCGATTGTTTTGAACGCTATACCGAAAAAGTAGCCCAGGCTCTCGGAGAGCATATCCACTACTGGATAACCATCAATGAGCCGGACGTCTTTGCCGGTGGCGCTTATATGAAAGGCATCTGGCCGCCCCAAAAGAAAAATATTTTTTCATTCTTCAAGGCGTTGCGACGGCAAGCCGACGCCCACAAAAAAGCCTACGCCGTCATAAAGAAAATTTTCCCGGAATCCCGGGTAGGCGTCGCGAAACACAACATCTGGTTCGAGGCCACCGACAATACGCTCGTGAACCGCTTGCTTAAAAGACTGGCGGACTCTCTCTGGAATGATTGGTTTCTCAAAAAAATTGTCGCTCATCAGGATTTCATCGGCTTGAATCACTACCATCATCACCGCATCACCGGCGGCTACAATAAGAACAAAAACGAGATCCAAACGGATTTTGGTTGGGAATTTTATCCGCAGTCTCTCGGGCAAACGGTTATGGAACTGACAAAATACGGAAAGCCGATTTATATTACGGAAAACGGTCTCGCCGATGCCGACGACGATCTCCGCCCCCGCTTCATCCGCGAAGCGCTCGCTTCCCTCCACACAGCCATCCAAAGTGGTGCCGACGTGCGCGGCTATCTCCATTGGTCGCTCCTGGATAATTTCGAATGGGACAAAGGTTTTTGGCCGCGCTTCGGATTAATTGAAATCGACTATGCTACCCAAAAACGCACCGTCCGCCCGAGTGCCCTCGCCTACGCCAAAATCTGCAAAGAAAATGCTCTTGAACTTCCGGATAGTGCCTCGGAAAATTAACAACGGGAGCCTTTCCTCAAAAGGTCTCCCGCTCGTGTTGTGCGTCGCGCTGGACGCGCTGGTTACATGTTTGTCTGCTGTTCCGCGTGAGGTTTGCTGTGTCCTCGCCCAGATGCACTCGGAACGAAATTCACCTGCTTCATTTTCCCTTCCTCGGTCAAGGAAACCATCGCCTGTCCACCCTGGCCAGTGACAGAGACCAACCCACCAAAGGAAAGGGCTCTCATGTCCAGCGCCATCATGGATTCCGTGTAATCTCGCCCGGATGAAGCGTTAACACGTTTGATGACTTCGAGGAAAGAAAGCGTCCCACCTGCCTCCTGCAAGCAGGTAATGATACGGCTGTGCCTATTTAACGACATTGGTATCTACTCCCGGTTGTTTGAAATGTGCCACCCATTTGGATAGCATCGCCAGTATGTAAAATCTCACCTTATTTGTCAATAAAAAAGCAATGCGACTCACTCTTGCTAAAACAAGTTTTTATGCTACCATATCAAGGCAGTTGACAGACTGCTTTTTCTTTATATCAAGGAAGAGATATGGCTTCGCCCTTATGAAGCTTTAGCGAAAAAGGGCCCCATCGTCTATCGGTTAGGACACCAGGTTTTCATCCTGGTAAGAGGGGTCCGACTCCCCTTGGGGCTACAAACAAAAATTTCCACTCATCTTCATGGGTGGGAATTTTGTTTATATTCTTTAGGGAGTCGGACGGGCAGGTGCGAGCCTTCGAGCGTAGGCGAGACTGGCGAGTGTCGATGAATGTGAGCAAGCGAGCATTCAGCGCTGCCCAGGGCAACGAAGCTGTCAAAAGACAGCGAGGCGGAACTCCCCTTGGGGCTACATAGAAGCAACACAGTGACGTGCTTGACTGGTTTGTGATAATGAGGTATCCTACTCATATCATTTAACTAAGTTAAGCATTATGCGCCGCACGGGACTGCTCCAGTGGAAGGCCTATCGTACCCTTGAGGCTTTTCACAACCCAATTCTTGCCAAGTACCGCACCACCCATACGGAGTGGAAGCTTTTGGAATTGGTGCATGACGAAGGAGAGCTTCGAGTTACGGAAATCGCAGGAAAACTGGCTGTCCGCACGCCACTGATTACTCGGACACTCAAAACGCTCTTGTATAAGAAGAATATTGTCATAGGGAAACACTCGCGAGACAGACGCGTGAAATGTGTAGACATTACTGTGAAGGGAAAAAAGAGGCTCGCTCAAATTGAGAAAGATATTCAAAAAATTCTTGGAAGAATACTGCGAGGAATTCCTTCCAAAAAGATAGAAGTATATAAGGAAGTCTTAACAGGTATTGTCCGCAACGGAAAAAGTCTTGGGAAAAAGCCCTCTTAATCGTTTGACAAGGCTATGATGTTTGCTATAATGTATTTAACTATGTTAAGTAACTTAGATAAGGAGTATACTTTAAATAGGCCATTTAAATGCGTACCAAAAGGTTCGCAATAAATACATCATCATTAACGACATAAAACCATGATTCTATTCAGTTTATTGAAACCGTAAACACATAATTATTAACTTCAAACATATGGATGCCATGTCATCAGGCAGCACCAAGCCGCTCTATCGCGGAACGCAGATAGTCTATTACATCCTAGGGCTCGTGGAAGTATTGCTCGCTTTCCGCCTCGTATTGAAACTGCTCGGTGCCAATGCGGGGGCCGGATTCACCAGTTTCATCTATTCAGTAACAGCGCCATTTGCTGCGCCTTTCGTCGCTGTATTCAAAGTATCAAAGGCTCAAGGCAGCGTTTTCGAATGGACGACTATCTTGGCTATGTTCGTTTATTGGGTAGTGGCTCTCGGCATCATCAAGCTCCTCGTTATGGGAAAGACCGTCTCCACACCGGAGGCAGCCGTAAAGCTGGATCGGCAGGACCAGTAAGTATAACTTTTAAACTCACAATTTATGACAACTATAATCAACACTCCCCCTACAAACCCAGCACCAGCTTCTTCGGATGGAGGTAGCGGGATGGGAATGATTGTCGGCATCTTGGTGGCAATCGTAGTCATTTTTCTTTTCGTCATTTACGGATGGCCTGCTATGCGAGGCTCCCAAAACGCAAATAGTGAAAATACCGGAACGACTGTCAATATCCCTGTCCCTGACAAAATCGACGTCAATATCAAGAAGTAGTTTACTTCAAGCATACATAATAATTATCACAAAACATATGAGTTTTCTCGTCTATATCATTTTCGGAGGCATCGTCGGGTGGGTAGCGTCACTCCTCATGAATACTGACGCGCAACAAGGCATTCTCCTCAATGTCATCGTCGGCATCGTCGGATCTGTCTTGGGAAGCTGGCTTTTCAATTTCTTTGGCTTCGGTGGGGACGTCAGTGGTTTCAACCTTTCGAGCTTTGTCGTCGCGCTTGTCGGCGCCGTCGTTCTCATCGCCATTCTCAAGGCTGTCAGACGTTAGCCAGAGAGTATCGAAAAGATGACTCATAATAAGCGCTTTTTACCTGGAGTAAAAAGCGCTTTCTTCGTTTCTCGGTAACGAATACAGATTCTAAGGATTTTGTGTTATTCTATGAGAAAGAATTAACCTTTCCACTCTATGCCAGAATTTTCACCCGATAGGCAAGACTATGAAGCGCTCATCAAAGCTCAGAAGGAAGCGATGGCCACATTAGGCGAAGCCGGCGCCCCCGCAAGAAAAACTTTGAAGAAACAGCAGAAGAGAACCATGGAGAATTACATCGATACGACGAGGGAGGCTGCTCTGGTCGAGAATGTATTGGAAAAAGCTACGAGGGACGAGTATCGAAATCTCTCGATGACAGAATCAAGAAAAACATTCAACCAAAAAGGTTTTGTTGGGAAACATTTTTCAGGGGCGTTGGGCGGTCACGATGTGGAAATTTTCACTGACGGAGGCTATAATCGTACTTTGAAAATTGACAAGATACTCATCCACTCACAACGCATGATAGACGGAGGCGCCAGAAACGTGGTCAAACCTTCCGTGGATGCGGATATTGTTGATGATTTTTTTGGTCACTTTGCCCATATGCAAGAAGAATTGCTAAAGGAAAAGGAAACATATACGGGGAGTAAATTTATTCCTAAAACTACAAGAAAAACCTTTCCGGATCAAATGGGCTTGTAACATCTCTATTGCGTTCACCGAGACTTTTGAAGAGTTGTTTCTTCGCCCGGCTCAGCATACTGGCCACCGTATTCTCGGGTTTCTTCAAAATCCGGCTCATCTCGGCGTATGACTTATCCAGATAATAACGCAGTTGAAGAATTTCCCGATACTTTTTGGGGAGCGTATTAAGCGCTCTTCTGAGTGCGATACGCGCCTCATCTCTCATCCGCGCTTCTTCCGGTGTTTCACCCTCATCTCTGGCGCTCGTCATCTCCTTGACACTGGTGATATCTTCCCAGGCTATCAGCTGGCGATAGCTTTTTTTCTTGAGATAATTCACCGCCTCATTGTGCGCGATACGATAAATCCACGGGGAAAATTTCCGCTGTATATCGAAGTCGGCTAAGTGCTCGAATACTTTGATAAAAACATTCTGAAGCAAATCTTCCGCTTCATCACCGACACCGATCAAGCGCCAAAAATATGGGAGTAACTTCTTCCGATAACGAGTGACTATTGCCTCATAGTAGCCCGGGTCAACGCGCCGTACCAAAGCCACCAACTCTTCATCGGTTACATCCTTGCCAACTTCCTTGGAATACTTGCGCTTTGTCATAGGCTTGATACAGTTACAGTATATCCTATTCAACACAATCATGCGCATTTTGAGCATCGAAACATCCTGTGATGACACGGCGGCCGCTATTATAGAATGGACCGATTCCAAAGCTACCGTGCTTGCCAATACCGTTTCCACGCAGACAGTCCATGAAAAATGGGGTGGTGTGGTCCCGAATCTCGCTTCACGAGAACATATGAAAAACATCGTTCCTGTCATAGAAGAAACACTCACCCGCTCCGGCACAAAACCGGATACTATTGACTTCATCGCCGTCACCCAAGGACCCGGACTGATGCCGGCCCTCTTGGTCGGTGTCAGCGCCGCCAAAACTCTGGCGCTTATTTGGAAAAAGCCGCTTATCGGCATCAATCATCTCGAGGGACATATATACGCCAATTTCATTGGCAATAACCAATCACCAATAACCAAAAACCAAAAAGATATTTTTCCTTTGATTGCTCTGATTGTATCCGGTGGACATACCGAACTTGTCTTGATGCGCGGTCATTTCCAATACGAAGTGCTTGGGGAAACACAAGATGACGCCGCGGGCGAAGCTTTTGATAAAGTAGCTAAACTTCTCGGCCTCACCTACCCTGGTGGACCAATCGTCGCGAAACGTGCCGATGATTTTAGACAGCGTCATTCTGAACATAGTGAGGAATCCCGTAATACCCAAGTTGTTGATACAAAAAACGAGATCCCTCGACAAGTTCGGGATGACACTAAATTTACCTTTCCGAGACCAATGTTAAACAGCGATGATTTCAATTTCTCATTTTCCGGATTGAAAACAGCAGTTCTCTACTTTCTGAAAAAACATACGGCAGGGATGAGAAACGAGAAATTCATCGATCAAGTCTGTTGTGAGTTTCAAGAAGCCGTCGTCGATGTGTTGGTGACTAAGACAAAAAAAGCGATTGAACTCTATTCACCCCAAACGCTTGTCATCGCCGGCGGTGTCTCCGCAAACGTACGTCTCCGCGAACAATTGCAAAAAATCATCGATTCTCTCAATTTGGAAGCCGAGCTTCCAAATCAGGATAAGATAACCTTTCTGACACCGGAATTTGCCTACTCGCTCGATAACGCGGCTATGATCGGCATCGCCGCCGCCTTCCGTTACGAACATATGAGTGTACAACAGAGAAAGGAACTTATGGACACTCCCCTCACTCTCGACCCCGATGCCAACCTGCCACTCCAAAATCTAAAATCTTAAATATTATGAACATTCTCCTCATCGACAACCAGACAAAACATCTCGAAAAAATCTGCAGACTTCTTCCGGATACTCCGACTGTTGTGCCATGGAATAAACTCTCTGCTACTGACGCGCTCGGACGTGATCTCATCATTCTTTCCGGTGGAACGAACGTTCCGTCCGTCACAGAATACGAAGAATTTTTTCTCATCCAAAAAAGCATCATTCTCGGATCAGAAAAACCGATCATTGGCATTTGTCTCGGAGCGCAGATTATTGCGAATGCATTTGACGCAGAGCTTGAATTCCTCGGAAAAAAACGACAGGGAATCATCACTGTCTTACCGACAGAAACTGGCACACGGATACTCAGCATCCATTCTCCTTTTCAAGTATATGAGGGCCATTCTTGGGCAATCAAAAAACTCCCGGAGTCATTCGATGTCCTTGCGGAGTCTGAAGACGGCAAGGAAATATTCAAACATAGCTCACGCCCGCTCTGGGGACTTCAATTCCATCCTGAACATCTCATTGACCAAACCTCGGGCGATGAAATCTTTCTCCGCATACTGAATGATGTAAAAGGTTGAAGTAAAGGCTTTCTAATGGTATTCTGAACGATATGAACGGACAAGAAATCCCCAAAGCCTACGATGCCAAAGATTGGGAAGACAAGCTCTACCACGCTTGGGAAGAGAGTGGTTTTTTCAACCCGGACAAATGCATTGAAGCCGGCGTCACAAAAGTGGATGCCGTTCCTTTCAGTATTGTTCTTCCCCCACCGAATGTGACAGGGACGCTCCACACCGGGAGCGCCTGTATGCTGGCGATTGAGGATCTGATTGTTCGTTTCAAACGAATGCAGGGTTATCGCACCCTCTGGCTGCCCGGCACCGATCATGCCGCTATCGCCACCCAGAGCAAAGTCGAAAAGATTATTTTCGAAGAAGAGGGAAAGACTCGCCATGATCTGGGGCGTGAGGAACTGTTGAAACGTGTTGAAACATTCGCGAAGGCAAGCCATGACACTATCATCCACCAGACAAAAAAAATAGGTTCCTCGCTCGACTGGTCGCGCGAAGCCTACACCTTGGATGAAAAACGTAACTTTGCCGTTCGTACCGCTTTCAAAAAAATGTTTGATGAGGCAATAATTTATCGCGGTGAGCGTATCGTCAACTGGGATCCAGAGATGCAAACGACCGTCTCTGACGATGAAATCGATTACGTGGAAAAAAATAGCCCTTTCTATTATTTCCAGTACGGCCCCTTCGTCATCGGTACGGTACGCCCTGAAACCAAATTCGGCGACAAGTATGTGGTCATGCATCCGGATGATGAACGCTACAAAGAATACCAGCATGGACAAAAAATCGACCTGGAATGGATAAATGGGCCCATCACGGCCACCATTATCAAAGACACGGCGGGCGATATGACATTCGGATCCGGCGTTATGACCATTACTCCCGCTCATTCGCGTATAGACTTCGAAATCGCAAAGAGGCACGGTCTCGATATCGAGCAAATTATCGACGACCAAGGAAAACTCCTGCCTATTGCGAAGGAATTTGCGGGACAAGGAATAAAGGAGGCTCGCAAAAAAATTGTCGAGAAGCTTAAGACCAAAGGACTCGTCGTAAAGGTCGACGAACAATATGCTCATAATATAGCCACCAACAGTCGCGGAGGGGGTGTTATCGAACCCCAAGTCAAAAAACAATGGTGGATCAATGTCAACAAAGAATTTGAGCGTGCCGGAAAAACGGTAACGCTCAAGTCACTCATGCAGGATGCTGTGCGATCAGGAAAAATCAAAATCCTCCCCGAACGTTTTGAAAAAGTATATTTCCACTGGATCGACAACCTCCGTGATTGGTGTATTTCACGGCAAATTTGGTACGGTCATAGGATACCCGTTTGGTATAAAAACGAGGAAATATATTGCGGCATCGAAGCACCTGAAGGCGATGACTGGCAACAAGACCCAGACACACTTGATACGTGGTTTTCATCCGGATTGTGGACATTCTCTACTTTGGGCTGGCCGGAACACACTGAGGATTTGAAAACATACCATCCAACTGCATTACTCGAAACCGGCTATGATATCCTCTTTTTCTGGATAGCTCGTATGATTCTTATGACCACCTATCTCCTCGATACTGTGCCTTTCAAAACGGTGTATCTCCACGGACTCGTACGCGATGAACAAGGCCACAAGATGAGTAAGAGTTTGGACAACATTATCGATCCGCTGGATATGATTGCTGACTACGGTGCGGATGCGTTGCGTCTCGCCCTGGTTATCGGATCCTCCCCCGGAAATGATGTTCGGGTTGGCGACGAAAAGATTATCAGTTTCCGAAATTTCACGAATAAACTCTGGAATATCGGACGATATGTTCAAACTCAACTCACGACTAGCGATTCACAACCTACGATAGTTCCGATACCAAAAAGCGATGCGGATCATTGGATACTGAAACGACTACAAGATACGGCAGGAGAAGTGACACGACTCATCGAAAACTACCAGCTCTCTCTCGCCGGAGAAAAACTACGTGATTTTACTTGGACTGAATTTGCCGACTGGTATGTAGAAATTCATAAGGTTGAAAAGAATGATACTGTACTCTGTTTTGTTTTTGAAACGCTTCTCAAATTGTGGCACCCCTTTATGCCATACGTCACCGAAGCGCTTTGGGGAATATCCGGCAATAACACAAAAAATCTCCTCATGGTCGAACAGTGGCCCTCCTTCGCCAAAGCTTCGGAGGGTAAACCTGCAGTAGACGGAGCATCAAGCTTCCAACTCGTTATCGGGCTCATTCAAGAAATTCGCGCCATAAAAGCCTTCTACCAAATCGATCCGGCTACAAAACTCAGTATTACCGTCCGCGGCGAATCACAACAATCCATTCAGAAGAATGAAGCAATTTTCAAACGCCTCGCCCGTATCAATGAAATTCATTTTTCCGAAACCCTCCCACCACATACAGCGCTTGCGCAATGCGGATCGCTTCAGACATTTATTGAGCTTGAAGGCGTGATTGATTTTGATGCCGAAACAAAACGTCTCGAAAATGAAAAATCCGAAAAAGCAAAATACATCGCGACTCTTGAAACAAAACTCTCAAATAAAAACTTTATCGAACGCGCCAAACCGGACGTGGTTGTTGCGGAGCGGTTGAAGTTGGAAGAGGCGAGAAAACAGCTCGCTGATTTCGAACACCACCTCGCTTCGCTCGTCTAAAAATTTCTTTTCTCATTGCCTCCGTCCCCATACTTGATACTTGATACCTTCTACTTGATACTATTCAAATATGCCTTTCATCGTCATCATTCTTTTCGGCGCTCTCGCTTCGAGCTTCGCGCTCATTCTCGAACTTCTCTCGGTGAGTCTGCTCTCCCTCCCCGATCAGACTCTTTTCACCGCCATCCCCTTTACTTTCGATGGGGTGTTTTCACTCGAATCCTTCTTCATCCTCCTCGGCATCGCGTTCATCGAGGAAACCACCAAATATATATTTCTTCGTCAATACTCCTTACGTTTTTTTGCCCGTGGCGGAACCTCTTTCAACCATTCCCTTATTCTCGGTACACTCTTCGGACTCGGCTTTGCCATCCTGGAAACTCTTTTCGTTTTGAATACGTCCACACTCCACTCCTCTTTCGCGGTGCCGGGAATCCTCGGCCTACATATAGCGACCAGTATCGCTTTTGCTCTGTTTCTTTTTTCCCCTTCAAACTCCTCTCCTCAAGAACCAAAGAAGCGTCAATTCGGATCCCTCTCCCTCATTTCCGCCGCTCTTGTCTTTCACACGCTCTATAACCTGGCTATCCTACTTTTATTCTAAAAAAACACCTTTTACGCTATACAAAAATAACGGGACTTGCGCCACTTTACAAAATCATCTATACTAAAAGCGATATTTTACTATCTAATCACTTGAGAATTTTATCCCTATGATAAAACAAAAACACTCCTTTTTTGAGCGTCTCACGGGTGCCAAAGACGTCCAGGGCAACAACTATCGCGAATCTGTCCCTATCTACACCGAGGAAGAGGAGACCTTGGTCGCTATGCGTGAACCAGCGCCTGCTTTTGCCGCTCCCCGCAATAGTGAGGAAGCTTGGGCGCCTACCGCCGCAGCCAGTCCGAACCAGCCACACGAAAATGATGGCGCCGAAGGACAGCTTACGATCGATGTTTACCAGACTGAAAACGATATCGTCATCAAGTCCACTATCGCCGGCGTCAAACCGGAAGACCTCGATGTTTCCATCAACAATGATATGGTTACGGTCAAAGGCGAGCGGAAAAACGAGGAGATCGTAGAAAACGGCAATTACTATTACCAAGAATGCTACTGGGGTTCCTTCGCCCGTACTGTCCTCTTGCCGGTGGATGTCCTCCCGGAAAAAGCTGACGCGTCGCTCAAAAACGGTATCTTGACTATTCGTTTGCCGAAGGCTGACACAACCAAAACCAAGAAAATCCAAGTACGCGGCTTCTAAAGGGCCTCTGAAACGCCTCTACAGAATATTTCAATACTTTGCCGTTTCCGCTCTACTGGAATCGGCTTTGTTTTTTCTCTCTCGTTCCATGAAAATATCGGCGCCCCATTCATCTCGCTCTCCCATCACCAAAACCCTCATCCTGGGCGCTGTGTGCGTTGGTATTTTCTTCCCGTACAAGACATCCGCCGTGACATTGAACTCTCTTGTCATCCGCTCCGGTGATTACACGGAGACTGTCTCTTCCCCCACTATCTCCGCTTTCACGCGACTGGATACTCATCTCGCCTATACTCCCCCCGCTCTTTCCGAAGTGGAAAATACCGCTTTTTGCCCGGCCCAAAAACTTTTCTGCGACTTCTCTCTTTCACGTTATACCTCGCGTCATCTCCACAATACTCTTTTCCGCACCACCGACACTCCAGCTCTCAAAGAATTCATTGTGAGACTTGCCGAAAGAATCAACCAGGATCCCGTCGACGTCGTATTTTCCGCCGAAGGTGATCGAGTGATTGTTGCCGAGCTGGAAAAAGTCGGCCGCCGTCTGCAAGAAAAAGAAAGTTTGGAACTTCTCGCAAACGCCCTCCAAAATACTGAGACGGAAACAATCAGAATTACTCTCCCCACTGAAGTGACACAAGCCAAACTCGTGGCCGCTGATCGCGAACGCCTCGGGCTAAGAGAGCTCGTCGGTGAGGGGCGCACCAATTTCAAAGGCTCCCCCAAGAATCGCATCTACAATATCAAACGTGCCTTGGAACAATTCCAAAATGTCATCATCGCGCCCGGTGAGGAATTCTCTTTCGTGAAATACTTGGGCGAGGTCGACGGCGAACACGGTTATCTCCCGGAACTGGTCATCAAGAACAATCAGACCACACCGGAATTCGGCGGCGGCATCTGCCAAGTTTCCACCACTGTTTTCCGCGCCGCCATCTATAGCGGAATGAAGATTACGGAGCGCCGCAACCACGCCTACCCCGTCAAATACTACACTCCTTATGGGATGGATGCTACCGTCTACATCCCCAAGCCCGATCTCGGTTTCACCAACAACACCCCCGGCGCCATTCTCATGCAATCAACTATCAATGACACGGAACTGACATTTCGTTTCTACGGTACCAAAGATGGGCGAACCGTCACTGTCGATGGCCCGCATATTTTGCAAAGGGGCGGCGATGGGAGCATGAAAACCGTCTTCAGCCAATTGGTAACGGATGCAACCGGCGAAAGCCTCATCAACGACAGCTTCTGGAGCAACTACAAGTCCCCCAGTCTTTTCCCACATCCCGGCGAAGAACCGGTCTTTGCAACCAAGCCCAAAGGCTGGTCTGAAAAACAGTGGTCCGAATACAAGAAAATACATCCCTAATTAGAATATCGAATATAGTATTTTGAATTTGGCTTAAATACGAGAAAATTAACACTATTGACAGAAAATTGAAATATATCGTATAAAGCGTATAATTTAAAACAAATAAAGAGTACGTTGTCATTCTGAGCAAAGCGAAGAATCCCCTTATAAAAAGGCTGCGGATTGTTTACCGAGATCCTTCACTGCGTTCAGGATGACATTTTAGTCATTTAACAACATATTCTACTGCGTTTTCCTCATTCCGAGGCGGCAGAATGGAGAGCATATTTAATGAACTGATCATTCATTAGGAATTAGATATTAGAAATTTATTTATATGCCCTCTACCCTGCCGTTTAGGAATAGGAAGGATGTTCCACTTAAACGGGGATTGCAATCTTCGTACCATCAACCTGAAAAGGACTCACCGATGAAAACGAAACTTCGTTTCACCCTGATGGCCGCTGCCATGGTCGCCGCGCTGGCCGCTCCCGCGATCGCACTGCAACCGCCGGCGCAGATACCGACCCAGGGACTCACCGCTGCCAGCCTGCTCGATGCAAAGGCCACCGTGCTGCCTGACATTGCCGAGCTGGGTTCCCTCAACGCCGAAATGAACCTGACCGCCGCAGCCAAAGAAATGGCGCCCGGATTTACCACGATCGGCACCAGGATCGATGCTGCCGCGCTGGGTTCCCTCGCTGCCAAGTACACGTTCAATGGCGCCAACACCCTGGAACAGGCGAACCTCGGTGCAAACATGGACGGTGCGGGCTACATCAACGGCAAAGAAATGGTCGACGTCAACGCGATGAAGAGCGTCAACATCGGCGCGCCGGGCTTAAGCAGAACTGCCATCAGCCACCAGGCGCCACTCGTTGAGAAAAACGGCGTGACCAATGCGACCGCGATCATGGTCAGCTATCCCGCGCGCTACGCTCACGGCCTCGAGCTCGCCGGCAACACCTTCATGTCGATCGGCAACAGCAGCCAGTCGGGCGGCGCGCCGAACAAGTAAAGCACCTTGCAGTAGAATAAGAGCGGAAAATCCGCCACACAAGATTCAACACAATCGAATCCTCCCCTCTGGGAGGTTCCGCGCCAGACCTCGTCTGGCATCCTGCCCCTGGTACCACCTTGCTTTTAGGTATCGGGGGCTTTTACTTTTCTATTCCACTCTTAAAGGGGTTCCGGGTCTTTTTTTATTTTTATTCAAAAAATCCACTTTCTAAATTCCTATACTTGTTATTTTATTATACGCGGTCGCGTATAATAAAATAATCATTCAATGACAAATAAATTTTCTGCGAGTTTATATACTCGGAATTTTTAAGCAAAACAAAAACCCCCAGAGGGGTGACTACTGGGAATCGAACCCAGATTAGCGGTACCACAAACCGCAGTCCTAACCGTTGAACGATAGTCACCCCTATGAGGGCTTCAAATTTTTGTTTACCTACCCCCGGCTGGTGCCCTCGGTTGGAATCGAACCAACATTAACGGCTTAGAAGTCCGCGGCTCTATCCATTGAGCTACGAGGGCTTTGTGGGCACAGCAGGGATCGAACCTGCGACCGTCGGCTTAAGAGGCCGCTGCTCTACCAACTGAGCTATGTGCCCAAATTCTTATACTTCAAAAAATAACTTAAGAATCCGAGATTATATACACCTACCAACTGCCAGCCCAAGGCTGGTCCGCCTTGGGCGGAAGCTATGTGCCCAAAAAAAAGAACTCGTTTGAAGGATACTTCAAACAGTGGTCGTAGCATATCAAATGACCTACAACCAGTCAATACAACTTGATATAAGATTAATTGATAATCTCGTAGGTGAGATTCATATGCACCGTGCCAATCGCAGTACCGGGCTCGATTACCGGAGCTACCGACTTGGCATCAATAGCGACACCGCCCAAGCCTCCATAACCGGTCGGGGCATCCGGAGTGACACCGGAGTCCTCATACAAAGAAACAAGTTTTCCGATCCGAAAGTTTCCGGCTTTGGCGATTTGCTCAGCCTTCAGCTTGGCTTTGGCTATAGCCTCCGTCCGCGCCGCTTGTTTCGCATCCGTATCGTCATCTACCGTGAAACTGATACCAGAAACATTGTTGGCACCCTTCTCCACGATACCCGAAAGGATATCACCGACTGATTCCAAATTGCGCACTTTGACAGAGAGTGTCTGGGTCAACGTGTACCCGGAAATAACCGCCGGCGGACAAATACTGCGACCATCACAAGGGAAATATGTGTAACGCGGTGTCAGAGAATACTGGCTCGTCTGCAAGTCTTTTTTCTCAACACCCTTCTCCTGCAAAAAAGCATTGATAGTATTCATCTTGTCCACATTCTGTTTCTGAACATCAGCCACATTTTTTCCACCTTCCGTCACGACGCTCGCCGTAAATGTCGCAATATTGGTAGCCGTTTCCATTTTGGCCTCGCCATCAACGGAAAAAGTTTTGTTCGGATATGCCTGATCAATGGAACGCCCATAGTGATAAACATAAATAACCGCCGAGAGCGCCAACACAACGACTGCCACACTCTTCATCTGCTTCATTTGTTCCTCTGTCATATTGAAAAAGTTAGTGCTTAAAAGTGCTTCCAGTATACACCATTCTCTTGTTGACGTGGAGTGGTATTTAAAGTAGGGTAAAAGTATTGTATCTGCGCTCGTAGCTCAGTGGATTAGAGCATCTGGCTTCGAACCAGAGGGTCGGGGGTTCGATCCCCTCCGAGCGCACACGAGGAGTACGCCAACTGCTTGGCGTACGTAGGGAATCGAACGCTGAAGTGTTATTTCGTCAACAGACGAAATCACGAAGCGGCGCCCAGACAAACTTTTGTGACGACAAAAGTTTAGTCGAGGGAGATCCCCTCCGAGCGCACACCCTAATATCATTTCACCACTACAGATTTTTGTAGTTGTTAATAAATTCGCTGGGGCTTCGCCACCACTCCGGACGCGTGCGTTTTTCCCCTTCTTTCCAGTACCCGGGCAATACCTCGTTTTTCCAAGGCCCAACATAGATAGCGAAGTGCAAATGGGCATCCCAAAACCCGTTTTCCGGAGTATTGCCTTCACCGATGAATCCCAGTGGCTCGCCCAGTTCCACTCTATCATTGATACGCTTGAAACACGTCCCAAGATGGGCGTAAACGGAATAGAATGTCTTACGCGTTTTGATATGTTTGTGACGGATGATGATAATATGCCCCCAATTGCCCTTCTCCTTCGTCCCGGGATGAAGAGCCGAATATACCACCCTGCCGCGACCACAAGAACGCACATCGGTGCCTGCCGGCAGCTCGCAGTCCTCACCGAGGTGCAAACCCCATAAAACGCCTTCATAAACAGAGCGCTTGCCAAAAGGTACGCCGTTTACCTTATACTGTTCCACCGGGAATATAAGCTGTGGAGTAGTGAGATATGCCATAGTGTTCCTTATTCTTTACCCCCTTCAGCCTCCCACAAATCCGTCTCTTCGTCAAAAACAAAACACCCTTCGACCTGTCTCGCTAAGGCTTTCACCAAGGTGAACAGGCTCAGGGTGTTTTCTGTAAAGAAAATCGTACTACACCGACGGTGCCGATGTACAAGCCTTGCAGTTCTCCTTATGAGCTACCACCTCATAAACAGCTGAGAGGCCGACAAGCACGTAGACTGCTTTGGAAACGAGCGATGCCGGACCACCGAGCACTGCGCTGATATCCCAATTAAACAAACCTACTGCTAACCAATTGAGTCCCCCTACCACCAGAAGGATAAAAGTGACATTGTGTAATTTCATATGTTTTACATTTATTTTTTAAAACGCCGGTATCGACCCTGGAGCCTGTTTTAGCAGACTCTTACTGCGTGATTTATTCCTTTTTATACACCCTCATTATACATCAAAATAAAAGTGCTTTTAAGAAATAAGCAAGAGAAAAATAATTTAAAGGCTATTATAAGCCATAATTATCCACGTTCAATCATGCTCTATCTCGGCATTTTGAGCACATCGATTACCCTGCCGTTGATGACAAAATTGTCTTCGGGAGTGAGAAAAATCGGTTTGTGTATCTTGTCCGTGGATTCCGGAAGCAAGGCAATCATCTTGCCATCGAGCGATCGATACGTCTTCACCGTCGCCAATCCATCGATCACCACGAGAACACGGTCGCCATTCCGATATTCCTTCGTCTGCGCGTCCACCAAAATGAAATCCCCGCTCTGAATGGTTTTTCCATTCACTTTCGCCTTGTTCATCGACGTCCCGGAGACTTGCACCGCAAAAACGTTTCGATCTTTTACCAAACGCTTGGACACCCTGAGATAACCCTCGATGTACTGGTCGGCAAACATCGTCGCCGCGCCCGCGCTCGATGCGCCAAACACCGGCACCTGGATGAACGTATCCGCATTCACGCCCTTCAAAAGTATCCCTCTGTCCTCGCTCGTCCGCTCGATGTACCCCTTGTCCTCGAGCGCGTTCAAATAGAGAAAAAAGCTACGCAGGCTCTTCAATTTGAGCCCGAGTTTTCCCGTCTCGCTCTTGATTTCCCGCACCGTCGGCATTACACCGTTCTCGGTAAAATACGTCTTGATCGCCTGCAAGACGATCTTCTGCTTCTGAGTTAAAATTTGCATATGCTTTTGTGTTTACAGCGATATGTAACATCTACATATCGTAATAATACAGTTTACCCTACTTACATAGTGAATAATACATCTGCCTTAAAAGCTTGTCAAGAAAATAAATGGTGGATAAAAAAATCGCTCGGCCCCGACTGATGATGTTACTATCAGCCAAGACCGAGCGCACCGCAATGTTGCCACCGCTATGGAATCGTTACCGTTTCTCCCTTCTTGAATTTGGAGTCAATGATGAGTTGAGGCTCCCCAGAACGGTCTGTAATTTCGCCGCACTCCTTGGCCTCATGTCCCGCTGCAATTGCAGAACGAATATACCCGCTGACATCTTCCTTATCCATCACAACGATGACCCCCTGACCGCCGTGGAAAGTGTCATAAAAGCCAGCCGAATCGAAACCACGCCAGTTACCACACAACTGCAGGATTTCCGGCGGATCGTAAAGGTCGTCAAGCACGGCCGAAAAGCCATGACGCTTTAGAAAGTCTTCATAGAACTTCCCACGAAATGACCCTCCTGTCAGATGGACGATGAGCGACGATTTCACGATTGGGGACAGGTCATCCGAAGACCAGCCATTCATGTAGGCAAGGAAGTTATCATAGAGAGCTGACGGCTCAGCTGCCTTCTGAATGTACGCTTGGGCCTCGTTTTCCGCATACCAGTTGCTGCCAAACCGCATATTGAACGCTTTGCGCATACTTGAACCACCATTGCTCCGCGGGCCAAATTCCCGCAATGCAACGATCTTTTGTCCTACCCTGACATCTTTCCCGGTAATGGCGTTCTTCCGGTTGAAAAACCCAAACACTATTCCGGACCAGATGTACATCAGAGTAGCCTGTAGGTTGTCCGAAGAGATGCACGGCCCCAGCTCTGCTGTCTCACCGTTGTACATCACATAACCGTTCTCATCAGCCACTTCCTTGAGACCGAGCATAAGCTTGCAGGCAGCATGGAAAGTCGAGGATTCTTCATCAGCGCCAAGTGACTTGACGCTCAAGTCATTGACGAGCAAGGCAGGATTTCCCCCATAGCGCGTCACATCGCCAGCGCACATTGCGACCCAATCGCGCGCCGAGTGCTTGTGGCGAAAGGCGGCATCCGTAATGATCTGCTTGGTACCGATTCCATCGGGCGCCAGATGAAAACCTGTTCCGGTCGGCAACCCTATCGACTCAAAAAAACGCGGGCCGCGGAAAAGACCATCCGAAAGATCATGAACAACGAGATGCGGACAGTTCCGATAGGTTTGCTGGCACAAGGTACCGGAAAACTTGCTGAAAATGTCACCGAGAGGGACATTCACTCCGTCTTGTTTGTACAGGTCAGCCTGAGGACGCACAAAATCAGCCATCTCATCACCTCTTTTATAAGCAATTCTGTTAAAAAACGACTAGGTACGCTGACCCAGCCTCCTGTGACTAAACCCTATCAGAAGAGCTTTAAATAGGCAAATTTATGTATAAAAATGAAGAAACCCTGCTGGTCAGTTGACCGGCAGGGCTTCGTTTGTCTCCTTTCTTTACCTCCTGTTTCAGGCGGTGAGACCGTTGCGAAAAATCGCAAGACCTTGCTCGCTGTCCGGCGGCCGTTCCGGATGATCCATCATGGCCATCACCCTGCCGGTATCGTCGCAAATTGCCGCGACTTTGCTCCCGCTCGGCGATGCGCCTTCATACGTCATAACGACGTTCACCCTGCCCGTGCCTTCGAGCTTGCCAAACCGGTGAGCAGCGGGGAAGACAAGTACTCGCCCCTCTAACCCCCGAGTCCACACACAGTCCGCATCTTCGACACGGTGGAGAACTGGCCGACTGACAAAATCACCCGACTCGTTCTCGGCCATCGCCAGCCCTGACCCGAAGAACACCCCGGCGCGAATCAAAGTTTGCATACCGTTACAAATCCCGATAATCGGAATTCCCGAGTCAGCGAGAAGAGTAAGGTGCTCACGAAGTAGTTCCGCGACTGCCACGCCGGTGTCGGGATAGTCCCCATACGAGAACCCACCCGGGACGACGAAACAGCTGCAGTCCGTAATCCGCACTTTGCCTTTGATGATATCCTTCAAAAAAACCAGGTAAGGATCACCGCCGGCGAGCCGAAGCGCTTCCATCGTTTCTATCTCCGTGTTGGTTCCGGGCGCATAGAGCACGCTCACCCTTCTACGTGTTGCCATAAAGCACCTCCTTGAATGTACCCTGCCACGCTTGACGGAGCAGATTGAGATTGAGAACTTTCCCTTGAACCACGAACCTCCGCTCCGGCAAAATGGTACCCACCACTCGCGGGTTGAGTTCCGGAAAACCCCGATAAGTCTGCAATGCATCCAGCGAAACTTCCACCAGCACCCCTCCCAAACTTTCCGGAAAGAGTTCGGTACATATCTCCGCTTCGAATCCGAACCCCGAAGCTTCGATGCCTTCGAATAAACGAAGGAAAATTCCACCCCGGTTGATTGGCACAGCCGATATGAAAACGCCTTGACGCGCCAATCTTCCTATCCCCTCCAGGTAACACTGCGCTTCTTCGATAGGAAACCGGTCCAACTTCGTCCCGGTAATGCCCAGGCTCGAAGAGAGAATTGACCCATCGAGACGCGTAGCGTGCGATCCCAAAGCGACGAGTATATTGCCTACCCCTTTCCACCGATGCAAAACCAGCCGGCGCGCATCAGACACTTTGCCCAAAGCGGTAATGGCAACACTCGGCGGTACTTTGACGATAACGCCACCGAATGTCCCGCGCCCTGCCGAACTGTCTTTGCCGGTAATGAACGGCGTCCCGGTAGCAAGTGAAAGGTCAACAAGCGCCTTCACTTGTTCCCTCAAATACCACAGCGACACCGGATCAGCACCATCGGTATAGAAGTTGTCAGCCAGCGCGATGTCTTGCAATTGCACACCGGCTACCACTTGGGTCGCGATCGCGTCCATCATGGTATTGACGGCCGCGCTGACCGGATCCGCTTCGAAATGCCACGGTGAAAAACTGATACTGACCGTAGCGCCGTAAGGTTTCCCGAACACCGGACGGAGAACCGCAAGTGACGAAGCAACGTTGTAATTTTCTCCGTAAAGCGGGCCCTGATACGTGATGCCCTGCACTGTGGAATCATACTGTGTCGTCGCCGAGGATTGATCGCAGACATCAAAGTGTCCAACGACTGCGAGTCCCATTGCTTCCACATTCCCAAGCGTGATTTCCGGGTATGTTGCCATCTGCGTCTTCTCTGCCGGCGCCCGTACCTCGACTGAAGGCAAGGGACACTCGTCAAAATACGCATACGGCACATCCAAATCGATTTCTCCGGACAGCTGCATACCGACGCTAGGAACGACGCCGGGATCAGAGAACATCTGGAATCGGCCGCTGTCGGTAAACACACCGATGACTGTCGCTTCCAGCCCGTACTTTTCGTAAATAGCCATGGCCTCAGCGTATTTTTCCGGCTTTACCGCATGACCGAACCGCTCCTGGCTTTCGGAGAGAGCGATCTGCCAACGTGCCATATCGGCGCATTTGAGCGGTACCAGGGCGAGATTGACGATAATGCCACCCACTCCATCGGTACCCTTGCCCATTTCACCAAAACACGACACGATTCCGGCCGCGCCAAAGTCATTGCGCGCGCTGCAGCATCCCGCGTCACGGAGCGCGACTCCGGCCCGCATCATTTTTTGTTCCGTATACGGGAGACCGATTTGCACATGCGTGCTGTCTCCGGTATCGGTTTTTTCGGTGATCCCGCCAGAACTGATAGTCGCTCCGTGCAATCCGTCATTGCCGGTTCGTCCGCCGACGAGTACTACCAAGTCGCCTTTGTGCGGCGTACCTTTTTTCGCCGCGGCATGGGTCGTAATACCGACAGTGCCGCCCAACGCGAACGGCTTGCCGCTATAGTCCGGGTGATTCATCATACGCGCCAAATCCATCGGAATACCCATCGGGTTTCCGTAACCAGCAATGGCACGCACGGTCTCCCGAGCTATCACGGACGCCGACATGGCTCCTTCCAATTTCGGGTAGCGCTTGCGAACCCGCTCACCGATGACGGTAAGTTCCACATTGCCGATCGGTTTGGCTCCGAGACCGTTTTCCAGAATGTCCCGAATAACCCCACCCAGTTTTGTCATCTGTCCGCCGAAAGGCTCAGACTGCGTGGGAGAATTGTGCGTCTCGAGTTTGAACAGGAGAGCCAACCCATCGTAAAAATCCCACACGCCGGCATTGTCGATAAACGCCGACAACAGATTGGGATTGTTGATCTTCGCCGTTGCATCCTTGAGCATCTGGAACAGACCGAGTGCTTTCCACAAAGTATGGAAGCAGTGTTCGCTCCAAAAAGCGGCGAATGTTTCCAGATAGACGTCGGACACTACAAAGAGGCCGAGTCTCCCCTGAAACTGCACCAACTTCTTCATCTGCGAAAGCGAAAGATGCAGCTCACGATTTTTGCTCAACTGTGTGAGCTCTGCGTCGCCCATCGCGCGGAGATCATAATACTGCGTCTCCTGACGAACCCCGCGCGGTTTGAGCGTCGAAAGCTGTGGCTCTGCGGTGTAGGCGATATGCACGGCCTTGTTCACATACAGGCCATCCATACGTTTTCCATAATACCGATAGCCCACTTTCACCGCGTCGACTGTGACGCCCCGCTTGGCGCAGAGTTCGATAATCATCGTTTCCTGCGGATCGATGACGCCGTTCTGATACATCACTTCCTTGAATTTCACTGACGGATCGGACGGCATCGCTTCCGCAACGCGCGTCGTGATGCCATCGGAAAACAATGAGTGAAGCGCCGCGACATCCAGAATAGGCTCGTTCGTTTCCAGATTGATGATTCGATAAATATCCGGAGTCACTCCCGGCTTGTTCGGCACGGTGATGATTCGAGTGATGATCATGGTTTTCTCCTCTGGTTGACTACACTAAATTACAAAGACTGCGTGAAGGTCGAAATGGCCTCCACAAGCTAAAATGCTGTGTCGCTCTTTGTTAGAATACAAGTTGTCAAAGAGCCTAAACCTGCCATAGCAGGACCTGATAGTCTATCAAAATGCCTTAAAATAGGCAAAAAAGAAAAACCGCTGGCCGTATTCATAATACAGTTGGCCAACGGCAAAGATTTGAAACAAAAAACTTGTAATTAGGTGGAGCTGATCAGACGACGACCGGAACGACTCCATCGATGTGAGCGACATGATATGCCCAGGCTCCGTCCCCCGCAAACCCACGCTTGAAGGGCACATCATTCACGCCGATGCACTCATGGAGACGATCAAACGGAATATTGAGCTCTGCCGCTGCCGCTTCCATAGTTGCAGTATCCAAAATACGGACGAGCTGAACCGCTCCCTTCTCGCTGTGCTTTCTCGTGACTGCAAATTGCATGGTGATTTCCTTCTCGATTGACTACACAGAAAAAATTACGGAATGGAACGGCTTCCGGAAAGTATTTGGCCAGCTGCCAGACTGACAGCCTTTGGCAGCATCTCCCACTCGAACGGCAACACGTGCTTCTGCAGCAGTTCGGCCGCACCCACTTTGGAAATATCGTACCAACGAATTATTTCCTCAGGAATTTCGACAGGTACCTGGAGCAACGGCGGCCCGCCATCGACCACTTCTGTTACCTCGTGCACCGTAGGGTAGGTAAAAAACGTATCCCGACCGAGCTTTTTCATCCCGCGACTGATTTCATCCTGAATCGCAGCAAGAACATGCAGGTGCGGCCTCAGACCATGCATTCTGTAACCACCATGCAGGATAGTATGTGCCGGATGAATATTGAACATAGGCACGCCCATAATAAGTGGCATGATCACATTGCAGCCGACGAGGAAAATCATGTCAGCATCATGCTCTTTCACAACCTGCGCAAGGGCGTCTTGATAGATTGGCATATCTTCGGAGGTCAGAGGATTATTCGGCGGCACCAAGGTGATCGCTTTCACACCATGTTCGGCCGCCCTCTCCAGACACTCAGCCTCCGCGCACGTACTTACCAGAATGATATTACTGACTTCCGGTATCCGTCCGTTCCTCCAGGCAGCCATAATGGCAGTCGCGTCCGTTCCTCGTCCAGAGGCTATCAGTATAAGGTTCAGCTTGGATTTTCTGCTCATCGCAACCTCCTCTGGAAAAACGGTTAAAAAAGTAAGGCTTAAATAAGCCTTAAACTGCTAATTTTTAAAGACCATATTTCAGACTAGCAAAAGTTCTCCTGACAGTCAACGAAATTACACAAAAAGAAAAAGGATTCACTCACGCACATTCGCGCGACTGAATCCCCCTTGAGCTTGTTGTTCTCCTTTCTTCAATATGAAATAGTTTCCTAACCCCACTCGATGGTGGAATAGGGCTTGTTGGATGTACGATAAGCCGTCGCGCCGATACCGGATACCTCGTTACCGAAACGTCGCTGAATCACCTTATGGAACTCATGTGGCAGTTCTGCGGCTTGAGCCGTAAATCCGTTGACACTCCACACTGCCCAATAGATCACCACGACGCCCATACCGGCATCATCCCCTTTCGTATAGGTATGCTCCGATAGTGTCACCACGACACCGGCTTGCCAAACCAGATGATAAAGGCCGAATCGGCGCAGTTCTTCGATGTAGATACCATCGAGTTGCCGCGCCATAGCGAGTTTCTCGCGCGTAATTTCTCCTTCAATCCGAACAATGAGACCGGGACCGGGAAATGGATGTCGCACGAGAAGTTCTTCAGGAACACCGATTTCTCGACCGATATCCCGACCACCATCTTTGACACAGTCATCAAGTGGCGTAAGTTCCGGAAGAAAAAATCCGAGATTGGTGTTGTGATGAATCTTGATGACCGCCTTCCTCGCTCCGCTCGCGTGTCCCCCGCCGCTTTCAGAAATATCCGTGTAAAGCGTACCCTGCGCAATGAAGTCAGCACCAAATATTCTTGCCTGTTCTTCGAGAACGGCCTTATACACCACTCGCATGGCGAGCCGCTTCGCCTTCATAGTGACCGGTGGCCCCATACCAAGGAGCCTGCGAATGGCTCGACGGATCTTTTTGAAATGTTTCATCTTCGGCCAGGCGAGAACTTCAAGAAATCTCTCCGTGGCATCGACAACTACCAAGTCGAGCCAAGGCTGGTTGGCATAGTATTTGAGAACGAATGCCTCGTCGTCCGGCCGATCGATGCCCTTGATATAGACGCCCTGGATGCGATGCGGTTCTCCGTCTACCGCCTCTTTGAGGAGATGAACTGCCGTCGAAGAATCCGCGCCCCCTGAAAGCCCGAGAGTGACTTTTTTCCCTCCCGCAAGTTTGACTTTCAACTCGTCAATCTTTTTCTTGGCCATTTTTTCCGCCGGAAAGCGATCTTGAGCCCGGCAAATACCGAAGAAGAAGTTTTCGAAAATTGTGTCTCCCTTTTCGGTTTCTGGAACTTCCGGGTGAAACTGCACACCGTAAAGATACGGTTTTTCAATACTCCGGAACGCGGAGACTTTTTCTTCGCCGGTAGAACCGAGAAGCTCGAGTCGCGGATCCATCTGAATCTCATCACTGTGACTTTGTAGCACCGGCATCGTTTGAGGACAGTCACGGAAAAGATCGGAGGAAGAAAGAACCTGCATGTGATGTTCGCCAAACTCGGATCCGCCATGTGCAACAGTCACACCGACATGTTGAGCAATCATCTGGCCGCCCAGGCAAATACCCAATACAGGGATGCCGAGGTCAAAAATCGCCCGATCAAAAGGTGGCGGCTCCGCATGTACCGAAGCGGGCCCACCGGTGATGACGATACCCTTGGGATTTACTTTCAGGACATCTTCCGCGGTCACTTTGGCAGGATCGGCGACAAGGCAGTAGACGCCCCGTTTGGCTGCCCTCTGGTAGACCAAGTGATCGAATTGACTTCCCTCAGAGAAAATGAGGAATACTTCTGTAGTCTTGCGCACCCGCATTTCTTCTTCAATGGCGGCTAATGCCACAGGCGTTGCTTTCTTGAGAGTATCGAGCATAATGCCTCCATCCATTGGCTAAAAACCTGATTGTAAAAAAACAGAACCCATAATAAACATGAGTCCCTCCATGGCTGAGAGTGTAGCAAAAGACCCCGCTAATTGCAAAAAACGACTTTAGAAAAAGAAAATTGCTTGTGTAAAAAAATCGGGAGGACGCGACGTGGCGCGGTCTCCCTTTCAGCCTCGATTTTGTTCCGTGAACCTTGTTCTTCTTGTTTTCATCGCGGTCTGTTCCGCTAGGAACTCGGCAGACCAAGAAATGTCAGCATTTCGTCAAATGTCCGGTGTTTGCTGGGTTTTTCTTCCGGGATTGTGATTTTCGGCAATTCTCCCTCGACCGCAAATCGCAATGCCCGCACGAACCCATCTTCTCCGACGAAGTTGCCCCGGGCATCGCCACAAACTACCTGCGTACCCGGCACTTGCGAGATGGACAATTCTGCCGCCGCGGAATTCCACCAGTTCTTGGGATCCTGAAACCCCACGCCAACGACGACGATTTGAGTGTCTTTCCAATCGTTGCGCAGATAGGCATCACACACACCCGGCAGATGGGCGGCACATCCGGCTCCCATCACCATCACATCCACATCACTCAAACGATGGCGATCATCCATCCACGCATGCAATTCGCGATTGTTGCGATGAATGCTGACCCGGTAGAAATCCGTAATCTCAAACGTTCTCGTCGCCCGTATGGCCCTGAGAAATTCTACCCCCAGAGTCATTTGAGACTTATCACTGTCAGAGCCGTGAAGAATGGCGATTCTGCGTTTGCTTTGATTGTTGTCTTGGTTCATTTTCGCTCCTTCGCGAAAGTACATGTTAAGCAACGAAAAGCCAAACATTTAAGTCTGGCCTCCTATGGCCATAGCTTAACAAAAGAGCTAAGGAAAGGCAACCCCGACTACTAAAAAGGTTCACCCCGTGAAATCCGGCGCGACCAGTCCGCTTCAGGCGGAATTTCACTGGGTAAAAAGAAACCCCGGAACAAGGCTCTGCCCCGGGAGAGTTGATTTGGCGCTTCATCAGAATGAAGGAGTGCGTATTTTGGAATTGTACCAAACATAGTAAGACTTACGCTCTTCTTCTGTCGGATACCGATCCATCACTTCCCTATGAGAAAGATAATCATGCGGCCGTAGGATCCATTCGAACCTGATACGTTGGAAAACGTAGCCATGCGTCCGAATGACGGTGCCGACTGGATAGCGTCCTTCTTTATCCAGCATAGCCTCCTTGATCTCCTCAAAAGCATTATGAAAGCGTTCAACTTCTTCGTCCCTCTGAAGCGCCTGATTGTTAAAGATCCGCATATCATTCATGTATACCTCCCAGGAAAAAGAAAACGAGCTCCTTTTGAGAGCTCGTTTGAAATTTCCTGTAAGTCGGAAGAAAGTCAAAAACCAGCCCTCAAAAATGAGCTTGTCTTTGCCTTAATAATGAAAACTCTATTACCGTGCATACATCCGTACTTGATAAATACTTCTATACGAAAAGAATACCCAACCTTGAAAAAAAAGTCAAATAAAAATCCCTGCCCCCGCTTCCGATAGTATCCTTGTAGGACTATCGTAACGGAGGTCAGGGTGTTTGCGTCACACGCGGTGCGCGAGCTTAAAACTTATTCTCGGCTTCATGGTAAGCGATTTCCACTGCGTCACCAATATACTTCTCCGGCGACGTTAGGTAGGAAACGATGTTGCTGTCCTGTAAATGACGCCAGATTTCCACGGTAATCGGCCCACTGTCACTGACCAAACCTTGCATCACCTGGTAAAGATTCATATCGGACGCTATGGCCTGCGGGATAACTTTCGTGTTCACAAAATGATGTGCCTCCGGCAAACCTTCACGTTGGAGAAAAAGATGGAGCAGTTCAGCCACCACCAATCGCTCCTGCGTATGGAAGTTTTCCCGACACCGAGCTTTATCCACCATAAGGCTTTTGAGTAACCGCTCAGCAGTCAGGATTTGCTGATAGACATAGACCGCTACAGCCGAGTAGCTTCTCATGACGCTTGACCCGCGCAAATCGCGCTGAAGATCACTCACGAGAGTCATTAATATTTTCATAAACTCGGCGATAACCGTCACATGCATACCGGCAACATTTTCCGCCGCAATCGGATTGGCCATCTTGTGCGACATGGCCGACGACGTTGAGCTGACGCTCACGATTTCACCAAACTGCGAACTTTGCAGTATGCGTGTATCCTCGCCAAGATTGGCAAGCGCTCCCGAAAGGAGTACGAGCTCATGGTAAAACCTGGCCATCCCTTCGGGCGGGGTGATTTGCGTGCTCACTTCAGCTACCGGGAGACCAAGCATTTGCATAAGCCAACGCTCTCCTCCTCTGGAATCAACAAGCCCCCTTTGAGAAGCGGAAGTACCGACAGCCCCACTAAACTTTCCGGGGACCTCTTTCGACAGCTGAAGCGCCTTGCGGGCAGAATTCACAAAACGGTTGTGGAGGTTTGCCAACCAGAAACCAACCGTTACCGGTAAGGCTGTTTGCAGGTGAGTCCTTCCAGACTGCAACACCATCGCGTTATCGGCAGTCTTGCCGCGCCACAATGCATCCAAGTCTTGTAGCTTGGGCACAAACACTTGTTCGAAAGTCGCTTTGAGTTGGAGCGCATACGCCGTGTTGATAATATCGTACGATGTTGCGCAGAAATGCAGCCAGCGATGGAGCTCTTTAGGCAGATGCTCACGCATAAGCGCAAGCAACGCCAATATATCGTGTCCTCCCGATGCCTTTTCCTTGGCATCCTGCCTCGTTGTCGTTATCTCAAGAAGCAAAACAGATAATCTTTCTTCAGTAAGTAACGCGGCATCTTCTTCCGGCATTACTTTCATCTGTGCCAAGGTCCTCATCCAAAACCACTCCACGATGATGAGCCAGCCGACCCATTGATCGTAGCCCAAGTAAGCCTTGAGCTCTTTGGGTTGATAACGTCCATCCCCCGGCATCTGTAACATCCGATTTTGCCCATTCGATACGTTTGAAAGCATCGATATTGCAGTAGCCAGCGCAGTATTTTCATGTCCATTCTTCATGATTCAGCCCTCGCAGTGTGTGAACGAAAAACGGCTTTCTTAAGCCATTTGGAAAACAAAAATTCTTAACGAACTTCACCCGAGTATCCCAAAAAAGCGATAGAAAGTCAAACCCTATTTATAACAATTCCCCCTGCCAATCGGAGTTCACTGTGGTCGTCCCATCGCTCTGAAAAACGATATAGGTAGCCTCAAATTCCTCTGCCAATGCGGGATAATTCTCCGGCGGCGCGAAGAAAAGTCCGGAGGTCATACAGTCGGCTGCCCAAGCATCCTGCGCCACCGCCGCACAACCGATGACTTTTTCCACCGGCTTTTTTTCCTGCATATCAATCAGGTGATGCCACTTCCCGAAGCGGCGGCGGAAACTATCGGACACAGCGATTCCCTGATGCTTCAGATGCACAATGCTCGCGGCTGTGTCCGGTTTTCCCGGATACTCGACCGCTACCCGCCACGCGCTCCCATCCGCTTTCGTAGTTCCCGCCATATCTCCTCCACCGTCAACCAGATAATAATCGTAACCGAAATGTTTGAGTACATCGGCTACCTGATCGATACAGTATCCCTTGCCAATACCGCCGAGATCAAACGCAATCGGACTGTCGATGGTTAGCTTATTACCAACAAGAGCCCACTTCGGAATGTGAGGCTGTTTGATTTTTTCCATACCGCTCTTTGCACCATACCCGGCATCTTCCAAGATACTGGCCACCGCCGGATCATAGGCACTATTGGTTAAAATTCTAAGTCGGTCCGCCCGAGCCAGCAAAAGTGAAAATTCTTGAGAAAGAATATAATCGCCGGCTGGTGATGTGCGGAAAGCATTCACCTCTGATAACGGCAAAAACCGCGAGAAGCGGTTTTCGAAATCCTGAACATATTGAACTACGTCTTTCCGTACCTGGTCCTCAAGCTGTTTACCGTCGACTGCAAGCGACCACTCCGTCCCCAGTCCGGTAAAAGTAAATTCTTCCATCGCTTACAATTGGGCTTTCAGCTGATCAACCACACTATTGAAAGCTTTTGTAGTAAGTGTTGATTTGGCAACATTATCGATAGCTGTCAGCTCGCTCAACTTCTTTCCGACAATCATCACCGAGACCTGCCGGTTGAAATCTTTTTTCTTTTCCGGTACTTCATTCGTCTTGGCGTCCAGGGTAGCCAACTCGGTAATTATTCCGCTCTTGTCGACGGTCAGGACAAATCGTAATTCGTCCTCCTTGTCCTCAGTCGCCATATATTTGACGACCGCACTCACTTTCTTCGCTCCGACCGGAAGCATATCCGTCACCGGCGTCGTATTCTCACCCTTGTTCACCTGCAGTATCTTTACCGCGTAGCGATAGTAAACGAAAACGCTCACCAACACCACCACCGCGATCAAGGCGGTACCTTTTTTTATGTTAAACATATTTTTTGTTTTTACCAAGACTCCATCATTATTATACCACTTTTCGGAAAAATTTGAAGTACATCAGAATTACAAGAGATCTCGATCGCCCTGAGGGAGAGCCTTCCTATGGACTGGATTTCCCGGTGGTTCAATTTGGTGGTAAATGATACACTTATTCATATGAACGAAAACGAATTTCCCAAACCCATCCCGACACCGGAGCAGGAGCCAAAAGCCCATGCCAGAACCAACGTGGCTGAACTTAGTCCGGCGCATACGGAACAAGCACCTGAATGGCTAGTAAAATATGCCAATGAACCAGAGATTACCCAGCCAAGCCCTGAGGAGTGTGAACAAAAAATTCAAGAACTCGTAAGTTTAATGAATGCCTTTGAGGCCCACTACCCAATAAAAACACTCTATGCTATCACAGACCTTGCTCCTGCAGCCGCTCCGCACCATCCAATAAGAGAACCTGCCCGTCGAGATCTTATCCCGATCGTGGCTCTACTAACAGCGTACGCACCACAAAACAAAACGCATCCCCTACAGATACGGTACCGTTATCTCTCACGCGCCGTAGGCATAATCAACAACGGCAAAGTCGATCACGAGCGATAGTTGAAAAGTTAAAAATGTATACAAATCAAAAAGGATGCCGGTGTGGTCATCCTTTTCGAGAAAGCGTTGTTCTCCTGTGTTTTTTCAATAACGTCGAGGGCTAGTGTAACGTCGGCTTCGAACGTGGCCCGCAAAGTCCGAGCAACATCAACGCGAAGATGATTTTCGGCATATTATGCCTCGCCCGAGAAGCATTGACGATGCTCTCTCTTTCGGAGTTCGTAGTCAGTGTATTCCAATCGCGAAACGCCTCCACCGCCAGTTCATATATTTCTTGTGGCGATTGTTCAAAGGTGCCTACAGGGAAATGGACATCCCCATGGTCGGCAATCCGCAGAGTGACATACAAACACTCATCACCGATCCCCAAAAATATTTCTGTCTGCAGATCATAGCCGATGGCATTCAATAACGATTGCAATGCCGCCGCCTCCAGCAACGCTGGTGGGTATTTCTCGGGATTCCATTTTTCTTTCGGCATGATTATTCCCCCAAGTGAGCGTGCGGTGAATACATCAAATAAAAAGGTACAAGAAGATATTATACGTCTTCTTTGAACAAAGTCAATGGGGAGAAAATCAAAAAGGATGCCGGTTGTGGTCATCCTTTCCGAAAAGCGAACATCAAACAAGAAAACCCGTCTTGCGACGAGTCCCCGTGTCCCCCACTCTTTACTGGAAGAGTTTTACTGCCCAGCCAAACAAACTGAATTGGCTTTCATTATCGGTGATGAAAGTATCAATTTTCTGTGCTTCTTGTTCGAGAGACTGAATCTGAGTTTCAAGCGCTACTTTATCCTCTGGGTTCTCAGCTTTAGCCGCTAACCTCCTAAGTTGGTCAATCTGATTTCTTGTTTGAACCATTTGGCTTCGTAATTCTCCAAGATTTTTATAACTTGTACCTATAAAAAATGTTTTTATTTTATTTCTATTCTCAACAGCATATATCAAGTCAGCGGCCCTATCCTTAGTATCATTTTGTTGCTCTGCGACTACTTTCACTTGCGCTCCAATGCCACCTTCTCTGTCAGCTACCGCCAAGAGACTTTGCACAAAGGTAGCCACCACACTGCGATGTGATTCGGCAGTTGTTTGACCTTTGGCATTTTTTTCTGTCGTTGGTTGAGTGGTCTCCGTAGCATCATTCGTAGGAGCATTCACCTGACCTTTACTGGCATTCAGATTCGCCTGTGCGGTTTGTGCCTGCAATGACTTTTCTGCTGGCGTACCTACACTTTCCGGTTTCTGCGCGGAAACAGGCAATGCCAAAAAAGAAAAAACCGCGAGCCCAACAACCGGGAAAAAGATATTCTTTTTCATAGTTTTATGTTAGTTACATTATGGCTATAGTATAGCATACACAAAACACCCGTTTGGGCGCCCTCTAAACAGTAGAGTATAGCCTTAGAAAAACAAGAAAACCCGTCTTGCGACGAGTTCCCGTGTCCCTCCCACAACACTATGCGTAGTGAGGCGGGCAGGCTTTATCTTGGGTATATGTGTGTCTATTCCAAAACACCAGCTTCCATAAGGGCCTTGGAAGCATGCATGGCAAAAACGTCAAGAAATTCCAAATCTTGCGTGGCTACGGTATGTTTTTTATTAAAACCCAAAAAAATAAACCCTCCCAAAGCTGTTCCTTTCGAGAGAGGTAGAGTAACAAAATATTCCAGCTTATTGTCTGATGCCAAAAGCTCCGCTTCGTAACGCTTTATATCCCCGCTAATAAGACTTTTTTCTCGGAGCAGATGTTTCAAAAGTCCGACCTTACGGGAGGTAATCACTTTGATTTTTTCTTCTTGCCCCGCCTCTACTCCTTTATAGGATAATAGACTAAACGTCCCTCTCCCTTTCGAACTATAGAGATACCCCATAGGAGCATTCACAATACTCATAGCCAAACTCAAAATATAGTCTATGGTTTCCTTGCGGTGACTTTTTGACCTCGGGAGTTTTTCTATGTCCAGAAGAAGAGTAATTTTTCTATTGATGGTCCCCAAATATTTGTACGAATCAGCTAGCTGTCCCTCTACTATCTTTCTTGATTGATCCTGATTTTCAGAGTGTCTGTATGAATCGGCCAGCTGACCATCTATCACCTTTCTTGACTCTGCCTCTTCTTTAGAATGTTTGTATGAATCGGCTAGCTGTCCCTCTACTACCTTTCTTGATTGATCCTGATTTTCAGAGTGTCTGTATGAATCGGCTAGTTTTCCTTCCATTTTTTTTCTTGACTCTGCTCGATTTCTAAACTGGTCGTTTTCTGTTTTTTTGATTCCGGTAATATCGCGTAAAGTAGCAAATACGAGTCCTCCTAGATAATTGGTATAATTGACACTGATTTCAACCTCCACAATAGTACCATTCTTTTTTCGGTGTTGCGTAAAGACGCGGGTTTTTCCTAGCCTCTTTATATGTCTCATGAATTTGACAACATTCTGCGGTTTTTCCGCTGCCTCGACATCTACCAAGTTCATTTTCAAAAGTTCCCCGCGACTATATCCTATCATGCGACAATACACATCATTCACATCCAGAAACTGACCATGCATATCTAAAATCAAAAACCCGTCCATCGAATCATGAGCAATAGAGTGATATATACTGGCAGTCCTCTCAATGAGGTCTTGGTCTCGGTTATTCCTAGTCTTTTTCATATGGCTAGAACAACATCTATTTCTTTACCAAAAATATAGCATATATCTAAAAAAGTGTCTGTGTTATTTTTCCATTTTTGTCAATACTTTTCAAACGCCTGGAATAAAGCAAAAACTAGCCCATATAAGCTAGTTCTGATAACTTAAAAACAAGAAAACCCGTCTTGCGACGAGTTTCCGTGTCTTACAGCAGTAAACGAAGAAATTCCTTTATCTTGGAATACTGTGCGTAAAGTACTTGATTCTTACCTGATGAAATTCCCTTCGCAAGGAATTGCTCATTGAAGAGCGCTCCATCAGATAATTTGCATTTAAACAATAATCAAAACCTTTTGCGGTTAGTCCTATGTTCGCCACGATGTTTCCACCACGACGAACTTTTTACGGAAAGTCTCTAGTTTATTATGTTTCATTACTACGCCTGCCATAGACAGGTAAATCTCCTTTCGCCGAAGCGTTAGAAAACTATACGTAAGCGAATGAACGACCATAATGGTTGTGATTCTGATCATAGATCATCATCTCTACACCTTTATCTCCCTAGAAAGGAGGTGATTCATCCACAGCTTCCGCTACGGATGCCTTGTTACGACTTCACCCTTATCACCAACCCTACCGTCGTCCCCGATTTAACCCGGGGCCTTCTGGTATTGCCGGCTCTCTTGGTGTGACGGGCGATTATCTTCGTAAAACTACGAATTGATGTTCCCATCGTGCCTGCGGATTTCCCGCACACGACGAGCTCTAATGCATTGTCTGCTTGAGAGCGTATATCCTACGCAATCCCGAATCTTTGAAATGATCATTCTTCATAATCATTTTGAAAATCCTGCAAAACATTTCAAAGTCACTTTTCTTTGAACGTAACCTCAAAGAATTACTTTTGAAGAATGGAATAATAATGGTTTCCAGATGTTTTCTATTGGCTACTTCATAACGATAACAATTTTGATGATTGGGACGAGTATCTTTTTGAAAATACACGTTCCCGCACCCAAAGAATTTCTTGAGTTCGTCGAGAATTTTTTTATCTTTCTCGATAAGTTTCAGAAAAAACCGTGGCTCTACTTTTGTTCGTCGTATGACTTGCTTATCTGAATCAGGATTTTTCACATAGACTGTGAAACTTCCCTCTCCGTCCACAAGACCAACGATGTAATCTGGAGTTATTTTTTCCATATGCATCTGAGTGAGCCCTTCATCTCGATAAATCGAGAGTTACTATAGCTCAGCTGACTTCTTACGCTGCGTAAGTTTCATTATTCAATATCATTGTAACACGACATTGAAACAGCGCAAGATCTCCCGGGGTTATCTATCATTCTGTTCCTGACATTCCAACGAATCGCTCTATTATATCTTCCTTCTGCTCACCGCCTTGGTTCAGAAGTCGATACGATTCTTTCTTAGTTGGACTACCATTCGTTTCCAGGTCCTTCACCGCGTACCTCGCGATACGCGACTACCTTTCAACTACGCTCCGTTTGGGAAACGGAGGAGGAGATTTGAACTCCTTAGATTGATAAATCCCGCACTTTGTTTCGCAAAGAAACAAGAACGAGACTTATTCCGACTCCATCCTCTTTTGTAAGAGAACAAAGTGCGGGATAAACTGCCCGGCGCTTTTATTGTGAGTACAAGATCCGAGAACGCATTCACCGTTGCGTGGCTGATCAACGATTACTAGTGATTCCAGCTTCATGAAGGCGAGTTGCAGCCTTCAATCCGAACTGAGACCGAATTTTTGGGATTAGCTCCATCTTGCGATTTGGCGACCCTTTATTCCGGCCATTGTAGCACGTGTGTCGCCCAAGGTGTCAAAGGGCCATGCTGATTTGACGTCATCCCCGCCTTCCTCCCTCTCACTTATTCGCGAAACGCGAATACAGTTTGTAGTACGTAGTGAATAGTAAGTAGAAAAATTCTCTACCAACTACCATCTACAAACTACTCACTCCATTTGCGCGCTTCGTGCGCAAATGAGAGGGCAGTCTGAAGTGACATATATAACACTTCACAGGGGTTGCGCTCGTTTCCCGACTGAACGGAACATCTTACGACACGAGCTGACGACAACCATGCAGCACCTGGTCTAGCACCCTCGAAGGACATCCCATTTCTGGGCTCTGCAGCTAGATTTCAAACCTTGGTGAGGTGCCTCGCTTACTGTCGAATTAAACCACATGCTCCACCACTTGTGCGGATCCCCGTCTATTCCTTTGAGTTTTAAGCTTGCGCTCGTACTTCCCAGGCGGCATACTTAACGCGTTAGCTCCGGCACAGAAAGGGTCGATTCTCCCTGCACCTAGTATGCATCGTTTAGGGCGTGGACTACTAGGGTATCTAATCCTATTCGCTCCCCACGCTTTCGCAGCTCAGCGTCAGATATGTGCCAATCAGTTGCCTTCGCCTTGGGTGTTCTTTATGATATCAACGCATTTCACTACTACACCATAAATTCCACTGATCTCTCACATCCTCTAGACATGCCGTTTCGAATGCCTGTTCGGGGTTGAGCCCCGAGATTTAACATCCGACTAACATATCCGCCTACCTGCCCTTTACGCCCAATAAATCCGGATAACGCTTGAGGTCTCTGTATTACCGCTACTGCTGGCACAGAGTTAGTAACCTCTTATTCTTCAGGTACAGTCACCGTAGTTCTTCCCTGAAAAAAGCGGTTTACAATTCGAAAACCTTCATCCCGCACGCGGCGTCGCTCCATCAGGCTTTCGCCCATTGTGGAATATTCTCGACTGCAGCCACCCGTAGGTGTTTGGACAGTGTCTCAGTTCCAATGTTGGGGGCCGTGCTCTCACACCCCCTACCCGTCATAGCCTTGGTGAGCTATTACCTCACCAACTAGCTGATAGGACACAGGCTCCTCCTAAAGCGATAAATCTTTACTCCGTAGAGCATATCGCGCATTATTCCAAATTTCTCTGGATTATTCACGACTTTAGGGAAGATTCCTATGTTATCCGAACCCGTTTGCCGTGGGTCTAAACCCACTCGACTTGCATGCCTTATCCACGCCGCCAGCGTTCATCCTGAGCCAGGATCAAACTCTCAATAAGAAAACTCAATCTGTCTACCCGAAGGCAAAAAGATTAAATTTAGTTGGTAGCATCACTGCTACCGAATAGAGATTCTTCCGTGTAACCTAAGTTACAATTGTTTTCCCTTCATCCGAAGACAAAAAGAAAACAAGGACTAACCACAAAAAATTGTGATTATTTTATTGTTGTTATTTGGCTCAATTGTTAAATGACTTTTAGAGCGAACAAAAAAGCCCGAAGACTTTTTGAAGCTTCACCCTAATTAAAACAAAAAGAAACAAAAGCAAACTCGAGCCTGGAGGCTCATAGATTGCTTAACCAGTATAGACAAGTATCAAAACCCTGTCAACCCCGCCCGCATCGCTACGCAAAGCGATGCGGGCGGGCCCGTTAAACTCTACAATTTTCAAAAACTGAAAGTAATATAAACACTTAATTAAGCTCCTCTACCCTGCATTCAAGCCTAAAATAAGCTATTGACTCCTCTGCTCTTTTGTGGTTATAATACCCTTTATTGTTATCTTAAAAACCGCCACCAAAAGGATCATAAAGAATGTCCACAAAATCTAAATCAGGTTTTAATTATTTTTTCTTTTCGGTTTTCGCACTGCTCGGATTGCTTGGAGGGACCCTCATTGTCATTGGTTCGGCCTTGGTAGGTATCATTTTTTACGTCATAACCGAATCCGATTACACCAAAACGATAGCTACGGCTTTGAATGATGTCCTGTGGATAAGTTATATCATCTATCAATTTACTCTCTGTGTTCTGATGAGCTACATGATACGGGCGCGAAAATCGAATTGGAAAAATTATTTTTTACTGTGCGTGGCAATGCCAATAATGATTTTCTCCATTGGTGGAAATTTCCATCCCTTACTTGGTCTGATTCTCCTCATCATGATTGCATCGCTCGCATGGTACCATGTCATAATAATCCGCCATTACCAACGCCACCCAATAAAATCAGGTGACTGAGAAACACAGGTTTTACCGTGAAAATAGAGAACCGCGCACAAGAATAACAATTCCAGCGCGGTTTTCAATTCCTTAAAAATCTATTTCAGCCGGTTGTTGATGAAGAGCAACAAGACAAGCGGCATGACCATCCAAAAAATGAGTGCCAATGGCGATGCGAAGTAGCCGTAGGCGACGGGAGAAATATAGCCGAGCGCCGTGGCTTTCGGCAGGAAGGAGAGTAGGACACTCACGATCATCCCGGTTACGAGAAAACTGGTAACAAAAAGACGCCAAAAAAAATCTGTCCCCGCGCTGGTAATATGCAAATCAAAAAGACGGTCATCGATAGCCGTCAAAATTATGAGAAAGGCAAGAAATGTTCCACTTTTGGCGTACAGGGAAGAATCCAAAAACTTTTGCGGTAAGACACCGATAAAGGCCAGGGAAATGTAAACGTTGATGAGAATATTGATGAGCTTCCAACGACCAAATACGAAGCCGAACACGAGACTCATCCCGACAAAAAGGAGCAGGAGCGACATGTCTCCCGCCAGGTTTTTCGGCAAATGTAGAGCAGTAAGGGAATCAAAGAGTTGTGGCATAGAGATGACACCAGTCTACACTCTAAAGAATGCCTCTGTCAAAAGACATTTCACCCATTAAACTTCCCAAAAGTTCCCTTTTGAAGGTATACTAAAAAAGCACTTATTTATCATTCCTATGCAACGTATCCGCCCCCTTTTATTCTGGACCTTCACAGGCATATTTCTCATTACCGCCTCCTCGGTCCTTTTTTATACCTTCGGCTACCGCTTCAACTTCGAACGCGGTATCTTCGTCTACACGGGGTCCGTCTCCATCAAATCGAGTCCCGAAACAGTCGACATCCGCATTGATGGTGAGCTCATCCCCCATACCAAACTCGGTATTCTCAACAATTCCATTCACATCGGCGGTCTCGCTCCCGGAGAACATTTCATCGAAGTGACGGCCCCAGGCTATCTACCATGGGCCAAGAAGACCACCGTCCAAAGCGGGCTCTCCACGGAATTCTGGAATGTTTTTCTTGTCAAAGAAAACAATTCTCCGGAAACTATCCCTGAAACCGCCGGCGCCGTAAAGATCTTTCAGGCCCGGAAACAAGGGCTCTTGGCCGTTGCCAAAAAGAAGGGAGACATACTGACGGTAGACATCCTCAATACGAGCACCGAAACAACGGAACAGGTATTCTCACTTTCTGACGTTTCTCTTCCGAAAGATGGTGAAGAAAATATCGAATGGTCACCGGATAACCGTAAAATACTGATCCCCCTGGAACGCGCCGGGGCACACATTTATTTTGTTGTCGATATTGCGACCAAACAAGTAACTTCTCTCTACGAACTTTCTCAAAATAAAAAAACAGATACCATTCGAAACCCCCGTTGGGACCCGGCCAATCGAAATGTCCTGCTGTACTTGGAAGAGGGTACTCTCTGGCGTATTGATACGGAAGCGACGGATGCCGCGCCACTTTTTGTCAAAGAAAATGTCCGTGATTACAATTTCTCCGGACAAGATATCTACTATTTAAGCCAAGACAACGGTATTATTTATCGGATCCCCGCAAGAAACGTGGGAACCGAACCGACCCAAATCACTACCATCCCCATTGATATGCTTTCTGACAGCCTGTATTCGCTGATTCTCTACGATGACGCCCGACTGACCGTACGGGAACAAAAAACGGGAAAACTCTGGGTCTACAACAAAATCTCCTCTTCTGAAATCATCCTCAAAGAAATCGCCGACAGAGGGGTGAGGGGCGTCCAGTTTTCTGACGACGGGAAAAAACTTCTCTTCTTCACCAATAGTGAGATTTCCGTATACTTCGTACGCGATTGGGAAGCCCAGCCGATACGAGAGCACAACACAAATATCCAGATAGCGCGTTTTTCAAATACAATAAAAAATGTCGTGTGGACAGAAGACTATGAACATATTCTTTTCTCCCTGGGTGACAGTGCCAAGATAATCGAGATTGATAACCGCGACCAGAGAAATATGGCCGACCTCGCGACACTTTCTTCGCCTCTTCTCCAGATTCTCACGCGCTTCGATGAAAATTATGTTTACTTCGTATCATCCCAAAACGAGGAGACCGACGCTGTCAGTCGTATCCGTTTTTCCGAACCTTCCACATTTTTCGGCTTCTAGAAAATCCCTTTCAAAAAAGTAAAAAACCCGGTTTCCCGGGGCTCCAAAATTCTATATTCAAGATTCGAGATTCAATTACCGTTTTGCCCATTGCATCGCTTCGCTCTCTGAGAACTCCTCCGTTCTCAGCGGACTTCGTCCTGCTCTCCGCAACAGGAAAACTCCCGTTTTCCCGACCCCTTTCCCTCCCCAATGTGCAAAACTAACGTTTTGCCCATTGTGGGGCGCGTCTGGCTTTCTTGAGACCTGGTTTCTTGCGTTCGACTGCTCGAGAATCGCGTGTCAAAAGTCCAAGCGCTTTGAGCGTGGCTCGCAGGAGCGGATCATGTTTGATAAGACAGCGTGCAATCCCCAACTTGATAGCATCGGCTTGACCGTGGAGACCTCCACCCCGTACCAAGACTGTTACCCGAAACGCCGCTTCCAAGCCAGACGTCTTAAGTGGAAGGAGAGCCTGCGCTTCCAACGCTGCCGTACCGAAATATTCACGAATGGGCTTTTTGTTCACGACTGCTACTTCCGCTGCCGTACTCGGATACAAGCGCACCTGGGCAACAGCCGTCTTACGACGACCCACAGCATAGACATAGCGTTCCGCAACAATAGTTGCAGGAATGACTGCTGGGGCATCAGAAACAGCAACAGCCTTTCTTTTCGTCACTGTCTTTTTGACTGTCTTAGGAGTTGCTTCTTTCTTAATAGCCGCTTTCTTGGTTGTAACTTTCTTGGTTGGCATATCGCTTTACTGGTGGGTTACGTGAATAATTTTCTGTTCATGCTCTGATCCCTTGTTGATGAGGAGGCGCCGGAGCATTCTTCCCCGTAACTTGTTCTTCGGGAGCATATTGTACACGGCCTGCCAAATCACTTTGCGGGAATCTTTTTTTATTTGGTCCTCAAAATTGATGGAAGAAATACCGCCCGGATACCCGCTGAAACGATGATACATTTTTTTCTTCCCCTTGTTGCCGGTCACTTCCACCTTGTCGGAGTTGATAATCACGACAAAATCACCACCATCGATATGCGGAGCGTAAGCAACCTTGTCTTTGCCGATAAGGATAGTGGCCAGTTGTGTCGCCAAACGGCCAAGCACCTTTCCCTGCGCGTCGAACAAGTGGTACTTCCGGTCAATCATTGTTTTCTTATTCTGTGCCATACGTTTATACAAATTCAATAATTGCCATATGGGCGGCGTCACTCTTGCGCTGATCGAGTTTTACAACTCTGGTATATCCACTCTTTCGGCTCTCAAAACGAGCGCTGAAATCACTCAAGAGTTTTTTGGAAGCCACCTCCGGTATCATCCCCTGCAATTCACGAATAATCGCCACGCGACGCAATGCATCATTCCTCCCGACTTTCGCCTTGTTGATGATTTGATCAATGAAATTCTTGATTTCTTTGGCTTTGGCTTCCGTCGTTGTAATGCGTTCATGTAAAATGAGACTCCCCAAAAGGGTCTTGATAAGGGCTCGGCGCTGATTTCTTCCGCGGCTCAAAACGCGGCCTGAATGTCTGTGTTTCATACTTGCTGACTTACAACACGCGACTTATAACTTACGACAAAAAAACCAATTCGGTTGTTTACTCTTCGCTCTTTTTCTTCTTGGAAACTTTCTTCGGCTTTTTTTCTCTCACCTCCGCAACCTCTTCTTCCGCTTTCACTTCTTCTTTCACTTCTTCTTTCACTGCGGATGCGTCTCCCTCAACCCCTGTCAGAGAAGAAAATTGGGAAACGAGGATAGCGACACTTTTCTCAAAAGCTTCGGTTGGAGATATGCTTCCATCAGTCACTACTTCCAAAGTAATTTTGTCGTAATCGGTCCGCTTGCCGACACGCATGTTTTCAATTTCGTAATTCACGCGCTTCACCGGCGTGTAGATAGCGTCGATAGCGATGACACTAATGTCGCGATCTTCTTTTTCGCGGCTTTCCACCGGAACATAGCCGACTCCCTTGTCGATTTCTATCTCCATCTCAAACTCCGTCTTTTTGTCGGTGATAGTGGCGATAATATGATCCGGGTTGACGATCTCCACGCTGGACGGGACCTTGATAGCGGCCGCTGTCACAACACCCTCGCCTTTGCTCTTCAGGGTAACCTTGACTGATTCTTCCCCATGCAGTTTGAAACGAACCTGCTTCAAATTGAGGATAATCTGCACCACATCTTCCATCACGCCCGAAATCGTGGAAAACTCATGAGAAACACCCTTGATCTTTACCGATTTGGCAGCCGCCCCATCGAGAGACGAGAGGAGTACACGCCGCAGCGCATTGCCGAGCGTCGTACCATATCCCGGGTAACACCCGAGGATTTCGAACTTGCCATGATTCTCCCCAAGGGCCACATACTTCGGCTTTTGCGGGGAAGTGATTATCTGCATACGAGACATGTGGTTTCGGATGAACTGTCGGACCTATTGAGTATTGACCGATCACCGGAAACGCTGTTAGGTATTAGTTAATTATGAAAAATTATTTGGAGTAATATTCAACGACCATTTGCGCGTCAACCCGTACTCCGACATCTTCACGAGCCGGTAGTGAGAGCACCTTGCCGGTCTGCTTATCGGCATCAAGCGAGAGCCAATGCGGCACATCTTTCTTGTTTTTCAAAATTTCTTCCTGATTCTTGAAAAACTGCTTGTCTTTTTTGTTCCGCTTCAGGACGATCATATCGTTCACACGCACTTCAAAAGAAGGGATATTCACGCGCTTGCCGTTCACTTCGAACATTTTGTGACTGACGAGCTGCTTGGCCTGAGAGCGCGAAACGGCAAACCCGAGACGATAAATAACATTGTCCAAACGGCGTTCCAAACGGGAAATGAGCTGGTCACCGGTAACACCTCGGCTTTTGCGCACCTCATCGAAATGATGCCGGAACTGGCGTTCCATCACGCCATACAGACGCTTGATTTTTTGTTTCATCGCGAGCTGACGTCCGAATTCGCTGCCGCCTCGGGATGGATTGTGTCCATGAATACCGGGAGCGTATGGACGGCGCACCATAGCGCATTTCGGCGACAAACAGCGATCTCCTTTGAGAAAGAGTTTTTCACCGGCCCTCCGGCAAAGTTTGCATTTGGAATCGATAGTAGCCATAGTTGAAATTTAGATACGACGGGGGCGACGGGGACGACAACCATTGTGTGGAATCGGAGTAATATCTTTGATACTGGTCAGATTGAAACCATTGTTGGACAGGGCGCGAATCGAAGCTTCGCGACCCGAGCCGACACCTTTTACAAATACTTCCAATTCTTGGAGACCGTACTTCTTCACTTTTTCGGAAACATCGGCGACCACCTGCGTAGCGGCATAGGGAGTGGATTTCTTGGCACCCTTGAAACTCAAATGCCCGGAACTTGACCACCCAAGAACCGCTCCGTTCAAATCGGTCAGGGTAATAATCGTATTGTTATACGTACACTGAATATTCGCCCGGCCTTTCAAAACCTGACGTTTTGATTTTTTGGCTTTCTTTACCAGAGCAGCATCGTTCGCCCCTACTTTGGCAGTAGTAGCATTTTCTCCTTCTCCGCCCAAGGCGGATCCGCCTTGGGCGGAAGTTTTCTTTACTTCTTCTTCTTCCATAGACTATGTCTTGTCGGATGATTTCTTACGACCACTACCCATTGTCTTTCTGACATTGCCACGAACGGTACGTGTGTTGGTTTTGGTGCGCTGCCCACGTGACGGGAGACCTTTTTGATGACGCGTGCCCCGGTAACAACCGATTTCCTTCAAACGCTTGATATTTTGTTTGACCACGTGACGAAGCTCCCCTTCCACGCGGTATTTCTTCTCAATCGCCTCGCGCAAGTGATTGGCATCTTCAGCCGTCAAATCTTTGGCTCGTGTGTCCACATCGATCGAAAGTTCCTTCAAAATCTTTTGGCTCGTCGACAGACCAATGCCATAGATATATGTCAGAGCGACTTCGATTCTTTTGTTATCTGGAATATTGATTCCGGCAATTCTTACCATAATTTCACTTCGTGTTGTATTAGCCCTGGCGCTGTTTGTGTTTTGGAGTCGAACAAATGACAAACACCGTACCACGGCGCTTGACGATTTTACAGTGTACGCAGATTTTTTTGACGGAAGCTCGGACTTTCATAATTTCAACTTTCAAAAACAATGAGATCTACTTCAATCGCTGCACGATCCGACCCTTGGAGAGATCATACGGGCTCATCTCAAGCGTCACGCGATCTCCGGGCAAAAGACGGATATAATGAACGCGCATCCGACCGGAAATATGAGCCAACACTTCGTGTCCATTATCGAGACGGACGCGAAAGGTAGTACTCGGCAGTGTTTCCAGGACTTCCCCGTCAACACGGATCAATTCTTTGTTGTTGGCCATAGCTCACTTTAGGGACTTAATATAGAGACTAAAAAGTGACTCTTATTATCCCTTCCCATTCGATTTTTCCAATGTTGGTCTTAGTTTAACTACAATGCAAAAAGAGAGGCAGGAGTTAATGGGAGCAATCAGTCCTAAATCGTGTAGTTCAGCGGTAGCCCAACCCTCTTTGATACTTTCTCTACAATTTTTCTCGTTCGAGTCTGAGCCTGAAGGCTCGTCCCTCAGAGTCGATGACAAAACGTAGTCTTATTGTAGTGGAGCTTAGGATTATTGTCAACCCCATTAGAGACCAGCTTCATTCTCACTCTGACAAGGCAAGTACTCGACCCATAATCCACAAAGAACTAGCGGCCAAGACGGCGCTCCCGAGCGGCGTAATCAAGAAGCGCCTCCTGAAAGGCTTTCTCATCAAAATCCGGGTAGTACTTGTCCGAAAAATAGAGCTGAGCATTGGCGATATCCCACATCATAAAGCCAGCCGAGAGATGTGGCTCTCCGCCCGTCCGGATAAGAAATTCGACCGGTGCCAATTCACGAGTCATAAGATTTTCTTTGATAAGCGTATCGGTCACCGCCTCCCCCGGCTTGAGCGTACCAGCCACTTTCTGAAAAGCGCTGCGCATATCGTCATCACCGCTATATGCCAAAAGAAAATTCAAATAATGTTTGCTGTACCCTTTCGTCGCTTCAAGACACGCATACATCACTTTTTTGAGTGATTCCGGAAACTGTTCTTCCCAATGCCCGATAAAACGGATATGGACCTCATCTTTATGAATATCCTGGCTCTCCAGAAGCTTCTTGAAATAGGTTTCATAGATACCGAGCAAGGCCTGACTCTCGATGACCGGCCGTTTGACAAGATTCTCCAGAGACGACCCCCAGAAAGAAATTTCCCGAATGCCGAGACGTTGCGCTTCGCGAACCAGATTCTCCGTGTTTTCCGCGCCGGCTTCGTGCCCTTCCCAATGCTTCAGCCCACGTTTGACGGCCCAACGCCGATTGCCATCCGGTATGATGACCACATGACGCGGGAGAGACTCCTTTTCGATTGTCGGTATTTCTTGTTCCAGATCCATAATTTTCACGCTCGTCTCTCACTCACTGTTAACTATTGTTTGCCAACTGATTTCAATATTCACGCCCCATCATATACTCCGCCACAGAAAAAAGAAAGTCATAGGCGCGTGGCTGCAATTTGCCCTCGAGCGCTTTGAGCGCTTGCTTCCCCTCTTCAATATACCCCAGAGCCAGCGCTTTGGTGCCGTCATATGCCCCGGTCATTTTTATCAGTTCGCGAAATTCTTCGATATCTTTTTCTGTCAGCTTTTCTCCCAAAGAAAGAATTTCTGTAAGCCGTTTTTTCTGCTCTACGCTACCATCCCGCAATGCTCGGGAAACGAGAAGTGTGATCTTTCCTTCTTCAATATCGGAACCGATCGGTTTCCCCAAACGTTTGGCAGTGCCATAAATGCCGAGAATATCATCTTGGATCTGAAACGCGATGCCGAGCGGAATAGCATACGCCGACAATCCGTCGAGAATTTCCTGCGAAGCTCCGGCCAATATCGCCCCCAAGTGCAGTGGTCCCTCAACCGTATAACGGGCGGTCTTGTTTCTGTACATCGAAAGAATCTCCTCTTCGCTCGCCTCACCCTTGAACTCCATATATATGTCGCGCGCCTGGCCGATGACTGTGTAAGAAACGATCTTCTGCAATTTCGTGAGCGCCTGAAACTTCCGCTCCAGCGGGAAGTCGGAAGAAAAAATAATGTCATTCCCAAAAGCCCCCAACATATCCCCCATAATGATGGCGATAGCATCCCCGAAATGCTCTTTATCCTTCCCCGGAAACAATTTTTCTCCAATATCGGCATAGTGCCGATGGAACGTCGCCACGCCGTGGCGCATATCATCCTGATCAATAATATCATCGTGGACAAGAAGAAACGCGTGGATGAATTCGATGCTCATGGATGCAGAAAGAAGCTTCTCTTCTTCCGTCCCTCCGGCTCCCAAGTAACCATAGTACATAAAAGCCGCCCGCAAACGTTTTCCGCCGGCAAGCATCAGTGTTTTCCCGTAGCGGAGCGCGTCCGTGACGAAAGCATCTTCTTTGTTCGCCTCCTCTATGGCTTTATCAAAATACGCCCCGATTTTTGGGTCGAGACGCTCTTTAAAAACCTTCAATTCGGTTTCAATCCGCATAACAAGCCATTATTTGAAAATATTCCAACACAATGGAGAGTATATCAAGAAAAAAACCCAAAAACAAGGCAAAAGAAAAAAGGGCCCGTGGTGTGTGCTACGTGATAGCAACTCACACTCGGTACCCCTTGGATTTCACCAGGCCTGTTCAGGCCGCTTTGGCGCCGTACTGCTTGCGATAAGCGTTGATGTTTTCAATGATACGACTAACACTGCGATCTGGTTCCTCGAAACAGGCGCGCTCGAGATAATGCACCAAATCCGCAAGCGTGGCAACCGCGAGCACGGGAACGCCGTAATTGTGTTTCACTTCCTGAATAGCGGAAAGTTCGCCAGCGCCTTTTTCCTGTCTATCCATTAAAACGACGACGCCGGCAAACTGAGTTCCGGAAGTATGAATGACTTCCACTGATTGACGCACCGATGTGCCGGCGCTAATCACATCGTCGATAACCGCAACCCGTCCATGAAGCGGACCGCCAATTACTGTTCCGCCTTCACCATGGTCCTTGGGCTCCTTGCGGTTATACGCAAACCGGCAATTCTTGCCAAATTGCGCCAGCGCTATCGCCGTAGCGGTAACCAGCGGTATACCCTTGTACGCCGGACCAAACAAAGAGTCAAAGTCAGATAGAAAGTTATTACGGAAGATCGTCTTGGCGTACAGTTCGCCGAGCTTTGCCATGGACTGTCCATCGCTGAACAACCCGGCGTCGAGAAAGTATGGCGAGTCTCGGCCAGCTTTCGTCCGGTAGCTGCCAAACAACAACGCCTGTCTTTCAAACGCGAAAGCAAAGAATTCCTCTGCCGGTGTTCTCGGTTCTGGAAGTTGCATGGTTTTTCTCCTGGTTGCGTTGCGTTGAAATTCAGAATGGAAATTTGTTGGCCTTCATGAGGGCCACGTTCAGATCATGACGAGCAGCTGATGCCGCCAGTGCCGCCGCTTGCGCGAAATCCTTCGGATCACACGCAAATGGCCCCTTCTGCCATGCTGCAATAATCCCCCGTGAAGAGTTTACCACGGCGCCGAATCCATCTTCATTGAATGGCACGACCGCACCTTCGGCCCCTCCGCCTTGCGCGCCGTAACCCGGAACCAGCATGAGCGCCTTGGGAAGAATTTTTCGCATTTTGGGCGCGTCTTCGGGGAAAGTTGCCCCCATAACAACACCAACATTGCGATAGCCATTTTTTCCTTCGGTACCTTCGCCCCACACGCTCACGTAATGTGCCAAACGCTCCCAAACCGTCAGACCGTTATCGGTAACCAACTGTTCGATGGCCGAATTCGGTTCAAAGGATGTCTTGTCAACCACGAAAGCACAAGTACCGTGTAGCCGGACTTCCTGTGCGAAATAGCCAACACAATTCTCGCCGATGTAACCATCAATCGTAACGGCATCTCCGCGGATAGGAGCGACTGCTCGATCTCCATCGAAAAACGGCACTTCGCCGATATGAGCTTCTGCATAAGCTTGGGCAGTATCGCCGCCGTCTTTGCATTTGGCGTCTTTGATCCGCAAAAGTCCCTTGTACTTTGCGTACGCCTGCGTCTTTTCGAGCGCATGCCAAGTATGTGCACTCCTTGTATAGAACGCGGCCTGGGGCTTCACAACGCCAGCGGACGGCTCGACCGCATCGATGATTGCACGGTTGAATGCGTAGTAAAGCTCACCGATCGCTTCTTCCGTGTCACCGTAGACCGCCCGCATTTCAGCAATAAGATGGGGCGGCATAAATTTAAGCTGCGGGTCAAGTCCAACGCAAAGCACACTTTTCTTCATTTGCATCGCAAGCTGGAGCTTGTCAACAAAGGTTTCCATGATTTTTTTGAACCTCCAAAAATATTCAGTTGTTCAGGAACTACGCTTTTCAGACCGTATTGCTTGGAATCGGTCCGACTCAGCAAGATACCAAGAAAGAGTCCCCTTTGTCAAAAAAAATAAGTCTCCAACACTAAAATGAAACCAACAAATAATTCCTAAATCCTTAAAGAAGCACTTGCACTGACTTTTACCGCAATTGCGGTAAAAGTCAGTGGCATACTAATAGAAAAAGCTATCTTTGATCTCTACTGAAAGAAATTCTCGATATTAAACTTTGTAAAAAAATCAGATAGATAACTGATTACGTAACCATTTACGTAATCGCCGGGAACTTTTCTTTTTTCAGAGTGTCTATCTTGGCGGCCAGAATGAAATCATTGATGGAAAGCCCGCCAATAGCATGGGTGGAAAGCGTTAGCGCCACCTTGCTCCAGCTAAAGAGATTGATATCCGGGTGATGGCCTTCCACTTCGGCTATCGCTCCGATAGCGTTCACAAAAGCCAGCGCTTCAGCAAAATCTTTGCATTGATACTGCTTGATAATCTCTTTCTCTTTTACCACTTGCCAACCAGTAAGCACTTGAAAGTACTCGGCAATCTGTTCCCCTGTCAGTGGTTTCGTCCCACCCTCACACGGTACACATTTTTTATTTGCCAAATCCATGAGTTTATAAAAATATTTATCATGTATCCTTGAAACCAGTATAACACAAACGCTAAAAATTTTTGGATAAAAAAATCGGGCGAAGAGATGTATAGTTACCACCTCTTGCCCGTACTTCGGTTGCTTCTTGCCGCGGTCTCAGGGAACGACCGCTGTTTCCATCCGTGCCAAAGCCCTGTAGCCGATATCACGGCGCATGTATTTACGCTCAAATTGGATATCGTCTGCGACTTTGTACGCACGCTGTTGTGCTGACCGAAGCGATTTGCCAAGCGTGGTGACGCAAAGCACTCGCCCGCCATGAACGACAATTTCGGAGCCCCCCGAGTCACGCGGCACCTCGAGCGTACCGGCTTGAAAGACTACACAATCATCGGTTTCTTCCGGCAATCCCGTGATCACAGCGCCCTTCTTCGGATTCTCCGGATAGCCTTCATCCATCAACACCACGCCGATAGCGGCTCGCGAATCCCATTGTGCTTCCACCTTATCGAGGGTGCCAGCAAGTGCGTGCTCTGAGATTTCGACAAGATCGGTCAGAAGCCGCATCATGATTGGCTGTGTTTCGGGATCGCCGAGACGGACATTGAACTCAAGCACGGCTATGCTGCCATCGGGCCTGATCATCACTCCGATGTACAGAAAACCCACGAACGGCATACCTTCCTCGGCCATCCCGTCGATCGTCTTCTTGGCAATGTCCATGAGGCACTCATGGAGCTCTGGCGTAACGAGATACGCCGGAGAGTACACCCCTGCACCACCGGTGTTCGGACCCGTATCGCCATCGCCACGCCTCTTGTGATCCTGACTAGTAGCCAGCGGTAAGACATGTTTGCCATCCGCTACGACAATGAAACTGGCTTCCTCACCGTCGGCAAAGTCCTCGATAACGACTTTGTCACAGGCACCTTCGAATTTCTTCTTGACCAGAATCGTGTCGACCGCCGCGTGTGCCTGAGCCAAGTTGGTGGCAACTTCCACCCCTTTGCCGGCAGCCAGTCCATCTGCTTTGATGACGATAGGCACGCCGTGCTCCTCCACATAGGCATGCGCTAGAGCAGGATCGCTGAACGTCTTATGAGGAGATGTCGGAATGCCATGCCGCCTCATGAACTCTTTGGCGAAATCCTTCGAGCTCTCGAGTTGCGCCGCCCTCTGCGTCGGGCCGAGGATCTTAAGCCCACGTGCATGAAAAGCGTCCACAGCACCAGCGGCCAGCGGTCCCTCAGGGCCTATCACGGTGAAATCAATTTTCTCGTGCACCGCGAACTCCTCCAGAGCAGCGATGTCGGTCAAGGGCACGTTTTGCATCTTCGACCCATGCGCCGTGGCGGCGTTACCGGGCGCGACAAATACGATTTCAACCCGCGGACTCTTCGCCAGCTTCCACGCCAGCGCATGTTCCCGTCCGCCGCTGCCGAAAACCAGAAGCCGCAGCTTTTTTTTCTTTTTCAGCTTTTTCTTCCCAGACACATTCTTTTCCGGATCTTTACGCAAGATATATCTCCTTCGCAGCAAGTTATTAAAAAACCCAATAAAACCTACAAGCCACATTTTTTCTCATTGGCTTGACTAGGCAAGATAGCAAAAAACGAAGTTCCTTGTCAAAAACCGACCTCAATGGAAATAGTGCTCATACTTTCTGGACTTTTTCTGAAAAACCGTTAGAATGAGAAGAGCCTCAGCAAATAGTTGAGGTCTATATTTTTGAGACAAGCCGTTGTAGCTCAGTTGGTAGAGCACGTCCTTGGTAAGGACGAGGTCACCGGTTCAATCCCGGTCAACGGCTCAGGATGTCCGACTATTCGAAGCTTTGATGGGGGAGGGTTGACGTTCGGGATATTTTCCAGTAGAGTAAAAAAGCTTTTTAAACGGATGAATTATTGAAAATGATATGGGACAAATTAAAGATACCATGGTAAAACTGAAATGTTCTCTGTGTAGCCGTATCACACATTACACGAAGCGTAACAAGAAAAAGGTGAAAGAGAAGCTTGCGCTGAGTAAATACTGTCGCTTCTGCAAGAAGAACGCGACCCATACCGAGAGCAAGTAGATCCTTCCCGCCAACTGGCGGGTTTTGGTTTACTTGATACAATATTATATACTAGAGAGATAGATGGGGGCGTCGTATAGTGGTAGTACAACGGTCTCCAAAACCGTTTGTGTAGGTTCGATTCCTACCGCCCCTGCTGAAGGGCCCCATCGTCTAATGGTTAGGACACCAGGTTCTCATCCTGGTAACAGGGGTCCGATTCCCCTTGGGGCTACGTCTATAGAAACTAAAACAACTCCTATGTTGGGAGTTGTTTTAGATTATGTGGGTAGGGAGGGATTCCTCCTCCCCCATCGCTTCGCCGGAGGCTCCGCGACTCCTCCAGAGCCTGGGTTTCTAAAAAGCAAAGCAGTTTGCTTTTTAGAATACCCTTCGAATCCCTATCCTTACTCTACCAAAATAAATAAAACGGACCATAAAGACCCGTTTTATTGATTTAGTGGGTAGGGAGGGATTCGAACCCCCGAAGCCCGAAGGCGACAGATTTCATATAACCCGAGGATTTCTCTTCGGCATGGACTATATCTTCACCTGTTCTAGGTGCTCTGGTATCTAGTCTCTACGGCGCTCCCCGACACGATATCGAGGTTCCCACGGTATTCGCATATTCTTTTTTTATAAGAACGTAGCCTCCACCGTTATCCCAGAAAGTTCATCTGAAAGTCCCCTTTCAGAGCTGCAATATCTTACAGTCTGCTGCGATTGACCACTCCGCCACCTACCCATATTTACAAAGTACTCGCCCACTCACGACCGAGCAATAATATCTTTTCAAGCAAACGCTTATCACTATAACGAATATGTAATACTCCGTTTGTCATTGTTCGTTTACCCTTATTGAGAGTCAAGCGGACATAGGGCTTTGTGAATTGCCCCGGCTTAACGCTCAAATGAGAGCACCAATAACGAATAAGTGAATTACTATTTTGATCAGAGAAGCAGTATAGATAAAACCGCAGCTTCTCATTATCAATACCGCAAATATTTTTCAGAAACTTGAGAAATAATTTAAGAAGCATTGGATCGGAGTTGGCAAAGTCAACAGTATTCCCTGTCTTTGCCCCATCACCATAATAGAGCATAAGCCCAGCTACAAGCAACTCTCTATCTTTTGATGACAATTTTTCACTAAACACAAAAGAGAGAGGCTTTTTTTGAAACCGTAACCTGTTTTGCTCAAGTAGACTTTTCCGAGGGATATTTTGGCGACGTAACGAATCGTATACTTGTTTCAGAGAAACCTTGAGTTGTGTAGCAACTTCCTGTCCAGTAAAGTCTTTCAAATAAAGATCTCTTACGAGACGCTCTTCTCCAGAAGTGATTTTTTTACGTGGCATAATACTAGTGGCGTATAGTCACTTGTATTATACTATATAACTTATCAAAGTACAAACTTGAGCCATCTGTCGGACTCGAACCGACGACCCACGGTTTACAAAACCGTTGCTCTACCAACTGAGCTAAGATGGCTTTCCCCCACTTTACTTCTTTTGTTTTTAATAGCCAAGCCCTCCCTCCTTACCAACTGCCAGCCCAAGGCTGGTCCGCCTTGGGCGGAAGCTAAGATGGCAACGCTCTCAAGGCACTACGCTTTTTCGGAAAGAATTTTTTCCAGACGGCGGATTTTGATTCTCACTATCCGGTGTACCGGACTCAGTTTGAGTACCTGACGATAGCATTCTTTGGCATCTTTGACATTGCCGATTTCGAGATAGTAATCCCCCAATCCTTCATACGCTACGAAGTCTTTGGGGTTGAAAGCGATACGCGCGATCAGGTCTTCTTCACGAGAAATGTCCGCCGGTGTTCTTTCGTGGACAACTTCCGGGCGAACTATCGTCTCGCTTACCATCGGACGGATAGAAGGGAGAGGCGGTACAACAACCGGTTCATAAGAAACGCGAGGAGGCTGATCTCTCTCAAGAGTTTCCACCGGATCCGGTTGATAAAAAACGACATTTTCCGAAACAGCCTCCGCCGGGGCAGACCGCTCTGGGTCCGGGAGCTTACTTTCCGGTTTCCCGATACCCACCGCGTGTTCAATCCGCTTCGAAAAACGATTAATGAAGCTTTCGCGTGAAAGAGACTTCTCCTGCTTCGGTGCTTTTGGTTCCTTTAAAGCTTCTTTCTCGATCACCCTATCCTGAAAACGCCGGCGCCGGGCTTTGAGCGTCTGTGTCAAATCACTGAAACCGTTGTGTATCCGAAGCGATACCACTTTGAAACGATAGGCCGTTTTTTCGAGAATGCGGAGAAAAAAGTTTTTGGTACGCAAAAAAGATATTTGTTCCTGTGCTTCTCCTATCAACCGGGAAGCCTTCTCGGCAATAAGTGGGTCAGATCCTCTTCGCGACAGGTACCATAAGACAAATGACAGACTGACAACAACGATAATCGGCGGAATAATGAGATACCACATATACTATCGAGAGGAAAGTTCAATACTTACAGAAGACGAGAAGAAGTTTTTCTCTACATTTCGTAACGGACAAAACCACCCACTTGAATATTTTCTCCAATCTTATGGATTTTTTCCGTCAACAGTTCCCCGACGGTCTTGCTGGGGTCTTTGACAAAAACTTGCGTAAGAAGGGAATTTTCATTGCGGAATTTTTCCTCTTTACCCGCAATAATTCTTTCCATTATTTCTTTCGACTTATTCTCCTTGGCAAGCTGCGCGTGCCAAATTTCTTTTTCTTTTTCCACTAATTCCTCCGGCACCTCTTCGGGTTTCATATAGAGCGGTTGGGACGCGGCAATGTGCATCGCGATATCGCGGCCAAGTTCACGGAATTCTTCATTGCGAGCCACAAAATCCGTCTCACAGAAAAGCTTTACCAAAACGCCGATATGATTGTTGGAATGCACGTAGACAGCCACGATACCCTCATGCGCCTCGCGCTCACTCCTCTTTTTTGCCTTGTCCTGTCCACGTTTGCGAAGAATCTCCATCGCCTTGACCTCATCTCCCCCTGCTTCATCGAGCGCTTTCTTCACGTCGACGATACCGGCACCGCTTTTTTCCCTGAGTGCCTTGACTTGTTCCATTGAACTCATACCCGGTAGTGAAACTTCGACAGTTTTCCTTTATTCCAACTGCAGAAGATTCAAATTAATATTTTTTATTTACATTTTGCCAACTTATCAAAATTCTCTTAATGCCGGTCGAAGTTCTACTGCTGGGCATATTTTTCTTTTCTTAGACGGTTTGTGGTGTCTCTTTTGCTGTTTCCTTCGGGACTTCTTTGATCGCTTCTTTGGCGGCAGCTTTATCGGCTACCACTTTCTCTTTTGTTTCAAGAATCGTTTTTCCGAGAGCCCCCAGAAGGAGCCGCAAAGATGACAGCGCATCATCGTTTCCCGGCACCGGATAATCGACGAAACTCGGGTCGGTGTTCGTATCCGTGATGCCGATGATCGGAATATGCATTTTTCTCGCTTCACTGGTAACCAGTCCGGCCTCTTTGACATCCGCGATGACGATAGCACCGGGCAGTTGTTCCATATGTTTGATGCCACCCACTTTTCTCTCCAACTTCTCTACCTCTTCGCTCTTCTTGGCTTGTTCAAATTTGGTATATTTTTTGAATTCTCCCTGCTCGATCTTTTCATGCGTTTCATTCAAATACTTCGCTCGAGAACGGATACAAGAAAAGTTCGTAAGTGTCCCGCCAAGCCAGCGATCAATCACATACGATTCGCCCAAACGAAGCGCCAGCGACTTCACCGTATCCTGCGTCTGTTTTTTCATACCGACAAAAAGAACCGGCTTGCCGCTCCTGATTACTTCGGAGAGAAACTTCGCGGCAACCGCCAACTTCTCCGATGTCTTCTGCAAATCCACGATATTGATATTTTTGCGAGTCGTATAGATATACTCATCCATCTTCGGATGACGCCGAGATTTCAAGTGCCCAAAATGGACGCCCGCTTTGAGCAACCCCTCGAGACTGATATCAAGTTTCGCAAAATCAAACGTAGCAAAAAAGTTTTCGCCCGTTTCCGTGACCAGAACCAATGGTTTGGCTTCGGCGACGTCGATAGTCACAGTCGTTTCCGACATATTGTTACTTCCTTATTGAATTACTTGCCCGCCTTCGGAGGGTTTTCACCCGCCTCTGGCAAACTTGCCCATAGAGGGCCACCTACCTCCCCTTATACGAGCCCTGAAAGCACTGCAAGCGCAGGCCAGGAACGGACCCATCGGGAAAGTATGTCTGATCTTCTGCCATTTCTCACAAGAAGAGATGGCCAGGAAAATACAGTCATAAGCGTAGCAGAACATATACAATCTGGCAAGCCTCTATTTTGATACGGGCGGGGGTTGTCAATTTTGGAAAGCTATGCTAAAGTTTCTTATGCGTATTTTTATCGTAATTCCTGTCAAAACGCTATGAAACCAGGCATTCACCCAACCTATTTTAAAGAAGCCACTATCACCTGCGCTTGCGGTGCCGTACTTCATGCTGGCTCAACCGTTGAAACGATGAAGACGGAAATCTGTTCCCAGTGCCATCCATTCTATACCGGCAAGAAGAAATTCATCGATGCTACCGGCCGAGTGGATCGTTTCAAAAAACTCTCCCTCAAATCCGAAGCCAAACAAGCGGCCCGCCTCAAAGCTACCAAAGCCAAAGTCGCAGTCGAAACACCGGCAGTCACGAAAGGAAAGAAAACAACCAAACCGGTAGCTTAGCTTTGTTCAAAGCGTTTTCTTTGATCCTTTTGAGAGTTCCCTTTCTGCAAAGAATCCGCAATCCCGTCACTTTGACCGGGATTTTTGTTTTACAGTGATATACTGTACGCAAGGATCCTTTAACTGTAAGCCTTTGAATGTACCTGCTATGCAAAATCTTCTCGAAGAAATCGAACGCGAACACCAAGAAATCACGGCGCTCTTGAGCCTTCCCGAAACCGCGCGCGATTCCAAAAAATTAGCCACCCTGGGCAAACGAAAAAATGAGCTTGATTCCACTATGGAATACATCGAGCGGTTGAAGGCTGTCGAAAAAAGCATGCGCGACAACGCCGAACTGACCCAAAACGAAGAGAGCGGGGAATTGAAAAATATGGCAATGGAGGAAAATCTTGCTTTGGCTTCGGAAAAAACCCAACTTGAAGAGAAACTCAAACAGCTTCTCTTGCCCAAAGATCCTTCCGACGTGAAAGATGTCATCGTCGAGATCCGCGGTGGTGCCGGAGGCGATGAATCCAGTCTCTTTGCTACGGAGTTATTCCGCATGTACTCGCACTACGCCGAAAAACAAGGTTGGCACATCGTCATGCTTCATTCGAACCAGACGGAAGTCGGCGGTTTCAAAGAAGCAGTTTTTGAAATGAACCGCGGCAGGAGTCCATTGCCTGTCTACCAAAAAATGAAATATGAATCCGGTGTCCATCGTGTCCAACGTGTTCCGGAGACCGAAAAATCCGGTCGCATTCACACCTCTACCGCCACTGTAGCCGTCTTACCACAAGTCGAAGATGTGGAAGTGACTATCAATCCGACTGATTTGCGTATCGACACTTTCTGCTCTTCCGGCCCCGGCGGGCAATCCGTCAACACCACCTACAGCGCGGTCCGTATCACACATATGCCGAGCGGTCTCGTCGTCAGCTGCCAAGACGAAAAGTCTCAGATCAAAAACAAAGAGAAAGCCCTGAAGGTGCTCCGTTCACGCCTCTTCCAGTTGGGAGAAGAAAAACGCGCCAAAGAACAAGGTGATGCCCGCCGTAGCCAGATCGGTACCGGTGACCGCAGTGAGAAAATCCGCACCTACAATTATCCCCAAGATCGTATCACTGACCACCGAATCAAGATGTCCTGGAGCAATATCCTGCAAATCCTGGGCGGCTCCCTCGAACCGATCATTGCCGCACTTGAAGAAGAAGACATTCACCGCAAATTGGAAAAACAAGGACAATAAACGATCCTTAGAAAATTTTTTAGGGATGTCTTTTACAAGAATCTTGCCGGAGGAGTTGAGCTTTTTTTGAGCATGGTGCCGCCGTTTTCGGCGGATCAAAAAAATCTCATAAGAGAAGTCCGCCGCTGGGTGGACGAACGACCTCCGGGGAGGTTGCTTGTGAAAGACACATATTATATGACTATTGCAGAACTACAACAAGAATTTCTTACCTCAAACGAAAAACATATTGCGCCGGAAGACTTTTTCATTCTTCTGTCCCATGCGACACAAAAAGAAAAAATTTTCCTTTTGGCTCACTCGGAATACAGCTTGGACGCAAAAGACGAAACCTTGGTCAGAGATTTCTTTCGCCGTCGTCTCAAGCATGAATCGGTAGCCTCTATTGTCGGCCACAAAGAATTCTACGGGTATACTTTCCGAGTTACCAGAGACACGCTTATCCCTCGCCCGGAAACGGAATTACTCGTAGAACTCGCTCTTGATAGAATCTTGAATTTTGAATCTGGAATCTCGGCTCAAGAAAAAAATACCGTCACCCTTGTCGACGTCGGCACGGGGAGTGGGAATATTGTCATAAGTCTCGTGAAGTCTCTCCTTCCTAAAATCAAAAATCTAAAATCTAAAATCAATTTCTTCGCTACAGATATCTCTGCAGCAGCACTTTCGGTCGCGAAACAGAATGCGAAACAGTATTGTGTCGATAATCTCATTAAATTTCATAAAGGCAATCTTCTCGGCCAACTCGAAAAAAAAATCTTTTCAGCGGATGAAATTATCATCACAGCCAACCTCCCCTATCTTTCGGAAGAAATCTACCGGACTTCCGACGACGGAGTGAAAAAATTCGAGCCGCGAAGCGCCCTCGTCAGCGATCAAGAAGGGCTCGGTCACTATTACCGCTTGCTCAAAAGCGTAAAAAGTCTTCACGAAAAAAAACAATCTATAAGCCTCTTTCTGGAAATAAGCCCTGAGCAAGGGTTTCTCCTACAGAATTTTGCCACGTCTCTTTTCCCGAAGGAAGAAATGAGAATACATAAGGATCTTGCGGGGAAAAACCGCGCCGTAGGAATCCACATACGGTAGCAACGAGGAATTGTCCATAAATCCAGCACCTTCACCACAGGGTATTAAACCCTGTGGGACGGATTTATATTTCCATTCATCCCCGTAGCCAGCCTCGACGTCTAGGCGAGCAAGACCATGAGATGTTCTAGAAGGTGCTGGATAAACAAAAAACCCCGATTTACGGGGATTTTTTGTTTTATTGAACTAAAAGAACCGAAGAAAGCAAAACTACTTTCGTTTCTTCGTAGCTTTCTTTCTCTTCGGGGCTGCCTTCTTTCTCTTAGCCACCTTTCTTTTCTTAGCTGCCATAATATTCACCTCCTTCTACACCTACTTCTCATTTTTCTCATGTTCCATAAGTTTATGGAATAGAAAGTAAGAGAAGCGGATTATTTTTTTTGTTTCACACGACAAATATTTGTTTTCTTTGTGCGTGATACAGAAAAAATTTCCTGTACACTTTCAGTATACTCTTTTTTTTGTAAAATGCCAAGGAGAAAAAATATTTGTCAACCCCGTCACCTATTCAAGTAAAAGTAATTGTCATTGTAAATCGTAAGACGAAGTCGCCTTGCGGCTTGCGCGTCCAACTTACACACATTTCTGCAAAAATAGGTGACAGGGTCAACCCTCCACCAATTCTATAAAAAATAATTGCGAACTATTTTTTATGAATCAAGAATTGTGAATTGAGAATCATAAATAAAAATTCATTAGATTATCAAAGCTTCTCCCCCATTGCATTTGAAAAAAGTGTTCATTTGTATTTTCGAGTAAATGAAATACAAAAAAATATCTTCTGATGCTCTTGATTCCTGATTCTCGATTCCTGATTCTTTTACAAAGAATTTCCCTTTACTACGCCAAAAATCGCCACTTTTGTCCAGTTGACAGCCATTTTTCAAAGACGTAGTATAAAAAGATAGGGGGTCGATATGGCTTATGAGTGGCAGAAAAAGATAGCCTGATAAGCCAAGACGAGCTTCAACGCAAGCGGTACTTTCAAAATTAACCGAAGCTAGAAAGAGAGGTGAACATATGGAACAGCAAGACCCTATTTTCGAAGAATCTTCTGCCGATCAAGCAAAGGCCTGGATCCAGGAAAATCTCCGTATCATTGTTAGCGTGTTCATTGTCGCCGCGATTGCCCTGGGTATTTACTCATACTCGCAGCGTTCGCAAACTATCTCTGATGATGGTGCAAACACCCTTCTCGAGACAAAAGGAAATGACAACGGCGCAAATCAAACCGGAAACAATCAGCCAGTGCAAAGTGTTGTGAAGGCAGAGGTGAAAGCTGAAACTACAGTTACTCCAGAACTCAGCCGAGAAACCGAAACATCCTTTATCGAGCAAGCTGAACGTGGAAATGGTTCAACGCACTTGGCGCGCCGCGCACTCGCTCACTACCTCGAAAAGAATCTCGACTCGTCTTTGTCCGCCGAGCAAAAAGTTTACATCGAGGATTACCTCCGCAAAAATGTCAGTTTCCGAGGCGCCGTAACGAGTAAAACATCGATCGAATTTTCCAAAGATCTTATCAAACAAGGCATCGAAAAATCCAAGACATTGAATGACAGACAATTGCAGAATTTGAAGAAGTATTCTGCCCGCGTAAGCGCTTATCGCTAGACGCCAAACCGAAACACAGAAGAACCGTTCTTTCTTTACTAAAATATATAATAAGACCCCGCAACGGCGGGGTTTTATCGTTTTCAGAGCCTATTTGAAAAATCGTATTTTCTCCCCCACGTTTATATTCTTGGCCACACCCGCATTGAGCTCAACCACCTGATCGGCGGCAACTACCGGATCGAGAAGACCGGAAAAATCAGGGCTGACCTCCCCTGCGACGAAAACCACCCTGTCTTTCAAAAGCCAAACGATGTCGATGGGGAAACGCATATCCTTCATCCAAAATGCGTATCTCCCGGGTTTTTCAAATACGAACAACATCGCGCATGAGGTACAAAGACTCTCTCTGCCACCTAAACCTTTTTCCCGCTCCTTTTCTGTCACCGCAACTTCCAGCGTAAAACGGTCTCCGCGGAGCTCCAGAGACGCCGGGATAGCACCATATTTGAAAGAAGGTACCAACTTCCAAAGAATACTACTGAAAATAAAAGCTACTGTGAGTCCCACCGCAAGCTTGCCAAGAAACGCCTTGCGCTCGGAAAAAAGAATCATATTTTTTCCCTTGTTCGTGTCTTATAGTCTACAAAAAACAAGAGAGAAAACAATATTCCCAGTACGAGGAGAAGAGCAAAGAATTTCCCCAGAGCCTGCGTATTCAGGGCAACCAGAGCGATAAGAGTCGTTATGCAAAAGAAAAACCAGGCAATCCGGCGTTCAGACCAGCCAAGCTCCAAAAGTTTGTAATGTAGATGACGCCTGTCGGGCCGAAAAATAGAGGCCCCCTCACGCAGGCGCTGCCAAACAACAAAAAGAGCGTCCGCGATAGGAAGCGACAAAACAAGCAAGGCTGTCGCGATCTTCGTCCCGGCAATAACTGCCAGTGTCGCGACAAGAAACCCCAGAAACATCGAGCCCACCGTCCCCGCCAAAATACGCGCCGGGTACATGTTGAAAAGGAGGAACCCAACAGTAGCGCCTATTCCAATTACGGAGAGAATCGCAATCGGTGGCTGAAAAACTTCCGGTTTGAGACTTAAAAAAAAGATAGCCACGAGAGTAATGAGTGTTACCCCTCCGCACAGTCCATCGACACCATCCAACCAATTCATCGCATTCATAACCAAAAAAACCCATACGAGAAGAATGCAAAAACCCGGAATAACGAAATTGCTGTAAGGGAGGAGCCATACGCCTCCGAAGGGATTGGAGATGGTTGTGATCCGCATTCCAAAGATGAAAATAAGCGCCGTAAGCGCTACTTGAAAAAAAACTTGGATTTTCCATCCGAGCTCGCTCACGTCATCCCACAAACCGAAAATAAGAATCAATCCTCCCCCAAACAACAGACCATAAAATTCCCGCGTTAAAACAAGATGCGGATCAAAAAAAACGGAAAAGACAAACGCGCCAAGCATCGCGACACCTCCCAAACGGGAAATGTTCTTTTTATAACCATGCCGCTTTTCGGAACGCCACAGAGCGCGCCGAAAAAGCGGGGTGAGAAGAAACAGGAGGATGAACCCCGCTGTCAGAGTAAACGCGGTAAGAAACGGCGTCAGAAAAAGTGAAGTCACCATATCCCCTTCAATCAAAAAATTTAAGAAAAATCAGTAGTTGATAAATGCGATACCGACGCTGGCGACCACTATACCGACACTGATGAGCCACGATCCAAAAAGCATAAGATAGCTGGCGATGCGTTCGGATTTCTTATAAAAGCGCCAGGCAAAAAAGAGATGACTGAAAAAAAACAGCACACCAGCCAACGGGAGAATGAATACCTGCCACCAGGCACCCTGGATTTCTACGCCAAAGTACACGTTATAATGAAGTATAAAAAGATTTTCAGACGGTCGGATAAAATACCCAAGCACCAAAAAACCGGCACAAAGAAAAAGAACATTAACCAAGAGAAGTATTCGAACAATCGTATTCCTGAAGAAAGAGACGCCTTCTCCCGACTCCACAATATCAATATCCCAACCGCTTCCATCTCTCTTTTCACTTTGAATCATAGGTTGTCGTAACAGGCGAATGTTCTTCTTCGGGAGCCGGCAAGGATTCGGTGCTGCCTTGCCCCAGTCCCATACGCGCGTGTTCAAGCTGATCAGTGACTTTGTACAGACGTTTCTCGGCATCATCATATTTCTTCTGCGCGTTGCCGATGTGATTGCCAAGAACGTCGAACTCCCGTTCGAATTTTTCATGCTCGCGCGCCAGTGTCTCCAGTTGCCCCATGATCTCTTTGGCGCGTTTCTCGATCTGTAAGCCTTGCAACCCGAACAGAATCGTCCGCATATAGGCATAAAAAGAATTGGGAGAAACCGGCATAATGCGCTTACGGGTCAAATAGTCGAGCAACCCCTGTTCGTCATCGTCCTTGATAATAATCTCGTAATAGACGTTCTCCGCCGGAATATACATCAGCGCGAAATCAAGCGTCCCTTCATTCGGAACGATATACTTGCCCGCGATCGCATCCACGTGTTTCTTCACATCGGTATAAAATTGCTTGCGCGCCACCTTCTTTTCTTCATCAGTCTTCGCCACAATAATCCTCTTAAAATTTTCCAGCGGAAATTTGGAGTCGACACTCACCATCCCGCCTTTCAACTTGATGATGGCATCCACCACTTCGCCACTCTTGAACGCATACTGCAAAACAAAATTTTCTTTGGGGAGCATTTGTGAAAGAATGTCCTGAAGCATCAACTCTCCAAAACCACCGCGGATCTTCGGGGCCTTCAGGATCTCCTGAAGCGATGCCACTTCTTTCCCAACTTCCAGAATCTTGTCACTTGATTGACGCATTTGCTCGAGACTTTTCTGCACATCGGCATACGAACGCGCCGCGCCGTCAAGACGCTCATCGAGACGTTTTCCGTTGTCTGCCAAACGATTATCAAGCGTATGCTGAAAATTCGTCAGCTGCTGATTGAAAGCATTGGCAACCGAGTGTAGTTGTTCATCAAAACGCCGACTCATAGTTTCCATCTCTCCTTCCGTGTTCTTCACGGATGACCGTTCCGCACGCAAAAAAAAGGCCAGCCACAAGACAAGACCGGCCACCATAAACAAAAGAATGACTGTTATCCACGAAACCATACACTTTTTTTTTAGAGCTTACGCGTTTGGGTACAGTTCGAGACGCGGTCGAAGAACGAAACAAGCTGTACGCCCCGGTACAGCGGTGAGTACTGGAGACCGCAACAAAGAAATGTGCCAAACGCGTAAGTTCTAACACTACTTCTTCAGGCCGGCGATAAAACGTTTCAGTTCGGGAATTTTGTTGGTTGCCTCTTCATAGGGCGCCTCGAGGAATTCAATGAAAAAACGATCAAGCATATTCAACCGATAGTGCAACTCCTCGCTATTCATGAGCACAAAACGGATTTCTTTGCCGACTTCCGCTTCCAGATGAGCTATGGCATGCCGAAGTTTCGCTCGATTGACATTGTTCACCACAAGAATCATGTCTACTTTGCTCTTGGGATAATTGAGAAAAAGTCCGCTGATGAGAATCAATTTTACCTCGCCCACTATTTTCAATTTTCGAAATACCTGCGATTGGGCATGGATATTCAACTTTGAGACGAGACTCTTCAATTCGGTGTAAAAAGGAAAACTTTCGTTGACAATAAAATGCCGGCGCCCTTTGCGGGTACGTAAAATGATCATCTTCATTTTGAGCAAGCGGGAGAGTTCGCGAGATGTTTCTCTCTTTGAAATAAGCGTCTTTTCGGAAACTTCGTTGGCTTTGAATTCTGCCCCCGGGTTGAGAAGAAAAAAACGAATAAGGCGGGCACGAGCTTTCGATCCAAACAGCGCATCAAAGAGAACGAGCGACATAGGGGTTTTCAGGCGTTACAAGAATAGACAAAAATGAGATACTTTCCTCCCGCAGTATACGAAAAAGGGTGAAAAAAGTCAAAAAGGCTTTTGGTGACACTCTCCTCTCACGGAAAGCCAAAAAAAGCTCTCTCCCAAGAGCTTTTTTGTGGTATACTGGAAATGTATGTTGGAGAAAAAACGCCAGGATAAAATCAAGACACTTATTCCACTCGAGAAAACCGTAGCGGAGATTCTCGTGGCAAATGGACGTTCTATCGAGCCTTTCATCAAGGTGTTCACCTACAGTGGCGAAAATGTCACCAAAAGCCAGCTCGGCACCCTGATAGGCGTGTTTGAGATTGCCGAGCGGAGCGAAGACTCGGCGTATATCGTCAATTTCCTTGCCTCCGTCGCCAAAAAAGAATACTTCAATAATCCGCGACGCAACGCTATCGAAAGTTTCGAGGCGGCTCTCCACAGAGTCAACCTTGCATTGGCCGAACTTGTGAAAGACGGTAATATCGCCTGGTTGGGAAAATATCACGGCGCTCTCGGCATAGTGGAAAAAAACAATCTTCACTTTTCCGTCACAGGTTCTGCGGAGATTCTTTTACTGCGCAATGACAATCTCACAGAGATAAGCCTCGGTTTGGCTTCCGAAGAATCCCACACTCACCCCATCAAAACATTTGTCGAGGTCTCGAGCGGACACCTCATGCCTCAGGACAAAATCATTTTTACCTCACCGGAGCTCCTGGAGCTTCTCCCCGTAGAAGATCTCAAAAAAAACGCTTTACGGATGGATGGAGACCACTTCGAACAATTTTTACGCACCGTACTCATCAATGAACTTGATATGGCCGGTACCATCGTTATCGATTTCCAAGAAGGCAAGCCCCTGCCACCACCACAAAAACAGGAAGAAGAATCTTCAGAAACTACCCAAAATGTCTTCAGTCAAGAAACCTTTACCTCGAAAACGAAAGTCTCAAAGACCGACTCTCCCCAAAAAGAAAATCAGGGGGGATTGTCCGCTCCGGAAGAGTATGTCGATTCCAAAACAGGCCACATCTATGTTCAAGGAGACACGCTTGGAAAAACAGAAACGAGTCAGAGTCTCGAGCGTATCAAGCTTTCGCTTCAGAACATGCTCCACGGATTGAGTTCGTTTCTTGCCTCTCAAAGAAAGCTCCTGCGTAAAGGGAAAAAATCCGGCTCTCTCTTTTTCGCCGAATTGGTAAGAGCAGGTGGCACCGCTACCCGCAAAACCGTTCGCTTTCTGCGCAAACAGTGGCAAAAAAAATCTTTTCGAAAATTTTCGCCATTCCCGCGAGAAACGCCAATTCAACAGACAAAAGAGGAAACTCCCATTTTCCATGAGAGACCAGAGGCTCCCAAACTTTTGACGCAATCCGAGTCAGTCCCGGCAGAAAGAAAGACAGAGGCGCCACTCCCCGCCGAAACGCTCCCGGACACGGATATTCCGCTTTTTATGAAAGAAAAACTGAACGCTTTTTACCGAAAAAATGGCGTTCCGAGGCCATTCGTTCCGCCAGAAAAATTTCCTCCTCAAAATTTCATACATGCCACCGATACGATATTTTCTTTCATTCGGAAAATTTCCCGGCAAAGTTTTGATTTTCTCTCTTTACTTTGGAAACGGGGGATCCTGGTGACACAGGCTCTCTTTAGACGCGTATCTTTCCTCTTAAAAAACCTATCGCCACAAAGACGACAAATTCTTCTCATAGGGGGCATCACCGGCATTGTCCTTCTCGTTACCGGTATCTGGTTCTTGACACGCCCGTCTTCAAATAATTCCATCCCGGTAGCGGAAGCGCCAAAACAACAACCCGCGACACCGGTATTCCCTCCCAATACCGAAAAAAATGCCCACCTCCTCGCATCACCGACGGTATTTACTACTCAAAAAAATCCCCTCGTTGCTTCCGTCGTTCTCGATAATGTTACCTACCTCATCACTGAGAAGAGTATTATCAGTCTGAACGACAAGAAGCAATACACGTTGCCGGGAAGCGGTTCCGCGCGACTGGCTGCCACAATGGATCACTTGAGTCTCATTTTCATCTATGCCTCGAGCGATGAGCTCTTCGCCTGGAGCCCTATCAGTCGAACGTTTGTCAAAAATACTCTCACCCTCCCCACGGGGGCTGTCGTCAAAGACATTGGCGCCTATCTCACCTACCTCTATGTCCTGGACGCCACTACCAATCAAATCTATCGCTTCCCTCGTGCCGAGGGCGGTTTTGGCCAAGGTAGCCCCTGGATAAAAGACAACATCGTATTTAAAAACTCCCCCAAAATGGCTGTCAGCGATACTATTTTCCTGACACCGGACAACACATCCGTCCAAGCTTTTTCTCGCGGACATCTTGCAAAGAATCTCGAGACTCCACATAACGCTCTTTCCGTAACCGCTCTCTTCACCCATCCTGGATTGGCCAATGTTTACGCTCTCGACGCGACAAACAAACGTGTCCTCGTCTGGAACCAAGATGGCACACTTCTCACGCAATACTTTTCCGAACAACTGGCTACCACGAAAACTATCACCGTCAACGAAACAAGCGGTGAAATTCTTGTCACGACTTCCAACGCGCTCCTTTCTTTCAAAATAGATAAAAAGGAATAGATTTTTTCAAAAAAAAGCAGGGTCCGGGGAGACTCCTGCTGCGGCGACTGACTCTGTCAGCGCCGATTCCACACTTCTGCTTCTTTCTTGGCTACCGCCGACTTTATTTGTTCGCTCACATTGGAAGAAATCTTCTGACGGCCAGGCAAATTGTCCCATGACCGTCCCTGATTTTTTTCGATAAGCGAACGCTCGGCTGACACTGACACATCCCCTCCGCACCCGCCGAGTGCCAACAAAAAGAAGATGGCACAATATAACGGCACAATAACTTTCTTCACTTTCATCTCCCTCAAAGGACTTTTCCCATTGCGCAAGAGAAAACGGCGGTTTTGAGCTTTTTAAAACTCTTAACCAGACATTATACTCCTTTTGCATGGTTTTGTCAATGATACAATACAAAAAGAGGCTTTTTCAAGCCTTTTTTTTTATAATTCCTCATTCTAAATGCCTACTTACCTACCCACCCGACAGGGGCTTCTTCTATGCCGGTTTTTCCGCCAGCTTTATCCGACTCATGATTTCGCGGTTGACAATGGTGGCATCACGACCATAACGCAGACGAGAAAGTTCCTTCAAGGCATTGGCGACCTCCTGATCGCCATGCGTCGGCGCGTACGGTTTCATATTGAATGGCTTGGTCAGCTCATTGTTCATGAGAAGCCGCACAAAACAATTGCGATTGTCCACATTGATAAGATCGCGCGCCGTAAACACCGGTTGAAACTGCTTTTCCAAAAATTCCGCGTCTTCCGACCCGACCCGAAACGACACCAGCGAACCGACGTTGCCGAAGACCGCTTTGGAAATCTCTTCCTTCAGCTGGGCGATGAACTGATGCGCGATGATGAGAATGAGACGATATTTGCGGGCTTCCGAAAGAATTTGCGCGATGGAGTTGGTGGTAACATTCTGAAATTCGTCCATGTAGAGATAAAAATCCTTGCGCTCATCCTCCGGCGTGTCGACACGGGAAAGCGCCGCCATGAGAATCTTCCCCACCACCACCATACCCAGAAGCCGCGCGTTGATTTCTCCGATCTTGCCTTTTGCCAAATTCACCAGAAGAATTTTGTTATTGTCCATAATCTCCCGGAAGTTGAGCGTGCTCTTCTGCTGGGCGATGATCGGTCGCATCATATCGTTTGAGATGAAGGTAGTCAGCTTGGAAGTAATATACGGTACCATATTGGCCAACGCCGCTTCACCACCGGCCTTTTCCGCTTCCTTCGTCCAGAAATCATAGGCAATCGGATTCTTGCATTTGGAAAGCTTATACTTCCGAAAATCCTCGTCCGCCAGCACTTTGGAAATTTCCATCAAGGTCGAACCGCTGTCCGGATCCTCCATGATGAGGAGCATGGCGTTCCGCATATACTGCTCGAACATCGGCCCACCAGTCGCTTTCAAATCATACAATTGATCAAAAATGCCGATCATCTCGTTGATGACGAAAGTTTTCTGCTCCGGATGAGCCGGATCGTACTCAAGCATATTGAGTCCGATCGGACGCTCCGTATCCGATGGGTCGAACAAAATCACGTCTTCGGCTCTTTCTTTGGGAATAACGGCCAAGATATCCTCGATAGCATCACCGTGAGGATCGATAAAACAGAAACCCTTGCCTGAAATAGCGTCCTTTTTCGCCATCTCCTGCAAATACACCGACTTGCCCACTCCCGTCTGACCGATGACATACATATGGCGCCGCCGATCATTGTCGGTGATACGGATATCCGTTTTCACACCGCGATAATCATTGTATCCGAGGAGAATCCCCTCCTGTGGGACATTCACCGGTGGCGGAGCCGCGCCAGCCTTCAACCACTTGATTTTCGGCGTCTCCGTGGTAGAAATCGGAAAATGAAAAATACTCGCCAGTTCCTCAACGGTCAGTATCATTTGTGTTTCATCATCGAAATTTCGAAAAATATAATCATACACAGCCTGTTTTGCTTTCACTCGTTTCCTGACCCGAAAATTATTCACTTCCGGATTTTCAAACTGTCCGAAGGCATTCTCCATATGACCAAGAATTTCTTCCGCTCGTTCCTGCGTGGCTCCGGACGCGATAAGCCGGATATTCGTACAAAACGCGCTCTTTTTTGTTTTGGCATCGATAGCTTTGACGAGTTCCTGCTCTTCTGGCGTCAAATTCACCTGTTTTTTTTCTTCGCTGCCAAGATCACCTTTTTTTGAACCACCCGGCATAGCATCAAGCAGACTTTTACCCAGAACTGAGCCGGCGCTCCGGAAAATTGATTTATTCTTGGCATCGTATAGACGCTTCCCTTCCTGCATTCTCTGCGCGATCCGCTTGCCTTCTCTCCGCCACCCCACATCGACGCGCGCCAGAAGCACCTGAATGGCGGCCCCTTCTTCGGCAGTTTTCAATTTGCTCAAAGCATTGGTGATTTCGCTCAAGGGATCGATGTCCACCGTTCGATAGGTCCTAAGTGGCAAAGAGTGTCCGTGCGCGAGTTCCAAAACCGACACGGCCGCGTAACTCTCCGGAGAAAAAACGGTATAATCGGGAACCTTTTCGATCACCGCGTGAGGGAAAAAACTGTGTACTTGTTTTTCCGCACTTTCCCGAAAACGCTTCGGGACGGAGAGATAGAAAAAAATCTCCTCACTCGAAGACGGATTGGCAATTTCAAAAACGATAGTCGGCGTATCAAAAAACCATTTTTTAAAAAAACCTCCTTTCAACTTGAGCACCGTGAGCGAGGAGAGAAGTTGTTCCATGGCAAAAATTTCTTCTTTCCACGCCTCCGCAGTCTTTTGTTGTTCTCCTTCAGGCGCTTCCTTGCGCGTTACCCGAATCATTTCCAAATCCATATTGACGGACTGATTCACCTGATAGCGAAAACGCAAAAAACTGCGGACCACCAAAAAAGTTCCGCTCATGAGTGCCGCAGACGCGGAAATCCACGTCAGCGGGATGAGAACAATATTCAGATCGAGACCTTCCATTTCTTATTAGTATTTAGTATCTGAAATTTGGTATTTGTTAACTACTCTTTGGAAATAAGCCCTTTTGCCAAAAGACCATCATACAACTTGTCTACCAACTCATCATGCATCCTATCGAGCGCGTAGTAATCCTGGAGTTTTCGAGCGACGTTCACGGCATGCGCGACCCCTTTCGTAGCGGCGAGATCAAGCAGTTTTTGAATCTTGCTTTCTTCGTCGACGGTCGCACCGATACTCTTGGCGTCAAGCGTCGTATCCTCATCCGAAACAGCCGGTGCTGAGCTTCCGGGAGAAACTTTGGAGAGAATTTCATTGTACTTCCCTTCCAGCTGTTCTTTCCCGCTCTCTACAACCGGTTCTTTTTCTCCAACCGGGAAAATCTCAATAGTTCCCTCCGGTTTCTCGAAAACAGATTCTTGACCGCCTTCTCTCGATTCTCCTCCCAAAACTTCTTCTGGCATAAATGTTGAAGATAATATTGATAAGTGATAATGGATAAGTAATAAAAAAGGCAAAATTTGAGAGCTGTTCTTATGTATCACTCATCATGTATCTCGTATCTAGACTTGTCTTACACTGCCAAATCCTTTGCCATCTCTTCCTTGAACCTGGTAACGACACTCCGGACGAAGATAGTATAGCCCGGAATCTTACTTTCAAAAAATGCTTCCATTTCTTCCTCTTTTGTTTCTTTATCAAGCAGCGCCTCATACTCTTTCACATTCGCATCGCCTATCTTCTCCATGGTTTCCAAAAAAATCCGTTTGAGGAGTGCCTCCCCTATTTTGGAAAGCAGCTCTTCCTGCTTGGCCGCAGGGACATTTTCCAGATGGAAAGCCTCAATAAGCTCTTTCTTCAATGCTTCTTGATCAATCACCATAAGTGTATTTGTTAATTTGGATTATTTATTTGAGCTTCATATCGACTGCGGAATCCGAATGAGTTTGCCTTCCGGATGTTCCATACCGATCATCGCCATGCGCGCCACATATTCATACACTTTTTCTTTCGGACCGGGCAGACCGAGTTTACTCCCATAGACTTCCCTGGCCAACGCCACAAATCTCCCCAAAGGATCGCTCACAATATTCCCTAACTCGCGGAATGTCTTGCCTCCCAAAGATCTCATCGCGCTCGCATCGCCCTGCGAAATGAACCCCAGATAGCCTTCTCCCAGTTTTTTATATGCTCCGAATGCTTCCGGATTTTGCACAAAATACTCCTTATATACATTGATATCGTACGCTTTCCCCAAACGAATATCCCGCTCATATTCTATGTCAGCACTTTTTACCGATCCCTCATCGCGAGTTACAATTACCGTTTCGTTTTCCGACGCGGCTGCTCCACTGGATTCCGCCTGAGTATCAGATGATGAATCAGAAACAAGATCGTCCATATTCTCTTCCGATGGTGTTTCTCTCACCGTATGATCATTATAGTTTATGGTTTCATCATCTCCATGTTCCCACCCAAGATTTGTTTTCCCCGCCGGATCCGCTCCATTCCCATGTAAAATATCATCCACTTTGCCGTCCGTCAGCGTGACATCCGGATGAGCCGCCGCAAATTCCCGAAGCTTCACATCGTTGGCCGCGATACTCGCCATCTTTTCCGGTGACAAGGTAGTGGCATCTGCATATGCATTTTCGACAAATTCCTTGTCTATACCGCTATCTGCAAGATTGATGACAGATCCCTCTTTCAGTAAGACATCCCCATACTGATTTTTCAAGGCATTGATGAAACGCGTGCCTTGAGGACTTTTTTCGTCTATCCCAAGTTCTTTCGCCAACCTGCCGGCAATTTTCCATACTGAATCGCCTTTCTTCACGGTGATGTCTTGATTGATAAACTCATTGATGATGCTAGGCCTCGCTTCAGCGGCTGTGGCAGCCGCAATCTGAACGCTATCTCGCATATCCAACTCTGATCCATTGCCCGTTTCACTTGCTAGTGGATTGTCAGCCCGCATATCCAATTCTGATTCGTTCCCTGTGATAAAAGCACTGCTAGGTGATTCCTTCGCTTGTTCTACTACTGCTTGAGCGCTGTCCCGCATGTCCAACTCTGATCCATCGCCTGTACCGGAAAGATTCCCAGGAACTGTCTCTGCTTGGCCTGCTGCTATTTGGGCGCTGTCCCGCATGTCCAACTCTGATTCGTTCCCTGTGATAAAAGCACTACCAGGCGACGCTGATCCTTTATCCGCTGCCAAGTAAGCGCTGTCCCGCGCGTCTGAATCCAGTTCAAGACCTGGGTCAGGAACACCTCCAGACATCACTGGAGCTTGGCTGGCCGCGGCCATAGCGCTGTCCCGCGCGTCTGAATCTAAATCAAGATCTATCGGCATTTTTGCGGCAAATTCTGCTTTGGGATGGATCACAGTATAATCTCCCATAAGATTTTTAGCGTGCTCTTTCACCCAATCGACGGCTTCATGCCCGCCAAAATGATCCATCACTACCTGCGTCAGCCAACCGGAACCGACAGCCAAACCAACAGTCAATGCACCGGCCTTGTGGAGCAACTTCGTCAGTTTCGCCTTCTGGAGCTCATCATCGATCGAGAGCGCTTTATTCTTGATAACAGCTTCGAGGTGGGCAAATCCTTTTTCGGACATCTCTTTTTCGAGCGTCTTCATTTCTTCTTCCATTTCTTTGCTACGCATCCTTGTCCGGGAACTATCAAGCAGGGCCTCCGTACCGACCGTCAGTCCGGCAGTCGCAAAAAATCTTTTTCCGCCCATGATCAAACCAGCCATCGCACCGGCCGCCGTGCCACCGGATAAAGTAAGCCCAATCGTCCCAGCTGCACAGACAGCAGTAATAGCCAATTTTTGTTTCATGGAAAGCTTGTTATACTCTCTTCCCAAAGCCCCAAATGCGTCGAGTATTTTCGTCGGAAAATTCTGATTCTCCGCCCGATACTGTGTGCGGGCGTCTATCAACTTCGTCACTTCATCCACACCGAAGTATTTGATCATATCGCCCATTTCTTTTTTCCATCCATCGCCTGCGGCTGCGCGCTCCTTGATCAAAGACAGCTCTGCATTCTTCAAATCAACCAGTTTGTTCTGATACAATGCCTGCATGTACACACCATCTGAATTACCATCTTTCTTATTATATTGTTTTTCCTGCCAGTCTCTCTCACCGAGACCTTTCAAATTTTTTCCGAAAAACTTCCTCACCCTCGCCCACGCATTCGTCTCTTCGTAATCTGCTTTTACATATTCTTTGCGTAGATCTTCCACCTCTTTTTTCAAGGCGGCAATTTTCTGTTCAAGCTTTTCTCTCTCAGTAGGAGAAACGGAAGGATTTTCCGGAGTGGTTCCCTTGGGCAGTTCCGGTTCTTCGTTTTCCAAACGCGTCCAGTTCCCCTCCATTTGTTCCCGTAAATATATCTCATTAACCGCATCAATCCTCCCATCAGGCTGTGTCAAATTATAATGAACACTATCTCGTTTGCTCACCCTATAAATATCTCCGGTTTTCCCGACAAAACGCAATGTTTCGCCTCTCTCCAAAGCGTTTAGACCCGCATTGAGAGACGCTTCCACTTCTGGAGTAGATATGAAAGGCTTGGTGATGGCGTCCGGGATAACTGCTTTCGGGATAGTAGCCATTGCAGGTTCAACTGTCAGTTCTGGTTCTGCCATTGCTACTGGTTCCATTGAAGCTGATGCTACTGGCTCAACAACCGCTTCCACTCTTTCATCTTCTATTATTCCCCTTATATGGCCTTCGCCAAAAGAACCTAAAACTCGTTTTCCATCTCCGGAAAGAAGAAGGTAATGGCCCGGTGTTTCATTATCCGCTCTCACAATGAAGTCGCTTCCATCTTTGTCAGCAAATTGAAAGTCTTTTCCGTTCTTCACTTCCGAAAGATCAATGGGAGAAACGCGGTTCAATTTTGCTGCTTCTGAATCAGGCGCCACAACAACATTGGGCAAGGCCGGAGCTTGCATCGCCGAAGAAATAGTTATACTTTCTGATTTTTTTCCTTTATCTCCTCCACCTTGTCTCCGCCGCCCTCTCAGTTTTTTGGGTACAATGACATCTGCCGATGCCGACATCGGTTCCACAACAACCGGGGTAACGGGAATGCCCGGAGCAATTTCAGACGTTACAGCGGCTCTAGCGGACTTACGGGATTTTGGTGAATATTTTTTCTTGTCTTTTCCACCAATGCCAAGCTGGCCCTCGAGCTCTTCGCTCCCGGTCTTCGCCCCTGCTTGAATCGCTTTTAGTATATCGAATTCTTTGGATGCCATACGGTAAACTAGAGATACTTCTCAAATGCTTTGCGGATGATTTTCTCGGAAAAGTCATTCAATTCCGCATCAATCCAGCCAAACCTCTTCTGAATTCCCTTCAGGGATTTTCCGAAGTTTTTCAACATTTCAGTCTTGATAACCTCCCAATACTGTTCTTTATTCTTGGCAAGTTCAGCCGACGTTGTCTTCATGGCATGGAAAGCCTTGCCCAAAGAACCCATTATCAGAAGATCGGTGCCGTCTTCCTGCAATTGCGCCTCCAGTTCTTCATACGTCCGTTCTTGCGGTTTTAACTGTTCAGGCACAACGACAGGCTGCCCTTTTACTGGTTCTTCCGGCATAAATCTGACCTCGCGAGCCTCCTTGAGAGCGTAAATTACTTTTCTGTTCTTAGGATCTTTTGTAAGAGCGCTCGTGGTGGAATCCAATAATCTGTCAAGGAAGGAAACCAGTTGATTGTATTGTCCCTGTGTTATTGTATCAGGATTTTTTTTAAAATATCTCTCCGCCCATGTTTTCTTTTTCTCGATAATACCCCCCAATATCTTCAGTGCCGCTTGTGCCTTCCTCTCTATTTTCAAGAGCTCTCCTACCTTGTCGCGCAGGCTAGCCCCTCTCGTTACAGAGTTAACTTCAAGAGTCCCCTCCCTGACTGAATTGATAGTGGCGATGAGATACACCGACTCGAAAAATCGCTCTTCCCCTTGAATCCCTTCTACACCGTTTAAAGTCTCAAATAATTCACTAAAATTTCCTGCTTTCAATATCGCTTCCTTGATTTCTCTATTTTCATTCATTCCCCGTACGCTCTCTTGCTCATCCACTGGTGACTTCAGCTCTGGCTTTACAGCTCCTGCTTTTCTTTTTTCCTCAGCCTCTGCTTTCTGAGCTGCCATATTTCTTTCATATTGTTCATCCCAAGCTTTTTTAGAAGCTAGAGCTCTCCTGGCAGCTTCATCCGGGGTAATCGGCAAACCTTTAGAAACACCCGAACGTTTTTTCTTCGCCGCTGGCTGTACCACGATCATTTTCTCCAAAGTCCAGCCGAAGTTTGTCTTCAATTGTTTCAAAAATCCCTGCACGAGTTTTGGCGTAACTTTTCCTTTCTTCCAAGTCCCACTGTCATCTCTATACTCTATACCTATCTCTGGAGGGGCATTTTCCAAAGGAAGAGTTCTTATGATCAGTAACGGTTCCTCGCCCTTCTTAAAGACTCCGTCCACTTTCAATTTGTTGGCCAGTTCTGCAAACAACTCCTCATTGGTAAGTTTTTTATCCTCTGGTTTTCCGCCACTCCCTTTTGCCTGCTGTGCCGCTTCAATAGCCGCGAAGTTTTTATTATAAAGTTCGTGAAGCTCATCCTGTAAAGCTTTACAGGGTCTTGGCTCTGCTAAATCCTCCAGCTCCTTTTCTTTGAGGCCCAGTCTCTGAACACACCTTTCAATAAAATCTGTTTTCCTCAATTTTTTATCTTTCAGTTCTTGAAATGAGCCTTGCAAAAAGTTTGCGAAGCCTGATTCGACACCCGGCTGATCGAAGAGAACCTTCACCACCTGCACCTGCCAGAGCTTCATAAGGTCACTCTTCTCAGTTCTGAATCGTTCCCGAATATTTTCTGGAACATTTTTTCCTAAAAGATATGTAAACCCAGCGGGAAAATCAAAACTTCTTGTTCTTCTTGCGCCCTCACCTATAAAAACTGTCAGCTTCTTCAAAGCATCCAGATTGCCCAACTCCGGTATCAACGTTTTCGTCTCCTGTAACCACTTGTCACCATCACTCACTGATTCTTGAATCGAAGGTCTCTTTTCTCGCCCTTGTCTATCTACCGATGTTGCTCCTTTTCCTTTTAGCGCCTCCCACCGGGCCCTATATAATTCTCCCAGTTCTCTTTCCGCCACAACTATCTTTTCAATTCCTTCCACACGTTCCGCTTCTTCCCTCTTCCCATTCAAGTTATTGAAATAATCGGCAAAGTCATCAAGATTAAAAAACCTGTAAACGTCGCCTTCTTTGCCGCGTTTCACACCTCTCAACGTCCTGCCATCTGCTGTCGATATTTTTTCTTTCAACTCTTCAAATTTTTTCGTAAAAACCGTCAGAAATGCCTCTTTCCTGGCATCCGGAACTTCTCCCACTTCTTTGTGTAAATCTGGCCGAGCTGGAGCACCCGCCGTTGGCTTTTTAGCTCTGGGTTCCCGTACCCTCGTATTCTTTTCCACATCAACATCTGGTTTCTCTCCATCTGCAACTTTTACGACATCAACTACAACATCTCCCTGTCCGTTTGGTGTGAGTTCTGGCAAACCCGGTGTTCCTGCCCCACTCGCCCGAGATTTTCTGGCATTTTCTGCAGCCGCGAGCGAGCGTGCTATGATCTGATTCTTTGCGTCTTCAATCAACATATGAGTTCGTAAATAAGTTTGTATCTACTTTTATTCTCCTATAATACACCTTATATTTTTTCTATCATAGGTATCGCATCTGTGCCTCGATTAACAAATCGGTTCCTTTTTTATGAATAGCAGAAACTACAATATCCGGCGTTGCAGATTTTATTCTCTCCCCACATGCGATTGCAACATTCAGCATACTCGTGCTAATCGTGTCCAGAAGAGGTTGAACTACTTCGTCCATCACCTTTATGTCTTCTGGGCTTTTACTATTTAACAATGCTCCCAGTTCTTTGTTTCCTGTCTCTTTCAAATAATCGACAATATCAACTAATCCTCCATCTATAAATCCTTGTAACTCTCCAACAATCCCCTGCCGTTCACTCTCCGAGACGACCGTTTCGAATGACGGTAGTTCATCCATAGGGAACGTCTCAATATCAGATGCCGCATCAGCCGTATCACCTGTATTTCCTTGTGGTAACATATCGCTCTTTTGCTTGTCCGGAATCGGTTCTTGACTCGCGCCTTCGCCTGTTTCATCCAACGCCAGATCTCGTTTATCCCCGCGATTTCTCACAAATTTTCTCTCCCCCTTAGCACCCCCAGCAACTTCTTTGTCATCCCGCAATCTTTTTATTCCGGCTTTTTTTCCAAAAGGTTTACCTCTTTCGGGAGGCGTTTCACTAAAAGCCATGTTTTCGAGTGTTCTCAACTCTTCTAGCGCTTTTTCCACCTCCGCCATCGGTGTCTCATCATCGAAAGAATCAGCCAAATCTGCCAATGACTGTATGTGGTCTTCCAGTTGTCCGATGTTAGGGAAATTATTTGTCATGAATAGCTCTCTTTCGCGAACTTTTTCGCAATTTCTTTTCAACACTTCCAACTCTCTCTTGATAAGTACCTGAATATGCCCTTTTTCAATAAGTTCCACATTCGGTTCCTCGCTCCCATACATCTCTTTTTGTTTGTCAAGAACCTTTTTCTTTTTCTCCTGGGCATTCTTGGGCATTTCTTTTTCCAACGCGCGCATCTCCGTAAGAAGCAGTAGCCCTTTGAGACCATCTTCCGGAAGGCGCGTATCAAGGTTATTGAATTCCTCTACAAGATCTGCCATTTTGTGAAAACGCACATCCATTGCAGCCATACGAGCCTGCGCTTCTGCTTTCTCCGGGCTTTCCTCTTGAGATTTCAACAGCTTACCATCACTTCTTTTCAAAGAAAGCTCCCACGTCTTGTAAGCCTCCCTGCTGGCTTCAAACTCTTGAGCGAAGGCCGGCTCGAGTTTTGCTATCTCCCCTTCGTACTTTTGATAATAGTCCGGATTCTCATTCTTAAAAGCTTCAAGGCGAGCAAGTTTTTCCTGCTCTACTCGGTGTTCTTCCTCTTCTCTTTGAGCCTGATCTGCGGTATCGATCTTTTTTTGCTCAATACTTCCTAAAATACCCTTTCGTAAGGATCTCGCTTTTGTAACATCCTCTTTGGTAGCCGTCCGTTTTCTCGCCTGAACTTTCGTAAGTTGTTTCAGATACCCTTCTCTCACCTGATCAGATAAATCTCCTTCTCTCAAATGCTTGGCGCTCCTACGTAAATGGCTTTTCTCAACCGCTTGAAACGGATGCTCCATCGTTATTTTTTTACTACCCCTTATACTTCCAGTTTCCGTGTGTACTCTCATAGTAGCGCCTTGACTCCCTAGGTCTTCCGATACTTCCTTAACCCTACCAATATTTTCTCCTGTGTCACTCGGGGTAGCCTGCTGTAAGCCAGCGTCTTCCTTTACGCTGACATCCATTTTTGAAACCGCTACTTTCTCCACTGCCGGCTGAACCGGTGGCGAAGCAATATTTTTCCGTACACCATCCTCCCCCTGCGAAGAAGCAAAAACTTCTCCGGTCCCCAAACGGAAAGCTGGGGCTACAGTATGGTTTTTTCCATTCACTCTCTTGACCAAATCCAAAGCAGCCTTGGCTACGGCAGTTTCAGCAATCACTTCTTTTTTTGGCATTGTCACGTGTCGATCGGTAAAAATTATTTCTCCGGGCTGAGGATTCAATCCAGACAACGCCAAACCACCGGAAGATTTTTCATCTCCGGCTCTCCCCATCAACTTGCGGCTAAACTCCATGAAACCACCCATTTTAGTTTTTCTTTTTTGCTTATTACCAAACAAAGCAAGTATAGTGGAAGTTTGCTTCCACTCTGGAGTAGTAAATATCCGTTATTTCTGCTATAATTCTACCATAAAAAACAAAAAGATAATACTGTTTATGAGTCAGCGTTCCACTCATCTTCCTCACCACATCGCGACGTGGGTTGCTCTCGCTGTCATCCTCATTCTCGCCTTCACCGTCAGGATCTACCACATCGAAACCGCCCCCGCCGGACTCTACCCCGACGAGGCCGCCAATGGTGTTGACGCCCTTCACGCTCTCGAGAGCAAAGACTTCAAACTTTTCTACCCCGCCAATTTCGGACGTGAAGGACTCTTTATCAATCTGCAGGCATTCTCGATCGCCATCTTCGGCAACACTGTCACCGGACTGAAACTCTGGTCTATTCTTTTCGGAACTTTTTCCGTCCTTGGCATCTATCTTTTGGGAAAAGAACTCTTCCACCGCCGTATCGTGGGCATCCTTGCCGCGTTTATGCTCGCCACTTCCTATTGGGCGATCAATTTCTCCCGCATCGGTTTTCGAGCCATCATGACGACCTTCCTCCTCTCTTTTTCGTTCTACTTTTTCTTTCGCGGGCTCCGCACGAGAAAATTCCACGATTTCATCTTTTCCGGACTTCTCTTTGGGTTGGGATTACACACGTATATCGCCTTTCGCGTCGCCCCCCTCATCCTCATCATTCTTCTTCCCGCCCTGATCCTCTCATACGAAAATTTTCTCCGCCGTTTTTGGAAACACGCGGCGCTCTTTTTTCTGGCAGCGCTCATCGCGGCAATGCCCATGCTCTATCATTTTTTCGTTTTGCATCCGGAAGACTTTGCTTCGCGTTCATCCCATATTTCTGTCTTTTCGGCGGAAGCCAATCACGGGGACCCCTTCGGAACACTGGCAAAAACATTTTCCCTATCACTCATAAAGTACAACTTCTTCGGTGACCAGAATTTCCGCCACAATTATCCTCCCTATCCGATTCTCGATCCTTTTGTCGGAACATTTTTCCTCGCTGGCTTTCTCTTTGTCATATCGCAAACGATTATCCTCCTCGGTCGGCGTATCCGGAGAGGTGACCGAGATACGCGTCTCATCACGGATTTTTTTCTCCTCGGATCGTTTTTTGTTATGCTCATGCCCGAATTCCTCACCAATGAGAGTTTGCCACACGCGCTCCGCTCCATCGGCACACAGGCGCCGGTTTTTCTCATGGCCGCTCTCCCGGCTTTTTGGATAATCCGCAAGGCCCTTCGTGCGCAAACCGGAGCCCGCGTTGCCCTCTTTTCGCTCCTTATCGTCGCTCTCTTGGGGAGCGCTGTTTTCAATCTCACAAAATATTTTGTTTTCTTCACTCACAATGAATCTGCCGCCGCTTCTTTTAACGAAAACTACACCAATATGGCCCGCTACCTCATTTCTTTACCGAAAGAAACATATAAGTATGTGCTCATTGACGAGAAAGGCAACAACAACCTCTCCACCTTACCTGTTTTCGCTCACCCGGTCTATTTTCTCACCTATCATAAGGTTGACCGCCTCGAAATCGTGCAAAAAGATACGGTTCTTCACCGACCCGGAATATTTCTTATGCTCAATTACAATGATGTCCTCACCGGGCAGATTCAGAAACTGTATCCGGAGGCGTATGTTGAACACATCGATATGAACGGGCCGGAGCGCACCGGAGGAGATTTCAACGTTGTGGTTCTCCCCAAACTAAAAGATAATTTTCTTCTCCCAGAATAATTCTCTCTATGAACTTCTTAAAAAAACACGCGTTTCTCATTGTCACCGGGATTCTTGCCTTCCATTTTGTTCTGTCTCTTTCGGTATCCAAACAAGAATCCATGATTTTTGACGAAAAGGCTCACATTCCGGCTGCTTATAGCTATGTTCGTTACGGTGATATGCGTCTCAATCCCGAACACCCGCCCCTCCTCAAAGATCTCGCGGGACTTCCACTTCTTTTCTTGCAGCCATCTTTTCCCATCGACACGCCTCAGTGGCAATCCGGTATTAACGAACAGTGGGCTATCGGCGATATGTTCGTCAATTGCACGCGACCGGATGTCATTTGCAATGACGCTGATACCATCCTTTTCTGGTCACGCATCCCTGTTACTCTGGTTGCTGTCATACTCGGTTTCGTTATCTTCATCTGGACCAGAGAACTGGCGGGGACACTGGCAGGACTTTTCGCGGTTACCTTGTATGCTTTCGACCCCAATATCATCGCTCACAACCACTATGTGACGACCGACATCGGCATCGCCGCTTTCATTTTCTTCGCGTTTTATTTTTTCATCCGTTTCTTGAAAAAGCCAAGTTTCAAAAACGTCTTTATAGCAGGAATCTTTCTGGGGCTAGCGGAGCTCTCCAAATTTTCCGCAGTCCTGCTATTTCCTGTTTTTGGACTTTTTGTTATCCTCTATGCCATCACAAAACAAAAAACTGCCGATGATAAACGAAGCTCTCTTTCTTTTACACTTCAAACAATCCTTAAATACGGCCTTAAATTTGCCGGGAGTGTCCTCATCTGTTTCGCGCTTATTTGGTTGCTGTACGCGTGGAACACAATCAATATGCCGGCAGAAAAACTTGTCGATGCCGCCAACTTCTCGCTCGGACAAAAAAACCAACTTGCACAGTTCGCGCACGCATTCGTGATCAAGACAAGCGAGAGCAATTTCCTTAAGCCACTCAGTGAATATTTCCTCGGTGTCTTCATGGTCTTTGCTCGCGTCGCCAGCGGCAATGACCATTACTTTCTCGGTACCGTAACCAACCTTGCCTCACCATGGTATTTCCCTGTTGTTTTCCTCCTCAAAGAAACGCTGCCCTTTCTTTTTCTTCTCGCTTTTACTTCTCTCTACGCTCTCTACCGCATGGGAAGAGTTGTTATTCGCGAAAAATCAACCGATGGGGTTTCTTTCCTTTCTCGTTCTTTCCAAAATAACATCACTGAGTATCTCGCTGTATTTTTTATTCTTTTTTATAGTTATATCAGTATCACTGGGAATCTCAATATCGGCTTCCGCCATCTTTTCCCAATTCTTCCGTTTCTGTATATGCTCATAGCAAAAACTGCTTTTGATCTCTTCAGACGCCACGAAAACAACAAAACAACCAAAAAGGTTCTTTCAATTATTCTTGGCGGATTGACGTTGTCAATTATAGCTATTCCTATCCTCGCCTACCCGAATTATCTTTCTTATTTCAACGCCGCTGCCGGTGGGCATCTCAATGGTTATAAGTATGTCACCGACTCCAACTACGACTGGGGTCAGGACCTGAAACACCTGCAAAATTTTGTCGAACATCAAAACAATTGCAAAGACGAGAAAGAAACAAGCATCTATACAGACTGTCCTCTTGGCGCAAATTTCCCGCGCATCGACAAAATCCGCATCGATTATTTCGGCGGAGCCAGTCCAGCTTATTATCTCAAAGACAAATATATCGGCTGGTGGGACACTCGCGAACCGGAAGCTGGCTGGTATGCCATTTCGTCTTTCTTCTATCAGCAGAGCCTCTATAAAACAAAACAGCCCGGCGAACGCAATTATGCCTGGCTCAAAGATATAACTCCAGTGACTCGTGCCGGCGACTCCATCTTCGTCTACTACATCCAAAAACCATAAAGAATATAAAATAACAGGTATTTACCCCATGGGCTTACCCTGGACCCTGAAACGAGCTCAAGCTCGTTTCATATCCGCGGCAAGCCGCGGGGTATTCAACCCGATTTTACCGGCACTGCGCTCGGTAGTGAAAGTCTACTTTCACTACACTCACTTCGTTTGGTAATAAAAAACCCGCTTTACCAGACGCTGGGTAAAGACGGGGGCGAAAAGAGCACAGGGATATCAATTTGATGTTTTCGAAAAAATCTGGGTCAGAGGCTAACCTGAGGAAAACGCGCCGCTGGAGAGTTATTGTCTATGCTGAAATCAAACCAGTGCCAATCCCCATAGATAAGACCTTTGCGTTCCATGAGATATGGAACGCACAAGTCATTATGCTTGTCCTGTGCAACGGATCTCCAGAGAAAAAGCTTTTCCCCAGGAAACAATAAGCGGAAGATGCGGGCATCTTTCTTCGCAATTTCCATGCCATCGCTAAGCGCCAAACAGTCTTCAAACATCTGCTGTTCCTTGAGAAATTGGTAAATCGCTGACGGGTGACTGAAACCTTTAATCATCTGGTCTTCATGAAACCAGAGAACGCCAGGAAGCTTGGAAAAATCATATTCTTCCGGACCACTTTTCGCCATCTCGGGGTGTATTGCCCCTTTTATGAAGTCCGGGTAAACGGGGTCCTTAGAACGGTCAACGCGAATCATTGTATTCAAGATAAGCCTCCTTGTGATTTATGCGACTTCCAATATTTATCGAAAAACTGGATTGTTAAGGTATCCGTTCATTATTCACCGTTTTAACCATCATGTCAATACATTTCCCTTATTACTTCTTTTTCTTCGAGGGAGCGCTGATTTTCTTTTCCTCTGTCGGCGTTGGAAGAGAAACAGTGCTTGGACTTTCTATATTCTCTCCTTCGCGAAACGCATAATACGCTCGGTTTTCCGCGCGCAAGTCGATATAGGCCAAATGCGCCCGCCGCTCCTGTGGGAGTTCTTTCTCAAAAAGAAGCTTGAGCACACTGAGCGATGATTCGATCGGAAGAGTGGTTCCAAAATACACTTCCCATCCCTCACTCGTCTTGGCACGAAGTTCATCGGCGAAACGAGAAGCCGTTGTATAGTGCGACTCAAGCGTCAACCCCAACTGCTGCAAGAAAAGCTCATTTACCCGAATAGCAAAGACTCCATAGCTCGTATCAAAAACTTTTTCTCCCGGAGTCACTTTCTTGTTGCTCATATCGGTGATGGAAAACACGTACGGCGCATTCTCCGGAAGAAGCGCCTGCGCACTATCGTGTGCCACTCCTTCTTCGTCGATAAGGTAAGATCCGCCCAAGGAATTCCAAAGAATTATTTTTTCGCGCTCCACCACCTCGACAGAAAGGCTATTCGGAAAAATACGTGTGACGGAGACAGAAGCCAGAAGCGGATATTCCAAGCGTAGCCGCTCTTCTAAGTCCCGTGGCTGTACCAAGAAAAAATTATTCCGGGGAAAAATCCGAAAATATTTTTTTGACAGCTGACCATCGATAAATCCACGCAGTCTTTCTTCAGAAACTTCACTCATCCCGGTAATCCGTGGTGGGGTGATGAAAAAAAATATGGAAAAAAAGGCCGTGTAGAAAAGCGTTCCAAAGAAAAATATCCAAAGAAAAAACGTACCCGCCCCGATGATGCGGTAGTTCTTCTTTGCCACCGTGCGGTGCTTGTGCTGCACAGGCATTCCCTTACGCAAGAACTGCGTCGCTGTATTTTCCTGGTGTTTTTGTTTCGTCTGTTTTGATGTAAACCACATAGAATAACTGACAACTAACCACTTACCTGCCTCGCCGACTCATCAAGGCGGGCGACTGACAACACTATACTGAGAGGAAAAGTTTTTCTAAGAGTAACCGCGCGTTACTCTGGGTCGCCTTGAGGAGAGCCAGTGTTTCTTCCACCGCTTCCAAAAGCCAGAAGAAACGTGTCGTATGGCGTGTATCGGTACCCTTGAGAGCCTGTGTATGAAGTCCCGGCAACCACCACTCGAGCAACCGCAGTGTTTCAGAAACATTTTTTGCCAGTTCTTCCGCCAACCCAAGCCGTTCTCCAAGGGTGAGTGCCGAAAGACGAAAGAGCCTCTCCAGTTTCCCTCGCTCTTCTTCAAAGCTTTGCGGATCACGCTCTGCCCGAAGGATTATTCCTGGTCGCCCCAAAGAAAAGAAAAATGGCGCCAGCGCGCGTTCTCCACTTTTCACAGGCAAAATATCCCTCCTTATTTCTTCGGAAGGAACATAATCAAAACGAACACGTTCGACACGCGAGAGGACCGTCGATAGGATAGCCCCTCCTTCATGCGTCACGAGAATTATCACGGCAGTGGACTTCGGCTCCTCAAGACTTTTGAGGATACTGTTCTGGGCGGTTTGGGTAAGCTTATGGGCATCCTCAATAATGACAACCCGGAAGCGCCCCTCCGCTGGAAAGCGCCCCAAAAACTGCAACGCCTCACGCATCGCCTCTGCCCCGATGCTTTTCGCTTTCGTGACACCATGCTTCGTAACTTCTTCCGGCCGAATAATGAGCACGTCAAAAGGATGCGGTTTGGCTTCACTCGGTTCAAAATCCGGTTCGTCCACCAATACAGAGGCGAATTCCAAAGCGCAAAGACTTTTCCCCACGCTTTGCGGTCCGGAAAAAAGATAGCCTTGAGAAATCTTGTTCCCCCGCACAAATTTTCCCAGTCTCTCTCTGATTATATGATGACCGATGATATGCATAATAGAAATTATAAAAACTAAAGTGTAGGTAGTATTGTCGTAAGAATCTTTCTGGGAGGGTTGAAGTTTTTTCGAGCATGGTGCCGCCGATTCGGCGGATCGAAAAAAGTTCACACAGAGAGTTCGTCGCTGGACGAACGAAAGGCTCCCGGAAAGGTTGCTTACGATCAATACTATAAAAAATAACTTTTACACATTCATTTCCAAAAACTTTCTTATACCATTCTGAAAATTTTCTTTCGTCAGATGCGCCACCGATTGCTTCATCGCCACTTCATCGTACTGCCCCTCATGCTGGAGAAACCGCCGCACCCCCTCAGCGATAATTTCCGGCGTCTCCGCATGAAACAATTCCCCAGTTTCCCCAAGTTTCACGATTTCCCGAATGCCGCCATATTCATACGCGATCACCGGCGTACCGAAAGAAAGCGCCTCCGCCGCCACCATACCAAAATCTTCTTCCGAAGGAAAGATAACGGCCCGAGCGGAAACATACAATTTCGCCAACTCTTCATCACTGGTGAATCCTACGAAGCGGATATTTTTTTCTGCCTGGGCTTGGAGGCGGGCACGCTCCGGTCCATCACCGACAATCAGAAGCGGAAGTTCCAGCTTGTTGAATGCTTCAATAACTCTGTCAATTTTTTTGGAACGAGTCAGACGCGATACGACCAAAAAGTGACGGCGACTTCCACTGTCATCCCGAGCTTGTCGAGGGATCTCTGCCTCTATCGAACGGGTATTCTGTGTCTTATTAAATAAATCCATTGCCGGTGGGTATACCACCTCACTCTCTCGCCGATAGTATTTCTTCACCCGCGCCGCTGTAAACCGGGAGTTGGAGATAAGGGCATCCGGCCGCTCCGCCGCCTGCCGATCCCACACCCGAAGATAACTCATAAGCATCCGGGTGAAAATACGTAACTTTCCACGAGCGCCCAATTCCCCCAAATATGTTTCATGGTAATCCCAGGCATAACGCATCGGGGAGTGCAGATACGCGATGTGTTTCGTATTGAGGCGCGTCACAATACCCTTGCTCCATGCTCCCGAAGAAGAAATCACCAGATCGAAGTCCCGAAGATCGAACGACTCCACCGCCACCGGGAAAAACGGCAGAAAAAAACGATAGCGTTTTTTCAAAAACTGCGGCAGCTTGGAAAGCCACGATACTCGGATATCCCGACCATGAAAATGATCGCCCATTTGCTCTTTATCATACAGGAGCGTATAAATCGGTGCTTCCGGGAACATCTCAGCCATTGCCTGAAGTACCCGCTCCGCACCTCCGTACGCCACCAAAAAATCGTGAACTAAAGCCACTTTTTGAGGTCTTTTTTTGTTCACTTCTGTCTCTTGACTTTTCATAGAATATATGCTATACTGGACGGTAAACTAAATTTGGTTTATTGTTTGGTTATTTTGCAACCTCAACGGAGGAAATCATGAAACCTTGGCGTTTACTGGTAAGCGTGTTAGCAAGCTTGGGATCGAGTTACCAAATTTACGATTACATTCGGCAGGCCACCGGCAATGCAGACCTCGGAATGGCCGCTGGAATCTTCACCTCCCTCGTCGTTCTATGCCTCGTAACAGGAGTACTCCTCCTCTTTGAGGTTCTGGACAGGTTACCTCCCCGTCCGTAGGCCAACCATTCCCGGCGCGCTGCGCCCAACCTCGAAGCCGCCGACTAACGTCTGCGGTTTCCTTCATTTCTGGAGTAATTCCACAATTTCCTCCGCGCATTTCTGCCAACTGAAACGTCCCACGTTCTTCAATCCTTTTTCTATTATATCATCTCGCAGCCCCTTGTCCGAAAGCACCTTCTCTATGCCCTCTGCGATGCTTTCCACACTCAATGGATCCACCAATACCGCGCCACTACCCGCCACCTCTGGCAAAGATGAAATGCTGGAAACCACGACCGGCACCCCGACACTCTGTGCCTCCAGAACCGGCAGCCCAAACCCTTCATACAATGTCGGAAACAAAAATACATCGGCGTTTTTCAACAACTCCCATTTCTCTCCTTCGCTCACATAGCCGAGTTCGATAACATCACTCTTATACTTGATACTTGATACTTGATACTTGATACGCTCATACCCATATCCTGGTTTGCCAACGAGCACTAACTGATGTGGAATGCAATATTTTTCTTTCAATATCTCAAAAGCCTCGATAATCCGCACAATGTTTTTTCTCGTTTCCAATCTCCCAGTAAAAAGAAGATATGGTTTTTTGACGTCATCCCGAGCTTGCCGAGGGATCCCGTCCTTTGTATCGCTTTCCTGAATGTTACGGGGTTCCTCACTTCGTTCGGAATGACAAGTCGAATACCCTTCATAAATAACCTTGATCTTCTCTTCCGCTACGCCATAGAGTTTCATCACATCCCGTTTGGTATTTTCCGAAACACAAACCACCGTAGAGGCGACCCGACATGAGTAACGAATAGAGAAATGCATATAGAGCCGCTCCCACCACGCATACCCCTTTTTGCAAAATTCGTATTCCAAACCATGGATCGTCACGATAGTTTTTTTGGGATGTACCAAAGGTACGGTATGGGCCGGAATAAAAAGCACGTCAGGCGCTCGCCACAACATCTCAAGCGATAGACCAATCTGTGTCCAAAAGCGTGGCGCCCATATGCCTCTTACTTCCCAATTTTTCGGTACTTCAAAGTCTATTTCGGGCGTGCGAATTTTCAATTTCCAATTTTCGACTTCCAATTTTTTACGAATATACAAAACAACAGTGTCTTTTCCAGAAATGACACTGCACAAGTATTTGATGGTCTGGTAAGCGTATTCCTCGATCCCCGTCCGCCGTCTGAGAAATGCTCTCGATGCATCGATACCTATTAACATAGAATCGGGAATTAAGAATCATGAATCAGGCTGGAAATCAGAGAAACCCCCATGTCTTGTAATTTCAAAGATTTTTTTTGGTTGCTCCACTTGTCTGAGGCAAGGCTCTTGGTTCGAAAAAAGAGCTGTGTCCCGCCGTCGATTGGAGGCGATTTTTTTCGCTAACCAAAAGCCTTGGCAAGTCTGGAGCAGAAACAAAAAATCTTTGAAATTATAGACCGTCTCAAAACTAAGAAGCTATTTTGCAAGCATAATGCTCCTTTTATACACTTCCAGATTCTCCAGTACGATGCCGGTGCCTTTCACCACGCACAATGCTGGGTCATCCGCCACATAACACGGCACGTTGATAGTTTTGGAAATAAGCTGATCCAAATGCTTGAGCCGAGCTGTCCCTCCCGAAAGTACCATCCCCTTGTCCATAATATCCGCCGCCAATTCCGGCGGTGTTTCTTGAAGGACAGTCTTGATAACATTGATGATTTCCCGTAACTCATCCTGAATAGCTTCCGTCACTTCGTTGGAAGAAATGAGGACGGTTTTCGGCAATCCCCCCATCAGATCGCGACCGCGCACTTCTACGTGGTCCTCCTTCACCTGAGCGATGGCTGATCCGATTTTTATTTTGATTTCCTCTGCTGTCCGATCACCGATAGCCAAACTGTATTTGCGCTTGATGTAATCGGAAATGGCCTGATCAATCCGGTTACCGCCAACGCGGGCGCTGTGCGCCGCCACGATACCACCAAGAGAAATGATAGCAATCTCCGATGTGCCACCACCGACATTGATGATCATATTCCCCTGCGCCGCGTGAATCGGGATACCCGCGCCTATGGCCGCCAAAATCGGCTCCTTCACCACGTACGCCGCTTTGGCACCGGCCTTGAGCGCCGCGTCAATGACAGCACGTCGCTCCGTTGAAGTGACACCGGCCGGAATAGAGAGGACCACTTCCGGACGAAAAAAACGAATCCGACCGCTCACGCGATTCAAGAAATATTTGAGCATCGCCTCCGTCACGCGGTAATCGGCGATGGCTCCATCTCTCAGTGGCTGGCTGGCGATGATCGTATCCGGCGTGCGCCCCAGCATTTCTTTGGCCTCGTTCCCGACAGCCAACACTTTGTTCTCAAGCAAAGAAATCGCCACCACCGAAGGTTCATTGACGACGACTCCTTTGCCGGGCACGAATACCAGGGTATTCGTCGTCCCGAGATCAATACCGATTTTTCGTACAAACATCGATTTCATACCCGGTAGTGAAATTTCGACAATGTATTTAATACATCAAAGAAACTTATGCCACTTCTTAATCCTCTGGTTTAAACTTAGTGTATACACTCCTGAAATTGCCTGGTCGAAATTCTACTACCGGGCATATCTTTTTTCTACAAATCTACCCGGCGTATCCGCGCGCCAATTTTCTGCAGACGCTCTTCGATACGTTCATAGCCGCGATCCACCTGATAAATATCTTCGATAATCGTCTTCCCCCGAGCGACCAGCGCGGCGATAATAAGCGTCGCCCCCGCGCGCAAATCAAAACTCTTTATGACTGTCCCTTTGAGTGGCGTCTTCCCTGAAACAATAACCTGATGCGGATTGAGAATAGTCGCTCTGGCTCCCATCTTCACCAGTTCGGGAATGTAGTTGAAACGCCCTTCATACAAAGTTTCAAAAATGAGTGTCTCCCCCTCCGCCTGCGTCGCGAGCATACCGAAGAGCGCTTGCGTCTCGGTAGGAACTCCGGGATACGTGCGGGTGTCGACTTTTGAAACAGCTCGTAATTTTTTGGCGGGATGCACCGTAATCTCATTTTTCTTTACCGTGAAACGAACCCCAAACTCCTCCAATTTCTCAAGAACAATATCCAAGTGTTCTTTCCGAGCGTTGACGACAGCGATTTCGCTTCCGGTAGCCGCGCCAAGAATGAGAAATGTCGCGGCCTCGTTGTGATCGGGAACGATCGTATGTGTCACACCGATGAGTCGTTTCTTGCCCGTTATCCGAAGCGTATGGGTTCCCAGTCCTTCGATCCGCGCGCCCATCTTTTCGAGAAAATGTCCAAGATCTTCGACGTGCGGTTCACAAGCGGCAATTTTTATCTGTGTAACTCCGGGAAGCGTCGCGGCCAAAAGCATCGCATTCTCCGTCGCTGTCACGGAAAACTCTTTGAGCACTATGTTGGCACTCTGCCTCCCTCCGGCATCGACGGCATACCCTTTTTCATCCGAGACAATCTTCACTCCCAGTTTTGTCAAAGCATCAATGTGCGTTTCTACCGGACGCGCGCCGATGACACACCCGCCGGGTTGCCGCAAATGAAATTTTTCAAAACGACCGGCTAAAGCTCCCAGAAGAAAAATCGACGAACGTAAGCGCTTGACTTTGTCCTGGTCTATTTTTTTTGGATCAACCGCGCGCGTATCGATCATCACCGTTGACCGCCCCTGCCACCTGGCTGTCGCTCCCATGCTCTCTAAGATTTCCAGCATGCGAAAAACATCCTCGATACGAGGGATATTTTTCAAGACGCATGGTTCTTTGGAGAGAAGCGTCGCGGCAATAATGGGCGTTGCGGCATTCTTCAGTCCCGAAACAGCAATCCGTCCTTTGAGCCGTTTTCCGCCCTCGATTTCAAAAACTTCCATACCCGGTAGTGAAACTTCGAACAAACGAAGTTTTAAAAAAGAATTATATTTTTTGCTTCAACAAAGCCCATATTGCAGGAATACCGAAGATATCGTTACTATACCAAAACTTTCGAAGTTCTACTACCGGGCTTATTGCCCAGTATAGCCGAGAACAGGCTTTAAATCAATAAAAAGACCGCTAAAGAGTTAGCGGCCTATCTGGCCTCTTTTTCGAGAGGCCAAGGCAAGAGAACTTGCCTTGTTTTTGGTGAAAACAAAGGTTTTTGTTTTTTGTTTTGGTTTTTGTTTTTAATGAACATTTCCCCTAGGGAGAGTAACAATTTTCATTGCCGACCTTCCTAGAAAAAGAAAAACGGACGTTTCACCCATGAAACTCCCGCCGTTTTGGCGAGGCTCGCCCGACCCAGTCGTGGCGGCCCGCCTCAAACTTGTACACCCATTGTAGCACGTTTTTACCATCTCGTCAATCACCGCCACTTTACATTTTTATCTCCGCTTTGTGTCAACTCGCGTAACTTCCATACCCATCTTCTTATTCTCCGGTTCCGTGAGTGTAAAAGTACGCCGAGGTAAGAATGTATAATACTTCCAAACGTCTCTCCTGTTATCTTCCCGGTCCGAAAGTTTTTTCGGGCATCGTTTAACTTTCGTAGTAGACGGCTCTTGGTAGCCATCCGCACGACTGTCCGGTGTGGCAAAATGACATAGCCCAGAAAATCGATTCCCTGACTGACTTTGCGGATTTCCACTTTATAAGGATGCAGTTCCAAAAACAATGTTTCAGAAACAAAGGCTCTTATTTTTACCAATGCTTCTTCAAGAAAAATCCGATTGCGGTGAACAATAATAAAATCATCGCAATAACGGAAGTAATGCCTCGCCTTCAATGTATGTTTCGCGAATTGATCCAGCTCATTGAGATAGATATTGGCAAAAAGCTGGCTGGTGACATTTCCGAGCGGCAGTCCTTTCCCTTTTTCTTTCTCAAAGCTTGCAAAAATGATATCGATCAACCATAGCGTCTTATGGTCGGTAATTTTCTTTACGACGAGCTTGCGCAAAATTGCATGATCTATCGAATCAAAAAACCTGCGTATATCACATTTCAGCGCGTACGCCGGAGCTTTCCAATTCTCGCTTACTTTGCGACAGGCTTGCAAGAGGCGCTTCACGCCAAAGTGGGTACCCTTGGAAACGCGCGATGAATACGAATCATAAATAAAATGCGCGTCAAAAATCGGATATAGCACACGGAAAATCGCTTGATGCAGAATTCGATCGCGCACACTAGCTTTGTGAATGTGCCTCAACTTGGGATCAGAAACATAAAAACCTTCGTAGGGACCGTGCCTGTAGGTCTGGGAAGCCAGCTCTTGATGCAGTTGCAGTAAGTTGTCTTCCAGTTGAAATTCAAACAAAGCCACATCACCTTTTTTCCTTTTTCCCTTCCGAAACTCTTTCCAAGCGGCGAGAAGATTTGCTACACTGATAATATCATGAAAAAAATTTCCTCTAGTGTTACCCCCCCCCCTTCGGAGTAATGATATTTCGATTGTTCATAGTATCAAACAAGTATATGCCACTCTGTACCAAATTGGACACAAGATTCCCAAACGAGATAAACTCGGTATCCACCAGGTTATTGAGCATCTCACGCTAGAAACCATGAGCGGTATCCTTCGCGCCTCGCTCACGCAGAAATATCAGAAACGAGAAATACTCGAGCATGTACGCGTCTCTCTGGAAATCCTGAAACACCTGGTGCGCATAGAATATGAACAAAAGGTCATCCCTGAAAAATCATACATCGAGGTAGCTGCTCTCCTCGTTGAAACTTCCAAAATGACGAATGGTTGGATCAAATACCTGACACAAAATCCCGCACTCTAGCGGGATGTTCTTGTGTTGAAACTTCTCGACGGACACCGCCAGCGGAATTCGAATTGTCCAGATTGTACCAATTCACGTTCACCTTGCGATTGTCCGGATTCGAGTTCACGTAAGGCACGTTGCCATCCGCATTGCGCGAACCTCCATCTTTACTGTGAGTATCCATCCCTATCACCGAACCTCTGTCGCCAGAGCATCTGTGTTCCTCGTGGTCACGAGCGCTGTGTCGCATCATTTCCTACCATGAAAAATCTATGCGTAAATACTCACAGGCAGTTTCAGTTCTTGGCAAACCATCATCTTGCCCAAGCAAGACTGGCTTAACAACCTTCTGTAGTATACAACAACTTCTCAAAGCTTTCGAGAAAAGGATGGAAAAAGACAAAAACAAAAGCCCGCTGCGCGCACGCGCACAGCGGGGAAAAAAGAGAAAAAGAGTTGAGAATCGAGGTTAAGCTGTCTGCGCCGCCTGCGGCAGCGCTACTGTTCGACGGACACCGCCAGCGGAAAACGAATAGCCCAGATTGTACCAAAACACGCACACCTCGCGACTGTCCGGATACGAGCACACGCAAGGCACGCAGCCATCCGCATTGCGCGAACCTGAACAGATAGTAATCCCTTTCTCGTCGAGGTGTTGTTTGGTTTCAACAAAATGGGCTGCTCCATGAACGAGACGCTCGAGCGGCGTGACACCAATCAATTGATTCGGATCGGCTTGGCTGGTCGTTTGAGCACGAAATTCCTCGTCAGCCTCTTGCCCATCCCGTACCCAAAGAGCATAGGATTCTGCCGAAGTACGAATGTTGTAAGGAATCTGCGCGTCCAAATCATCGATATACTGTACCAGTTGCCACGGTGGATCGATGGCCGCAAGAATTTTTCGGTACATGGCCGCCGCGTGATTCATCGTCAATCCCTTCAGAATGAAAATGAGGCGCCACTTGCCGACTGTCGGTTTCTCCGGCACCGTTACTTCGCCGAAATCCGCAGCCATGCCGTAGTGAGTGAGATAGATGCCTTCCCAATACGTTCGTTGGGCAGCATATTCATCGACTGCCATCATAAACACCGGCGCAAGCGCAACCTTGATTTTCTTGGAAAGGGCTCCTTTGTTCTGGAGCGTAGCCTTCGCTTCGTCAGAGTTCAAGGCGAAGAAATAGCGTGTAACGATCCTGGTCACAATTTCCAGGATGAATCCAAGTAAAATCCCCAGCTGCTTCACCTGTTGCATAGTCGGTACCGAGCGGTCTGTTCCATGAGTATTCATGGTCTGTTCCTTTCAGATACACGCCAGCGGGCTCTCGAGTCTTCGAGTTTGCCATAGCGAAAAAATTTCCACAACACCTCTTTTTGGAAGCCTTGCTTCCAAAAATGTGAAAAGTCTCTTCGCTATGGCAAAAGTATGAATTTTTAATGAACCGCTTAGTATACACCTTTTTGTTAATTTTGTCCAGAGCAAATCATAAAAAATGCTTCAAACAAAGCATTTTTTCAGAAAACAGCCTCTTCTATAATCTATCCGGCTAATTGCGTTAGCTCTTCTATCTGCGCAAGTAATCATACACGGACAAGGCGGCGACTACTCCATCACCAGCGGAAATATTGTTCTGTTTATATGGGGCGTCGGTGGCGTCACCGGTCGCGAAAATTCCCGGCTTGGACGTTGCCTTGGTCCGATGGTCAAGAATAATTTCTCCGCGCGGATTGAGGTCGAGCAAATCTTTCACGAATTCAGTGTTGGGTACCATCCCAATTTCCACAAACACACCGTCGAGCGGTAATGTTTTTTCTTCACCGGTCTTTGCGTCTTTATATGTCAGCCCGACCACATTTGTCTCACCCAACACCGCTTGTGGCAAAACATTGTACATCACTTTTACTTTTTCCGACGCCAAAACTTTTTCTTGCGTCACCGGATCACCCTTGAGAACACCAGAGCGCACCAAAAGCGTGATTGCGGATGCGTACGGTAACAAGTCCTCCACAGCTTCCAACCCCGCATTGCCGCCACCCACCACAGCCACTGACTTACCGCGAAAGAACGGCGCATCACACGTCGAACAATAGACAACTCCCTTGCCCTTGAACTTCTCTTCGCCGGGGATATCGAGATGACGATGTCGGCCACCAGCCGCGATAATGATCGTTTTTGTCTCGTATTCTTTGTTGTCAGTTGTCTTCACTACGTAATGACCATCTTTTCCCAAAACAGCGGTCGCCCGCACTTCCGTAACAATTTCAATCCCCTCCTGCGCCCGCAAATGCTTTTCGAGCATCCCCGCAAACTCCCACCCTGTGATCGAGAGAGTGCCGATCCAGTTCTCAATACTCGCCGACACCGCCGATTGACTTTGAAAATGCTCCGTGATAAACAGCGTTTTCAATTGCTTGCGCGCTACGTACACTCCGGCTGCCACTCCTCCCGGTCCTCCACCAATAATTATCACATCGTACATAATTTTGAAATTAAAACAGTTACCTCTTTTTACAAAGACTCCTTTTTTCTTCACCTCGTATTTATCGGTAACATTTGTGACGAGCGAGTCGGTAACAGTCGAGCGTGACGGATGGTCTCGACAGGACAGCTCCCTGTTCGACAGAGTGAGTCAGAAGTGTTCGGGAAATACGATGAATGAAAAAAGAAAGTTTTGTAAATGAAAATTACATCCTCCCGCGATCCTGCATCGCCTGCGCCACCCGTCTCACAGCGAGCGCGTACGCGCCCATACGCACAGATGTAGTATAACGCTCTTTTTCACCCCATACTGCCTCAAAGGCCGTTTCCATCTTCTCTTTCAGTTTGACATTGACCTCCGCTTCCGTCCAGGAGTAGTTCATCGCGTTCTGCACCTGCTCAAAATACGAAACAGCTACTCCCCCGGCATTGGCCAAAATATCCGGTACCACCGTAATCCCCTTCTTGAGAAGCATCTCTTCCGCTTCCGGTGTCGTAGGTCCGTTGGCAATTTCCACAATGAGTTTCGCCTGTACGGTATCCGCATTCCCCGCGTGAATCGCATTCTCGAGCGCCGCAGGCACAAGGATGTCCGCCGGAAGAGAGAGTACCGCATCGATTGGCAGCTTCTCACATCCTTCACAAGTTTTCAAGTCACCGGTCATGCGCTTGTGTTCATCCACTTCTACCACATCGAGTCCCTCGCTCCGATATACTGTCGTTTTCGAATCAGCTATGGCGACAACCTTATAGCCGGCTTTATGAAGCATCCGTGCCAAATGTCCGCCGCCGTTGCCGAACCCTTGAATCAACACGCTCGCTTCTTTACCGAGATGCAGTTTTTCGGCCGCCCGCTCCAATATATAGAAGGCTCCTTGCGCTGTCGCGTAGCCACGACCGAGCGACCCACCGATGGACAACGGTTTTCCGGTAATCACCCCGGGAGCACGCTCACCCAAAAGACTCTCATATTCATCAAGCATGTAGCCCATGATGCGGGCATCCGTCGAAACATCCGGCGCCGGCACGTCTTGATTTTTCCCCACGAGAGGAAAAATTGCCTGCATGTAACTGCGAGAAAGGGCTTCCAATTCTCTCTGTGAAAGTTGTTTGACATCCACTATCACGCCACCCTTGCCGCCACCAAGGGGAATATCCACGACAGCTGTTTTCCACGTCATCCACATCGAAAGAGCCATGACTTCTTCGCGCGTCACGCCAGGATGGAAACGGATCCCGCCCTTGTACGGTCCACGCGCGTTATTATGCTGGCAGCGGTACCCAATAAATATTTTTGTCGTACCGTCATCCATCTTGACCGGTACCGCCACCTCGATCATCCGATCGGGGTACAGCAGACGTTCGAAGATATTCGGATCAATTTTTAGTATGGTTTGTATATTGGCCAGCTGCTGACGAGCAGATTCGAGAGGATTGTTCATAACTATTGCATTTTAAAAAGATTCTTCAAAACCCCTACTGAAAGGACGTATCAATAACCAATATATTACCGGGAGCTAAGATTCGTTTGAAACAAAGGAAAAAGTAACAACTACAAGTTATAGTTCACTGACGCTTTTGCGAAATTGTTCTCCACGATCAAATTCATTTTTAAAAATTCCAAAGCTTGTCGCGCCGGGGGAAAGAAGAACGATATCGCCCGGTTCCGCACCGCGAGTTGCCAATTCCACTGCCTTAGCCATGCTTTCCACTACCTCAAAAGAACGTTCCTTTTCCCCTGCGGGCAGCGCTTCTTTCAGCGCTTGCAAAAGTTTTTCCGTCGCATCACCCTTGAAAAGAATCAGCCCCTTGGAACGTTTAAGAATTTCTTTGGCCAACGTGCCGAAATCCAGGCGTTTATCGCTCCCTCCGGCAATAAGAATAACCGGCTCCGTAAAAGAACGCAGGGCGGCAATGGTTGCTTCCGGTATTGTCGCCGCCGTATCGTTGTAATACCCAACACCCTTTTTCTCTCCTATATACTCCAAACGATGCGGTAATCCGACAAAACTCCTTATCCCGCTGGCAATTTGTTTCGGAGATATTCCGTAAGCCAGAGTTGCAACAACCGCCGCCACAATATTCCCCATATTGTGTTCACCCTTGAAAGGGACGTGTTCGAGCGGAAGCAACTCCTGTACGCTCCCTTGTCTGCGTATATATATTTTTTCGTCTTTCACCCATGCGCCATCGCCATCGACCTCCAGTCCTTTGGAAAACCAGAGCAGTATTCCTTTGGCATCTTGCGCCATGGTGCGTATTTCCACATCATCGAAACTGGCTACCAAAATATCTTTCTGTTTCTGAAACAAAAAGATATTTTTTTTGTCGGCAATGTACGCGGCCATTGTCTTGTAATAATTGAGGTGGTCCGGATAGATATTTGTCAAAACAGCTACGTGCGGACTTTTTTTGAGACGACCAAGCGCCGAAAGCCGCCATGAAGAAAGCTCGAACACGACAACGCTTTCCGGTGTAATATCCCCCAACGTTCCGAGAACGCCTGCCTGTCCAATGCCGACGCGGGTAACGGATTTGCCGGCTTTTTCCAATATATGCGCAATCAAAGTCGCCGTCGTCGTCTTCCCTTTGGCTCCTGTCACACCGATTATCGGTACCCGACACAACGCAAAAAAGATACTTGAATCCATCTCTACCGGTACGCCATGCTTTTCTGCCAACTTCACATATTCATTCGTCCAAGGGATGACGGGATTTTTGATTACCATATCAACGTGCGTGAAATTCTCCGGCCGATGTTGACCAAGCACGTACGTCACGTTCTTGTATTTCGCCAGTTTTTGAAGCGACGGCTCAAGCTCTTCGCGCGACTTGATATCAGTCACGATAACCTCGCGGACACCTCGCTCCACAAGAAATTTGACCGTCCCCACACCCCCCGTATTGAGGCCAAGGCCAAACACGGTAATCCGCTTATCTTTGAAAAATGATTCTTGCAGCATACCAGAAAAAATTTATGATGGATACATAAACAGACTGTTTTTATTCAGTCTCTAATTTTAAAATTTGAAATTTGTATTTTGAAGTTTCCAAACACTACCGTCCAAACCAACCTCTCTTCCTCTGAAGAACTACCCCATGTCGTTTCCCAGGGAGGAGTTTCCCCTCTTCCATCACCAGAAAACCATTGATGATAACGGAGGATATCCCCGTCGCGTACTGATACGGGTCCTCCATGGTAGCCCGATCAGTGATGGTTTCCGGCTGAAACACCACTATATCAGCGAAATACTCCTCCTGCAAGAAACCTCTTTTTTCAAGTTGAAACTTTACGGCCGGTTTGCCACTCATCTTATGCACCGCCTCTTCCCAGGAAAGCGCTTTTTGTTTGCGCACATATTCGGAAAACACCTTGGGGAATGTTCCAAAATTGCGAGGGTGCACCAATTCTCCGGTTTTCGCATGCGCGACATCGTACCCGGCACCGTTGCTCGAAATAATGGAAAACGGATGTTGAATGGCTTTCAAAACATTCTTTTCCGAAAGAGCTTCCAAAGAAACAATTGCCTGACCATTGCTGGCTATAAGAAAATCAAGTATGGTTTCTTCCGGGGATTTCCCTTGTGAAGCCGCGATTTCGGAAATCTTGCGGCGTGACAACATCTTGCTTAAAGCCGACGAAGAGACAAGAATTTGTGAATAATCAATCTCTTTCTGACGCATATCTCTTTCTATAGTGCTCCGGACACTCGGATCCTTCAAACGCGCGAGCATCATCTTGCGCCCTTCTTGTGTCACCCATTCCGGAAGCAGTGTATAGAGTACCGACCCCGTCGTCGTGTACGGGTAGACATCAAAACTCACATCAAGACCGGAAAGCGCCGCTGTTTCGATAAGATTGAAGGCCTCATCCATAAGATGCCAGTTATTCTCCCCCACCGCCTTGAGGTGTGAAATATGAAGCGACGCCCCGGCATCACGAGCGACGGTAATCGCTTCTTCAACCGATTTCACGAGACCCTGTCCTTCATCACGCACATACGTGGCATATATCCCCCCCTGAGAAACAGCAGTTCTGACAAGCGCTAAAAGTTCTCTTGCCCCAGCACCACGCGCGTGCGTATACAAAAGCCCGGTAGACAACCCAATAGCGCCTTCTCCCAGAGCGGTTTCCAACATTCTTTGCATGACTTGAATTTCCTCCGGTGTGATGACGCGTGTTTTATCCTTCATCGCGCCACGCCGAATCGTCCCATGACCAACGAAAGTGGCAAAATTGACGGCGGGGCGACGACGATCGATCTCCCGCAAAAAGTCCTTCATGGAAAGCCAATTAAAATTGATTTTTTCCACATCCGTCCATTTTTGGATGGAACGAATGATCTTCGCGTCAGAGAGCGGCGCCAAGGATGATCCCGAATTACCGCCGATAATTGTCGTCACCCCCTGATAGAGAAGACTCTCCAGTTCCGGGTGAGCAAGCAGTTGCCAATACGTATCGGAATGGTTGTTGACATCAATAAAACCCGGAGCAACATACTGTCCCGTCGCGTCAATCACGCGCTCCGCCTTGGCTTCGGTCAAATCATCTATTGTGACGATCGAATCCCCTCTGATCGCGATATCCGCACGGTACATCGGCCGGCCGCTGCCATCGATGATAGTCCCATTTTTTATCAAAATATCATACATACCTTCCTCATAATTTGTTTGAAAATCTATTCTTCTTTCTTTGGATCCGTCATTTCTTTTACCTGAAGCATAAACTGCTTATCCTGTCCCAGCAGTTTCGGAATAAGCAGCCTCATATCCACGGCCTCTTTGAGACTCCTCACTTTCTCCAATGCTCCTGTCTTCGCTATGTTTATCATTTCCTCATAATCCGCCATATTCGGCTGAATAAATCTGACATTGCGATAGTCCTGTTTCACGGCCGCCAGAAGAACCTTTGACGTTCTTGCTTCCGGGAGCATCTCAGCCAAGGCGTTTCCGGAATTGCGTTGGTTTTTCAAAGAAACCACCTGAATATTGAAACTCTCGTCCTTTTTGAGTGCATCCTTGTCCGCGAAGTGCATAGCGTAAGCAGGATCTATTTCCGCCACCTTCAACATAAATGCTTTATTTTTTTTGGCGTCGAGTGGCATATCCTGAAGAAGTGTCCCCAAAGATCCGACGTTGTTTTTCAACTGATCGAGGTAACGATGAAACTGGCTGTCCTCTTGGGTCCCATTGCTCAGTATCTTTTCACTCCCGTATCCTTCTTCGACGTGGCCCGCAAGTTTCTGCAAAGAGCCTTCGGTTGAAGCTCTTTTCTCTCCGTCTCCTGGGGCGGCTTCTTTCCGGGCGTTTGGCACCGCTGTCTTCGGGGATTCCTTTTCGGGGAGAGTATTTTCTCCCACGCGCGAAGGAGAAACAGGTCTTGGTGAGACTTTTTCTTTTTGCGGAGTAGCCCCACCTCCCAATTCTTCCAATTCTTTTTCCAATTCTCTTCGGTGTGAAACGAGAATGAGAAGGTCATCATCCGACACTTCTCCGGAAATAGATTTATTGAGTTCCTTAATTTTTTCGAGAATAGCAATTTTCTTTTTTTCCGTCGCCTTCAAACTTTCCTCTTTTCTTCTTTCCTGCTCCAAACGAAATTCCTCTTCTTTTTGCACTTTTTCGTATTCCCGCTCCAGATCGGAAAGTTGCTTGCGCTGAGCCAAAAAACGAAGAATTTCATCGTCTGAAAGCACGCCAAATCGCGTCTCAGCGATTTCTTGCAACCGCCTTTTGTTTTCTCCCGAAGTATTTTGTCCCTGTACGGTTTTTGCCATATTTCTCTTTCACATTTTTATCCAACCAACTCTACCATTTCTACCAAACGATTCGAATATCCCCACTCATTGTCATACCATGCAACCACCTTAACGAGATCGCCGTCCACTACTTTTGTCAGAGAGAGATCGACGATACTCGAGTAGGGATTGCCGATAAAATCCGACGACACGAGCGGCTCTTCCGTAACGGAAAGCACCGACGCATAGCGCACATCGAGAGCAGCATTTTTCAAAGCCTGATTGATTTCTTCTTTTGTCGTTTTGCGTTTCAGAAGGAAGGTGCAATCCGAGAGCGATACGACAATCGTCGGGACACGGACAGCAATACCATCGAAGAGTCCCGTAAGTTTCGGGATCACTTCGGTCACCGCCAAAGCGGCTCCCGTCGTCGTCGGCACGATATTTTGCGCGGCTGCCCGAGCGCGTCTCAAATCCTTGTGCGGGCCATCCTGAATATTCTGGTCCCCGGTATAGGAGTGAATCGTCGTCATAAGCGCCTTCTGTATACCGAAAACATCGTCGAGTACCTGAGCAACCGGCGCCAACGAATTGGTCGTGCAGGACGCATTGGAAATAATCTCCTCATCTTTGTACTCCCCTTCGTTGACACCTATAAGAAAAGTCGGCACCGAATCATCATCCTCTTTCACCGGCGCCGAAAGAATCACCTTTTTCGCTCCGGCTTCAATATGCCCATACGCGCCATCCTTCCCGGTAAAACGGCCCGTACACTCGAGCACGACATCTACTCTGAGTTCTTTCCAGGGGAGTTTTCGCGGATCCGGCTCGGCATACACAGGAAACGCCTTTCCTTCAACCGTCAGTTTTCCACCACTCGCGGTTACCGATTTCCGATAATGTCCATACGCGCTATCGTACTTCAAAAGGTGAGCAAGCGTGCCGACACTCGTCAAATCATTGATGGCAACCACTTCAATATCTTTTTTTTCAAGAGCAATCTTGAATGCCGCCCGACCGATACGCCCAAAGCCATTAATGGCTACTCGTTTTTTTGACATATTTTTTATGCTTAATTCATAATTCTTGATTCTCCCCCTATGCTTTCCCCGCACTCCCGAAAGAGATAATCTTTTCTTTGATTGCCCCTTTGGTATACTCCTTGGCCTTGGTCAGCACCTTGCGCAAATCTGTTTCCTCTTCGGCGTGCAGAGCTTCACGAAGACCACCGATAAACGCCAATCTGAGCGCCGTATCAATATTGAAACAACTGATGCCACGCGCGATGACCTCTTGTACCCGACCATTGTTCCAATCAGAAGCCCCATGCAATACCAAGGGAATAGCCACACGCTTTGCGATCATCTCCAACCGCTCATAGTCCGGCTCGCTGCGTTCCTGGAAAAAACCATGAGCATTCCCGATAGCCACCGCCAGAGTGTCCGCCCCCGTCTCTTTGACAAACTGCAGTGCCTGATCCGGATCAGTCATATACTTTTCCCACTGGATATTCTCCATCTGCATCTCGCCGAGGTAAGGAACATTACCGAGTTCCGCCTGTACTACGATGCCGCGAGCGTGAGCGATGTCGACAATTTTCTTGGTTGTCATTATATTGTCGACGTATTCTTTGCGCGATCCGTCATACATAACCGATGTAAAACCGATATCCACCGCCCGTTCCACCGCCTCAAAGCTCTTACCATGATCGAGATGAATCCCGACCGGGATATCCGCCGCGTAAAATTCCGCGATATTCTTGATCAGATTAAAAATTGCCCGACCGCCGGCATAATCAAGAGTCTTCTCCGTCACTTGGACAATAACCGGCGCAGCCAGTTCTTTGGCTGCCTCAATAATCGCTCGCGTCGTTTCCAAATTGACGGTGTTGAAAGCACCCACGGCATATTTGCCCAGCCGCGCTTTTTCCAACATCGTTTTGACATCTACGAGCATAGTGAGGAGGTATTAAGTATTTGATATTGAGTATTAAATTTGTTACGTATTGGATTTTTCTTTTTCATACTACGTAATACCCAATACATACTACGGACTATAATTCTTTTCCCGCTGCTTCTTCAAAAAGACCCATCATCTTCACCAGTTCATAAGGGAAAAGACTTTCCCGTCCGACCAACACTCCATCCATCTCGGCCTCCCAAGAAACCGCTCCCAAGAAAGAACTCTTGACCGAACCACCGTAGAGAATAACTATCCGCCCTGCTGTCTCCGCGTCAAACATTTCGGTAAATAATTTTCTGAGAAGCACCCGCACCTGGAGAATTTCGCCCGTAGTCGGCACAACATCGGTTCCGACAGCCCAGAGTGGTTCATAAGCGACAATAACCCGCTCTGCCTGCGATTTCGAAAAACCGGAAAAAAGCGTCTTTATCTGCAACTCGAGTGCCCTGTCCGTTTCTTCCGCGCGACGTTCTTTCTCCGTCTCTCCGATACAGACGATTGGTGTCATATGATGTTTGATGGCCGCAAGAATTTTTCCGCGGATCATCTCATTTGTCTCGCCTCCATAACGCCGGCGCTCGCTGTGGCCCAAAATAACATACTCCACATTGTCGTTCTTGAGCATCACAGGCGAAATTTCTCCCGTGTATGCGCCGCTTTTCTCCGAAAAAAGATTCTGAGCACCTTTTGCTATGCCCTGAGGCAAGTCATCAAATTGGGAAAGATAGAGAAACGGCGGGCACACGACCAAGGTCACATGCTGATAGTGTTTGTTTTCTGCTTCACGTTTGAGCACCGAAAGATACTGCGTCACTTCCTCACGTGAAAGTATATTCATCTTCAGATTTCCAACAACATAGAATTTCCGCATACAATTGATTGCTCCCGGTTACTTACTCAGTTGTTCGCGCAAGTACTCTCCCGCCACTTCCGGTTGAATGGTTGAAATTTCTATACCGGTGGAAAGCTCAAAACCGGCCCAAGTCGCCGTATGTGGCAAAATCTCGATATGCCACTGATAATGCGGATAATCTTTCCCATCGCAGGGAGAGGTATGGATATAAAAATTATAGGGTGGATCACCGAGACCCCGATAGATTGCATAGAGCGCCTTCTGCGTTATTTCCGCCAAGGAAAATTTTTCATCATCGGTAATACGTTCGAAGTAAGGGTTCTCCCGTTTTCCGACTACCCAGATTTCAAAAGCCACCCGCGAAGCAAAAGGACAAAAAGCGATAAAATGTTCGTTTTCGAAAATGACCCGTTTTTTTGCTTGGCTTTCATATTCCGTCATCACGCTATAAACCTTGCGCTTGTGGCTAAGGAAATATTCTTCCGCTCCTTTAAGTTCGAGAGCGATATACGGCGAAACAACCGGCACCGCCATCAGCTGCGAGTGCGGATGCGCGATGGACGCACCGGCTTCTTTGCCGTGATTATGGAATATTTGGATATAATTGACGCTTTTTTTGTTCATCAGAGAAAGATATCGATCCTGATACGCATCAAACACTTCGGCTCCTTGCCAAACATCCAGAAGAGCAAGGGAGAGTTTGGGATCGCGCGTCACCACTATCTCATGATACCCCACACCGGTCATAGCAAAATACGGTCCCTCGGAAAGTTCTCGGGCTGCCCGACCACGCGAAAATGCCGGGTATTTATTGGGGAACACGCGCAAACTCCACTCCCCATCCTCGCGGTTATAGATAAGTACGTCTTTCTCTTGACCACTTTCCTCCGGATTCTCAAAAGGGTCAACGGCATCATCCGTGATAACGCGCTTGCCTTCAGCAAATTCCTGCGGACGTTTGGCTCGCCCGGTCGCGATTACCACCCAGTCGCCGGTGACGATATCCTGACGCAGTTCCGATTCATACGGCGCCGATTTACTTTTTTTGACTTCTTTTTGTGACATGTGTTTTAAAATTTGTTTTTGTCCTCTTTTTCTTTCGGCCTTTTATTTTAAACGATGATGGCTTTCTTTTTCGTGTATTCGCCAATATGGTACGCTCCGGTAAAAAAGCGCCACTTTGTTTTGAACAAATCGATAAGCACTTGAATAAATCCGTTCGATCCCGTCAGTTTCACGGTCGATCCTTCTTCATTCATCCAGCGCACCGGCATCTGTTTCACCTTGAAACCAAGTTTGATGGCAAGAATAATAAGCTCAAAATCAAAACCAAAGCGATCTACCACCATGCGACTGGCTATTTCTTTGGCAGCGGTATCAGAAAGGATCTTGAAGCCGCATTGTGTGTCCGGATAACTCCATAATCCCAAAACGATGCGAATGAGCCAGTTCCCTCCCTCTCCCATAATTTCGCGATACTTCGGCTGATGAACCTGAATAAAAGCGCCCTCGATCTTACGCGAACCAATAATCACGTCGTATCCGGCTTCAAATTGAGTGGAAAACGAATCCAAATGCGTGATGGAAGTAGACCCGTCGGCATCAAGAAACAGACGCCATCTTCCTTTGGCCTCCAGCAGTCCTTGGCGCACGACGTACCCCTTGCCATAATTTTCCTTATTGTCGATGACACGCACATGCGGAACCTGCAGGGCATAATTGCGAGCCACTTCTGCGGTATTGTCCGGAGAGCCGTCCACAACAACGACAATCTCATACGTATAATTCTTTCCCTTGAGATACTGATCTATTTCCAGTAAATTGCGTCCAATACGATCCCCTTCCTTATACGCAGGGATAACCACCGATAAAAAAGGCTGTTCCATAGAAAAAATCGGGACAAAAGTACCCTCATATATTATGCCTGTATTCTAACACAAAAAAGGAAGTTCCACACCCCGCCCGCGTCGCTTGACAACAAAAAACACCTCCACTATCGGATGTCTTTCCTCTCCAGCCATTCCTGGAGAATAATCCGTGCGGCTTCTTCGTCATCATGCGAAGATACGCCTTTTTCCCCACGCTCGATCAGATTGGCCTGAGCCATCTTCGTCGTAAACATTTCGTTTTGATACTCCACTGAGACCAAAAAGCGTTGCTCTAGCAGGCGCCCGAGTTTCTCCCCTTCATATTCCACTTCTTCACGGTTGATATACGATGGAATACCGATCACCACCGTACCGATATGCTCCGCGGCAATTATTTCACCCAGACGAAGCAGTAGTTCTTTATTATTTTCCAAAGTCGCATAAGCGAGCGCTAGCCTTGTTTCAGCGTGCCCGAGCGCTATCCCGACTTTCACCGAACCCCAGTCAATGCCTAGGAAATTTTTTGATTTATCTTCGTCCATAATAGATTTTTTACAGAAAAATTTTTCCATCTTAGACGGATTTCGTATAATGTATCATGTATTTTGTATCACGTATCCATATTCTGCTTTATACATGATACGTAATACCAGATACCCGATACTAAACACGCGTTACGACTTCCGCTCCGTTTTCCGTGATCACGACGGTATCCTCGCAGTGAGCGCTCCACTTCCCATCGACTGTCACAAAAGTCCAGCCATCGCGGGCAATCTTTACGGCAAAGGTTCCCATATTAACCATCGGTTCGAGGGCCAGTGTCATCCCTTTCTTTACGACGAAGTCATCCATTTCCCGAGAAACGTAATTGGGGATCTGAGGCTCTTCATGAAGTTCGTGGCCGACACCATGGCCGACCAAATCACGCACGACCGAAAAACCGTTTTCTTCAACATAACTCTGCACAGCCCTGGCATACGCCGAGATACGCGCTCCCGGACGAAGCTCCACAATACCGCGTTTGAGACTCTCTTCCGTCACAGCCGCGAGTTTTTCCACATCTGGAGTTACCTCCCCCACTCGGACGGTCCGCGCCATATCGGTCACCATTCCTTCAAACCGCATACCAATATCCAATTTCAGCAAATCTCCGGTCCGTATTTTTCTTTCTGCGTTGGGAATACCGTGCACTACTTCCTCATTGAGCGATGTGCAGAGTGTCGCCGGAAACGGCCGGCCTGAACCGCCGCCATACCCTTTGAAAATAGGGATGCCGCCGGATTCGCGGATAAGCCGCTCACTCAAAACATCAATATCCTTGGTTGACAGTCCCGGAGCAACCATTGCCGTCACTTTTTCGAGCACGTGGGCCAAACGTTTCCCCGACTCCTTGAGCCGCGCTATCTCCTCCTCTGTTTTAGTGAGAGTCACAATCATAAAGCTTACGCCATATTGATTTTCTCTCGGATATCTTGAAAGATTGCCGGAGCTTCCCGCTTACCGTCAATACGTAACAGCAGACCTTCTTTTTCAAAATATTCTATAACCGGCAACGTTTCGGATTGAAAAATCTGGAAACGCTTGCGCACCCCCTCGGTCGTATCATCTTTGCGCTGACCGATTTTTCCTCCACAGACGCTACAGGCGACATCGGCAGTCAAAAGATCCTTGCCAAGAATATACGGCCGCCGACAACCAAAACACAGATAACGTTTGGAAATACGACTGATAGATTCTGCCTCGGGAAGATCAATAAAAATAACCTTACTGACGGAGCGATTTACCGACTGAAACACCTGCAGGACCTCATCGATTTGGGAACTGCGCCGCGGCGCGCCATCAAGCAATATACCCTGCGTTTCAGGAACGCGCCGAATGGCCTGCTCAAAAACAGTCTTCATAATATCATCCGAAGCCAACATATGCTGACGATGAATAATATCATTGAGCGCGCGTCCAAACGGCGTATCCTCTTCCGCGACCGCTCGAAGTTCCGAACCAATATCGATATGCCGGAGATTCAGCACTTCTCTCAAAAGCTCTGCCTGAGTACTCTTGCCGCTGCCCGGAGGTCCCAGTAAAATATAATTCTTTGGTGTCATCATCACGTTGAAGTTTTTATTTTTTAGCTTGCGTTAAAAACTTTCGTAACTGCGCATCGTCAGCTGACTCTGCACATGTTTGATCGTCTCCAACACCACGGAAACGACGATGAGAATGCTTATACCTCCGATGGAAAACGACTGAATACCGGTCACTCCTTGCACAACAAACGGCAATACGGCGATGCCTCCCAAGAAAAACGCCCCCGCCAACGTGATACGGTTGATAATATGATAGAGATATTCCGCCGTGGTATTGCCCGGACGAATACCGGGGATATAGCCTCCTTGCTTCTGAAGATTTTCTGCTATCTTGACCGGGTCGAAAACAACGGCTGTGTAGAAATAGGTGAACACCACCACCAGAGCAAAATAGAGGAGCCCGTATACCCATTGATCCTGCAACCAGGCGCTTGCGGAAAGAGCGATGCTCGCTACTTTTGCATTACTGCTTTGGGCAAGAAAGTTGGCTACCATGGTCGGAATCAGAATAAGCGACACCGCAAAAATGATCGGGATGACGCCTGCCTGATTGACCCTAAGCGGCAAGTGAGTAGCCGACCCACCGTATACCTGAGCCCCCCGTACGCGTTTGGCATAAGCCACCGGAACTGTCCGCTGTCCTTCATTGACAAAAATTACTCCGGCGATAGTCACGGCAGCCACCAAAGCAAAAAGAATATATGTAAAAACCTGAGATGGTTCCCATGTGGCTACAAAACGCGAGGCATCGGTCGGCAAACTCGATACGATACCGGCAAAAATGATCATAGAGACTCCATTACCGAGGCCTTTCTCTGTAATCAGTTCGCCAAGCCACATGAGAAATACTGTTCCGGCCGTGGCGCTGACGATGATCACCGCCATATTGAACGGTGTAATATCACCCAAGATCTGTTGGGAACGGAGGAGAGAAAGCATACTAAAAGACTGCAAAGCAGCGAGGGGCACGGTGATCCAACGCGTCCACATATTGAATTTTTGCCGACCAATTTCACCTTCTTCCTTATAGAGTCGTTCCAAACTCGGAACGATTGTCGTCATAAGTTGCATAATAATCGAAGCCGTAATATACGGCGCAACACCGAGAAGAACAATGGAAATATTGGAAAGCCCACCGCCGGAAAAAACGTTGAGAAGCCCCAGAAAAGCGTTATCCTCAAAAAGCCGCTTCAAAGCCAAAACATCCACTCCCGGAAGCGGAATATTGGCGGCAATACGGTAGACAACGAGCAGCCCCAGGATAAAAAGAATTTTATTACGGAGCTCCGTTATCCGGAAAATATTCAGAAAAGTTTCGCGCATAGCAGAAAAAAATCAGTTTCCTTAACACGGACTAGTATACCTTGTTACGCGCCCGAGAAGCAACCGCCGAAAGAAAGAGCCAGTCTTATTTGGAGATTGTCTGAAAGAGAATGCCGGCTTTCTCCGATGCGTCAATACCGTCTCCCAAAATAAGCTTTTTCTTGAGCACTCCGGTCGCTACAATCTTGATACCGCGCCGCAGGGCTGTTTTCGCGACTATTTTTTTCTCAATAAGTGAAGCGACAGTGATTGTTTCGCCACTTGTATACGCCGCGTCCAGTTCGGTCAGATTTACGAGACATTTTTTCGCGTGAATGGATTTGAACCCGCGCACCTTTTTCAAACGTTCCAGAAATGTCGAGCGTCCACCTTCAAAAAGCGGGTCTACAGAAGCCCCGGAACGGGATTTTTGGCCGTTGCTACCCCGACCAGCCGTTGTGCCACGTTTGCCACCGCGCCCGATACGCTTGCGTTCTTTCTTTTTTGCGACAGAGAGTTGATGAATTTGCATAATATACGTAACTTATAACCTATAACTTAAGATTTTTTTGATTCTTCTTTGATTATTGGTTCTTGGTTATTGGTTATTTTTTCCCGTGGTGCCTTCAATTTGAGAAGCGCCTTCACGGTAACCCGAGCGACATTGAGCGGGTTGGAAGCCCCCAAAGATTTGGAAACAATATCTTTCACTCCCAAGAGATGAACCACGCTGCGCACCGCTCCGCCGGCAATAATCCCCCGCCCTTCCGAAGCCGGCTTGAGGAGAACTCGCGCGCTGCCAAGCTTTGCTGAAATGTCATGAGAAATAGTCGAACCGGCCAATTGGATGGTGACAAGATTTTTTTTGGCATCATTAAAAGCTTTCTGGATAGCGTCAGACACATCGGAGCCCTTGGCAACGCCTACTCCCACTTTGCCTTTGCGGTTACCGATCACGAGAGTGGCGCGAAAACGAAAACGTCTGCCCCCCTTCACCACGCGTGTGACACGCGCCAAATTGAGAAGCTTCTGTTCGTACTCCGGTTTCTCCCGTCTACCCATTCTTTTTCCTGGTTTTGCCATAAATGCTTGAATACTGGCTGATTAACGTAACTTAAGAAAGAAGACCGCTCTGCCGTACCGCTTCGGCAAGCGCTTTTACCTTGCCATGATATGTATATCCAGCGCGATCAAAAACTACTTTCTCCACTTTTAGTTTCACTAGACGCTCGGCAATTGTTGTCCCCACAAGAGCTGCCCCAACAACCGTATTTTTTGCCTTCTTGCCAAGTTCGGCTAAATTCGCTTGCGCCAATGTTTTACCTGCTTTATCATCAATAGCCTGCACCGAAATATTTCTCAAACTACGAAATATTGCCAGACGCGGGACTGTTGCCGTACCGATAATTTTGGCGCGAATCCGACGCTTCCGCTCGAACCGCTTCACTTTTTTCATTTCTCGCTTTAACATACTCAAAAAAATATTTTATTAGGCAGCGGCTTTCTTGCCCTCTTTGCGACGCACAATCTCGCCCACATAGCGGAACCCTTTCCCCTTGTACGGTTCGACCCGTTTCAATTTTCTCACAACCGCGGCGAATTCCCCCACTTTTTGTTTGTCAATACCGGAAATAGTCAAGATGTTGTTTTCCACTTTTGCTTCCAACTCCTCCGGAATGACCTTTTCTACCGGGTGAGAAAAACCGAGCGCCATATTCAGTTTCTTTCCGGCAACCGCCATTCGGAAACCGACGCCGTTCAATTCCAATTGTTTCTGAAAACCAGTTGTCACTCCGGCGATCATATTGGCAATCAGCTTCGTCGTTGTCCCCCAAATAGCCTGAGCTTTCTTGGTCTCTCCCACTTTCGTCACCAAAACCGTGTTTTCTTCCACGGCTACTTTCACTTCACGACGATGCGAAAACTGGAGTGTCCCCTTGGAACCCTTGACGGCGATCACGCTCCCTGAGAGTTTCACTTCTACTCCGGCTGGGATACTGACTGGTTTTTTTCCGATTCTACTCATAATTCTTGACGTTCATTTTTTACCACACGCGACAGATATATTCTCCTCCCAAACCTCGGCGATAGGCTTCCTTGCCGGTCATCACCCCCTCTGAGGTGGAGACAATCGCGATACCGTACCCATTTTTCACTTTCTTGATTTCACTTTTTTTCACATAAACACGACACCCCTGCTTGCTGATCCGCGTCATCTCTTGAATAGCCGGAGCCCTTTCTGTTTGTGATACAACAGTATATTTGAGCCAAATGCACAACGTTTCACGGATACCATCAATCTGTTTTTCCATACGCGCGACAAATCCTTCGCGAAGAAGAATCTCGGCAATAGTACATTTGAGTTTCGAAGCGTGCATAGTCACCGTGGTGTGGCCAGCGGCCTGCGCGTTGCGAATTCTGGTCAACATGTCTGCAATTGGATCTAACATATTCTTTATCTAGCTTTTAGCTTCGTTAACTTTCGGTCTCCTTAATTTCCTCATCTCATCAGCCGTTATTCCTAACAAGCTAGTGAAGTGAAGAAGCTCATGGAGCTTTTTTCGACTACCAGGAGGCTTTTTTCACTCCCGGAATCTCACCCTTGTTGGCAAGTTCACGGAAACAGATACGACAGAGGTCGAATCTACGCAAATACCCACGTTTCCGACCGCACTTCCAACACCGTCTGACAATACGGGTCGAAAATTTCGGGGTTTTGAGTGCGCGCGCCGCAGTTGATGTTTTTGCCATATAGGTAAGAGAATGGGTTATTTTTCCTGTTTAAATTCATCCTGTGAAATGGGCAGACCAAGGAGACGGAACAACGCTTCACCTTCCTTCTTGTTCTTCGCGGTCGTGACAATGTTCACCTGGAAACTGAAAATATTCTGCACTCTCTCCGGAACAATTTCCGGGAAAACCACGTGCTCCTTGATGCCGATGTTGCAATTGCCACTCTGATCAATGGAACTCTTTGGAATCCCTTGGAAATCACGTACGCGAGGCAGCGCCACATTGAACAAACGATCGAGAAAATCCCACATCCGCTTACCATGCAGTGTCACGCGAGCACCTACCTCCAAACCCTCTCGTGTTTTGAAACCGGCAATCGCCTTGCGCGCCTTGGTCTGAAGCACTTTTTGCCCGGTGATTGCCTCAAGAGATGCGATGACATCGTCTACTCGCTTCGTATCCTTCAAAATCTTGCCCGTACCAACATTCACGACAACTTTTCCGACACGCGGAATAGCCAGCACATTTTTGATGCCAAGTTCCTTCATGAGAGCCGGAACGACTTTCTCGCTATAGATTTGTTTCTTCGATGACATTTTCATAGGTTAGATAACTTTACCGCTCTTCTTGCTTATCCGTACTTTTTCTCCGCCCTCAATCTTGTAACCGATCCGAGTCACTGTATTCGTATGAGGGCAAACGAGCATAACATTGGAAACATGGATTGGAGCCTCTTTCTCAATCCGTTGTCCTTTTTCTCCATCCCGCTTGGGGCGAACATGGCGCTTCATGCTGTTGGCCCCTTTTACCACTACTTTTTCCAACCTTGGAAAAACGTGTAACACTTCTCCGCGTTTCCCGGAGTCTTTGCCTGCAATGATTTCCACCTGATCACCTTTCTTAATTTTCATATGTATACTTTACAAAACTTCCGGAGCGAGCGAAACAATTTTGGCAAATCCCCTTTCACGCAGTTCACGCGCAACCGGACCAAAAATACGCGTACCCTTGGGATCAACATTATTGGCATCGAGAATCACGGCAGCGTTTTCGTCAAAACGAATGTAGGAGTTATCTTTGCGGCGATACGCCTTGCGCTGACGGACAATCACAACTTTCACTATCTCACCTTTCTTGACAATACCCCGTGGCAGAGCGGACTTTACGGAAGCGACAACTATATCCCCGAGTCCGGCATACCGGCGGCGTGTACCACCGAGCACCTTGAAACACTTGATGGTTTTTGCGCCACTGTTATCAGCTACTACGAGCATGGATTCTGCTTGGATCATAAATCTTGTTCTCTCTTATGTGGTGACAATCTTGTGCCGTTTATCGCGACTAATGGGACGGCACTCCTGAAAGGTGACGGTATCACCCACAACATACGTGCCTTCCTCGACGTGCACCTTGTACCTCTTGGTCGAACGATACTGTTTCAGATATTTCGGATGCGTCTTCAGAGTGCTCACAGCCACAACAATGGTTTTGGCCATCTTGTTACTGACTACCACACCCTTCCACTTCGGTGCTTTATTTACTTTGTCGGTTGTCGTTTTCATACTATGCTTGCTTAATGTCATGTTTAGACTGCGTCAATAGTCACGGAAGCCTCCTGTTCGAGTGTCATCAGCCGAGCGATATCTTTCTTGGTCTTTCTGTATTCACTATGTGTTTTGGTCTCGCGCGTCGCCAAATCAAACCGCAGCTTGCGGGCCTTATCTCTCTGTTCGAGAAGCGCTTTCTCGCGCTCACCGTTTGATTTTTCTCGCCATTCTCTTGCTTTCATATCTTCTATCACTATAATTTTTCAAACTTTTTACCTTCTTAACTTTATGAATTTTCTACTTTATAAACTCTTCCTATTGTCTTACTACAAATTTTGTCGTTACGGCCAGTTTGTGCGCAGCCAAACGGAGCGCTTCAGCCGCGGCGGCCTTCGGGATGCCATCCAGTTCAAAAAGAACTTTTCCGGCACGTACCTTGGCGACAAAATGATCGACACTCCCTTTCCCCTTACCCATCGGCGTCTGTTCACCTTTCTTGGTCATTGGCTTGTCCGGGAATATACGAATCCACACTTTGCCACCGCGCTGGATGGAACGCGTCATAGCCCGACGAGCGGCTTCGATCTGGCGAGCGGAAATCAACCCTTCTTCCATAGCCTTCAGACCATAGCTTCCAAAGCTGACTTTCTCTCCACGCGTCGCGCTACTTCCGGACCAACCTCCGCGATGGATTTTTCGATGTTTTACTTTTCTGGGCATCAACATACATGTTTCCGTTATTCTTTTTCCGCTTCTTCGAACTTTTCACCTTTGTAAATCCACGTTTTCACGCCAATCACTCCATAGGTCGTTCTCGCTTCCGCAAGGGCAAAATCGATATCGGCTCGCAGCGTGTGGAGAGGAATTTTTCCGCGAGACAGCCATTCGCGTCGCGACATTTCAGCACCGCCCAAGCGACCACAGATTTCTATTTTCACTCCTTGCACCGATTTGTTCCCTTCCACCTGATCCAGCATCGTTTTCAGCACGCGCCGAAACGGCAGCCGCTTCTCCAATTGTTCGGCCACTTGTTGACCAACCAACATCGCATTCGTTTCCGGGTTCTTCACTTCCTGTATATCCACTTTGAGATCCACTTTTTTTCCGGCAAAGAATCTTTTTTTGATCACCCGAGCCATATCCTCGATACCGGTACCACCACGACCAATAAGCACGCCAGGACGGGCTGTGTGAATGATAAGACGTACCGCGCTTCCATTCCGCTCAATCTGTACTGAAGCGATCGCGGCCGCTTTCCATTTGTTCACAATAAGCTCACGGATCTCTATATCCTTGCGCAGTTGCTGCCGATATGTTTTCTTACTCCCGAACCAGCGCGAGAGCCAGTTGGTCGTAATACCGAGACGGATACCAGTTGGATTGACTTTATTTCCCATAACAATAATTTGCTTCCTCTATTAGACGGATTTTCGTTGAAACACCTTTTTCACCACTTTGGGAGCGATTTTTTTGCCCGCTCCCCCTCTGGCTACTTCTTTATTTTCTATACGCTTCACCACTTGAGAAACTTTGTGGTCTTTTTCCGTTTCGGTCGTTTCCTGATCCTCTGTTTTTTCAATTTCAGTTTCAGTCGCCGCTTTCTTCGTTGTACGGTTCTTGCCTTCAATCTTTTCCTCAAGGATAATCGTCACATTGGACCCACGGCGGAGAAGCGGGGTCGCCCTTCCGAATGCCCGTGGCAACCAGCGTTTCAAACGCAAACCGTCTCCTACTCGAATTTCCAGAATGTACAAGTTCGCTTCATCTAGTCCGTTGTTATTCGTCGCATTCGCCATCGCACTCTTCAAAAGATCAGAAATCGGTTGTGTGGATCGTTTGACCATCTTCGAAAGCTGAAGCATCGCTTCACGCGCATCAACACCAATAAGCGTATGCGTCACGAGACGCACTTTACGTGGAGCAATACGGAGATTTGTGAGAGTGGCGTGGACTTTCATATAGATATCTACTTTTTATCGGTTGGAGCGGTCACGGCGACCTTGGCGGCTTTGGCGGCATCAAGCTCACGTTGCTTGGCGGCGATTTCCAATTCTTTCTGCATCTTCCCTCCGTGACGACTGAATTTGCGTGTCGGAGAAAATTCACCCAATTTGTGTCCTACCATTTCTTCCGTCACAAAAACAGAAATAAAATCCTTCCCGTTGTGCACGCCAAAAGTAAAACCGGTCATTTCCGGAGAAATGGTGCAAGCGCGCGACCACGTCTTGATAACGGTGCGATCGCCAAGCTTTTTCCCTTCGAGCTTTTTCAGCACTCTGGGATCAACGTATGGACCTTTTTTGAGACTTCGTGACATATCTTTAATCAGCTTATTAACTTTGAAACTGTTTCAATTATTTCTTCTGGCGACGACTGACAATGTACTTATTACTCTGATGCTTTCTCTTGCGGGTCTTCTTGCCAAGCGCCGGTTTGCCCCACGGAGTCTTCGGATGCATACCGATCGGCTGGCGACCTTCACCGCCACCATGTGGATGGTCATGTGGGTTCATAGCGCTACCACGCACTCCCGGGCGATGGTTCATATGGCGAGCCCGCCCGGCAGAACCGATTCGCTCCGCTCCATGTTCGAAGTTACTCACTTGCCCGAGCGTAGCATAGCAATCCCTGCTAATCAAACGGACTTCTCCGGAAGAAAGTTTTATCTGCGCCATCGCGCCATCGAGCGCCATAAGCACGGCCGCCGTCCCAGCGCTTCTCACAATCTGCCCTCCCTTGCCGACTTTCATTTCAATGTTGCAAATAGTCGTGCCGGCAGGAATATTCTTCAAGAGCAAACGATTTCCATTCACAATCGGAGTATTCTCTCCGGAAATAATCTGCTGTCCCTGTCTCATTTCATTCGTGGCAAGAATATAACGCTTTTCGCCATCCGCATAATGGATGAGCGCGATCAAAGCCGATCGGTTCGGGTCCTTTTCAATACTGGCGATACGCCCGGGAATATTCAATTTGTCCTGACGAAAATCAACAATACGATAACGACGCTTGGCGCCACCACCCTGGTGACGCACGGAAATCTTCCCGCCTGAACGGCCGGCCTTTTTCGCAAGTGGAGCGAGGAGAGACTTCTCCGGCGGCCGATCGGTCACACCTTCCGGCTTGACGACTGACATATTGCGGCGCCCCGCGTTATTCTTTTTGTAGATCTTGATAGCCATAATTTTTTCCTTACATTCCGCCCTTAAAAAGTTCCAGGGACTGCCCCTTGGCCACGCTAACGATAGCTTTTTTGATGGCACTCTTCATACCGATACTCTTCCCAAACAAACGCCGTTTGGCAGGCAATCGCACTATACGAACTTTTTCCACCTGTACGGCGTATGCTTCCTCTACCGCCCGCTTGACTGATTTCTTGGTAGCGGTCTTCGATACCACAAACACGTACTGATTGAGGGCATTGAGAGCATACGATTTTTCCGTAATACGCGGGCGAGACAGAATTCTTGTCGCTAATGGACTTTCTTTTATAGGAAGCTTGTTGAGAAGCTTTTCTCCACCCGAGGCGGACCCGCCTTGGGCGGGCTTTTTCTCTTCAGTTGTGTTGCCGAATAACGCCATAAAATTTCTTTACTTTGTCTCTTTCTTATCCCACGCCGCAAAACGCCCTTCCAAACTCTTGATACCGGCCTCTGTCAAAATGAGGTACTCACGATCGAGAAGCTGCGTCACGTTGAGATTTTCCGTAGGAGTATTTTCCACTTTGGGGATATTGCGACTCATCACTGTACAAGCGCGCTCATCGCCAGTGAGGGAAAATACGAGACTCTTCCCGGTAATGCCAAGAGCTTTCAGTGTTTCGGCAAATAACTTTGTCTTTTTTTCGGAATAATTGAGGGTATCGATAACAATCAATTTCTCCGAGCGCAGTTTCTCGGAAAGCGCCACCATGACAGCTTTTTGACGCATCTTCTGATTGGTATCTTTACTGAAATTACGATCCTTAGTCGGACCAAAAGTCACACCACCCTTGCGCCACAAAGGACTTCTGACAGAACCGGCACGCGCCCGTCCCGTCCCCTTCTGACGCCACGGTTTGATACCGGAACCGGCCCGTTCACTGCGATCTTTCGTGTGAGCAATCGGCTTCCTCGCGTTACCGGCCTGAGCCACATACACCTGATGGATCAAGGTATCATTGGAAGGCACGTCAAAAATGAAATCCTTGAGCTTGATTTCCTTTACATCCTTGCCGGCTATATTTTTGACAGTCACCTTGGCCATATTATTTCACGCTCATTATCTTGACGATGCGGCCATTCACTCCCGGCACCGCTCCGCGTACCGCAATGATGCCTTCTTCCTTGTTGATATACGCGACAGAAAGGTTGAGAGCGGTCATATTGGCACCACCCATCCGCCCGGCCATACGCCGACCTTTCACTACGTGTTCCGGAAATGTCGCGCCTATCGAACCCGGCTTCCGCAAATCGTGCTTGCCACCATGAGATTTTCGGCCTCCGGAAAACCCATAGCGTTTCACCGTACCCTGAAATCCTTTGGCCTTGGTCACGCCGGCGATATTTACTTTCTCGCCAACCTCAAACAACGTCACATCAACTGCCCCGTCTATCGGATACTTTTCCAATTCTTTGGTCAGCGCTGTGCGATCAGTACCAAGAGCGATGGCTTTATCAATCCGGAATTCTTTGCGAACAGTCTTGTTGACAGTCTTCTTTGTTTCCAGCTGGACAGCCAAGTAGCCATCCTTCTCCAATGTCCTATTCAATTTCACTTTGTTTTCCTCACAGGCAATCAGAGTCACATTCAAAGCACCTTTCGTTTCATCAAAAAGTGTCGTCATACCAAGTTTTTTACCAAGGATAAATTTCATCGCCGTACTTTTTCTTGAATAACCATTTTTATAAACAAAAAACTGGACCTCATTAAGCGAGCCAGTCTCATTTTGAAACTCTCGATCGCTTAGTATCCGCGCTTCTCACCTGATATCTACCAAATGAAGCCAGACTTGAACGAATATTCTATTTTTCTTCTACATCACATCTTAATCTCTACATCCACACCGGCGGGGAGGTCTAGATTTGTCAAATTTTCGATGGTCTTGGATGTCGGATTCAGAATATCGATCAAACGCTTGTGCACCCGCATCTCATACTGGTCACGAGAATTCTTGTGCACAAATGTGGAGCGATTGACAGTCATCTTGTGGATTTCTGTCGGCAACGGAACGGGACCGGTGATCTCTGCTCCGGTACGCTCGGCTGTCTCGACAATCTTCCGGGCAGACTGGTCAATCACCTTATGATCGTACGCCTTGATTTTAATTCTGACCCGCAGATTCTGCGTTGTTTCTGTCTTTTTCATTGCGTCATTATACAACTATCTTCTTAAGAGAACAATCGTCCCGAGAAGAACGAAGTTCTTTTTTCGGGACTCAGTTACCTCAACAAGACCTATTTTGAAATTTTTGTCGCGACACCGGCACCAACTGTGCGGCCACCCTCACGAATAGCGAAACGCATACCTTCTTCCATAGCTACCGGAGCCAAAAGCTTGATATTGAGTTTCACCGTGTCCCCTGGCATCACCATCTCGGTCCCTTCCGGAAGAATCACTTCGCCGGTCACATCAGTCGTTCGGATATAGAATTGCGGTTTGTATCCCTTGAAAAACGGAGTGTGGCGGCCACCTTCTTCTTTGGAAAGAATGTAGACTTCACCTTCAAATTCAGTGTGCGGAGTGATAGATCCCGGCTTGGCCAACACCTGACCACGTTCGACATCCTCTTTCTTGATACCACGAATAAGGAGACCGGCATTGTCACCAGCCATTCCTTTGTCAAGTTGCTTGTTGAACATTTCGATTCCGGTGACCACGGTCTTGGCGGTATCACGCAAACCGACAATTTCTACTTCTTCGTTGATATTCACCGTACCGCGCTCAATGCGACCGGTCACCACTGTCCCACGGCCTTCAATCGAGAAAATATCTTCGATCGGCATGAGGAATGGTTTGTCGGTGTCACGCACCGGTTGTGGAATCTGTTCATCAAGAGCAGTGATCAAATCAAGAATCGGCTTGGCATCCGCGTCATCGACAGACTTGGAGACGAGAGCTTTGGTGGCACTCCCACGGATGATAGCGGCATGTTCACCATCAAATTCATACTTTGTCAGAAGTTCGCGTACTTCGGCTTCAACCAGCTCAATCAACTCGGCATCATCCACCATATCCACCTTGTTCAAAAACACCACAATCGCCGGTACACCCACTTGGCGCGCCAACAAAATGTGTTCACGAGTCTGTGGCATCGGACCATCAGTCGCGGAAACGACGAGAATGGCGCCGTCCATCTGAGCGGCACCGGTAATCATATTCTTGATATAGTCAGCGTGACCAGGACAGTCAACGTGTGCATAGTGACGCTTGTCTGAGGAGTATTCACAGTGTGATGTGGAAATAGTGATACCGCGCTCCTTCTCTTCCGGAGCCTTATCAATCTCATCGACACCCTTCGGGTTGGCCAATCCTTTCATGCTTTGCACATGAAGAATAGCCGCGGTCAAAGTGGTTTTGCCGTGGTCGACGTGGCCGATCGTGCCGACGTTCACATGCGGCTTACTGCGATCAAATTGCTCTGCCATAACCTTGTTATAAAACAAATTATATTTATTAAAAACGTCTCTTCTCCCCAGGCGATTTTTGTCACCAAAAACGAAAAAAGCTTGGGCAAAAGCATCACTCGCTATACTATCAATCTCCCACATTTTTGTCAACTCCACGTCACCTACTTCCCTTCCCCTGGCGCCTGACGACTACCAATAATTTCCGTTGCAACATTGGTTGGCACTTCGGCATAGTGGCCGAATTCCATGGAGTAGTTGGCGCGGCCCTGAGACATGGAGCGCATCTGGGTGGCATAACCGAACATGGTCGAGAGCGGCACTTCGGAATGAATTTCTTTCACGGCGGAAGCCCCTTCGCCGCGCGCGTTCATTTCCTTGATCACCCCACGCTTGGAAGAAAGGTCCCCCACAATATCACCCATAAAATTCTCCGGCGTAATCACCACTACTTTCATAATCGGTTCAAGAAGCACTGGTTTGGCTTTACGACAGGCTTCCTTGAACGCCATGGAACCGGCGATGCGGAAAGCGGCTTCGGAAGAGTCAACATCATGATACGAACCATCAAAAACTGTGGCTTTGATATCCACCATTGGGTAGCCGGCCAATACTCCCGTCTGCATAGCCTCTTGAATACCCTTATCGATCGGCTTGATGAACTCTTGCGGAATGGCTCCACCTTTGACTTCGTTCAAGAATTCATAACCCAGCCCCGGTTCGGGTTGCGGTTCTACGCGGATCCAACAATGTCCGTACTGTCCCCGACCACCCGACTGACGGATGTATTTGCCTTCTGATTCCGCTGTTGTCCGAATCGTTTCACGATAGGCCACTTGCGGACGGCCGACATTCACTTCCACTTTAAATTCGCGCTTCATCCGGTCCACCAGAATATCAAGGTGCAGTTCTCCCATACCGGACATGATTGTCTGGCCGGTTTCTTCATCGGTGTGAACGCGAAAAGTCGGGTCTTCTTCCAATAATTTTTTCAAAGCCACTCCCATTTTTTCCTGATCGACTTTGGTTTTCGGTTCGATGGAAATATCGATGACCGGTTCCGGAAAGACGATGTTCTCGAGAATGACCGGGCTTTCCAAATCACACAGCGTATCACCGGTCGTGGTTGATTTCATCCCGACCAAAGCGCCGATGTCCCCGGCCGTCAGTTCCTCGATTTCTTCGCGATGATTGGCATGCATACGCAAGATTCGTCCGATGCGTTCCTTTTCATTCTTGGTGGAGTTCAGTACATAAGAACCGGCCTTGACCGTACCGGAATACACACGGAAAAATGTCAACTGCCCAACGAATGGATCAGTAGCAATTTTGAACGCCAAAGCAGAAAATTTCTCATCGTCTCTCGTTTCACGCACCAGCTCCTGGTCTGTCTCAGGGTCAATACCTGTCACCGGAGGAATATCGATCGGCGATGGCAAATAATCCACGACAGCATCAAGCATCAGCTGCACACCCTTGTTCCTGAGAGCGGTACCGGTAAATACGGGATGGAGGCGCACGCCGATGACCGCGCGGCGCAAAGCCGCTTTCAATTCAGCCACAGAAATTTCCTCGCCATTCAAGTATTTCTCCGTCAACGCGTCATCCGTTTCGGATATTTTTTCCACCATTTTTTCCCGCCACTCCTTGGCACGGTCGAGATATTCGGCCGGGATTTCTCCTTCGATTACTTTTTCTCCCATCTCTCCCTCGAAAGTAAAGGCCTTCATCAACATAAGGTCGATCAATCCATAAAAATCACCGCGCAATCCCAGCGGATACTGGATAGCCACGGCGTGCGGAGTCAAACGATTCCAGATAGAAGCCAGAGCATCTTCGAAGACTGCCCCCTCTTTGTCAATTTTGTTGATAAAACACATCCGAGGCACGCCATACTTTTCAGCCTGGCGCCACACGGTTTCCGATTGCGGTTCGACACCTTCCTTGCCATCGAATACCACCACTCCACCGTCCAAAACACGCAAACTGCGTTCCACTTCCACAGTAAAGTCCACATGCCCCGGCGTGTCGATGATATTGATATGATATCCCTTCCAAAAACAAGTGGTAGCAGCAGAGGTGATGGTAATCCCCCGCTCTTGCTCTTGCTCCATCCAGTCCATGGTAGCTGTCCCTTCGTGTACTTCGCCGATCTTGTGGGTAATACCGGTGTAAAACAAAATACGCTCGGTCGTCGTCGTCTTGCCGGCGTCGATGTGCGCGATGATACCGATATTTCTATAATTTTCAATTGGCGTCTTTCTCATATTCCTAATATACACGAATACTCCACCAATTCACACGAATTCATTCGTGCTATTTCGTGGCATCATTCGCAAAAATTTTTCTTAAGCGAAGTGGGCAAAGGCTTTATTGGCTTCGGCCATGCGGTGCGTCTCGTCGCGCTTTTTCATGGCAGACCCGGTCTTATTTGAAGCATCGAGCAGTTCATCGGCCAGCTTTTCAGCCATGCCTTTGCCTTTGCGTTTGCGGCAAGCATCACGGATCCAGCGCATGGCGAGCACCTGGCGACGCTCCCCTGAGACCGGCACCGGTACCTGATAGTTGGCACCGCCCACGCGGCGGCTCTTCAACTGAAGCAAAGGAGATACGTTCTTGATAGCTTGTTCAAAAGTATTCAGTCCGCCTTTTTTGGTCCGTTCGTGAATAATATCAAAGGCATTATAAATAATCCTCTCGGCAATGCTTTTCTTGCCTTCCCACATAATCATCCCCACGAAATGACCAACCAGCGGATTGCCATACAAGGTATCCGGTTTCCATTCTCTGACAAATTGTCGCTTTCTTCGTGGCATATATATTTACAATAACCAATCACCAATAATCAATAACCAAAAAAATTAGGATTTCTTCTTATCCTTCTTCGCGCCGTACTTGGAGCGACTCTGCTTGCGCGCTACACCGGCCGCATCGAAAATGCCACGCACGATGTGATACCGCACACCCGGCAAATCCTTCACCCGGCCGCCACGAATCATGACGATCGAGTGTTCCTGCAAATTGTGTCCCTCTCCCGGGATGTAAGCTGTCACTTCCATACCATTGGTCAGCCGCACGCGGGCGATCTTACGCAAAGCGGAGTTCGGTTTCTTGGGAGTGGTCGTCGACACCTTGATACACACCCCACGTTTGAACGGACTGTCATGAAACGTATTGCGATTCTTGACGCTGTTGATGGAATACGTCATCGCCGGAGATTTCGATTTCCGAGCGGTAGACTTCCGGGGACGCTTGATAAGCTGGTTGATCGTTGCCACAAAAATGGAATTTAGAATATGGGATTTAGAATCTAGACAAAAGATAAACAAAAAAGCCTCTGGCTTTTCGTATAACCCATACTACCGAAAGTCTTATTTCTTGTCAACCGCGTCCCTCACCACGTCGTTTCGCGAACGACCGTGGCAAGCGAGCGACGGTGGTCAACCCCGCACTAATTTCTACCTGTTCAGGACAAGCCTCCAGTCGCAAGAACATTCTCGGGAGAGTTGAAGTTTTTTTGAGCACGGTGCCATCACTTTGACGGATCAAAAAAAGTTCATAAGTGAAGTCCGTCGCTGGACGGACAAATGACTCCCGAGAAGGTTGCTTGCAAGGGAGGCTTTAGAGAAAAAATTATATAAAAAAGTTAAAAGGCGTCTCAAGTTTCAAGACGCCCTCTGTTACATACTGCAAAGCCGGTCAATAATGCACCTGCCCATCCGCATTGATTGGGATAGGAACTCCGTTCACCGCGAACATGGTGTGGAAAGAATCCGTGTTGAACGGAACAAATGTTCCGTCCGGCCGTACCAGATACGGCATGCCCGCGCCAACACCAACAGGTTTGGCGCCACCGACAATACTGGTTTTCGGCAATTGCAAGGCAGTGACTTTCCCACCAGCCGGATACCAATCGCCGTTGTCATTCCAGGCGATACGGTAGCCCGGAATTACCTGATTGTTGGTATCCAGTACTTGCTCGACCGGAATACTGCCGGCCAAGTTGGTAACTTTGCCACCCGCCATGACAGGGGTTATTTCCACCATTCCCGTAGCGGTGGAAATAGAGATAACTGTTTCCAAGGTAGCAACCGGTGGGGCAACTGGCGGCACAGACAAGTCTGCACAGATGTTGATTGTGCCCGGCAAAAGGGCATTCACCCAAAAACCTTCACCGCCAGCAATACTGGTAAGAAATTCGTAGCCTTTGCCCATCGCATAGGCCACCCCACCATCGGTATTCGCCGGGGTATAAAACGCCCAGGTGTTTTTTGGCGTGAGCCATTTCCACACCGTACTCACTTTTGTCTTGTCACTGAAGAGCGACGCAACAGAGGCTGTCCCCGCGGTGGAGCCCACCAGATTCCAACCAGTGTTCAGCTGAATATTACAGCTGTCCATGCCCCCTCCGCCGGCGAAAGAAACATAGGGAGAAAAGCCAATAATGATGGCGGTAAAAATCGCATATAACTTTTCCATGGTCGACTCCTTTTGAAATATCCACAAGCGACCAAACTTGTGAACGTTGTTAAAAAACAAGGTATCGTGTCAAAGCTCAACACTACAGTCCATAAATATTAAGGACCTCGTATAATACACTAAAAGATGAAGAATGTCAAGCTCAATTTCTTCCTATTCCCTCTACAAAGTTCACCCCGTGAAATACGATTTGATATTCAAATCGTCAGTCGCTACGCGACATTTCACAGGGAAAACCTGAGAAAAAGGCTCAAGACAAAGTTGATGAAGATACTGATAGGAGCGGAGAGAAAGAAAATAGCGAAGATAAGGACAAACAAGCCATATTGTTCGAGAAAAAACACCGTCCGCTCGGAGAGCGGTACCAAAGCGTAGAGAAGCTTCGAGCCATCAAGCGGTGGCACCGGCAGAAGATTGAAACACGCCAGAACCACATTCCAAAAAATCACCAGAAGCAATAGTCCGAAAAAAATACTCGGGAGCGACCCTGAAATAGCCTCTGCCAAAAGAGAAAAACGATCCAGAAACGCCCCTCGCCCGCCAACGACACCAATAAAGCGTTCTAAAATATCTATTTTGGTGAGAAGAGTAAGCGGCAAAACCTTGGCGATGAGCGCTGCCACAAAAGCCAGTATCAGGTTCGATCCCGGTCCGGCCAACGCTACCCAGGTCGGCCCCCATTTCTGATTGCGCAGATTGTAGGGGTTATAAGGAACCGGTTTGGCCCATCCGAAAGCGAATCCCGTACTGATAAAAAGAAGCATCGGCAAAATTATCGAGCCAAAAGGGTCGATGTGCTTCATTGGATTGAGATTCAAACGATCGGCATACTTGGCCGTCATATCCCCAAGCCACAAGGCCACCACGCCGTGCGCCACTTCGTGAATCATCACGGAGTAGACGAGCGTCAGAATATAGAATCCGATGAGTACTATTTCGTTGGTCATGTGAGCTTTGACATTAATATATAACTATGATACCGTACTCAGAGTAATATCTCAAGAACCAACGTTATGAGTCGTGTATGTCAATTGACCGGACGCGGAACTGCCTCAGGCAATGCCCGCAGCCATTCCAACATCGCCAGTCGGCGCAAATTCAAGATCAATCTCCAGGTCAAACACGTGGGCGGTATGAAATTGAATCTCTCTACCCGTGCTATCCGCACTCTCGCCAAAGCCACTCGCTAAAGATACAGAAATCAACAAAGCCTCCCTTCAGGGAGGTTTTTTGCTTGTGAAACAAAAAATTAGTTTATCTGAACAGGCGCAGATTTCTCTCCACTTATCTGACCTACCTTTTCGAGCGTAAAGAGTGTATTCTCTACCGCCTGCCGTTCTTGAGAAGCACCACCAAAAATAATTTGCAGGGCAGCATGAACGTCTTTCTTATTCTCTACGTAAAACGTATAGGCTGCTGTAGCGGTATTTACTCCTTGATACGCCCGGTAGAGCTGGGCCAATTTAATGACCCCCTTTCCTCCCATCTGCAAAGTTACCGCATCCGTCAAGAGATCAAAAATACCGCTGATGACCTTCCCGAAGCGCTCACCAGCTTCCATTTTTTCCCCTTCAGCCGCTTCTTTGAGACTGGTCACCCCTCGTTTGAAAGGAATAAGGCTGTCCAAAACTATATGTTTCATAGCCGCGCCGGTAACCGTCGCCAGACAGCTATCTTTCTGTAGTCCCATACAGGCACTCATAATATCGGAGACTGCTTGACTCATTTTCCGAAATTCTTTTTCGTCAGTAGACAACGGTTTTTCCTTCGCAAAAGTTTCAGTTTTTTGTAAGGTTCCATCGGCCTTTTCCATTACCACACTTGCTGCCATATTCTTTTCTATACCCGCTTCCCCCATGCGTACCGTTTCTTCAATACTTTCCGACAGTGGCGGCTGGGCAGTCTGTGTATCCATAACTTCATCTTCCAACACAACACTCTGCTCTGCATGAGTAGATTGGAATCCTTCTTCCAAATCTCCAGGCTCTGCCCCCAACACTTTTCCAGCCCCCATTGTCAGCATCATGAGTGTGGCTGCAAGAACTATCTTCTCGCGAACTCCATCCATCATCGTTCGCCTGTGAGCATCATACCTCTCTGCTGCTTTTTGTGCCTCTGGATTATCGACAAGCCCTAGCTTTTCAAGGTGAACATTCCCATCAAGATCTATCTTTTTCAAAAGAGCTTTCCCTTGTTCCTGGAGCCGAGTAAGTACTCCTTGCATACCTCCTTCGTGACTTTCCAGCGGGTAATCCGGAGAAGCTTCCGCTAACGGCGCAGCTTCGTTTGGCAAAACAATTTTTTCGTGTTCCTCATGCATAAATTTATTCGGAAGCCGGAATACCTTTGAGTTTTTTTCGAAGCTCTTCTGTTTTGATCGCTTCAAGCTCCGCCACAAATTCTCCTTCCGCCGTTTCAGCCTCACGCTCCAACGCCACAAGCTCCGAAAGAGAGTTCTCGCCGAAAGCCACAACTGTTTCTTCAGTTTCTTGCTTCAGTTTTTTATACGTCTGCAGATTCATAAATTTTTTTATTACGAAAAACTGTCGGGCTGCCGGGAATCGAACCCGGCCTACATGCTCCGGTGTGTCTTTAATCCGTAAGCCGAGATGTCTTACGGAAACACCCGCAAAAAGTGAAGCAGTTCACTTTTTGCCCCCATGCCCGCTACTTTAAATGTCGGAGTGCCGGGAATCGAACCCGGACTACAAGACCCCCAGCCTTGCGTACTACCACTATACTACACTCCGATATATTTACCCGCGCTCCGTCGGCCAGAGCCTTTGGCGGCGTGCGACCCGCAATCCGTAGGACGAAGGAGGGCTACAGCCCGAAACAACCTTGAGCGTATCAGAATTCTAGCGAATTGAAAAGGAACGGTCCGCAGATCGCTCCTTTCTTTGTCATGACGTAGCACAACATTATTTTTGTTCTTTCAAAACCTCCGTATCCTCCACCCGCGTATCACTACAGTTCGGGTTGACACTATCGCCACCATCCAAACGTTCCTGGACAAGGCGCAAATTTGCCATCAATTGCTCCGGTGGCAGCCCCAAAACCAGATCCCTCTCTTGTTGCTCAGTCATTGCTTTCTCCTTCACCATGAAACACTCGATGGAAAATTGGAATTTGACAGACTTTTTTGTTGTTAAAAAACAAAAATCCCGGTCTTGATGCCGGGTTCTCTTTCTAAAAAATATTTTCCCAGCATCAAGTTATCCTTTCTTGAGAAGAAGGAGACCCTTGACACTCAAAACTTGGGCGATATTTTTCATACCATTAGTATAGAGTTTCCTCAAAATCTGTCAAATGGAAAATTTTAAAGGCGGCCAGTTGTTGTTTGGTCGCCTTCGGTGTGCCGTTCGCTGACAGCACTGATTCCTCCTTGTTGTTTTACCTCGAACAGAAACCCCGGACAGGGATACAACCACCATGCTTTTCGAGAAGCTTGGTGAAATCCCCCACATCTACGTTCGCGAGAGTCAACCCCAAATCCACTCTCACTTTCGCCGGTGGCTTGCATTCACCACTTCCGACAGCCCCGCGGCACTTTGCAAGACCAGCAAAGCACTGGCATGCCGGATTATGCATACAACCTTTTTTATTAAACAACTCCGTTCTCCCATTAAGAATCAAAGTTCGCCCCACTTTTTCTTTGTGAGACACTAAAGAACCACTACATCAGAAGCTTCGCAACTCCTGATTGCGACATTATACTACAAAAGCTGTAAAAAAGCAAGAGCAGGACCTTTAGTTTCTAAAGTCCTGCTTTTCTCTTCCCTCGTGGGGGATATTGTATTCGGTTTGGGGTGCTACCGGCGCCGATTGAGCGGGCAGATGCACACTACTGCCTTCTTGGTGACGGAGCTCCTCTTCTGACAGCCGAAAGCTCCGCACATTCCAAAAAAGGCACAACTCCGGTGAAAGAGGCTCCCAAAGGTGGCTCTTTCCATAACTTTCACGGATGACGCTACATCTTGCGAATTCAAAATGCTGTACATGACGCCCTCCTCGGTTGGTAAAGCACAAGAAACGAATAACAACTATATCCTATTATATCATATTTTTACGTAATTGTCAATGAGAAATAAATAAAAAAAGCAACCCCCCTTGTCAAGGGGCTGCTTGTCAAGTGAAGTTCTAAAAAAAGTCTACTCCAAAATACCGTCCAAGTTCACGTCGTAGAGAATCTGCTCCGCTATCAAACGATACTTCAACAGTTCTTTCTCTGTGAACCAGATGGGAATTTCTTTTTCTGCTTCTTCCGGCGTACCGGATGCATGAATCAAATTGCGGATTGAACGCTGATCAGAATCGGCCAATTGATAGGAATCAACAGTCAAATCTCCTCGGATAGTTCCGACATCACTCGAAAGCGGCTCCGTCCCGCCGGTTATTTTTCTCACGATACCGACAGTTTGGTGACCTTCCCATATCATAGCCACTACCGGTCCGGATGAAAGATATTTCGTGTTAGCTTCAAGAATAGCCACTCCATTTTCACGAAACGTGGCAAATGGCGACTTCTGCCCCTTCTTCTCATACGCAGCTGCCGCTTTCTTGCCTACTGTCTCCAACCATTCCTCTCCGCCCACCATGTAGTGCGCTGTTGCCATTTCAGGAGTAGGAATAACCATTTTCAAAGCGACAAGTTTCAGTCCGGTCCGTTCATAGCGGCGAATAATCTCCCCCATAAGAGCGCGTTGTACGCCATCCGGCTTGATGATTACCAGTGAATGTTCTTTTTTCAAATGCGCTGTCATAAGTATTTTCCTCAACCAATTACTTTGCTGAAAACAAGCATGACATAAAAAAACAGAAATGGCAAGACTTGTAATAATAAACTCAGCAACCAAAAGAATTTTTTGGCGTTTGTTTCACAATGACTGAAGGAGCGCTCTCGGTTCGAAAAAAGGAATATTCCCGCCGTCGATTAGTGTTTGCTTTTTTCGCCAGCCGAGAGCGCTTCTGAGAGGTGAAATAATGACAAAAGATTACTTTTGGTTGTTGAACCGGAATCGAAGGGCACGCAGAGTCTAAAATACAGATAAGCTAATACACATAGACGCAGCGGGAAAGCTCTTTGGTACAACGATAGCTAATGTCTCCTTCGGTATCTGTCCGACGAATAACAGCATCGTGTTCTCTCAAGCGTTGCAGTACATCCGGACTCGGATGCCCATACGTATTCTTGCCCACGGAAATGATCGCCTCGCTCGGTTGAAGCCAATCAAGAAAGGGGCTACTCGTTGAATACCGAGAACCATGATGCGCCACCTTCAGGATGTCGGCTGTTTGTATCTCCGGCAGTACCGTTTCCTCATCCGGCAAATCTCCTGTAAAGAGTATCTGTGTCACGCCATAGGTGAGGCGCGAAACGATACTCCCCGTGTTGGTTTCCGCCACATCCTTGGGAAGTGCCGAGAGCGGGTATTCGATAGCCAATTCTCCTCCTCGCGGAAGTTTGATACTACTTCCTCGGAAAATTTTCTGCGGTTCGAGGTTGCTCTCTGTCAGCGCTTTTTGCAAGAGCGTGAAAGTTTCCGTCTTACTCTGTGCCCCGGTATACAAAAACTGCCCTACGCGATACGCCCCGAGCAGACCAACAAATCCGCCGATATGATCCGCGTCCGGATGAGTCGCGATAACGATCTCCACCCTCCGATCCCAAAACGGCATATGCCGTCCCATACGGGCAAGCAGTTCTTTGCCGGAACGGCCGCCGTCAATAAGTATCTGATTTTGTCCCTGAGAAATGAGAATGGCGTCCCCTTCTCCAACAGCGAGAAACGTCACCGTAGTTGTTTTTTCATATTTCTCCAACCAAAAAATAAATACCGCAAGCAGTACCGTAAGGAGAAGCAACACCAAGAAACTAAGAAAGATCTTTCGTTTGGACATATTTCCGTCGCAGCTGTTTTTTCATTATCACGATACCAAAAAACAGAAGAACATACCACGCGAGAAGCGCCACCCCGCCGAGAGACACCTCTATCGTGGCGCTCGGTAACGCACCAAATCGCTCCACAACATACGTGATAACCCATAAGAAAAAATACGTCAGAGTGGCCGGTAGCATATGGAGTCCCGGCAAAATAAAAAACGCGACAGCCGAAACGAACCCGAGCGCCATAGCGTACGGTACCAGCGGAAGCAAGAGGACATTGGTCAGAAGCGCCCAGGGAGAAAAAATATGAAATTGATACATGAGTACCGGCATCACAAAGAGCTCCACGGCAAAAGTAAGAAAAAATATCTCGAGAAAACCTTTGCCAAAAAATTCTTTGGATAAAAATCGATCCATAAATGGCGCCATGACGATGATGCCAAGTGTCGCCAAAAACGATAATTGAAAACCGACATCATAACGCAGAAGGAGTGGCTGAAAAAAGAGCATAGATACCGCCGCCAAAAGAAGCATATTCACTCCACGCGACAGCCGACCGACAAAAAAAGCGGCGAACACAGAGAGTCCCATAACGCCAGCGCGAACAGCCGAAGCCGGAGCACCCACAAGAAAAACAAAAAATATAACCCCCAGAGCCGCCAGAAAAATCGCTTGCTTCCGCCACAATCCAATACCAATACCGAAAATCAAAAGCCCTTGAGCGATGAGCGCGATGTTGTATCCTGAGATAGCAACGATATGAGTCAGTCCTACCCGGGCGAAAGCTGTTTTCAGCGTTTCAGGCAAACGATTGTCACCCCCCACGATGAGCCCGAGAGCCAGTCCCGCTTCCGGCTGGGGCAAGCTTTTGCCAAGAGCTTCTTCAAAAGCGTGTTTCGGCCAAAAAAAGATTCTCGCGAAACGTGTTCGATCGTCTTCTGGCAAAGTGACCCACGATGACGCCTTGCGACAAACATACCCAACATTATCCTTAGCCAGAAACATCCGATAATCAAACGTCGGATCAAAGTTTTCCGGCAGTTCTAATGCACAGGAAAATTCCATTCGTGCGCCAGAAACAACGGCCACGGTTTTCGGCGCTTGCCAAAGGATTTTTTCCGATGGGCACACTTCACTCTCACATGTTTCCATCCGGATGATGATTTGGTTATAAAAACTTTTCTCTTCCGGATCACTAACAACGCGCACTATGCCGGACACTTCGCCCATCCGCATATTCTCCTCGTGAAAATGTTCGAGGGATTGTGTAACGGAAAAAGTGCCAAAAAGGAACAGCCCAAAAGGAAAGAAAAGGAGAAAAATATTCTTTCTCGGAAACGTTACAAAAAGCGCGCCCCACAGAGCAGCTCCGAGAAAAAGCATCCACCCCGGAACAACAAAAAAAGAGCCCGCAAAGACTCCCCCGATATACCCCAGGCACGCCAAAAGAAAAACCTGGTCCTTCATCAACATAACACCATTCCCTTTGGGTCTTTATGTATTTATTTTCTTCTTTGGCAGGCAGCGGTAACATTTGTGATGAGCGAGTCGGTAACGGTCGAGCGTGACCCGGCCTCGCTCTCGCTCGTCGAGGCGGGCGGATGCCTGCCTGCCGGTAGACAGGGTCTCGACAGGACAGCTCCCCGTTCGACAGAGTGAGTCAGAAATGTTCGATGGCTGCCACGAGAAGAAAAGAAGTAATAAAGACCTTATTTAAGAAAATCTACAAAGTCTCTATGATTTTTTTCCGGCTCCGCGCCCCGGAAACAATCGTCAGGAGGCTGGGCGCGACGGAAAAATACTTTGCCAACACTTTGATCAATTTCTGGTTCGCCTGATTTTCAGCGGCAATGGCTGTCACGTGTACGCGATACGAATGTTCTCCAGTTTTTTCGACACTATTTTTCCCCGACCGCGGAACGATAGTCACGGAAATTTTTTGCATATGTCACATTCGAAAGTAGTTCCTAAATATTGTTTTTTCTTTCTCCGGTTGGCGACGGTCACATTTGTGACGAACGAGTCGGTAACAGTCGAGCGTGACGGATGCCTGCCTGCCGGTAGGCAGGGTCTCGACAGGACAGCTCCCTGTTCGACAGAGTGAGTCAGAAATGTTCGGCGACAAAAAAGGGAAAGAAAAAACAATATTTAGGAACTACACAAGAAAACACCAAAAAAATCTACTCGAGAGTCTCCAGCGCCCGAAGAAAGCTTTTGGCGCTGCCGAAAGATTTGTACACGGATGCGAAGCGGATATAGGCCACTTCATCGGTTTCTTTCAATTTTCGCATAACCAGCGTGCCGATTTCCCGACTGGAAATTTCATCCGCCCTTTTTTCGTGCAACTCATACTCTATCTCCCCCATGATTTTTTCGATATGGTCTTCCGCTCCGGGGCGCTTTACAAAAGCCCGCTCCAAACCATGCTCAATTTTTGTGCGGTCATACTCCTCCTTGCGCCCATCCTTTTTGACGATTTGCAAACGAAAAATTTCCACTTCTTCATAAGTGCTGAAGCGGGCCTGACATTTCTCACATTCGCGGCGCCGGCGAATCGCCCGTCCTTCCTGCGTATCGCGAGAATCGATAACCTTGGTTTCCGGATGATTGCAAAATGGGCAATGCATATGGGTAGCTTCTTAGCTTTTAGCTTCATTGGCTTTTCAGCAAAACCAAGAAATTCAAAGATGCCTTCACTATAGCAAACTGACAGAAAAAAGAAAAAGGAGCAAAAACTCCTTTCACCTCTTACATTCCTTGAAACAAAAAATATGCTGAAGAAAAATCCGTTTATTTCTTCATCTTGCGACGGATGAAAGCCGGGATTTCGAGATCCTCGTCTTCCACCAGCTCTTTGGATTCGCTCCGCGGAGCGATACCGCGCGGCTGGATTTTCTCGTCGATAATCATCACCGGCTGTTCCAGTTTACGAGTTGGGAAACTCATCGTCTCCTCCAACAAAGCTTCTTCTCTCTCAGCCTCTTCCGCAGCGGAAGAAGCAAAACGGGATTTGGGATGAGTCGCGTTCGCCCTATTGGTAATCAATCCGGCAGAAGGCTCTTTGACTCGGGCAATGTCGAACCCGGTAGCTACCACGGTAATCTGTATTTCCCCTTTGCGAATCTGATCATCGGTCACGGCGCCAAAAATAACCTTGGCATTCGGGTCAATGTTTTCGGTAATGATACTGGCTGCCTCGTTGATTTCGAGCATCGTCAGATCGCTCGAGCCGGAGATGTTGAACAAGACACCTTTGGCACCATCGATAGAAAGTTCCAGAAGAGGGCTATTGATGGCAGCCTTGGCAGCCTCTATAGCGCGGTTGTCCCCGGAAGCGATGCCAATACCCATGAGAGCGCTGCCGCTGTCTTCCATAATCGCCCGCACGTCGGCAAAGTCGACATTCACGATGCCCGGCTTGGTAATCAGATCGGAAATACCCTGCACTCCCTGACGAAGCACATCATCGACGATGCGGAAAGCGTTCACCAACGTCGTCTTTCTGTCGATGATCGTCAAGAGCTTGTCGTTGGGAATGGTGATAAGCGTATCGACACGATCTTTCAAATTTTCCAAGGCCTCGTCGGCGATAGCGCGCCGCTGAGAACCTTCAAATGCGAATGGTTTGGTCACGACACCCACGGTAAGCGCTCCAAGTTCCTTGGCAGTTTCCGCTACAATCGGCGCCGCACCGGAACCGGTTCCTCCGCCCAGCCCGCAGGTAACGAACACCATATCGGCGCCCTTCAACACTTCCTGGATTTCATCACGGTTTTCTTCAGCCGCTTGACGGCCAATTTCCGGATTCATTCCGGCACCCAATCCTTTGGTCAGATTTTTCCCAATGTGAATCTTTTCTTGCGCCTTGGAATTGTGCAACGCCTGAGCATCCGTATTGATAGCGACAAATTCAACGCCTTTGATTTTGGCATCAATCATGCGCGTAATACCATTGCCGCCAGAACCACCTACGCCGACCACCTTGATCTTCGCGAAAGTCTCGATGTCAGGTTTGATTTCCGCCATATGTATCCCCTTTTAAAAGGTTGGTTAAGTAATTGGCCTATTACTATTCTGTTTGTTTTCCCCGCTCTGAAAGTTCACATGGGTGAAAGCGGGTTTCTCGAAAGGTTACTGTATCACAACGTAAGAAAATATGTCAAGGTAGCGAAAAAACAGAGGAAAACACGAGTTTTCCGACATACAACATCTTGTATTTCTCTCTTTGTTTTCTCTTCCCCCAAACGGACTCTTAAGGGAGGAATTGTTTTGCCCAACGTTTCACTTTCAACATCATACCATGCATCATGCTCGGAGAAAATGTATGCTTATCCACATGGTTGGATTGCGCCAAAAGAAGAAGGCCGACAACCGTCGCAAACTGGGGAGTATCCACTTGATCCAAAATGCCTCCAAGCGGTTTTGGATACCCGATTTGCACGGGAAGACGGAGTACCCGCTTCGCCAAATCGACAGCCCCCGGAAGAAGGGCCCCGCCCCCGGAAAGTATCGCACCACCCGGCAGCAATTCTTCGCGACCAATGCTCTTCAGTTCGGAATTGACATAATTCAGAATTTCTTCAAAACGCGCTTCAATAATTTCCGCGATATGGCGCCGCGAAACCACGGCGTCTTCCTGCGAATCAAACACGCTCAAATCAACCTCCTCTTTTTTCCCGATCTCATCCGGAAGAGCGCTCCCATACTGCAATTTTACCGCTTCGGCAACATCGATAGAGGTTCTGAGACCGATGGCGATATCATTGGTGATGTGCCCACTTCCGACCGGCAAAACGGAAAGGTGGAGCAAATCACCGTCTTCAAAAACAACTATCGATGTCGTACTCCCGCCGATATTGACCAGTACCGATCCCAGCTCTTTCTGTTTGGTGGAGAGGACCGCCTCAGCGGACGCAATCGGTTCAACAACAAAGTTTTCCACATTGGCACCGGCCTGTTCAAGGCTTCGAGAAATATTTTTCAAATGGGACGTGTTCCCGCTCACTATGAGGGCGTTCATTTCAAGCCGTACGCCGTGCATACCAAGCGGATCTTTGATATTTTTTTGATCATCGAGACGGTAGTCTTTCGGAATAACATGAATAATCTCGCGATTCAGCGGCATCGTCAGCCGCGCCCTTACTTCATCCATTACCCGCGTCATATCATCTTCCACCACTTCTCCATCGGCGCGCCCCACGGCTATCACTCCGAGAGCATTCTGACAGCCTATCTCTGTCCCGCTGATACTGACGACGACATCTTCTGCCGCGTGACCGGCCATCCGTTCGGCCTGTTCCAAAGCGATGTTGCACGCCTTGGCAACACTGTCCGTATCCACCACGACTCCCCGTCGCATGCCGGAAGAAGGAGTTCTCCCCATACCGACGACACGCAACGAATCATCGGCGGAAATTTCTTGAGCGATTACCGCCCGAATTTCAGCCGAACCGATATCCAAACCCACATAATAATGACCTTTCGACATATCCGGTAGTGAAACTTTACGTAAAATCCGATTACACAATTTCTCTCTATTTTTTTGTTTCCAAAATATATCCCCTACAAGCAGGTAAAGTTTCGAACGCTTTCGCTTTCAAAACTTTGCTACTGGAGACAGCAAAGAAAAATAGGCAAAAACCGAACATGAGACTCGCTCACGAAAACGGAGTTCCCTGCCCTGCATTATACCTCGAAAGGACACAAATGCAAAAAAGAAGGAATACTTAAAATCGTAAAAACTCACCAAGATATGGCACAAAGATAGCCACCCCGATAGCGATGGCCGCCAAAGAGACCAAAAGAACCGCTCCCGCCATCACGTCCTTGATAACGCGCGCGTAAGGATGAATCCGCGGTTTCAAGATATCCATCACTCTCTCCAACGCCGTATTGGCCAGCTCCAGAGTCAGCACCAAAGCGATAGAGAGAATAATAAGCGCGCGCTCCAACCCGGACAGCGGGAAAAAAAGCATGAGTATGACGGCAAGCGTCCCACCGATAATTTCAATTTGAAAATTCTTTTCGTTGTGCAAAGCAAAAAGAATACCTTTATATGCGTGAGAAAAGCTTCTCATCAGTCGACTCATAAAAAATAATCGTTATGTTCTTTTCATTATATCACGCCAGAACATCCGTCACTCTTTCCTGAATTGTGAACATCTCCTCTTCGTGATCAAATCCCACCAGGTGTAACACACCATGAGAAAAGATATACGTCATCTCGCGTTCAAATAACACGTCGTCTTCTTCGGCTGCTTTTTCAATAAACACCGGGCAGAAAAAGATCTCTCCCAAAAAAACCTCCTCTTCCGCTGTCTGTTCGAGAGCGTCCTTGTCGGTATACTCACCGAAAGACAAAACATCCGTCACGCTATCTTTCCCCCGATACTTGGCATTGAGTTCTTGAATTTTTTCCGGCGAAACAGCCACGACGTTGAGACTGATTTCTTTCTCCCGCAAAAAAGAAAACTGGCATTCCTCAAGCGTCCGCTCGGCAATTTTCTGAAAAAAATTTTCCTGAAAGGAAGTTTTTGTTTCTCCTATATATTCTACAACAACGTGCATAGCGTTACGAAAGAAGAGATTCCACTATCCTGCGCACATCGTCGCCCGTTGCGCGCCCCGCCACTTTCTTCATCGCTACCCCCATCGCTTGCCCTATCTGAGACTTGGCGGTTATCTGAGATTCCTCAAGCGCCGACGCGACAAGGGTGCGAAGTTCATCTTCCGCCATTGCCTGAGGCAAATAGGCGGAAAGGAGACTCAGCTCAGCCTCTTCTTTCAACGCCAAATCCTCGCGCGCGCCTTTACGAAACTGTTCAACACTATCCTTGCGCTGTTTCACCAAACGCCGCACAACATCTTCTACCTCGTTGTCGGTAAGTTCAGTCGAGGCTTTCCGTTTTTCTATCGCCACATTCTTTATGGCACTTTGCAACAAACGCAACGTATCGCGCCGAAGCAAATCTCCCGCCTTCATTGCCTCTATCAAATGAGCGCCGATGGTTTTGTATAAACTCATACCGTTCCTACATAATGGATTTAACTCTTCTCTATCATACCAAAGTCCGACTGAAATACAAACCCAAACAAACAAAAAACCATCCTATACATCAAGATGGTTTTTGTGTCTCGTTCGTAAAAAACTTTTACATTCTTTTCTTTATATCGCGAAGAGCGTCTTCGTCAAATTTCCCAAGTTTCTTGAGACGGTTGATTTCCTTGCGGATTTTCACTTTATAGAGCGCTTCGGCACGACGCTTTTCGCGACTCTGCTCTTCCACGTGAAAGCGCTGTTTACGCACTTGTCTCAAGACGCCGCTCTGTTGCACGCGGCGCGAAAAACGCCGAATGAGGCTTTCAGCGGTTTCTTTCTCTTTTCTCTTTACTTGAATCATACAAACGACCTCCTTTCCTATGGATACAAGATAACAAGCAAGTGTCATCCTGAGTGAAACGAAGGATCCCGAGATTCCTCGCTACACTCGGAATGACAACACGCTATTTCACAGGGTGGATATTTTCTGATAACCTAGCGCCCCCGAGAAGATGCAGATGCAAATGCGGCACTTCCTGACCACCATCTTTCCCAACCCGGATAAGCAGTTTATACCCTTTTTCGGAAATATTCAAGTCTCTCGCAATACCCCGCGCCACAAGAAACATTTTTCCAATAAGCGGCACATCCTCCGTCTCCATACGCGCAATACTCTCGATCGATTTTTTGGGGATAATGAGGATGTGCACGGGAGCAATCGGGTGGATATCGCGAAACGCCAGTATCTCCTCATCCTCATAAACGATATCAGCCGGTATCTCTTTACGAATAATTTTGAGAAAAATATTGTCTTCCATGTTCTAGCTTTTTAGCTTATTAGCTATTTAGCTTCTTAACTTTTTTCGCAAGCTCTTACTTCTTGCTACAAGCTACCAACTAAGAAGCTACAAGCTCGTTTACACTCTCAAATCTTGATTGGTTTTGAGAATTTTCTTGGCAGCATCCACCAGCCTCTCGTGAGTAACAGTCTCCTGCGTCCCCGACACCATATCCTTGACGATAGCCGTATCATCGAGGGCTTCCTTTTGCCCGATGATGATCGTCACTTCCACACCGAGACGATTGGCTACGCGGAGCTGCGATTTCAAACTCCCCCGCCCAAAACTTTCCGCAATGAGAATCCCGTTTTTTTCCAACTCCGAAAATAACTTCAAACTCTTCTTCTTGGCCATATCGCCGAGCTGCGCCAAAAAAACGCGCGGGCGGGCTTCCTGATAGGGCTTTACTTGGGTCCGCTTCATCTCAAGCACGATACGATCCAACCCCAGAGCGAATCCGATAGCCGGAGTCGCCTCGCCACCAAGCGATTCGATCAAGCGGTCATAACGACCGCCGCCGCCAAGCGAGTAATTCTTGCCGTCTTTATCCGTAGAACGAATCTCAAAAACCGTTTTCGTATAATAGTCCAACCCACGCACCAAACGCGTATTGATCGTATACGGCAATTCGAGTTCATCCAAATATTCGAGAAGGTGTTTGAAGTGATCGCGTGATTCCAAGTCGAGGTAATCAAGCGACTGTGGCGCGTGGAAAGTCAACTGGATGCATTTGTCCTCCTTGCAATCGAGAATGCGCATCGGGTTCCTTACCAACCGTTCTCGGCAATTCTGACACAACTTATTTTTCTGCGCTTCCAAGTAACGGGTCAGCGCCTTTTCATATTCGCGGCGCGATTCCGGCGTACCGATACTGTTCACTTGAAATTCGATGTTCTTCAAACCGAGTTGCTGGACCACGCGATACGCCAACTGGATCGTCTGGGCATCAAGAATCGGGTCATTCTCTCCGAACATATCAAAATTCGCTTGCCAGTGTTCCCGATACCGCCCTTCTTGTGGACGATCATAACGGAAAACCGGCCCAATGGAAAAAAGTTTAATCGGTTTTGAGAGAACTCCCATACCATGTTCGATATACGCCCGACACAGACCGGCAGTCATTTCCGGGCGCAGAGCGACACGATCACCACCGCGAGTATTGAACAAATAGAGCTCTTTATCGACGATATCTGTCCCCTCTCCGACTGTTCTGAGATACAAATGCGCGTATTCGACTGTCGGCAAATCAATTCGGCGAAAACCATATTCTTGCGATGCGTGCGCGAGAGCCTTCCTCACCCGCTCCCAGTACGGTTGCTCGTCCGGCAAAATATCACGCATACCGCGCAACGTCTGAAGCAACATCTCTTCCTGATTCACGCTTGGGGCGGGAGCTTTCTTGACGGCGATATTTTTTTTCGCAACCGATTTTTTATCGTTTCCTTTTTTCTCACCGGACTTTTTCGCGCCATGAAAAACTTTTTTCTGTGCCATAACTGTGAAACCTTAAAAAAATAATCAATTATTAGTAGAGTGAGAACCGTTCCACAGGCCAGGCGCGCATGAGCACTCGACCGATCACTTTGTCTTTCTTCAATGGACCAAACGCCCGCGAATCGTAACTGAACATCCGATTGTCACCCATCACAAAATATTCATCCCCACGGAGTGTCACTTTTGCCATATCTTGAGTAAGAGTTCCTTTTCCGAGATAGGCGCTTTCGTCCAGCCCGGTCCCATCCGGGTGTCCCTCATTATAAATAATCACTTTCCCTTGACGGATTTCTACCGCCTCTCCCGACAACCCGATGACTCGCTTGATAAAAAATTGCTCAGGATTCTTTGGGTAGCGAAAGACGATCACATCCTGACGATTGATAGCTTTGAAAGGGCTCACCGTAAAATGAAAACGATCTGTCACATCCAGGGCCGTTTCTTTGTACCCAAATTCACTCACCACCAGATACTGTCCATCCTCGAAGTTCGGTTCCATGCTTGATCCCTGCACAAAAAACGGCTGGAACAAAAAGACCCGGACAGGTATAATGATGACAACTGCCAGAAGGAAGACTTTGACCATTTCCAAAAGCAGACCACCGATGCCCAGGTACTCAATTTCTGTTTCTTTAGGTTTTTCCGAAATCCCCTTATATTCTGACATACCAATATTCGCCCTGCTTTTCTGATGGAAAAAACTCGATAAAAAGTAAAAAACATTGATATTCTAACAGATTTTTCCCTCCTTAGCAAGGGTCAGAAACCGCTTAGAATAGATAAAATTCATTCCTCTATGGATAGTTTCCGTAAATCGGTGCCGCCAAAATCCATTTCTCCCCAAAAATATCAAGCAGAGCAACCTCTGCGTTTTTCTTCTTCCTCGGATACTTTTACCTTCCCCCCGAGAAAACCCCAATCAACACACCTCTGGCGAAAAATATTTTTGACACTTTCCGGCATATTTCTCCTTGTCGTTCTCGGCATTACTCTCTTCTTCCTTTCCAAAGGCGTTTCTCTCGGCCACAACATCCAACTCCAAAACAATCCCCGAGCATCATTTCTCTCCGATATAAAACGCTTGGCTTTTTCATTCGTTGGGACAAAGCGTCCACCCCTCCGCGGTGAAGAGAAGGGACGCATCAACATTCTTCTCCTCGGACGAGCCGGCGAACACTATCCCGGAAAAAACTTGACGGACACCGTGATGATAATGAGCATCGATACAATAAACAAAAAGGTGGCTCTCCTTTCTTTCCCTCGCGACTTGTATGTGCCCATTCCTGATACCGGTCTCTCCACGAGAATCAACTCTCTCTACCAATACGGGCTCAGCCAGAAACAGGATGCCGGGCCTTTGCGCTCATCCATAGAAACCATCACCGGACAAACCATCGACTATTTTTTTATTCTCGATTTCGACGGCTTTGAAAAAATGGTTGATGTCCTCCATGGGATCTCAGTCGACGTCGTCCGAGATTTTTCCGATCCGCGCTATCCCGGAAAAAACTACAGCTATGAAACCTTTGAGATCAAGAAAGGCTGGCAAACACTCGATGGCGCCACCGCGCTCAAATATGTCCGCGAACGGCACAACGACCCCGAGGGAGATTTTGGTCGTGCCAAACGGCAGCAGCAAGTTATTCAGGCTATCAAAGACAAAGCGTTCTCTCTCGAGACATTCCTCAATGTATTTGCCGTAAATGATTTGCTCGATACACTGGGCGAGAATGTCAGAACCGATATGCCCTTAGACGACATGGCGGCATTCCTTCAGCTCACCAAATCTCTCGACACCGAGAATGTCACATCGATAATCGTTGACGCGTGGAAAAAAAACAGCCTGCTCAGCGTCTCACACGTCCAGGTGGGCCCCATTGCCGCATTCATCCTCGTACCGCGCGTCGGCAACTGGAGTGAAGTTCGTGACTTGAGTGAAAATATCTTCCGTCTTGACGAGCTTGCGGCAAGGCAAAACCACATCACAAACGAAAAGTCGACACTCACCATCCTCTCTCTGCCGAAAGACACCACTGTGGCTCAAAGAATGAAACGGCTGGCGACGGAGGGGATGGGGTTTCTCGAAGTTTCTCTTGTCTCTATGAAACCTTTGGAAAACCGACCGGATGAGAGTATGATTATGGACAGAAACGGATTGCAAAAACCCTTCAGTCTCGACGAACTCATCAAGAAGTTTTCTCTCAAAAAAACAGATGCGTTCTCTTTCTCTTTACCGCCCAAAATAACTTCCGACTTTGTCGTCGTCATCGGTAGCGACCTGGCGGATATGCTCTCATTCGAAGAAGATACTTCCGGAGTAACTGCGGATGATACGGCCTTCCCGGAAGTCCTCCCGCCACAACCACGGAGGTAAAATATCTAATAACTAATTCCTAATATCTAATGAATACCTAATAACTTAATTTTCAAACTTTGACATTGAGATTTTTGTTAGAAATTAGGTATTAGAAATTAGAAATTTCTATAAAACGCCCTATGAAGATCATTATCGGTTTAGGAAACCCAGGTCCACAATATGCACATAATCGCCACAACGCGGGGTTTTTGTGCGCGGACTTCCTACAAAAAGAATGGGGGTTTGCGGCTTTCACTCCGGACAAAAAAATGTCAGCCAGTTTGAGTTCCGGCACAATTGGCAAAGGAAAAGTGCTTCTTGTGAAACCGGACACCTTCATGAATGCTTCCGGCACTGCGGTACAAACACTTATCAACTTCTACAAGCTCTTGCCCCAGGACATCATCGTTATTCATGACGATTTGGATATCGCTCCGGGAACTTTCAAAACGACTCTCTCTTCACGAAGCGCCGGACACAACGGTGTCCAAGATATTATCGGCAAGCTCGGAACTCAGGATTTCTTCCGCATTCGCCTCGGCATCGGTCATCCCGCTGGTGATCCTGGCGCCTGTATTTCCGCCCATGATTTTGTTCTGCAAAATTTCTCTCCTGAGGAACTTACAGCGCTCCAAAAACTTTTTCCGCAAGTCAAAGAAAAAATTCTGCATCGGCTAGACACATAAAAAAGGTTTCCGTCCCGCTTCATTATCCTCCCTTGCAAGCAACCTCCCCGGGGGCCGTTCGTCCGACCAGCGTCGGACTTCTCTTATGAACTTTTTTTGATCCGTCTCTGAAGAGACGGCACCGTGCTCAAAAAAACTTCAACTCTCCCGGGAAGATTCTTGCTACGGGAGGCTTTATGTCCACCGTATAAAAGAATTTTTTGGCGGTTTCTCTACATACGTAAAACAAAAACCACCAAAAGGGTGGTCTTGTTTTTGTGGCTGATATCGGGTTTCCATCCGCAGGCGATAGAGACTCGAAAAATCGAGTTCCATACATTTCAAGGGAGGATGACTAGGAGGGATGCCCTCCTCCCTCCTACGGATAGAAACCGGAAACCGGCACAACTCATTTTTTTAACGACAGTTTAGTGTAGCAATAAAGAAGAAAAAGTCAAGTGTCCTACAATAGAATTCACCCTGTGTAATTCCGTCAAAGACGGATCGGCAAAGCCGGATTACACAGAGTAAACAAAACCGGCCCCATATGGACCGGCTGTTATTTTCTCTGGCAAAATTACTTCTTGCCTTCGGGAGGTTTCGCTTCCTTGGCGGCAGGAGCTTTTTTCTCCTCTTTGTTCCCGCCTTTCTTTTCGGTATCGACAGCAGCGGTGTCCCCCGTGGAGGCTTCTTCTTTTACAACCCCTTCCACTTTGGTGACATCACCCTCTACCTTCTCGTCCAAAGCGGCCATTTCAGCTTCGGTACGTGGAGCTTCGACAAGGGCGATTGCCGTCTCAAACGGGATAAGCACCGTGACACCGGCTGGAATTTTTACGTCCTTCATCTGAATGTGACTGCCAAATTCATGCAAAACGGAAAGATCCACAACAAGAGAACGCGGCAAGTCTTTTGGCAAACAACTCACCAATATTTCTTCTATCGGCTTTACGAGAATACCTCCCATCTCGCGAACGGCCGGGGATTCACCAACAAATTCGAGCGGGATGTGCGCCTCCAACTTCTCATCCATCCGCACCTGGAAAAAATCGATATGAGTAAAGCGATCCGTCAGCGGGTCAAGCTGAACATCGTTCACAATCACATTTACCGTCTTGCCTTTTTCTGGAGTCACCTCGATGATACTGCTTTCACCGGCCTTATCATACAGCTTAGAAAAATTCACATAGTGCACCCAAAACATCTGCGGTTTGATACCATGACCATACATCACCGCCGGAATCGAACCAAGCTTGCGCATCGTATCCAAATTTTTCCCCGCTTCTTCACGAATCTTCACCTGTAATGTAAACTCCGCCATAACGCTATGCTTAAAATTTCAATTATATCAATTCCTCTACGCCACCAGTATATTGTTTCAAAAATTGGTGGGCTTCAATGACCTGATCCGAGGAAATAGCTTCACCTTGGAATACTTGGTGCGCTTCATTCTGCTTCAAATCGGTCAACAGTCCCAGGGAGACTATGCCAAATTGCCCCAGAGAAATAAAGACCATCGATGCCGCGCCACAGCCTTCACAAGTGATGTGAAGCGTTGTTCGCTTGTCGTCCTCATCCAAAACAAGCATCTTGGTCATCCGGTATTTCTTGTTGCATACCGGGCAACGAACAACGGACTGCAAATTCTCGAGTGGCATTTTCATAGAACTAGTATACCCTGTCACCTCTCTTCTGGGCAACCCTCAAAAAAATAACCCTGGAACAGTTTTGACAGATTAACACAGGGGAATGACTTGGTCAACCCCGCACCTATTCCGCCATTATTAATAACACTTCATGCTTACATACATTCTATGCTTCTTTGAAATGGCGACGCTGGTCCGAATAGGACCGGGCTATTCGCCCGCGCGCCGCACCCAAGGAAACGGCAGAATAGGTGCGGGGTCAAGCACGAATCAAGCCACAAAAGTTGATAGTTTCTTCAATGTGTGTATAATACGAGAGTAATAACCATTAACTAACAAGCAATCCTATGGCTGACGCAATCGTCGTGGCCGAGACTGGGCACTGCATGAAGTGCAAGGAAAAGAGAGAAATGAAGGACACAGAGCAAGTCGTGATGAAGAACGGTCGCAGCGCCATGAAGGGCGTATGCTCCGTCTGCGGCACGAAAATGTTCAAGATCCTCGGTATGAAGAAGTAGTCTGTAGGCAAAAACACCAAAGCGCCCTTCGGGGCGCTTTTTGTTTGTTTCATATCACGTATCACTCATCCTACATCCTCACCTACACATCCAGATTCTTCACGGCTTTGGCGTGGGTCTGGATGAAACGCCGACGCGGTTCCACTTCGTTACCCATCAAGATATCAAACAGTTCATCGGCCTCTTCGGCATCTTCGATCTTTACTTGCAACATAATACGATTGTCCGGATTCATCGTGGTTTCCCAGAGCTGTTCCGGATTCATTTCTCCGAGACCTTTGTAGCGCTGGATGGATACACCGCTCACCGTTTCGTCAGCACTCCCTTCCACCGCCGCTTCAATTTCGTCTCCATCATCCGCCAGAGCTTTGGTGTCGGTAGATTCATTCTTTTTGTTTTTCTTATCTTTTTTCGCAGTAGCCTTGGCAGCCGCAATCTGTTTCAGTTCTTCCAACACACGTTCCTTGTCCTCATCGGTATAGGCATATCGCACGTCCTTGCCTTTTTGGAGACGGTAGAGCGGCGGCTGAGCGATATAAATATGCCCTCCGCGAATGAGCGATTCATAGTAGCGATAAAAAAATGTCAGGAGAAGCGTCCGAATATGTGAACCATCAACATCAGCGTCAGCCATAATGATCACTTTGCCATAACGCAGCCTCGAAATGTCGAATGTTTCCCCAATACCCACTCCAAGTGCGATAATGATCGGCTTCAAGGTATCGGACTTCACCACTTTGTCGAGACTGGTTTTTTCCACATTTACCAGCTTGCCCCGCAGTGGCAGGATGGCTTGAAATTCGCGGTTGCGACCCTGTTTAGCCGAGCCGCCGGCGGAGTCTCCTTCAACAATGTACACTTCGGAACGAGCGGCATCACGTGTGGTACAATCTGCCAATTTCCCCGGAAGGGTCATCCCCTCGAGTGCCCCCTTGCGCAGCACCGCGTCTTTGGCCGCTCGCGCGGCAATGCGCGCCCGCACCGTCAAGAGACACTTATCTATCATCGCCCGCGCGTCCGCCGGGTGGGTTTCCAGGTACTCGGAAAGTCCTTCCGCGGTAACCGACGATACCGCCCCGCGCACTTCCTGGTTGTTGAGTTTGTCTTTGGTCTGACCTTCAAATTGCGGGTTGGCGAGCTTTACGGATACGACCGCCGTCAACCCCTCACTCAAATCTTCCGAAGTAAACGCCCCCTCTTTTTCCTTGATGAGATTGTTTTTCTTGGCATAATCGTTCATGGCACGCGTCAGCGCCATCTTGAAACCGGTGACATGGGTTCCACCGCCCGGATTCAAAATATTGTTGGCGAACGCGAACAAATGTTCTTTGAAACCTTCGGTGAATTGCAGCGACACTTCCACATAAATATCACTTTGGGTTTTTTCGATATACACCGGCGTAAGATTCTTCACCTCTTTCTTACGATTGAGGAATTTCACAAACGAGACAATACCGGAATCAAAATAGAAACTGTGGCGCCGCACTTTGTACTCTTCCCCTTTTCCTGGGGCTTCGCGCCAATCTTCGGCATTGATGCGCACCCCCTTGGTGAGAAAAGCTTGGTAGCGGAGATACTCGAGAATCTTCGTCCAAGAATAAGCGATCTCCGGAAAAATTTCCGGGTCAGCCTGGAAGGCAACAGTGGTGCCGGTTCTGTCGGATTTACCAATCGATTTCACGCTGGCTACCGGCTTACCTCGCTTGTATTCCTGTATCCACACTTTCCCCTGAAACTCCACCGTCACCTTGGTAAAAAGAGACAGGGCATTCACGACAGAGACGCCAACACCGTGCAAACCGCCGGAAATTTTGTATCCCCCCTCACCGCCGAATTTTCCGCCGGCATGCAGTACCGTCATAACCGTTTCGAGCGTGGACTTTTTTGTCTGTGGATGAATCTCCACCGGAATACCACGGCCATTGTCTGTTACTTCCACAAAGTTATCCGGCAACAGCCGCACCGTGATATCGGTACAGTATCCGGCCATTGCTTCATCGATGGAATTGTTCACCACTTCCCACACGAGATGATGCAATCCCTCGACAGATGTGCCGCCGATATACATACCCGGGCGCTTGCGCACCGGATCCAAACCTTCCAACACCTGAATGGATTTTGCCCCGTAACTGGTTTGTTCCGTCTTTTTCGCCATAATCGTCATTTCACCTGCCAAAAATTAAATTGTTTTTTATTCATCTTTATGTCGAGAAAAATTCCGCAGTGAAAATTCTATGAGAAGTATCGCCGCGAGAAGAAGTAACGCGTCCCACCAGGTAAAAATCCGTCCGTACTGAAAAAAAACAATACCCAACACATACAACGCCAGAAGAGACGCTTGGCGAAAAGCTCCGCTCAAATGATGAGCTGCTCCCTTGTCACCCAACGCCTTGCGATATGCCCACATCACAAAAAGCGTAAAAAGTCCGGTGAGAAGAGCAAGAAGACTGATAAAAAGAAGTCCCACCCCCATGCCCCCAGTAGCCTCCGGATCAAGTAAAACAACCACTCCCAGCCACGCAAAAAATGCAAAGAGCGTGAACAGGCGGATACCCCACAAATACGTGGACAGGGACATAGTATTAAACTAAGAAAACAGTGCTTTTTTTGACTGTTTCCTTTGTCAATTTTAGCATTTTTTCCGAAAAAAAGCAACCTTTCCTGCTGGCAAAAATATCCCTTATTTAAAGCTTTTTTACAGAAAAAAACAGGTTATTTTTGACCTGTTCTTTTTTTATCATTATGCCCTCGACACATACGTCCCTTTTTCCGTGTTGACGATGACATTATCCCCCGTTTTTACGAAGAGCGGTGTCGTGATTTGGATACCGGTTTCGAGCGTCACTACCTTGCCGCCACCCGATGCCGTATCACCTTTGATACCCGGAGGAGCATCGGTGACCTTGAGCGTAACTTTGATCGGCAGTTCCAAGTTGATCGGATGGCCATTCCAGTTGAGAATGGAAACTTCAGTCCCTTCGATGAGATACGAGGGCATCTCACCAAGCACTTTTTTGGAAAGCGAAAACTGATCGTACGTCACCGTATCCATAAATTGATATTCCTCCCCGTCATGATACAAATATTGCGCGTGCGATTTGGAAATTTCCGCTTCCTCAACTTTTTCAGCGCCTTGAAACGTATAATCGATGATCGCCCCGGAGAGCAAGTTCTTCAGCTTGGTACGCATGACAGCTCCTCCGCGTCCGATTTTCGAATGTTGGTAATCCATCACGATATACGGCTCGTCATTCCAGACGATTTTTTTTCCAGTTTTGATTTCTGTAAGATTGAGCATAGTTCGAAAAAAGAATTGGGGATCAAGAATTGAGAATTAAAAACCGCAGTGTGTACACCGCCTTGATTCATGATTCCTGATTCTCTATTCTGTTATTTGACCACGTACGGGATAAGCGCCATAAAACGAGCGCGTTTCACGGCGTTTGCCAGACCACGCTGCTCTTTGGCGGAGAGACCGTGCCGTTTCGGCGGATACATCTTGCCTTGCGAGTTCAAAAAACGCCGCAAAAAATAAGCGTCCTTGTAATCAAGCTTCGCCAATTTTTTACTCATTGCTGCTTCCATAATGTCTGTGATAAATGATAATTGATAAGGGATAATTGATAAAAGAAATGCGAGATTTGAAGACTCGTCATCGTACATCTCTCATCAAACATCTTGCATCTTCTTAAAAAGGGACATCCTCGATCTTAATCTCACTCTTATCATCATCGAGGTTGATGGTAGGAATTTCTTCTTCGGCAGGAGCTTGTACACCAGGCTGACTACCTCCCTGTGGTCCTCTGACGGCACTCCTCGGAGCGCCACCACCTTGAGAAGACCCTTGAGCTCGACTCCCGAGCTGCATATTTTCACCGACGATCTCAGTCACTCTCTTCTGCGTTCCGTCCTTAGCGGTATACTCTCTCGTCTGCAGACGTCCCTCAATAAAACACTCTTGCCCTTTGGTGAGATACTGCGACGCAATTTCCGCGAGCCTCCCCCACAAAACGACATTGTGAAATTCTGTTTTTTCCTGTTTTGTACCGCTCTTGTCGGTCCAAAAATTATTGGTAGCCATGGAAAGTGTCACTACCGACTGGCCGCTCGTGGTGGTCCGCATATCCGGATCCCGAGTCAACCGCCCGACAAGAATCGCTTTATTGACGTTCATAAACTCTTGATTAATAATTACGCAAATTATGTTTTGTTAACTGTTTCCTTAATTATATATCAAGTTTTTCTTTCAATTGCTCGTCAATCTGCGCATCGCTGACCGGTTTGGCTGTTTCTTTGGGAGCCATCGGAGCCTGTGGCATCGGGCGAACTGCCCCGCGCTTCTCGTAGCGGCCTCCACGGCTATCCGTTTTCGGTCGCTCCACGCGTTCGATGGCTTTCAACTCCGGCAAACCTTTGGCCGAAACGATAAGAAAGCGCAAGATATCTTTGGAAAGTTGGAGGGATCGGTTGATGGCAGCCAGAGGATGTATTTCATTTTCAGCGCTCTCACTCGCGTCACGTTCGTCTTTGTCCGGTAATGTAAACCGGCGAGCGATGTAGGTTCCTCGGATCTCTTTTTTCACCTCATAGGCCATTTTGCGCTTTTCTTCCGTCACCGGCGCCAAAAATGTCCCCCCAGCGGTTACGATAACCTTCTCTACCGCTTCGCGGATACGCGGCAGCTCACTCTCTTTGGACTCTCCTACGAGATACAATAGTTCGTATTCAACCATATTAGCTTGTAGCTGGTAGCTGGTAGCTTTTTAGCCTGCAACGTACCACTTCTTAAATAAATTATAAACAAAAAATCCGTCGGCAACGAGAGTCCTTGGTACGGAATTTGTTTTTCTTAATCCTCTATGAACGGCCCTTCGACTTGCTCAGGGTCTCCTCAAGGCGAGAAAAACGTCGGACTTTCTCAGTTGTTTTCACAGCTTATCAGGCTTTGCTGATTTTGGCAATAGCCCCCTTCTTAAGTTCTACAAAACTCAAAAAAATCAGAGATTCTTATAATTACCGGAAAGGCTTTGTATAGTTCTTGAATAGTTATTCAAAGCGTAACACGACCAACCGAGGTAACGCATAGAGGCGTAGGTTTCCCACTTCACACTCACTTTTTTTCTCGTGCACGGACTTGTAATGGTTGTATTCCCGTTTTTAGCTCCACCATCATTAGCCAGCTTCGATGCCATAGCCACCACCCCATCCGTCAGATTCCACGGATCTGGGGGGTTGTGGCCAGTTCGTGAGGCGATGGTACTCTTATACCCATTCCACGTGTCAGCCATAAATTGCGCCGCGCCCATAGCGCCACCAGTTCCCCTATAGCTTGCCGGCGGACAAGAAACCTTCAACTTCTTATAATCATAATCCAACTCGCTGGCTATACTTTTGAAAATACCCAATCGATACGCGCTCATCCGACTTTGTTTATAATCACACCCTCCTACCGAAGCTCCTAAACGTGATTCAACCGAAAGCATTCCGAACAAAAACCCTTCGCGGACGCCCGTCTTACTTGCGGCAAACTGTATAGCATCTTTTATATTTTTTGCATCATAGCTTTTCCCCAATAATTTGTTCAAATCACCTTTCAATTCGTTGAGTTTGGATTGGAGTTCGGCAACCGTCGCCTGCTGGTCTTCAAGGTCGCCTTCTGTTTCTACTTTCTCGGCGACAAGAACTTGTTTTTGCCTGTTCTTTATCTGAAGCAACGTCTCGTGATCTTTTTTGACATCCTCCAAAGAAATTTTTTCATCAGTAACTTTTGACCGTATCTCATTGATATCTTGAATCACGCCTTGCATCTTTTCTTGGGTGGAGAAAAGATTATCATTCCCTTGAAGAAATTTAACAAAATCACTGCTTGACAACATCACTTCGGGGAGGGAAACACTACCGTTAAGATACATTTCTTGAATAAGCCCCGTCAAAACATCCCGCTCCAGTACAAGTTGCTGCTCAAGATTGGCAATTTCCTTTTCTTTCTGCCCTATGGTCTGTTCCGTCTGATTGAGCAGATTCTGAGTACGCTGTATCAGCTGTTGCGTGGATGTGAGCGAGGAATCGATCTGATTCAAATCTTGTTTCAGCACATCAAGCTCCTGAGTTTCTTTTTTCAGTTTTTTCTCAAGTTTGCTGATATCACTTTCAATCTCATCGGCGCTCTCTTGTGCAAGGACAAAAACGTGTTGGCCTGGCATAACGAAAACGAGAGCCAAAAATATTCCTCCCATCAGCAAAGAAAAAATTTTCTTCTTTTGTTGCATACAGAAATAGTATAACATATTCGATCCCGAGACTTTTAATGGACACAAACGCACAAAAGCGAGCTAGAAAGCTCGCCTCAATGGGAAAAACATCTGCTTGTTATTCCTCAACTTCCGCTTTTGTCTCTATTTTTCCTTCTTTGGCCTGCTTGAGAATGGCTTTCTCGATTTCTTTACCGATTTTTTGGTTCTCTTTAAGAAAAGCTTTGGCCGTCTCGCGACCGACGCCGAGCTTCACCTCTCCGAACGCGAATGAATTGCCGGATTTCTTGACCGCGCCATAGAGCACACCGGCATCCAGAAGATCACCGGAAAAGGAAATACCCTCGTTATACATAATATCGAATTCGGCGGTCCGAAATGGCGCCGCGACTTTGTTTTTCACCACTTTGGCCTTGACGCGATTGCCCACCACTTCTTCACCCTTCTTGATCTGAGCGCTGCGTCTGACTTCGATACGCACCGAGGAGTAAAATTTGAGTGCCTGCCCACCGGTGGTCGTTTCCGGATTGCCAAACATGATGCCGATTTTCATCCGGATCTGATTGATAAAAATCACCACCACATTGGAACGCGCGATAATAGCGGTAAGCTTGCGAAGCGCCTGCGACATAAGCCTGGCCTGCCGACCCATATGAGAATCGCCCATCTCGCCCTCGATTTCCGCTCTCGGCACAAGCGCCGCCACCGAATCCACCACAATCACGTCCACCATGTTGGAACGCACGAGCGTTTCCACGATATCGAGCGCCTGTTCGCCATTGTCCGGCTGAGAAATGAGGAGATCACCTATGTTCACGCCGATGCGCTTGGCATATTCCGGATCGAGTGCGTGCTCCGCATCCACAAAAGCCGCCACCCCGCCTATTTTTTGCGCGTTGGCCACGATGTGCAATGAAAGTGTCGTCTTGCCGGATGATTCCGGTCCATAAATTTCCACCACGCGACCACGCGGCACGCCTCCGATACCGAGCGCAATATCAAGCGATACCGAACCGGTCGGGATAGCCTCAACATCCACCTTGCGGACATCGCCAAGTTTCATGATAACTCCCTCGCCAAATTTCTCCTCAATCGCGCTCACGACACTTCTGATCTTGTCCTGACCCTCACTCGCTGTTTGTTTCGCCTTCGCCATAAATGTCTTCGAGTGAAACGAGAAGCTACATTTATGAGCGTCCCGCTTCAATTCTTTAATTAAATTTTACTCTGGCTCATATAAAGCCGTAAGGCGTTTCCGCGGTACCAACTCCGGATTTTTTCTCACTAAATTCGGAATTGAGGCGGGGCTGCCATACATTTATTGTTGTTTACCTTACTTGCATACTAACATACATACTGGAGCGTGTCTACTCTTGTTTGCCATCCGCAGTAAAAATGGCTTCCTCTCGCGATGCTTGGCTACCCCCCAGCGGCGCTTCCGGTAGACCATTGAAACGCACGAACGTCCTCGCGGCGTTTTCCGAAGTGACTTTGACGCGTTCTTTTGCCGTAACCGCCTGCGATTCTCCCGGCTTCAGCATACCGCTGAACACCATCATATTGTCGGCTTCCAACGTAATTTTTGTTGGTGCTTCACGCACGCTCACATCCAAACGGAAGGTTTCTTTGCCTTGGACCACAGGTGTACTCCCAGAGGAAGTTTCCGGCACCGAAAGCGTATAATGGGCTTCGATTGACAGTGTTTCCGATTTTTCCTTGTCAAAACGATTGACCGAAACAATAATGATCGTGTTCAGCCCTGACTGAAGAATCAGCTTATCGGAAAATTCTCCGTCACCCCCGACAAAAACCGGTTGATTGTTGATAGAAACACGCGCGCCCTTGTCCGTTTTCCCCGTCACCACTATTTCACTCGTTTCAACGGTTTCCCCACTTTTCGGGCTGAGAATGACAAGCCGAGGCGCTCCGGCAAAAGCCTGGAACTCACGATACAGATAAAAAAATGCTCCAAAAACGAGAAAGACGATCGTCACCAACACGAGAGAGCGTGGCGTAATCGTCAGCGAGGAAATATCAAGATTTTTCATGGCAAAGGTTTTTTTCGGCATATCCTGACTCAGATTGGCATGGATATTGCGTTCACGCTCGTAGAGTTTGACAAGCGCCTGCTCATCGATATTCAAATAGCGGGCATAACTCCGGAGGAATCCTCGCACATAGACTTCCGCCGGCAATTTATCATACTGACCATTTTCGAGATATTCCAAATACTTCACTTGAATCTTCGTCACTTTGGAAATTTCGGACAAACTCATACGGAAATCCCCCCGAAGCTTTTTCAGTTTCTCGCCCAGAGTGAGCGATTCAACTTTTTTGCGCGTGAACCCCTCTTGCATATGGGAAAAGATACATGACACAAGACAAGTGATGCATGATTTTTTCTTTCACACACTCTCTATCTCTTATCAATTATCCCTTATCAATTATCTCAACCTACAATTGCCACTTATCGCGTTCGCTTTGATCCGACACCGCGTCATCGCCATATTTCTTTTTTTCTTCTTCCGCTCCCTCCGCGTTCTCCACTTTACTCAAAAGCACTTTTTTCTTGCCGTCCACCATACCGACAACGCCATTTTCCTCAAACAAATGCATGAGACGCGCCGCCCGTGGATACCCGATGCTGAACGCAGTCTGGAGAGACGTTGTGGAAGCCCGGCCGGTTGCCAAGATAAGTTCTTTGGCCGCTTCATAGAGATCGTCTTCTTTGGATCCGCTGTCCAACGCGTCGATTTCTTCAGTAATACTACCCTGTCCTACGTCTCCGAAATCATCTCCGATCTCATCTTCGCCGAGGTCCTCTTTCTGCTTGCGGAGAAACGCCGTCACGCGTTTCACCTCGTCATCGGAAACAAATGCTCCCTGGACACGCCTGAGTTCCGTCCCTTCGGATGGCGAGTAGAGCATATCTCCATTGCCCAATAATTTTTCCGCCCCACCGGCGGCCAAAATCGTCCGCGAATCGATCTGCGATTTCAATTGGAAAGCGATGCGGGTCGGAATATTGGATTTGATGAGACCGGTAATCACCGTTACTTCGGGACGCTGGGTGGCGAGCAAAAGATGGATCCCGATAGCGCGCGACTTGGCCGCCAGGCGATTGATGAGCACCTCGACTTCTTTGCCGTGCATCGACATGAGATCCGCCATTTCATCAATAACAATGACAATATATGGGAGACTTTCAAAAGACTCCTTGGTGACTTTTCCGCTTTCCGCATTGACGACTGTTTTTTGTTCGCCAAGAAGCGCCCGTTCACGGTAATTCACGATATCCCTCGCGTGTGCTTCTTCCAACACCTTATACCGATGTTCCATTTCTCCGACCGCCCAACGCAACGTGTTCACGACTTTTTTCATATCCACAATCACATCCGTTTTCAGATGTGGGATCCCCTTATACATAGTCAGTTCCACTCGTTTGGGATCAACCAAAATAAGTTTCAGGTCTTCGGGAGAATTCTGATACAGAAGAGAAATAATGAGCGTACTGATGCACACGCTCTTGCCGGATCCGGTCCGCCCGGCGATGAGAAGGTGCGGCATTTTGCGCAAGTCGGCCAACACATTTTTCCCGGAGACATCCTGCCCCAATATGAGCGTCAAATCGGATTTGCGATCCCGGAATTCCCGGCTCTCAAGAATGGCTTTGAGACGCACCGTCGCCACGGATTTGTTGGGCACTTCGATACCGATAAGCGATTGCCCCGGAATAGGCGCTTCGATACGGATAGACTGCGCGGCCAGCGCCAGCGCCAGATCGTTCGAAAGCGTCGTGATGCGCGAAAGCTTCACTCCAAACGCCGGACGAAAAGTATACTGCGTCACGGTCGGCCCCACCCGCACTTCTCCCGGCTCGACAGCGATACCGAAATATTTGAGCGTGCTCTGGATGATGTGTTTGTTGCGTTCCGTATCGCCTCCCACAGCCTGACCGGTGGTAGATTCCATCAAATCCACCGGTGGCAATTCCCAGCGAACACGGTGGCGTCTCGTCTTGCGTGGGCGAATAAAAGCCGGCACCAAAACAGTATCATCTTCACTTCCTCCGGACTCCGTTTTATTTTCCACAATCTCATCATCTTCCTGAAAAGCGATACTCCGAATATTATTGGCTTCCAAACTGGCGTTCTCTACCGAAGGAGTGATAGCTTCGGGAGAAACAACTTCACTCTTGGCTTCCGGGACCGAATCATTCATCGCCACTTCTCCTCCCACCACTTCCTCTTGTGGTTTCCCTCGCCATTTCTCCCGCAGACGCTCAAAAAAATGGATGAGTGAAACATTGAACGCGGCAATCACTCCTACAATAAAAAGCGCGATAAGAATAACCGTGCCGGCCGCTTTGCCCGTAAAATTACCCAGGATATAGGCAAAGCCGAATCCGATAAAACCGCCCCCTTGCCCGGCGCGGGCTACTTTCAATAATTCTTTTGTACCCTCACCGCTATACAGATGAAACAACCCCAAAATCGCGAAAAACCCAAGAACGAGACCAATGAACCGCACCGCATCCGCCAGGGTAGTAGTCCGACGTTTAAGAAACATCAGGCCCGCAATAATAAAAAGGAGTGGTAAAAGCCATTTCCCCCAACCGAACGTCATCCCCAAGGCCGTATCGAGCCATTCTCCTAGCACTCCGGCCGTATTGAAATAGGCCAACAAGAAAAGAAGTGATAAAGCAAATAAAAAAACCGCCGCAATACTCCTTTTGGCATCGCTGTGCAAAATATCCTCAAATTTGAATCCATCGTCTTCCTCTGCTACCGCCTTTTTCTTCCGCCCCATAGTACAGTATTAACTTTTGTTCCAATGACCAAAGTATAGCATAAAAGGGAATCTTTCTTCAAAACAAAAACACCCCTTTTGCAAGAGGTGTTTCTGAAATAAGGCACATGCAAAGGTGACTTACCGAGCTCGTGGCTGGCCTGGTTCGCGATAGCCGGTACCGGCCGGAATGAGACGCCCAATAATGACGTTTTCTTTGAGTCCCCGCAAGCGGTCCTCTTTACCCTGCACGGCGGCATTGATAAGCACGCGCGCAGTTTCCATAAAGGAGGCGGCGGAGAGGAAAGATTCGGTGGAAAGCGCCACTTTGGTAATTCCCAAGACCATCGATTCACCAACGGCTTCCCGACCTTTTTTACCAAGCGTTTCTTCATTGGCTTCCAGGAACTGGTCTTTCTCCACGATATCTCCCGGAAGAAGAACCGTGTCCCCCGGATCAGTAATACGCACTCGAGAGAGCATCTGACGGATGATCACTTCAATGTGTTTGTCATTGATGCCTTCACCCTGGGCGGCATAGATTTCTTCGATTTCGCGAATGATGTAACGATGCACCGCCTCCTGACCCATCACCGTGAAGAGTTTGCGGAGATCAATATGACCTTCGGAAAGGATGGCGCCGACTGAAACAAGATCTCCTTCTTTGACGCGGAGTCCCACGTTGGCCGGAGCTGAATATTCATACAATTTCTTATCCTGACCTTCAACGGTAATTTTGAGCACCTTGGCATTGTCTTTGATAATCGTTTTCACCTGACCATCCGCTTCGGAAAGAATGGCTTCCGTCTTCGGCACGCGGGCTTCGAAAATTTCTTCTACCCGTGGCAAACCTTGGGTAATATCCGACCCGGCAACACCACCGACATGGAACGTACGCATAGTAAGCTGCGTCCCCGGCTCACCGATGGCTTGAGCGGCAACGACACCAACAGACGCTCCGAGTTCAACCAGAGCGTTCCTCCCAAGATCGATGCCATAACACATCCGACAGACACCACGCCGAGATTTACACGTCACCAAACTGCGAATTTTTATTTTAGTGATATTCTTCGTCTCGATTATCTTAGCCTGTTCCTTGTTAATGAGAACACCTTTCTTCACGATTACCTCTTTGGTGTCCGGATCCTTGAGCGTCTCGGCAGTCGTACGGCCTTCTACGCGCAACGCGTAACTGGCACCGATCGCATCGGAGTCTTCACGATAGAGATAGACACCTTCCGTATCTTCACAGTCCTCTTCACGAACAATGATATCCTGTGCCACATCAACCAATCGACGCGTCAGGTAACCGGCAGTCGCGGTACGGAGAGCGGTATCCGCCATACCTTTGCGGGCACCGTGCGTCGAAATAAAATATTCCAACACGTTGAAACCTTCTTTGAACGAACTCTTGACCGGCAATTCGATGGTTTCACCCGTCGGCCCGGACATGAGCCCCTTCATACCGGTCATTTGTACAACGACGGATTCGGAACCGCGAGCCTTGGAGTAAATCATCGAGTATACCGGCCCCTCCTTATCGAGCGAGGCGCGCACCGCTTCGGTAATTTTATTTTTGGTTTCATTCCAGACTTCGATAACGCGATTACGGCGTTCTTCATTCGTCAAGAGTCCCATATTGTACTGATCTTTCACTTCTTTGATTTGAATTTCGGCGGCAGCCATATAGGCTATTTTTTCCTTTGGCACCACGAGATCATCCATCCCCCAACTGATACCGGAACGGGAAACGGAACGAAAAGCGAGATCTTTCAAACGATCGGCAAACTTGGCCGCCTCATCCTGACCGAGCGTCTCAAGAATACGAGACATCAGACCCTTCAGATCTTTCTTCACCATTTCTTCGTTCACGAAACGCAGACTTTCCGGAAGGATATCGTTCAAGAGAACGCGACCGACAGAGGTTTCGATCAATTGACCATTCCAGAGAAGTTTCACGGCCACATTCACGTCCACAATGCCGTTTTGGTAGGCCAATATGGCTTCATCCAGAGAACCGAATATTTTTCCTTGGCCACGGCCTCCCGGTTTGATGTGCGTGATGTAGTACATCCCGAGTACCATATCCAGTGTCGCCGAGACGATTGGTTCACCGGATGCCGGCTTCAAAAGATTTTTGGAAGAAAGCATAATAGTCGCGCTCTCATGACGAGCCTGATCGGTAAGTGGCACGTGCACTGCCATCTGGTCGCCATCAAAGTCGGCGTTGAACGCGGAACACACCATCGGGTGGAGACGGATAGCCTTGCCTTCGATCAAAACCGGTTGGAACGCTTGGATAGAGAGACGATGCAGTGTCGGCGCGCGGTTCAAAAGCACGTAGTGATGTTCAATGATTTCGTCGAGAATTTCGTATGCCTCTTCGGTTTCGGCGTCCACCATCCGACCGGCGGTACGGACGTTATGAGCCAGTTCTTTCTCGATCAGTTTGTTGATAATAAATGGTTTGAAAAGTTCGAGCGCCATCTTCTTCGGCAGACCGCACTGATGGAGTTTCAGTTTCGGACCGACGACAATAACACTGCGACCGGAATAGTCCACGCGCTTTCCCAAAAGGTTTTGGCGGAAGCGTCCTTGCTTGCCTTTGAGAGCATCAGCCAATGAACGCAGAGCGCGCCTTTGACCGGTCGAGGCCGCGGTCGAAGCCTGACCACGCCGAGCGCTGTTGTCAAAAAGCGCGTCCACCGCTTCCTGCAGCATTCTTTTTTCGTTGCGGGTGATGACTTCCGGAGCGCCGATGGCCAAAAGTTTCTTCAAACGATTGTTGCGATTGATGATGCGGCGGTACAAATCATTGAGGTCAGACGTGGCAAAACGGCCGCCGTCGAGGGCCACCATCGGACGGAGATCCGGCGGAATGACGGGAATAGACGTCGGGAGCATCCACTGAAAAGACAATTTCGCCGTCTCAAAACCCTGGTACACCTTCAAACGCTGCAGAAGTTTTTTCTGATCGGTTGCCTCGCTGTCGGAGAGCTCCGCTTTCAGAACTTTCAATTGCTTTTTGACATCAATCTTCTCCAAGATCTTGCGGACGGCTTCGGCACCGATACCGGCGGTAAATATTTGTCCAAAACGACTGGAGAGGTTGAAGTATTCCACTTCGGAAAGAATCTGGTACGGACGAAGATTGCGAATTTCATCTTTTGTGGAACGATACTGCTCTTTCAATTCTTCGATGGACTTCTCGTAAGCCTTTGTTTCTTTGCTCCCCGCTTTCAGTTCCTTCTGCTTGCTCTTGTACTCTTTTTCCAACTGTTCCAACGATTGGGCTTTCAGCTCATCATTCACCTCCATGATGATATAGGAGGAGAAATAAATAACACGTTCCAGATCCTGCGGAGAAATCCCCAAGACAAGACCGATCTTGGATGGCACACCGCGGAGGAACCAAATGTGAGACACCGGTGTCGCCAGCTTGATATGGCCCATGCGTTCCCGCCGCACGATGGAGCGGGTCACTTCGACACCGCACTTATCGCAGACGATACCGTTGTAACGGATGCGCTTGTACTTGCCACAGTAACATTCCCAGTCCTTGGAAGGACCAAAAATTTTCTCGCAAAATAAACCATCCGGCTCATAGCGCTGGGTGCGGTAATTGATGGTTTCCGGCTTGGTGATTTCACCGTGAGACCATTCGAGAATCTGGTCCGGACTGGCAAGTGTCAGACGGACAGAATCGAAATCGCTCACTTTCGTAATATTTTCCATACTGTTGATAAAGTAAATAATTTAAGAAAGTGAGGCTTAAACGGTTTCCATCTTCACTTCCTCCGGAAGTTCATCGGATTCTGTTCTTGCGCCTTTCAATTCGACATTGAGACACAGACCTTTCAGCTCGTTCACGAGAACATGGAACGAGGCCGGAAGGTTCGGGCTCTTGATCGGCTCACCTTTGATAATCGATTCATACGCCTTGGAACGCCCCAAGACATCGTCGGATTTGATAGTCAACATTTCTTGGAGCGTATAAGCGGCGCCGTAGCCTTCGAGCGCCCACACTTCCATTTCACCGAAGCGTTGCCCACCGAATTGCGCTTTGCCGCCCAGTGGCTGTTGGGTAATGAGAGAATACGGTCCGATGGAACGCATATGCAGCTTGTCTTCGATCAAGTGATTGAGCTTCATAATATACATGACTCCCACCGTTGACTCGTTATCGAACGGCTGACCGGTTTTACCGTCAATCAATCTGATTTTCCCGTTCTCAGGAAGACCGGCCGCTTTCAATTCTTTTTTGATATCGTCTTCCGACACGCCATCCAAAGCGAGACTGGCTACCTTGTAGCCCTGCTTCATCGCCGCCCATCCCAAGTGGGTTTCCAGGATCTGACCGATATTCATACGCGAGGCGACACCGAGTGGGTTCAATATGATGTCTACCGGTGTCCCATCCGGGAGATAAGGCATATCTTCGACAGCGGCAATGATAGAGATGACACCTTTGTTCCCATGTCGTCCGGCCAACTTGTCACCGACGGAGATCTTACGCATCTGAGCCACCGAGACTTGAATTTGTTGGAAAACGCCCATCGGCAATTTGTCACCGCGCTCACGGGAGAAAATTTTCACATCCACGATTTTGCCATGCTCACCGTGTGGGAGATACAAAGAAGAATCTTTCACATCGCGAGATTTTTCGCCGAAAATGACACGGAGCAATCGCTCTTCGGCGGTGAGATCGCCTTCACCTTTCGGCGTGATCTTCCCCACCAAAATATCACCGGAAGAAATCTCCGCGCCGATGCGGATGATGCCATCCTCATCAAGATTTTTTAAACGGTCTTCACCGATGTTCGGAATATCGCGCGTGACGACTTCCGGACCAAGCTTGGTATCACGGACATCGATGGAGAAATCTTCGATATGGATAGAACTCCAGCGATCTCCCTGCACGACGCGTTCAGAAACAATGATGGCGTCTTCATAGTTGTATCCGTCCCATGGCACGAAGGCCACCACCATATTCTGTCCGAGTGCCAATTCTCCGTGATCCGTCGATGCGCCATCAGCAAGCATTTCTCTCTTCTCCACCATTTGACCTTTGTGCACGCGTGGAATTTGGTTCATGCTTGTGAACGCGTTGGACTTTTCAAAACTTTGGAGGTTGTACTCCGTATCAACGTACTCTTTCTTCGAACCAGCCGGGGCTTTGGAACGCAACACGATATGGTTGGCATCCACGGCGATTACTTCACCATCCACTCCGGAAAGCACCACCTGCCCGGAATCACGGGCGGCTTTGTCCTCGATACCGGTACCCACAATCGGCGCCTCCGGGACGACGCAGGATACCGCCTGACGCTGCATGTTCGAACCCATGAGAGCCCGGTTGGCATCATCGTGTTCGAGAAACGGAATAAGCGCTGTCGCGATGGAAATACACTGTTTCACGGACACATCCATATAATCCACCACCTCGGCCTCAATCGTTTCCGGATGGCCTTTCACGCGAGCTTCCACCATCTGATGAACAATGTTGCGATGCTCATCGATCTTCACGCCGGCATGAGCGATGATTTGCCGATCTTCGACGATAGCATTCAAATATTCGATATCCAAAGTAACAAACGGTTTTACTTTTACCGTTTTTCCTTTCATTTTGTCGGCCACTTTCTTGGCCATCTCTTCCGTCAAAAGTTCGCCTTGCTTCGCGACACCGGCGACATCTTCCCGTAAGATACGATTCGCCAGATCTTCTTTTTTGGCGGAAACTTCTTTCTTCACAAAAAGATACGGCGTTTCGAGAAAACCATATTCGTTGACCCGAGCATAGCTGGCCAAGTGACCGACGAGACCGATGTTCGGACCTTCCGGCGTTTCAATCGGACAGATGCGGCCATAGTGAGAGTGATGGACATCGCGCACTTCGAAACCGGCGCGCTCACGCGTCAAACCGCCGGGACCCATCGCGGACAAACGGCGCTTATGTTCAAGTTCGGCCAATGGATTCACCTGGTCCATGAACTGCGACAACTGCGAACTGGAAAAAAATTCTTTGACGGCAGCGGCCACGGGTCGCGGATTGATGAGCTGCCCCGGAACGACTGTCTCCCGGTCGCAGGTACTCATGCGGTCTTTGATATTGCGCACCATCCGGTACATCCCAACACGCAGCTTGTTCTGAATCAATTCTCCGACCGCTCGCACACGACGGTTGCCAAGATGGTCGATATCGTCGGCTCGGCCTTCCGGATCATTGTTGAGACGAATCACTTCCTGCACGATCAAAATGAGATCCTCGGTATTCAAAATACGATTTTCTTCCGTATCGGGGCGATCGACACTCAAACGCTGATTCAAACGGTAACGCCCGACGGAACCGAAGTCATAACGTTCGAAGTTGAAAAACATCGCGTTGATCATCTGCTTGGCATTCTCTTCGGTCGCCAAATCACCCGGTCTGAGACGCTTGTAGACTTCACGGTAAGCCTCCCCCTGATTGTGAGACGGGTCCTTGAGGAGTGTCGTCTCGATATATTTATTCTCGCCATTGTCGGTATCGACAAAAGCCTCCTTGATACGCTTTTCATCGAAACCGAATGCTTTGAACAGCCCGGTAATCGGAAGCTTGCGCTTGCGATCGATCTTCACGGAAATCACTCCGTCCAAATCCGTCTCGATTTCCAGCCAGGCTCCGCGGTTCGGAATGATTTTGGCGCCGAAAAGTTTCTTCCCCTTCTGGTAGTCCATCGTAAAAAATACGCCCGGGGAGCGGATCAGCTGGGAAACCACCACACGCTCCACGCCATTGATAATAAAAGTTCCGCGCTCCGTCATGATCGGGAAATCTCCCAAGTAGATTTCCTGCTCCTTGACTTCGCCGGTTTGTTTCATGAGAAGCGAGGCCTTGGCCCGGAGCGGCGCCTCGTAGGAAATATTTTTGTTCTTGGCGACGAGAGCGCTGTACTTCGGCTCATCGAGGTAGTAGTCTTTGACCGTCAGTTCAAGATCCTTGGTGGTAAAGTCCACGATCGGATTAATCTCGGAAAAAAGCTCTTTCAACCCCTTGTCCCAAAACCACTGATAGGAGTCTGTCTGCACCTCAATCAGGTTGGGGAGGGAAACCGTAATACGATTATTGAAAAACCGCCGCTTGGAGAGAGAAGACTCCTTTCCAAAAGAATCTTTCACTCTCAATGCTTTGTCTCGAGTGGACATAAAAAGACACTCATGTGGACACTCCTTGCTTCAAGGGAAGACATTGAAACAAGTAGGACAAATGAGATTATGGGATAAAACTATTGAATTGTGGACAGGGCCGTCCGCACCATTGCGCTTGAATTGTTAGCTGCCTTCAGTTAAGCAACTATTTCTTACGCGTCTCGCCCTCCAGACCTGGCACCCACAGGCGATTCGAGACAGAAAAGTCATTACACTTTTCGAAACAATAAAACTAACTCTAGCAAGCTTCTTTTTCGATGTCAAGTAAAAACCAAAAAACGGGCTTACAGAGCCTTTTGTATAAAGTTTTTTTATTTAAGACAAAACCATAAAGAACGCATTCTTCACCTTCCTCACGTTTTTCGTCTCAATAAATTAACGTGGAAAAGCTACACCAAAAGCATACACCTTTTTCACCGTTTCTGCAATCCGCATCGATGTATACCCTTCCGGCATGTCCGTTTCTACCACGAAATCGCTCACATCAATCGGCTTCAGATTACTTTCTTTGAGCAACTCTGCTATCCCCTCGAACAATCTCCGCCCCATATCTCTCCCCTCTTGCCATTCTTTCTTTCCAAGAATTTCTTCACTGCATTTCAAAACAAGTGCTGATTGCTCTTTGGTTATTTTTAATTCAAAAAAATATTTTCCTTCTTTCATAATTATTTCAACTTTTTCCAATCAAAGTTCCAGGGGTCAGTCTTGCGGCCGGGGGCGATGTCTTGGTGACCGACGACAAACTTGATGGGATATTGTTTTTTGAGCGAAGCTATCAGATTATTTACCGCCGTGTACTGTGCGGAAGTAAACTGCCCCGTTTCCGTATTCATTATCTCGATACCGATGGAAAAATTATTCACGTTCTGCCGCCCATCCGGCATCTTGGAGACACCGGCATGATAGGCGGTGTTTTTATCTTCTACAAGACGGTAAATCGTCCCTGCCCGATCGATAAGATAGTGGGCGCTGACACCATAATCCGCATACTCTTTGATTACTCCGCTCACGGAATATTGGTCCGAGCCATTCAAATCGTATGAGGAATGAAGCACGATGGTATCGATGCTACGCGGTTTCGACGGCACAGAAAATCCGGAACTCATCAAGCGATTCACGATTTTCAACTCCCCTATTTTCTCCTGATCTTTAATTGTTGCCTGTTTACTGCTATCCGTTGATTGCTGACCAACATCGGTCGCCTTCTGTTCCACCAGATTTTTCACATCACGCGCGGCGTCTATGGCGGATTTGCCCTGAGTCAGTTCTTCCACAATCGGGGCTTTGATACTTTCATTATTCACTGTCATTGATGTTTTTGGATTGCCAAAATAGAGGTACCCCATTCCGAGCACCATAATGACGACAGTAACAAGTAATCCAATCAGCCCCATAAAAATAGTATACACCCTGTATAATTCCACAAAAAGCTAAGAATCCTTCCGTAGCAAGAATCTTCCTGGGAGAGTTGAAGTTTTTTTGAGCATGGTGCCGTTGTATCGACGGATCAAAAAAAGTTCATAAGTGGAGTTCATCGCTGGATGAACGGAACGGCCCCCGGGAAGGTTGCTTGCAAGGAAGGATTATTAGAAAAACGAGAGGTGAAATTAAGACAAAAAATTCTTTTGTTTGTTGAATTTTAGAAAAAAGCCCGCCACTCTGGCGGGATTTTTTTGATTTGAAAGATTCTTCGGATTACTTCTTCCCCTTCTTCCCGCCGCTCACAAGCAAAGAAATCGCAGCACCCAAAGCGGCACCGATACCGGCAGCCACCATAGCAGCCTTCTCCGGATTCTTCTTGGCATAACTCTCCACCGTCGCGTAGGTACTGGCGAGTTGTTTCTTCACTTTGGCCACTTCCTTTACGGCCAAAATCTTGCTCTTGTCTACCTGCGCCATCACCTTTTCCTTGAGCGCATCCGCTACCGCCTCTATTTGCTTCTTTGCCATACGTCTTTTTTCTTAATTAATTATGAGTTGAATGATCATCACGACCGAAAACATACAACACAAGGGAAATGAGAAGAATAAACATCCCCATAAGCGTCTCCCCCGCTCCGGGGAATCGATACGCCGTACTCAAAAGCTCTGCCAAACCGATCAGGAGAAATATCAACCCCAGAAAAGCAAAGAAAAAAAGAAACACTCGTCGCGCGAGCTTTCTCGTAAACGCATGCACCGCCTGGTGTACTCTGAGAAGCGCTTCGTCGAAGGAAGATTGGATACCTTTGAAGACGCTCTCCAAAAGAAGCCCCACAAATCCGGTATTTATATCACTTTTCTTCGTCCTGGTTTTTTTCTCTTCCTCCATACCTAGTGGCACAACTTCAAATAGATTAATAAGCCTTACTTTTCTCTCTATATCTTCTCAAACTTTCGAACCTTAACTATCAAACAACACCACGGGAGAACTTCTTTGAAGTTGTTCCACTGGGCATGCTTTTCAATTACCGTATTTAGATTATAGCACGTACGCCACCAGAGGCAAAAATTGTCACTATCCCCCTTCTCGTGGTATGAAAGAGGTAAAACAATATGAAAACAAAAATCATCTTCATCAGTGTCTCTGTTTTTTTATATGTGTTTTTCGACATCCCCACTGTTTCCGCCGACGTAATCATCTCGGAATTCTCTATCGGAAAATATGTCGGTGGCAAAGCCACCAGTACAAATGGAGACGACTTCATCGAACTTTACAATACCGGAAGTAGGTGTGTCCCGCTCGAACACTGGAAACTTCGCAAACGGATACAGAGCGGCACTGAATCTTCTCTTCGCGAAATTGAAAAAGGCCAGGCCATCATGCCAAGTGACTTTTTCCTCTGGGTAAGCAGCGCGGCAAAGTCAGAATACCAGACGCTCGCCGATACGACCTCTTCCGCCACACTGACAGGCAACGGCTCTATCGCACTCTTCGATAGCAGTGGCTCAATCAAGGATTCCGTCATTTTTGGCGGCGGTCACACCAATCCGTTCTCATCATCTATTACCCTTCTTAATCCGGGAGACGGCTTATCAAACGAGAGAAATCTTTCCTCGCTAGAATGGAAAGTCACGAGCGTGACCCCAAACCCGACAGGAGTCACCTCGATCGTAAGCGATGATCTCGATGGCGACGGTTGCCCTGATCCTTCGAAAAAACTCTACGCTACCGACATCCGTATTAACGAGCTTCTCCCCAACCCTTCCGGCGATGAGAATACCGGTGAATTCATCGAACTTTACAATACCGCCGATACAGCCATCGACCTTTCTTCATGGACCGTCAAAGACGCCAGCGCGTCGGGAAAATACGTTTTTCCCGCTGACACAAAAATCCAACCGAAAGATTTTCTGGTCATCTACCGTGAGACATTCAAGTTCGCTCTCAATAATTCCGATGAGACACTCTCTCTTCTCGATCCAAACAACGAAGAAAAAGACAAAGTATCATACGCGACGACAAAAGAAGATATTTCGCTCAATTACACCGCAACCGGTTGGCGTGGTGGCAAGCCTACCCCCGGCGCCGCGAGTGTGCTCAACAATCTTCCGGAAACCAAAGAGAAGGTTCCCAAAAAAGGCTACCGCGGGGTGGCGGTCGATTTTGATGCGCGAGGAAAAGACAGCGACCATGACACGCTCAAATATACCTGGGATTTCGGCGATGATCACAAAAGCTATAAAGAAAAAACCTCGCATACGTACGAAGAAAACGGGACATACACGGTAATACTCAAAACAACTGACGAAAAGGAAGATACGCTGGAAACATTCACGCTCAAAATCGGATCCTACCCTCATCCGGAAGTCCGGATCACCTCTCTTCTCCCCAACCCGGCAGGCAACGATACCGACAATGAATGGATTGTGATAGAAAACAGGGAAAAGAAAACGGTAAACTTGAAAGGCTTCGGCATCGCCACCGGATGGAAAGTTCTCTCCAATCATCCTATCCGTGAAGATTTTTTCATTGAGCCGAAATCGGAAGCCAAGCTCACTCGCCAATTTTCCCTCTTCACGCTCCCCAACCAAAAAGGCAAGATCGAACTGCGCGCGCCCGATGGCAAGGTCCTGCAGAAGATAAAATACAAATTGGAAAAATCCATCGGCGAAAACATCGTCTACCGAAAGAAAAAAGGACAAAAATGGGCATTTGAAGAAAACATCATAAAAAACATTTTTTCTTCCGATACGCCGGAAGAAACGGCCGCAACGGATGAAATCGTGCCACCAGAAAACAGTAATGAAGAAACTCCTCCCCCCACCCTCGCAGAAAATGTTCAAGAAGAAAAAGAACCGGAAATAATTCCGCCGCCGGTTTCTCTCGACCCCGACCGACCCAAAGCGCAAGAGCTCCTGGCGTATGGAACACGTGTCCAGCTGCAAGACGCCATCACGCTCACGCCTTCTCCTACAGATGCAGAAAATCTAATCGGACAAAGAGAGACAGAAGGAAACTCACTTTCTTTTCCTGAGAAACTGGCTATCAATATCAACGCTTCTCTCAACGGACTGTTCAACAGCTCGCAAGAAAGATAAATAGTTTTCACTCGGGAGCAAGCTCTCGCCACTGATTCGCTCCGCTCATCCGTTTCGGCAGCAAGCTGCCGAGTTTTACTCTTTGATGTCTTCACTCGCTCGGAAACGAAAGTACACTTTCATTTCGCTCGCTTCGTTTGACAATAAAACCGGAGATAAGCCTCCGGTTTTCTCTCTATCAAGCAAAGAAATCTATACTCCAGGCTGCACGGGCGAAGGAATCGCCTCTACTGCCGCTGGCGCCGCGCTTTTCACCTCTAAACGCTTGGAAAGCTCGCGGTAAACATACACGTAAGCGAGAATCGAAATGGGAATCGTTACCAATAGTCCGACCACTAAGAGCAGTGCGCCCGCAATATTCAGTCCCACAAGCGCGAAAGAAAAACCCAAGAGTTTCCACTTTATACCGACTGTCATCACAGCGCTTTTCTTCAAAGCCTCAAAGGGCTGAAAGTTTTTGTCGATAATCAAATACCCATAAAATTGATACTTCAGGCTAAAATAAATACCCGGGATGATGAGAAGGATGAACCCTACCACAACCACTGCGTAGTAGAGTATTGACGCGCCAAGGTAGCGCCAAAACAACCCAGTTTGTGAAAACAACGTATCCAAATGATCTTCCTTATCCTGATCAATCAAATCAATGTAGATACGGATAAGACCGATTTGCAATATGATACCCAGAACAGTCGCCCCAAGTGAGACGGCACTCCCCAGAAAACTATTTTCTCCAACCGCCTTGCTGAGGATGTTCAAAAAGATTGCCACCCCACAAACAATACCCAACACCATCCACAAGAAAAGAAAATGGGCTTTGGTTTTCCCCCAACCATATTTGATTGCCTCCCCAATACGAAATGTTTCCATAATGTTTTACAAAATATTAATCCCGGCACTTTCGTAGCCGTGCCTAGATAAAGTGTACCAAAAATCATCAGTCAATGAAAGTACCCCCTCATCCTCGCTACTCTTTATCAGTAAACACTACCAGTCGCTGTGAATAGCTTTTGGAATCTTTATTCCAAACTCCCTCGCAGGTGATAAGATTGAGGTGAACTTTCCCGTCGCTTGAATCAAACACATCCGTCGCATCCGCATTCGAATCATACTCACGACTTTCACGCACCACGAAAGTGATTAGCGTCCCTTTTTCATCTTCAACAGACACCCTATCTCCCTTTTCCAGTTTATTTAAGTTATCAAATACCGACCCCTCCCCATTTTTCCATGTTCCGTAGTGTCCATCCATAACGGCGCTGCCAACTTCCCCAGGGCGCGATCCAGCGCTATACCACCCTACATTGCGACCCCTCTTTGGCGCCTCCATCGCTCCATCGGACGTAAGCCCCATAAGTTCTACCTTCGCATCAACAGTAATCTTGGGGATCTTGAGACGTACCGGCAATGGAACCCCCTCTTTTTCCTGAACGGCAATATTTACAGTGGGCGGCACCAAATCGCTCTCCGTTCTGTTTTTTAGGCTAAAATAAGAAAGAGACATCGCAAAAAGTGCGAATCCTCCAAAAACGATCATCAATAAAATTTTGCTTGACACAATTTTCGTTTGCATACCTTGGTACAACTTTTCTCTTATGAGATTCATACCGCAAAGGCTCCGCCAAAGCGGAGCCTTCCTTCCTGCCACTAGGGCAAACCATAATCGCCAAACATATTTATAGTTCTACAAAATGTCTGGGCTAAAGAGCACGTTTTCTCGCTACGACAACGAGTGAAGTTGAGACAAGGATAAGTGCGCCAGCCAGTGCGCTGGTATTCCAGGAAGCACTCCTCTCTTCAAAAGCAACGCCGGTAGCCGGCAACTTCGGAGCTTTCTTTTTCTTCTTCTTATCAGTGTTTTTATCGTTGTGACCACTCGTATCAGAGACATCTTCGTCGGCAGCAGCAGCCGCAGCAGAAGTAGCGGCTGTACATGATGTTGATGAGATAGTGTCTGTATCCGTAGAAATTGTTCCTCCGAACGCCAAGGCTCGTCCTACCCACCCCACTGTACTACCTATGGTAATACCTGCGGCATCGATGACTGTTCCTTTGAACGTAGTATTCGCACCCAGAGTGGTCGCCCCAGTTGGAGCCCAAAATACATCGCAAGATGATGCTCCATTGGCCAAGGCAACGATAGCGTCGGCTCCTGTAGTAAGTGTTCCGCCCGCTGCCCTAAAGACCCAGGTACTGCCTACAGCACCAGCTGCGGTAAGATCGAGGGTTACTGTCGTAGATAAAGTTATGGTCATTGCACCGGTGGTTTCATAACAACCGGGAGGAAAGGTTCCGGCCGGATTACCACCAACAATTACCGCATTGAGCGGGCCGGCGATAGCGGTACAGGTTTCGCCATTGAGACTTGCCAAAGCAGAAGCCTGATCTATGCCTGCTTGAGAATATTTGATGGAAGGGGGACTGAATGTAGAGCCATTCACTGTCGGTGCCACTGCCGGACCGGTAGTATATCCCAAATCACCAGTGAGCGTCGTACCACCTGCGGTGTTCGTGTAGGTACTAGAAAGAATAACGAAACTGGCCGCCTGTCCAAGACCTGGTGTTGTTGCCGCATGCGTAGTCATTGATCCCGCGGGGCCAACCACCAACGCTACGGCCAACGCTACCACCGAAACCTTAATATATATCTTCATAAGTATTTATCTTTTTTGTATCAACTTTTGAAACCTTTCTTGAATTTTACAACAACATCTGCCCAGCGTCAACCCGCTATGGCTGAGTTGTCAAACCTTCAAATTACATTGTTATGTGTGAGCGGGTAAGGGGAATCGAACCCCTCGCTTAACCTTGGGAAGGTCACGTATTACCACTATACTATACCCGCTTACTACCATTGCCTGCCCGCCCGTAGTCCAAAGAACGAAGGCGGGTACTATACTCGCAAATTCTTTATCAGGACCATTGTAACGCACTTGGGCTCTCTTTTCAAACTCTCTCCCTCCTGGTACACTGGGAAAGTATTTAATTTCTTGTTTTCTCATTCATGCCTCCTTTCTTTACGAAGATACGTATCGTACTCATCGTTCTTTTGGTTCTCATTGTTACAGGAGGGTTCTATTTTTTTTCTTACGCCAAAACACACAAAACAGAACTCGCCATAGGCTCTCTCAATCTTTTTCAAAAAGTCTCCCAACTTCTTCCTCTCACTCCGGACACCAAAAAAGAGATCGAGGTAGTCAACACCCTCGTTGAGACCCTCACCAAGAAAGACGATCGGGTTCATGTTTTCTTGGTGCTTTTGCAGAATAGCGATGAGCTCAGGCCCGGTGGCGGATTCTTGGGCCAGTATGCCATTATCAAAATAAAGAATGGCGAGGTCATCTCAACCTTCGTGGAAGACGCCAACCTTCTGGATCAACGTATTGTGGCGGATGTTCCCACTCCCTATCCGTTTGTCCGCAAGATGCAGCTGAAAAAATGGAAGTTCCGTGATTCCAATTTTTCTCCCGATTTCCCGACAAATGCCGAGAAGGCACAATATTTTTATCGTCTGGCCGGCGGTTATGAAAAATTCGATGGCGTCATCGCGGTCAACTCGCTGACATTCAACAATATCCTCGCTTTGACGGGGCCGATTCAGATTCCCGGAGATCCCAATATCTACACGAGCGTTGACGGCGCGTACAAACTGGAAGATCGCGTCGAGAGAGTCTACCTCGGAGAAGATGTTCCGGCCGAACTGAAACAGAATCGCAAGGTGATCATGAAAAGGATCGCCGCCGAGATTATGAGACGCGTGGCCACCGTTTCCAACGTCCCCAAACTGGCTGAATTCGCCCAAAAAGAGCTCCGCAATAAAGATGTTATGCTCTATTTCAAAGATCCCACTCTTCAGTCACTGGTGGAAGACGTCCACTGGGACGGAAGCATCGCCAAAGATTGGGGAGGTGATTACCTTATGCTCCTCGACGCCAATATGGGAGCTCTCAAAACAGACTTCTATATCAAACGCTCGCTCGATTACACGGTGGATTTCACCCAAGAAAAACCCACTGCCACACTGGTCTACACATACAAGAACACGGCTACTCATGGAGATTGGCGCACTAGTGATTATCACACCTATCTCCGCGCCTACGTACCGAAAAATTCTGTCTTCCTTGAGCGAAAGATGATCAATGTCGTGACAACCAAAGAAGCTTTCAACAAAACCTATTTTGACGGATTCGTGGATGTGGAAATTGGGCAGAGCGATGTCAACACCACTCTCAAATACGAGCTCCCCAGCACCATCACACCGGACAATTATCGTCTCCTCATCCAAAAACAATCCGGTGTCGGTACCCTTCCGGTCACTGTCCATCTCAAAACCAGAGAGAAGGAGTACACCCAAAGCGCCGACCTTTTGAAAGATCTCAGCTTCACCATCCAGACAGTGGAAGGAAAGAAATAAATTACCTTGTGCCTCCTTGTCATAATTGCCAAATCACCCTATTCTACAAACAACGATAAACATATGCCTCCCCTCCCCGAAGAAAAAATTAAAGATTCCGAAACACTTCCTCCCAATGACCATCGACGTCTCGGGAGAGAGCTTGATCTCTTCACCTTTTCCGATCTCGTCGGTTCCGGACTTCCCTTGTGGACGCCTAAAGGGACGCTCGTGCGCAATCTCCTTGACTCATATGTGTGGGAATTGCGAAAAAGTCACGGCTACGACCAGGTAGATATTCCCCACATTACAAAAAAAGAGTTGTACGAAACATCGGGCCATTGGGATAAATTCCAAGACGAACTTTTCAAAATCACAACGCGCGAAGGACATTTCTTGGCAATGAAGCCCATGAATTGTCCCCACCATACCCAGATCTACGCCAGAAAGCCCTGGAGTTATCGTGCTCTTCCCCAACGCTACGCCAACACCACCAAAGTCTACCGCGATGAACAAACCGGCGAACTCAACGGCTTAGCGCGCGTACGATCCATCACCCAAGATGACGCCCATGTTTTCTGTCGCCACAGCCAAATTGAAGAAGAAGTGCTCAAGATATGGGAAATTGTGCACACCTTCTACGCCACATTTGGATTTACGGAACTCAAAATCCGTTTTTCCCGGCATGACCCCGAACACTTCGAAAAATATCTCGGCACCCGAGAAGTGTGGAAAGAAGCCGAAGACCAAGTGGAGAAGATTCTCAAAAAGAAAAGTACTCACTACATCGATGGCCCCGGTGAAGCCGCTCTTTACGGACCAAAAATAGACTTTATGGCTACCGACTCTCTCGGCCGCGAATGGCAAGTGGCCACCATCCAGCTCGATTTCAATCTTCCCGAGCGCTTTGATCTCGTGTGCATCAATGAACAAGGAGAGAAGGAGCGCATTGCCATGATTCACTGTGCCATAATGGGATCCATTGAGCGCTTCATGAGTATTCTCATTGAGCACTATGCTGGGGCTTTCCCGGTGTGGCTGGCACCGGTTCAGGTGATCGTGTTACCCATCGGAGAAAACCATCGCGACTATGCCAAAGAAGTAACCGAGTTGCTCAAGAAAAACAACATCCGTGTAGAACTCGATCAAGACAATGAGTCGCTCGGCAAACGCGTCCGTAATGCCAAGGTGCAGAAAATCCCCTACCTCATAGTCATCGGTGACAAAGAAGTAGCGGCAAAAAACGTTACTCTCGAACACCGAAGCGAAGGATCACTCGGCGCGCAAACTATCGAACAGTGTATCGAAATTCTTACCGAAACCATCGCTTCCAAAAAATAATTGGCAATAAAAACCACCCTGAGTTTACTCGCCTCGCTGAAGTCCCAGCGAAGCGGGTCGACGGGTGGTTTTTTTATTGCTCATTATTTCTTCCCATTGCACATGGCTTCATCCCACAAGCCTTTTTTTTCGTCACGCGCGAGCTTCTCGACCGAGTGGAAAATTTCTTGCTTGGCGGTATCCAGCGAATACGTCACCACAAACGTGTACCCTTCTCGCGCCAGCATTTCATTGATGAGCGCGCCGTTTTGTCATAGTGCTTTACGCGTGTGCCAGCGATGTTCTTTTGCGTTTCGTACGAAGAGAATGCTCTCTGTGAAAATGGTGATAGTAAAAAAACTTCACCGCTTCGGTCGCTACAAAATACCCCGCCACGAGACCAACAATAATGATGATAAAAGAGGCGTCCGGCTTGATGAAATGGAGAACCTGCCTCCCCGCAGCGATGAACGGCAAAACCAAGGCGCCGAAGAGTACCGCGAGTGACAAAAAGGAAAGAAGGAAAGATGGTCGTCGAGCGCGGAAAAAAGCGAATTTTGTCCGCAAGGAAAAAATCAGGATGACTTCCGTGATGACACTCAAGACAAACCAGGCTGTCTGCAAAGCCTCCGGCGATACCTTGGCAAAAACACCGAAAAGCATAAAATCAAAAAGCGAACTTATCCCACCGAGCAGAGTGGCTACCAGAATAATTGCGTGGATATGGTAACTTCTCGGTTTTTCCAATTCTTCGTGGTCCACCGTGTCGGTAGCGATAGCAATCATCGGAAAATCCGAAAGAAGATTAAGAAGCAGAATCTGAATCGGAAGCAGCGGGACAAACGGAAGAAAGAGCGATACCAGCGCTACCGAATAAAAATTTCCAAAGTTCGACGTCAAAGTGATTTTCAAATATTTGAGAATGTTGGCAAAAATTACCCGGCCTTCCTTGACTCCGTCAATCACTGTCTCGAGACTTTTCTGCAGCAAGACAACATCCGCCGCTTCCCGCGCTATGTCCGTTGCCCCCTGTACCACCAGCGCCACGTCGGCCAATTTGAGCGCCGGGGCATCGTTGATGCCGTCCCCCAAAAATCCCACCGCGTGCTTCTCCTGAAGAATTCTGATTATTTCATACTTCTCGCGTGGAGAGACTCGCGCGAAAACCGAATGGGAGAAAACCGCTTGTTTGCGGTCCTCGTCCGTCATTTCCGTCAATGCCTTGCCGGTAATGACTTCTCCGGGATAGGCGAGCAGTCCCACGGCGCAACCGACAGCGCCCGCCACCTCCGCACTATCGCCGGTAAGAATTTTCACGCCAACATTGAGGGCCGCGGCCCGTTTGAGCGTTTCCTTGGCTGTTTTCTTGAGCGGATCAGCAAATGAAATAAGTCCCACAAATTCCAACTGTTGCTCTTCATACAAAGTATATTTACGACCCAAAGAAAACGGCTTGTGCGCCACAGCCAGTACTCGCTCCCCCCGCTCACCCGCTTCTTTCATCCAACTCAAAAGATTCTGAGTCGTATACGCATCCACGTTGCGAGAAAGTCTGATGATTTCTTCCGGCGCTCCGCGAACGATGATCTCCTTTTTTTTGTCCGCTGTCTCGACAAGGACGCTGTTACGCCGGCGCTCCGGATCAAAGGGAATAGTATCGATCCGTCGCAGATGCCGCACCGCATCATGTTCTTTTTTGGTAAACCGCTTCCATAATGCCAAATCAAAAGCGTCGTGCAGCCGCCCCCGATCGACAGGCTCCTCAAGAGAAGCGGCCAATGCCAACTGAAGACAGAGACTTTCATCATGCGCTTGGATACGGCTGACGGAGAGTATGTTCTCCGTCAATGTCCCGGTCTTGTCCGTACAAAGAATTTCGATACTCCCCAAGTCTTCTATGGCCGAGAGGCGTTTCACCACTACCTTCTTCTCCGCCAACCTGAGCGCTCCGCGAGACAGCGCCACCGTGATGATGACCGGCAACGCCTCAGGAACGACTGACACCGCCAGCGCCAAAGAAAAAATAAGCAACTCTACCGTATTGATGTCACCACCTTTGATGATTACATTGGCGATAAAAACGAGTGTGATGGTAAAGAGAACCAGTTTTAGGATAAAACGGCTGAATTCCGCAATACCCTTTTCAAAGGTGGTCTTGTGTCCATTCTCTTCCGAAAGCGAAGCAATGTCACCTAAAGCCGTATTTTTCCCCGTAGCAAAAACAATCCCTTCTCCCCGGCCAGCCGTCACTGTGGTCCCGGCAAAACCGATATTTTTGGCTTCATACATTTCTGCCGGTGACACGGGAAGTGTGGTCATTATCTTGTGGGCCGAGAGCGATTCACCGGTTATGAGACTCTCATCAAGCTCGAGTCCATTCGCGACAATGAAACGTACATCAGCAGACAACCGATCGCCTACTTCCACAAAAACAATGTCCCCCAAAACCACTTCCTGGCTTTCGATCGTCATAATATCCCCGGACCGCCTGACCCGCGTGTGAGTCACGAGATAGCGTTTGAGCAATCGAATAGCTTTCTCGGAATGGTATTCCTGATATGTTTCCAGACCGACATTGATCAGGATAAACGTAAGAATGAGTATGGCATCCAAACGCTCGCCGAGAAAATAGGAAAGGCCGGCGGCAGCCAAAAGAAGATAGAGAAAAGAAGAACGGACGCGCCGCTTGAACATCTCTGTGACAGAAAATGGTTTTTCTTCCAATATATTCCTACCGTCTACCCGCAAACGATCCTTTGCCGCCTCCAAAGACAGCCCCTTCTCCGAACTCTCCAGCTCGGCAAAAGTTCCCGGGACGTCTTCCACAGAAAATTTCTTCCAGACCATACCCGGTCAGTAGAACTTCGACAGTTTTCGTAAAAACCGTGAAAGTCCCAATTAGTGTTTATTTTTGCAATACCTCTACCCACGTCATCATCCCTGAATGCCTAGTCGAAGTTTCACTGCCGGGCATACGATTTTGTATTCTTTTTTCTGTTTTCTTTTGACTACCGGTTCGCAAAGTGGCGAGAAAGCACGAGAAGCGCTTCAAAATCATCATTCTTTGCCACTTTATTTTTCTTTTCGTAACCACAAGCGAAGCATCGGTGTGTTATTGTATCGTTTTTGCCCGCGTGTTCGAACGCCACCGGCTCCATCAACCCGCCACACGAAGCTGCCCGATCCCCCGGAAAAATATCTACGTGTTTGCTCCACAAACACTTCGGGCAATGGTTCGTATAACCATCTCCGCTGATCACACTTGTACACCGTTCGCACCGGAAATCTTCTTTCTTTTTTTGAAAAGTTTTCACAAACGCTTTCCTATTACAAGATAGACTAATTATAGCAAACGAAAGTCTTTCTTGACACAACTAGCTACCTCCGCTTTCCCAAAATGCTATTGATAACATCCTCATCTTGACAGGAATATTTGTTGCTCGCGGAATAGAAACGTTTTTTCGGCCCCTCACAACCGCCATTGTCCTTGTACAAGGTCGCCAGAAGCGGCATAAGAAATCCTATATTGCGAGAAGTAAAAGAAGTATGCAGACGACGCATGGTCGCTGCTCGCGTATCCTTATCCATCCGCGTGAAAACACTCATATCATCCCCCCCCTTGCCGCTCCAATCGAAATGAACAAATACGTTATTCGCTTTACTGAGAAAATTAGAATGCCAGAGAAGCGCCCAACAAAAATCACCCGGCTTCTCATACCAACGCGAAAAACAGGGGCCATCTTCGACACTCCCATCGCTCTGTAACCCCACACCACCTTCGATGTAGTCAAAGAGCCGCAAATAGTTTTCATTGACGATATCGTTGGTCTGCGCACCAACGAGAATCTTCATCCCCCGAAAATCGGCGTATTCTCGCATACTCTGAATGACTTGCGGCATCCTGCTCTGCGACAGATCCGAGGCATCCTGGTAAAATACCTCGCCAAAGAGAAAACTCTGGATACCCATATTCATCGCCTGTTCGGCAATATACTGCACATATTTTCGGTATTCCTCCCGTTCCAGAGTCGGTTTGCAGGTGTGTTCGCCCCAAAAATTCTTGCTCCCCGAACGACACATGGCATCAAAATCAAAATCCCGCTGCTCGGCCGGATAATAATAATTGGCATTCGTATCGATGGCCTCCGCGATAAACATCCCGTAAACAGTGTTGGGTTTGGTAACTTTCCTCTGGATCTTCCCCGCGAGCTTGAAGTCCGGTGGCCGAAGCCACGTCTCGAGCGCTCGGTGCAAGTAATAACACTTGGAACGATTGATAAGCGCGATGGAACTATTCACATCACCACCATACCCGGAGAGAAAGCCATCCGCCACACAGCCCTGGCTTTTCATCCGCTCCATTTGAGGCGCCGCGGGCGCTGGCAGTACCGGCAGCCCCTCTTCGCCTGCTTGCGACATATCTTTTTCATCCAGCGTCGGCTGTTCATCCACCCAATCAGTGAGCGGAAGCACCACGGCTTCTTCTTGCGGAGCGACAGACACTTCTTGTTTTTTTTCAGAAAAAGGCGCAAAAAAATAGAGTCCGCTGACGAGAAAAATCACGGCCGGGATGGAAAAGAAAAGATGTTTTTTACGGAACACTTTCGATCGCTCCGCTGGGTAAAGAGGCAGCATAATAGTTGTAAAGAGCACATACAGTATACACCTTTCTTAAAAAATCCTCGAAGGTAAACAAAAAAACAGCCCGCAAAAGCTGTTTTGTTTCTTTTATTTGAGCGAGAGACGGGAATCCTCCTCGCTCCGACTCGGAGCCTGGGCACTACACACAGAAAGCTACGCTTGCTCGCTTTCTACTCATGCCCTTCGATTCCCATCCACACATTCACAAAAACACAGAAGACCCCCTGAAGGAGTCTTCTGTGTTTTATGAGCGAGAGACGGGAATCGAACCCGCGTATCTAGCTTGGAAGGCTAGCGTACTACCATTGTACTACTCTCGCTTATTCTTATACTACCATTGCTTGCCCGCCCGTAACCCAAAGGGTGGAGGAGGGCTCTCGCTTACCTTTTTGGATACCTACTTCTGATCGACGGCGCGCAAACCGGTAAACGGATCCATATGGCGCTGTTCTTTTGGCACACCGAGATCGATGAGTATTTTTTCCATCGCGCTGCTGAATTGTGGCGACCCGACGATGTAATAGAGGCAATTCATTATATTGTTCCCCAGATATTTTTTCAACAGCGGTTCACAGATATAACCACGCTCATCATTCCCAAGATCACAGGCGTCTTTGGACTTGCTGAGTACCGTCACTAAACGAAATTTTTCGAGCGCTATATTTCGTATCTCTTCATCAAATGCGGCATCCTCCAGAAAACGATTGGAGTAAAAAAGTATCAGGTCGCGATTGCTTTTTTCGTATTCGGCCTGTTTCAAAATACTGCGCACCGGCGTAATACCGATTCCTCCCGCCAAAAACACAATCGGGCGAGTATCCTCTTCGGGAGGCAAGACGAAAAACCCCACCGGTTTGGTAACAGTTACCGTATCGCCCACCGCGAGCTGCCAAAACGTTCTTTTGAAAGTGCTTTCGCCCTGACGCATAGCAAAATACAATTCCGGTTCACACGGCGCGGAAGCAATCGAAAGCGAACGGGCGAATCCCCTTGCGTCCGGTTCGATACCTTCTCTTTTTGACACCATCATAGCGACATACTGGCCCGCCTTGAACACATAGCCTTCCGGCTTATCAAAAACAAAAAGACGCGTGCCAACAGCCACATCGCGGGCTTCTTTGAGAGTAAGGATATAATTCGCCATATCAAGATAAGTGAGATTTCAACGCCCCGCCAACGATAAAACTCCGAAACAAAAATACTTACATCCACAAGACTACAGACGGAAAACGGTTGGATACATTACCGAAGACGCCTTCCAGTGTACCACTTTTTTCTTTTCTGTCAACGATTTTCAGCTCAAACAAAGGAAAAAACCAATCAAGCAATATCGCGAAGGATACCTTCATACTCACCGAGTTCAAGAAAGAGCATCAGCATCTTGGCCAGCTGGTCACTATCATGCCGGATAAAAGCCCGCGTATGAGAAATGGCATCGGCCTTATCCAAATGAATACGCTCTGTACTGAGAAGATCGGCCTCCAGTACGCGGTAGTGGCGCTTCTTACGATCCGTCCTCTCGAAAGATACCAACTCGCTATCTTGCTTATACTTTTTCATCAATCGCTGGCTCGGCTTGCCTCTGTTGTGAGTGACAAAATCAATCCTCCCTTTTCCCAAATATTTTTCTGTGGCATCAATATAATCGTCCAGAGTGAACCCCTCTGTCTGCCCTTTTTTGTTCACCAAGTTACAATTGTAGACAACTTTCGCCCGAGATTTTCGGATGGCTTCCGGGATACCCTCCACCAGAAGGTTCGGCACAATGGCGCAATAATGACTGCCCGGACCAATGACAATCAAATCCGCGGCCAAAATTTTTTCGATCGCCCGCGGGTTGGCTTTTGCCTTGGGAGAGAGATACATCTTCGCTACTCCATGCTTGCTGATTTCAAAGTTATGATTAATCTCACTTTCTCCATGGAGCAAAATTTTATTCTTCAGCTGAAGAAAAAGTTTCGTATCCGCATTGGTCACGGGAATCACCTCGCCTTTGACATTCAGTATCTTGGCCGCCTCTGCCACTCCGGCGGTAAAATTACCGGTAATTTTTTCCAACGCGGAGAGAAAAAGATTGCCAAAACTATGGCCCGCTAAGCCGCCGTTCTCAAAGCGGTAATTCATAAGCTTCCGAAGCATCAAAGATGAATCCGAGAGGGCCACCAAACACTGGCGCACATCGCCCGGCGGGAGAACGCCCAGCTCATCACGGAGAATCCCTGTCGATCCGCCGTCGTCAGCCATGGAAACAATTGCCGATAATTCAATCGGATACTTTTTCAGCCCGGAAAGAAGCGCGAAGCTCCCCGTCCCACCACCAATAGTCACTACTTTTTTCACACTCGTGTTTTTCATAGTCGGGGTGCTGGGAATCGAACCCAGTCAACATGCTCCCAAAGCATGCGTACTACCGGTATACGACACCCCGATAGCCACAATCCCGCCAAAGCGGGATTGTGGCTCTATCTTTTTTCCGCCTCTAGGCGGGGCTGTAGATCCTAAAAACTATCTTACGGCTTCTTTCAAAGTTTTACCAGCGGTAAACTTCGGAACAGTCATAGCCGGAATCATAATCTTGGCTTTTGTCTGAGGGTTGATCCCTTCGCGAGCGGCACGATTCGAAACCTTGAAGGTGCCAAAACCAGTGAGAGTCACTTTGTTGCCCTTGCCGAGCTCCGCTGTGACACAATCGATAACACATCCCAAAACCGCCTCTACATCTTTCTTCGCAAGCTCAGTTTTGTCAACAACCATGTGAACGAGCGTATCTTTATTTACATTTTGCATAATTCTCACCTGCCTTTCTAGTTTAGACCTCCGGCATATTTGCCACCGGAGCGTAGATTACCAATCTCCTGTGTCTATTCTAAGCCTTTTTTTTAAAGAGTGCAATACCTAAGCCTTTTTTACCTTGCGTATTCAACGGCCCTCGTCTCACGGAATACGTTCACCTTGATTTCGCCCGGATACTTTAGTTCCTCTTCGATACGTTTGGCAATATCACGTGCCAATTGCATAGCGCTCAAATCGTCTGTCTTCTCCGGATTGACGAATATACGCACCTCGCGTCCGGCCTGGATAGCATAGGATTTCTCCACCTGCGGGAAAGAATTGATGAGTGCCTCCAGCTCTTCCAAACGCTTGATGTATTTTTCCGCGGTTTCTTTGCGCGCTCCGGGTCGTGCGGCAGAAATGGCGTCTGCCCCAGTCACGATGAAGGCTTCGGTGGTCTCGTGCGGATATTCATCATGATGGCATTTCATCGCATCAATGACATTCTGCCCAATGCCGAACTTCTCCAAAATACGCATACCGATCTTCACGTGTGTTCCTTCAATCTCATGATCTACGGCCTTGCCGATATCATGCAACAACCCGGCTTTCTTGGCGCAGGCGACATCCGCTCCAAGTTCCGCGGCCAAAGCGCCGGCTAAATAAGAAACTTCCAAAGAATGGAGCAAGACATTCTGTTTGTAGCTGTAGCGATAGCGCAAACGTCCCAAAATATAGAGGAGTTTGGGATGCAGTCCGGCAATCCCGGCGTCATAGGCTGCCGCTTCACCGGCTTCCTTGATCTTCGTATCCAGTTCTTTCTTGGCTTCCTCGACTGCCTCTTCGATACGCGCCGGATGAATACGCCCGTCAGCCACGAGTTTTTCCAAGGCGATACGGGCGATTTCGCGCCGCACCGGATCAAAACCGGAAATAATCACCGTCTCCGGCGTATCGTCAACGATAAGTTCCACGCCGGTTTCTTTTTCCAGCGCCCGAATATTCCGTCCTTCTTTGCCGATAATTTTTCCTTTTACCTCATCAGAGGGGATAGCCACCGTCGTGGTCGTAAATTCAGAAACATGGGAGCGGGAGTATTTTTGAATGATCGTCGCCATGATATTGAGTGAACGCTTTTCCAGTTCCTCGTGACTTTCGTTCTCAAGTTTCGACATGCGCTTCACCAAAGCCTCTTTGCTTTCTTCTTCAACCAAAGAAAAGATTTTTGCCTGGGCTTCGTCTTTGGAAAGCTTTGACAACACTTCTAAACGCGTCAGTTCTTCCTGGCGCAATTTTTCCGTTTCTTCCCGAATAGCCTTGATCTCCTCGGCTTTTTGAAGCAAACGCCGTTTTTCCGTATCGATATCCTGAATCCCTTTCTCTGTCTGTGCTTCACGTTTCTCGAGCCGCTCTTCCTGAATGAGAAGTTTCCCCTCCCGCGCCTGTTCGTTTTTCTTGGCATCTTCAAGAATATCGACAGCCTTGTTCTTGGCCTCGATCATCATCTCTTTTGCCTTCATATCGGCTTCCTCGATCATCTTCGCCACCTGGCCTTCAGCAGTAGAAAGCTGTCTCTTGGCGAGATTTTGTCTAACAAGATACCCCAACACCACGCCGGCTATAAGAAGCACGACGGAAAGAAGAAAATACATCAGACTGAATGTCATATATATGCGCTGCGCAGAGACGATAGGGAGAAGAGAGCGCCAGAACACCGCCCCTTACGGAAGGAGTTGTTCTATTCTCAAATGCACGATGTGCCAAAAAGTTCTGTGACATAATGCCTAAAACGCTTTTACACTCTTCCAAAACCTCGCTATCAGACTAGGGGCAGAAATCAACTATTTAATACTGTATGTCCATCATAGTCGTGTAGGCGCCTTTTGTCAAAGGAAGAAGGATGTTATCATAGAGCAAGAACTAAAGAAAAAAAATCCACCATGTATAAACCTCTTATTCTTGTCGTTCTCGACGGCTGGGGTATCTCGAACAATATCCAGGGCAACCCCATCCGAGAGGCCACCACGCCAACTTTTGAAAAACTGAATCGTTTCTACCCGATGACCACCCTGCAGGCCTCGGGGATTTCCGTTGGCTTGCCGTGGAACACCGCGGGGAACAGCGAGGTCGGCCATATGACAATGGGCGCCGGACGTGTCATCTATCAGAATATGCCTCGCATCTCGCTTTCTATCCAAGACGGCAGTTTTTTTAAAAACGAAATTCTCCTGGAGACCGTACATACCGTCAAGAAAAACCAGAGCAAGTTGCATCTGATGGGACTTGTCAGTTCCGGTTCGGTCCACTCGCACCGGGATCACTTGCTTGCGCTTCTGCGTCTCGCCAAAAGCGAAGGCCTGAGTGAAGTGTATGTCCATATTTTTACCGATGGACGCGATTCGGCCCCGACGGCGGGAATCCAACAAGTTAAAGACTTGATGCGTGAAATGCGCCTTGTCGGCATCGGAAAAGTTGCCAGCCTTTCCGGTCGCAATTTCTCTATGGATCGCAACAACAACTGGGATCGTATCGAAAAAACCTATCGGATGTTGACCGAGGGAACGGAAAAAACAGCCACCGATCCGCTTATGGTCCTCGAGCAGTCCTATATCAAAAATATCACCGACGAATACATCGAGCCTATTGTTATGGTTGAGAAAGACAAGCCTATCGCTCTCATAGAGAACAAAGACGCGGTCATTTTTTTCAACTTCCGTGAAGACCGCGCGCGCGAATTGACCAGAGCATTCACTCTGCCGGATTTTGACGGCTTCAAACGAAAACTCATGGACATCTATTTCGCCACCTTCACGGAGCATGAACGCGGATTGCCGGCGCACGTCGCATTTCCACCCGAAGATGTGGAACACGGCCTCGGCGAAATTTTGAGTCTCCACAATAAAAAACAGCTCCGTATCGCCGAAACGGAAAAATACGCTCACGTCACCTACTTTTTCAACGGTGGCAAGGAAAAAGCTTTCCCGGGAGAGGACCGTCTCCTTATCCCCTCTCCGACCGTCTCACACTTTGATGAGGTTCCGGAAATGAGCTCGCCGCAAATCACCGAGGCGCTCATCGCCGCGCTGGAAAAGAAAGAATACGATTTCATTCTCGTCAATTATGCTAGCCCAGATATGGTCGGTCATACCGGCAACGAAGAAGCCTCCATCAAAGCCGTCGAAGCTACCGACAAGAGTCTCTCTATTGTCGTCCCGGCTGTTCTTAAGGTCGGCGGAGCGATGATTGTCACATCCGACCACGGCAACGTTGAAGAATTGAAGAGAGCTTCCACCGGAGAAATCGACACCGAACACTCTACCAACCCGATTCCACTCTGGTATATCACTCCCGACAACCACCGCGAAAAAAGCGCCGAACAGATGATGCGTGAACAGAATGAAGTCAACGGGTTGCTCTCCGATATTGCTCCCACCGTCCTCGATATTATGGAAATAGAAAAGCCCGTCGAAATGAACGGTGCCAGTCTCCTTTCAACGCTGAAGTAGTATTTGAAAATTGTGTTTGACACAAAAAAGATTTCTCGCCGCAAGAATCTTCCCGGGAGAGTTGAAGTTTTTTTGAGCATGCCTGCCTGCCGGTAGGCAGGGTGCTGCCGTTTCGGCAGATCAAAAAAAGTTCATAAGTGGAGTTCGTCGTTGGACAAACGAAATGGCTCCCGGGGAGGTTGCTTGCAAGAGAAAAAACAAAAAATCTGCCCAAAAGCAGATTTTTTCTATCACTAAAAACTACTACTGGATTACCTTATCCACGATGCCGTATTTGAGGGCTTCTTCCGCACTCATAAAATAATCACGCTCGGTGTCTTGCTCGATCTTCTGCAACTTTTGTCCGGTATGTTTGGCCAGAATTTTGTTCAGACGATCGCGGGTCTTTAGAATATGGCGGGCGTGAATATCCACGTCTGTGGCCTGACCCTGAGTACCGCCCAACACCTGATGAATGAGCACCTCGCTATTGGGGAGCGCCATGCGCTTGCCCTTTTTCCCGGCCGCAAGCAAGAGCGCCGCCGCCGAAGCCGCCATACCGATGCAGATAGTCTGCACTTCCGGCTTCACATACTGCATCGTATCATAGATGGCGAGCGCCGATGTGACGGCGCCTCCGGGAGAATTGATATACATCTTGATATCCTCCTTGGCATTCTGCGATTCGAGAAACAAAAGCTGCGCGATGACCACGTTGGCGACACCATCATCAATCGGCGCGCCGATAAAGATGATACGGTCCTTCAGAAGACGCGAATAAATGTCGTAGGCGCGCTCACCAAAATTTGTTTTCTCCACCACCATGGGAATGAGGTATTGATTCTTCATATGTTTAGCTTCTTAGCTGATTAGCTTGTAGCTTCTTAACGAGAAAACTTTTTAAAGACTCTCTAACCAAACGAGGGTTTTTTCACTCCGCAATTGGCCGCGCGCGGCACTGTAGAGACGTTCCATATCGATGTTTTTTTCGATATCTTTGGTATTTTTATAGTGTTGCAGAGTTTTATTCATTTCCGCCTCGACATCCGTGCTATCGATTTCAATACCTTCTTCATCCGCGAGAGCGTCGAGGATGATATGCGCGGCCAAACGCTTTTTGGTCTGCGGTACCCAGTCTTTTTTCAACTCTTCCTCTGTCTTTTTCATCTGGGTAAGATAACCGGAAAAACTGAGCCCCATCGACTGGATTTGCATTTCGAATTCACGCACCATCCGATTCGCCTCTTCCTCTACGAGAACTCCCGGATATTCGATATCGGCATGCGCTACGAGCGCGTCGAGAATCTCTGTACGATGCTCGGCTTTCCGCTTGGCTTTCTGTTCTTCAAGCATCCCGTGTCTCAGATTTTCTTTCAGTTTTTCCAACGATTCGAATTTCCCCAACCCTTGGGCAAAAGCATCGTCGATGGTTGGGATTTCCCGTTCCTGCACCACCCCCAACTTCACTTGAAATGTCGCCGGTTTTCCCGCCAGATGTTTGGCATGATATTCCTTCGGAAAATTCAACTCGAATGTTTTTTCCTCTCCCTCCTTCATCCCCACCAACTGCTCTTCAAAACCGGGGATGAATACTCCTTTCCCCAAAACAAGCGGGTGCTTTTCACTCTTACCGTTTTCGATCAGCACACCATTCTGTAAAACGGAAAAATTAACCAAAACATTGTCCCCAAGGCGCGCTTCTCGATTCACCGTCACCAGTTTCGCCCGCATCTCGGAGAGCCTCTCGAGTTCCGCAACAACTTCTTTTTCATCCAAAGCGTCGGATTGTTTGGCAAAAAGCTTATTCACTTTTTTTACCGCATCCCGCCAAGATCCGAGTGTCGCTTCCGGCATCACTGCCGTCACTACGGAGAACTCGAGTGATTCACCGAACACCGCTTTTTCCAATTTCACTTCTGGGCGACCGATGGCTTCTATTTTTTTCTCCGCAAGAGCCTTGGGGTATGCGTGTGAAACAGCATGCTCAGCCGCTTCGATCAAAAGCGCTTCTTTACCAAAACGTTTTTCTATCACATCCCGCGGCACTTTGCCCGGACGGAATCCTGCTATCTTCACTTCTTTCCCGAGATGTTCTACGGCATGCTCTCTTTCCCCCTGCCACTCTTCCCACGGAAGGGTAATCTTCATCTCCACTTTTGATTCAGGTAATTTCTTAACGGTTACTTCCATACGTACATCTGATAAAGAGTTACTTGCTATACTTGTCCTGATACATTTGAAGTCCTTTCTTCACTGCTTCCAAGGCTTGCTCACGCCCCTCAACGCCACTGATCACAACACTCTTTCCTTCGATGGACTTATATGTTTCAAGAAAGTGTTGAATCTCTTTGATAGTATGTTTATTGATATCAGCAAGATCCTGTACATCTTCCCAACGCGAATCACTTTTTGGCACAGCGATTATTTTGTCATCTCCTTCGCCGCCATCAATCATGCGCATCACAGCCACCGGCCGTGCCTCTACGAGAATTCCGGGATAGAGAGGATACGTGGCGAGGAGAATCACATCGAGAGCGTCTCCATCTTCCCAGAGAGATTGTGGGACAAAACCATAATCAAAAGGATAGTCTTGCGAACTTTTCATCGCGCGATCAAGCTTGATAAGCCCGGTTTCCTTATCAATTTCGTATTTATTGTGCGACCCTTTCGGAATCTCAATAATCACATTAATGATGTTCGGAACCGCATCCCCCGCCGAAATTTCATGCCACAAGTTCATATTCGTTTTTTTAAAAAATTATTTTTGAAATCACACTAGAATTTTTCTCAAAGGATTTTCTTAACAAACGAAGAATAGCGAATCAAGAATTATGAATCATGATTCTTTTTTCTCTGCAACTTTTTTACTTTCTTCTTCTTGATTCTCTATTCCTGATTCCTGACTCTCTTCTCCAGCTGGGGCTTCCGGAGCGCTTTCTTGAGACACGACTTCTTCAGACGCGACTTCTTCCGTTTCCGCCGCTGGTTTTTCAGCCGGTGGCAGATCATCACTCATCACATCGATTTTCCATCCGGTCAGCTTGGCAGCCAAACGAACATTTTGTCCGCGCTTCCCGATCGCCAGTGACAACTGATCGCTGGGAACCTTGACCAAGGCGCGTCTTTCCGCCTCAAAAAGTTTGGCCGAAAGTACTTTGGCCGGCGACAAAGCGGCAGCGATAAATTTTTCCACATTTTCATTCCATCCGATAATGTCTATTTTCTCACCGCCCAACTCATCGATAATGGCCTGTACACGGGTCCCCTTCTGCCCAACACAAGAACCAATCGGATCAACACCTTCTTCCGCCGAAAAAACGGCAATTTTTGTACGTGAACCGGCTTCCCGAGCAATGGCCTTGATTTCGACAGTTCCGGTAAAAATTTCCGGGACTTCCAGTGAGAAAAGGTGACGCACCATTTCGGGATGAGTACGTGACAGAAGCAACCCCGGTCCTTTGGTATCTGACTCTACTCGCACAAGATACACTTTCAGATGCTGACCAACACGATAATTTTCCCCTTCAATCTGTTCCGAAGGAAACAGGATGCCGACGGATTTTCCGAGATCAACAAATACATTCCGCCCCTCCACGCGCTGGACGATACCGCTGACCACTTGGCCCTCCTTCTCTTTGTACTCTTCAAACATCGCTTCACGCTCCGCTTCGCGGATACGTTGGATAATCACCTGTTTGGCAGTCTGAGCGGCCACCCGGCCAAACTCATCGTGCGTTTCGAGGGGAAGTTCGATCGTCTCGCCAACCTTGATGCCCTTTTTCAGTTTCTTCGCCTCTCCGAGAAGCATGTCCCGCTCCGGGTTGAAACGTGGCAAGCGCTCCTCATCAGCAACATTCGCTTCTTTGATTTCATCCGTTTCTTTAGCTTTTTTTTCTTTTTCTTCGTTGTGAGTCGTTGGTCGTTGGTCGTTTATCTCCTCGTCAGCTTCTTCCGTGACAAACTCGCGAGTTGTTTCATCAACTACCTCTTTCACCAGAAAAAATTTGGCATCTTTTTTCATTTCGTCAAACTCGGAACGAATGACTTGACCTTTCTTGCCGTAGTCTTTCTTGTAGGCGGCCGCCAGCGCGGCTTCCACAACTTCGAGCACCCGCTCTTTGGAAATGCCCTTCTCTTCGGCGATCTGCATCACTGCGCTCCCGAATTCGCCCAAGCGTCCGGAGAGACTGCCTTCCTCAGATGCGCCCTTTTCCTCTGTTTCTTCTGTTTCCTCTACTACACGTTTTTTTCTTGCCATAGTTATATGATGTATTACGTATTATGTATAACGTATTAAAAAATCTGTTTTCTGTTACTCATTAGCTTTCTGTTTACTTAAAGAAAAAAGCCCGCATCAAGCGAACTTTCATACCAACCCTACTTTCATACAGTATGATACTCAATAAAAAGCTCTTTGTCAAATTTAATTCTTTTCCCCCCTCTGCAAAGGAGATGGTTATTTATGATTCCTGATTCTTAGTTCCATTTCCTGCTTCATCTCTTATCACTCATCCTGCATCATGTATCACTCACCATTTACCCCCATAAATAAGCCACTATTCCTTATCCCTAGGTGTCGGACCAAAACCATTGACTTTTGTCTTTTTTTATGCTATAATAGACGGTTACAAAATCAAGTTTGTTTTTCTCTTGAAATTCAACCTCTGGTGCTGTAACTGAGCACCTTAAAAACAGGAGTCCATTATGGATTGGTCACAAGTACGACCTCATATTGACAGGTCGTTAGTGCTCATGCGTCAAGCATGGGTTGCCATGAAACCATTCGTACGCGACATAAGCGCACGATCACTCGAAAAGGCAAAGGAGATCAGCATGAATGATTCACGCGGTTATGCAGAAGGAGTTGTGGTTACGCTCGGCATCGGGATAGTCGCATCGCTTCTCGTGAAATTTTTTGGGTCTTGGCTACTGCACCCAATCGCCGGAACGCTACTGGCACTCATTACGCTTGTGGCATGCATTCTGTACTTCGGCATAAAGGGATTACGAACAATTCCTGTCGGTTTTATAGCTATGAAACTTTGGCTGGGGAAAAGAGTTGAAGGGAGAAAATATCCCGAAGGAGTGGTATGGAACTGGCCAAAACCGATAGGCGATTTGGAAATCAAGGACGGGCGCGACAAACCACTTAACCTCCCTCTCACAGAAGTTCTGACGGCAGACAATGTACCCATTGAAATCGATGTGGCGCTTCAACTAAAAATCACGGACATAAACAAGAATCTCAGTGCAGATAAACCAGAGGAGTCGTTAAAAAATGCAGCCGAGAGCGATCTCCGTTCTATTGTGATGAAGTTGCAATCAAGCGCTGTCGCACAAGAAAAACAAGTTATCGTAGACGTCCTAACAAGTGGCAGGGGGCCCGCTCCAGTTCCTGGTACTGACCCAAGTCCTCTCGAAGGACTTATTCTCAAGGGATTGGCCGAGTCCGAACAGCTTTGGGGAATCAAGGTTTCCCAAGTACGGATAACGCACATCCGCCTACCAAAAAAAATCGAGGATGCGAGGTCAGAAGTGCAAGTCCAAGTAGCCAATCAGGCGAAGGAGACCCAGCAAGCCATTGCCGAAATGACTGAGGCAAGAGCTGTTGCCAGTCAAATCAAACTCTATGTAGAGGCTGGATTGCTTCCACAAGCGGCCGCCAACCTTGTGCAAACTGAGCGTGGGAAAGCAACACGTATTATCTTTGACAGCACGGCATCACCAATAGAAAATGCCGGTGCATTTGTTGGCGGGATCCTCAACCAAGCTGGTGCACAAAAACCATCTCAACCCTCTGCTGCTGACCCTGAAGCCAAAAGCCAGCGCAGAAGAAACAAGTGAAAGGAGTGCTTCATGACTACAGCACAACCGCAACAAGCTCCCAGTCTTCAGGCCGGAACCAATAAGTGGTTGAAAAGACTCGGTTTACTGGCTGCCGGGATCATCGGCATTACCATAATCTACAACCTCTTCGGTAGTGGTGGGGGGAGTTGGGGCAACGAATGGCAGATCTACAAAAACGTAACGTGCCCTATTCGGTGGAACGCTCAGCAAGGGTGGTGTAAAATCGATGTTCCTCCCGGGACATATCGCATCACTCCGCTGTACACCGTGTGGCAAATGGGTTTGGACAACGGCCAATCGCTTCCGATTCCGCCCAAAGGAGTCAGTCTCATCGATAACTGGGCAAACTCACCCTTCAACGATGAATTCCGAAGGACTGCACCGGCTGGCCACAATTTGATGGTCGGAGCCCTGCTCGTGAAAAAGGGGAATGTAATCATAGACCCCTTCCAACAGGAAAAAGTTATCCTGGAATCCGGAGATGCCCTGTCGATCGGCATCAACCTACCGCCTAAAGAAGCCTACTACAAACTCACCCAGGCGGAACTCCAAGTGAACATCGAGAAACTCGTCAAGTAGGACAAGGTCCTTTCTTGGCAGAAGCGGGCAGCGCGTAACATATACGCTGCCCGTTTTCTTTTTATCAAAAATTTTACCCAAAGAAACTGGCAATCTGCCGCACCAAGATGAGAGAAGCCAAGGAAACAAGAATGCCAATGGTTGCGTAATTCACGATTTTTTTCCCGGTGTCAATTTGATCTTCATTCCCGGCGGCCGTGAGGTATATGACTCCGCCCACTACCATCATAATGACTGTCAGTACGCCCACAATAGAAAGCAGAAAATTGAGAACATTCAGTGCGATTTCCGAAAGGGGCTTCCCCGCTGCAAGAGTTGCTTGAGCAGCAGTACACTTTGCTATATCGTCAGCAGTCACAGTAGCGCTCACAGCAGTGGGACACGTAATAGCAGGGGTCCAGCCGAGAATCCCGCTGATTTCTTTCAAAAACGATGGGGCCGCGATACCGAGGGCGAGACCGATCATCGCAGCCGTGATAGCCCCCTTTGCCAATGTCATCTGTCCTTCGTTGCCAGCTGACGTCACATATAGCACCGCACCAATGACAATAAAAACCAGCGCCAAAACGACGATAATCCCCTGCAGCGTACCAAGAAGACTGCCCAGCAGTCCTTCTACGGTATTGAAAAGAAGCGGATTGGTAAAAGAAATAGATTGTGAACCAGTAGGGGCGGGAACACCGCCAGGAGTTGGGGATGATGCCGGAACACCACCAGCGGGAGGAGTTGCCGCCGCTTTATCTTGACAACAGTAGCTATTGCTGCTATACCCTGCGCCCGGGGTAACACAGCGTGCCAAAAAATTCTTTGTCGTCGAATCACATGAGGAAGAAAAACAATCCGCCCCACTAAAATTTCTACATGTAGCATCCAGTATATTCGTATCTGCCGGTGGTTTTAAATTTTCACAACAAGCGAAACTCCCTACAACACCCCCTACATCACTACATATACCTCTATCACCCTCGGTAGGGCTTGCCCCCACGCTGGCGCAACCAGGGGGGCTTGGTTTACAAACGCTGCCAGGAGCTATTAATTCACATTGAGCTTTCGTTACGGCAAGGGCCGTTTGTTGAAAAACAAACGCAGACAATACAAACGAAAAAGAAACAAACACCAGAGTAGTGAAGAAATGAGAAGTTATTCTTCGAAAAAACAGCATAGACAAAAAATTATTTTTGGGAAATTTAGTACGCCGTGGCTCCGGTCGCGCCCGTCAGCCCGGCAACAGCATTGACCACGATCAGTCCGGAAAGCGCTATCACCAACCCGATGATGGCGTATTTCATATTGCGCTTGGCGGTTTCCGTCACTTCTTCGTCACCGGACGAAACAAGATATTGCACCCCCGAAATGATAAAAGCGATGACCGCCAACACGCCGACAATCCCCAAAAGCCAATTCATAAATCTCTGTAAAAGATCCAAAACAGTGAGGCTCCCCAGGCCTATCTTGTCTGCATCCGGAAAACAGACTCCGAATTGCGGAGTAAAGTTGGCTGGACAAGTGGTAATGGCGAAAAGATCCGCCACAGGGACAGAAAGAATACCTATCCCGAAAAAAAGAAAAATTGCAAAAAATATATTTCTTTTACTCATGGTTTTTACGAAATCACTCCAATTTTTCTCTTGAAATTATTTATTATAAGTTAGAAGCTGGTAGCCCCACCCGCGCTAGTCAGCCCGGCAACGGCGTTGACGATCACCAGACCCAGAAGTGCCACGACGAGACCAATAATAGCGTACGTCATAATACCTTTGGCTTTCTCAACTTGCTCCTCGTTACCGGCGGCGGTGAGATAGAGGATACCGGAAATCACAAAGGCAATGACCGCCAGCACGCCGACGAGTCCCAAAAGCCAATTCATGAATGTGCCGATGATCGAATAGACTGACTTATTCGCAAGACCGGTAGTGGAGGTAGTGGCTTTCGAAACGTTGAACCCGGTACTATCCGGAGTAGCAATTGTGCCAGCGGCAGGGATGCCAGTTTGGGCGCCTACCATAAACGGTGCGGCAACGAGAACTGTCGCAGTCACTGCGTAGAGAGCTTGTTTAATATTTTTCATACTTCTCGTTGCGTTATATTTATATTTTTATTTGGTTTTTTACTGTCATCCTGAACGCAGTGAAGGATCTCAAAAGGAAGGAATGGTGCTTTTTATAACGGGATTCTTCGCTTTGCTCAGAATGACAATATGCTTTCTTCTATTCTACTCTTTTTTAGACAAAAAAACAATTCACTCCGCCACCTCTATACGAGGATGCTATCTTACTTATCAAATCCAAGCCGGCTTCAACGTCTGGGCTGACCGATAGATGACTGGTGCTAACAAAAACCATCCTACCGAAGCAGGATGGCTTTCACAAGGTCGCATCAACCTCGTTGTAGAAAAGAAACTAGAAACCAGTATTGACACCAGCATTTGTCAAACCGGAAACGGCGTTGACGATCACCAGACCAACGAGAGCCACAACGAGACCGATGATAGCATACATCATGGTAGACTTTGCTTTCTCAATTTGCTCCTCGTTACCGGCGGCGGTGAGATAGAGGATACCGGAAATCACAAAGGCAATGACCGCCAGCACGCCGACGAGTCCCAAAAGCCAGTTCATGAATGTGCTGATGAGATCGAAAATTGGCGTACCAGTAAGCCCCTGAGCACCAGTCGCAGTCTGATCAAACCCGGTGCTAACTGGGCCGCCAGTGCTTTGAGCTCCCGCCAAAAATGGCGTGGCTGTGAGAGCTGTCGCGGTCGCTGCGTACAAGGCTTGTTTAATTTTATTCATACTTCTCACCTCCTTTCTGTTTTTATTTTTTATTTTTTTCATTTGAAAAAAGTACCCCTCCTGGTTCAAAACCACCGTATCCGTGCTATGAGCGCTGTCAGGATACCACCTACTGACGCGAAAGCCGCCCGCTTGGCCAGCCGCATCCGTTCTTCATCTCCTGCCGCGGATAAGTAAAGTATCCCGGAAACCACTAATCCGATTATACCAAGAACGCCGACGATTGACAACAAGAAAGTGAGTGTATTGAACAGTATGGAGGTAACTGGCGGAGCATCCGTAATTACTCCGGCGTACGCCACATCAATATGAAAAAAGTTTTGCATAGACTGTTACTTCACCGAACCGGCACTCGATGTCGTATTACAAGAAAAACTGAAACCATTGCTCGTGATATCAAGACCGGGGATAGTCGCTGAAAAAATCCGGATCGTTGTACTTATAATCAGCCAGGCCCCGAGCATCACTGCAAAACCGATAAAGGCCGCTTTGATACCGCCCTTGGCCGTCGTCATCATCCCATCGTTGCCGGCAGAAACAATATAGAGGACAGCCATCGCGACGATTACCGCGATAGCCACAAAAGTCATAACTTTCAACCCCCAGTCCATTATCCCTTGACCACCGACGATAATATGGCAAATGGTACATTTATCTGTCTCATTGATCGTAGTGGTGGATGGATCGTCGGTGGAACGCCCACAAGGAATGAGACCGGCAGCCAAAGTAGGTGACGGTATAGCTGTCACGGCAAGAGAAAAAAAGAAAAATCCCAAAAGAAAAAAGCGCGCAAAACGAAAAGTCATAAAAATAGTTGTTTTGTTTTCTCAAAAGCACTCCCTTTGATTCGCCCCTATCATAGCACAAAAACACTCTAAGAAAAAAGACCCCCAAGAGAGGTCTTTTTTTAAAATTATTTTTTTCTGCCGGCCCGCGTTCTCTCCGTTTCCGTCAAAAATTGTTTACGCAGACGGACATTGTGCGGCGTGATTTCCAAATACTCATCCTCAAGCATAATTTCCAACCCTCGCTCAATCGATATTTCGATCGGCGGCGTCAGTTTGATGGCTTCATCAGCGCCGGAAGAACGCATATTGCTCATTGCCTTGCCTTTGATCGGGTTGACGGCCATATCGGTGCCTTTGGTCACATTGCCGACTACCATACCTTCGTAGACTTCCGTCCCGGGGCCAATATAGAGTGTACCGCGCGCCTGAAGATTGTTGAGAGAGAAGGCCAGCGCCTTTCCCGTCGCCATAGATACCATCGACCCCGCATCGCGCTTTCTGATCTCGCCCACAAACGGCCGGAATCCCAAAACACGGGTGTAGAGAGTCCCCTCGCCGCGCGTATCCACCATGAACTCCCCGCGATACCCCAAAAGTCCGCGGGTCGGCACCTCGAAAATAAGTCGTGTGTATCCGCCGCTCCCCTCTTTCATTTCCATCATGATCCCCTTGCGCTTGCCCATTTTCTCGATTACCGTGCCGGATACTTCCGCGGGGCACTCCACCGTCACCTCTTCAAACGGCTCCGACTTCACACCGTCTACTTCCTTGATAATGACCTGGGGCTGCGATACCTGCACTTCATAGCCCTCCCGTCGCATATTTTCCAAAAGAATCGCCACATGCAATTCGCCGCGTCCGTACACCTTGTAATGATCGTCGGAAAAATCGATGCGCAGACCGACATTGATTTCCAATTCTTTCTTGAGCCGCTCACGCAATTGTTTGTTGGTGACATACTTTCCCTCCCGTCCGGCAAAAGGAGAATCGTTCACGACAAAGTTAAGAGAAATCGTCGGTTCGTCAATCGCAATCGCCGGCAAAAGCTCCTGCTCGGAAGAAACGCAAATTGTGTCACCAATCTCGACATTTGCCAACCCGGCAATCATCACGATATCACCGGCCTCAACGAAGGTTGCCTCCACTCGCTCCAGACCGCGAAAAGTGAAAAGTTTCACGATACGCCCCGCCTCATTCTTCCCCTCCTTGTTCCTCATGATTATGGAATCATTCACCCGAAGTTTCCCCTCGTACACACGAGCGATGGCCAGACGCCCAACAAAATTATCATAGCCCAAATTGAACGGTTGAACGCGGAGCGGACTTTCGGTATCGGTTTTGGCGGCCGGTACTCTTTCGAGAATCGTATCAAGCAGTGGAGAAAGATCTTTCCCCTCTTCCAAAAGTGAAAGCTTGGCTATTCCTTGCCGGGCGATGGCATACACTACTTTGAAATCAAGCTGTTCATCACTGGCTCCCAGATCAAGAAACAACTCATACACCATCTCACTCGCTATTTCCGGACGAGCGGCCGGCTTATCGATCTTGTTCAAGACAACAATCGGCTTGAGGCCCAATTCCAGTGACTTCTTCAAGACGAAGCGTGTCTGAGGCATCGGTCCCTCTTGCGCATCCACCACCAAGACAACACTGTCGATCGAACGCAGTACTCGTTCCACTTCAGAACCGAAATCAGCGTGTCCCGGTGTATCGACGATGTTGATTTTCGTGTTTTTCCAAAAAAGCGCGGCATTCTTGGCGTAGATCGTGATCCCCCGCTCCTGCTCAAGCGCGTTGGAATCCATTGTCACGCTCGCGTCAGTTACCATTCCCGTTTGACGCATCAAAGCATCAGTCAGAGTAGTCTTCCCGTGGTCCACGTGCGCGATGATGGCAATATTTCGAATCTCCATAAATTAAAAAGATGAATCCCACTGAAAAAAGGCTCGAAAGCACCTAGAGCCTGTCCAAAAAGTCCATATTCTGCTACAAATACGAAATTCCGGCTGCAAAACGTCCATATCTCGTCAGGTTATATTCCATATAGCCTTCCTCAATCTGTACATTTTTCGCTCGGAATTTCGAATTTTCGCAACGAAAGAGACTTTTTAGACAGGCCCTGAGAAACATTAAGAAATTGTAACCTATTATCCAACTTCTGTCCAGTCTCACGGGAAAATCGGACTAGTACCCCACCAAATTGACACGATTGGCCGCGGCGTTTAAAGCCTCATAGGCGCCTTGTTGTTTGTTATTCACGGAATCAATCATCTCGGAAAATATAGTTTCCACCGCTTCCGGGTTGCCCTGATACCAATTCTTCGCGATAAGATTGCCCGTCGCAAAAGGCGCCAAAATCACATTGTTTTTCTGCCACTCGATAAGATCCCGGCGCGCTGCTGGCTGGTTTGTTGTTTCCAAATATTTCTTCGCCGGATCGAAGCTCAAAGAAAAACTCTTGGTCATACCGGTAATACCATTTTGCAACGTTATCGTTTTATCCGGATGAGGGAGAGTCATATAATTGATAAGTTGCCAAGCTTCATGAACACGCAAATAATTCTGTTTTTTGAGGTCTGGTGCTGGTACCCCAGCTGGGGCAGAAGGATCCACCTCCGTCATCTTGTTTTCGGCAACCGCAAAACCCCAGTAATTGGGGAAATTGACCGGCGTGGTACCGGAAAATTGCGGCAGTGGCGCCGTACCAAAATTCAGTTTGGCATTTTTCTGCTTGATTTCCGCGTATTTCCAAGAATAATTTATCATCATTCCGAGCGTATTTTCATAGAACGCGTCGATAGAATAGTGTAACCGTGGATTCCAAGAGTAGAAACCGGAACTGATATTCGCAAACTGCGTGTAAAACTCCAAAGCCTTGCGGCTATTCTCATCGGCAATTCTCGCCGACCCCTGCGTCTGATTCATATCAGAGCCCATCTGAAACATAAGTACCGTCAGAACGTCTGTGGAACGGTTGATATTTTTTGATGTCCCCAACGCAATAGCGGATTGATCGATAACCCCAAACTGATTGATACGATTGAGTTTACGGACATCACCCAAAAGCTCTTCCCAGGTAGCTGGAGGATTCGCGATTCCTGCCGCATTGAAAAGATCCTTATTGTAATACAACGCCAACGAATCAACGGAGAGCGGTGCGGCATATATCTTGCCGTCCTTGATAAAATCCGATGCCACCACATCGACGAATGAATCTCGATAGAGTTTTTCAGTCCCTGCGGAATTTGGCATAGGGACAATCTTGTCCTCAAACGCGCCTCGCCAGGCATTGCGGAGCATAAAAATATCCGGCCCATTGCCTGCCGCCAGAGCGTTCAAAAGATCCTCTTTGTATGTTTCTATCGGAAGCTTGCGATAATTGATTTCACCGACATACGGATTGATTTTTCGGTATTCAGCAAATAATCCCGTATAGGCGTCACTGTCGAGGATTCCCCACACTTCCAGTTTGACTCTATAGACTTCAGTTGGGGTACTCTTGAAACCACAGCCGGAAAAAAGCAGCCCGCTGAGCATAATGGCCGCCAAAGAAAAAAATTTCTTTTTTGAAAAAAATCGCATACTATTTCTTCACCAAAAAAGCATAATGAAATCCCCCGACATTGAGCTCCTTCTCTACGGCCAAGTGAGCCGCCTCTACCAACATGCGCAATTGCTCCGGACTTATGCGGAGTTTCTTATCCGGCCCAACCAGCGTTTCCGTGGGACTCCATTCCATAAGAATAGCGTGCCCGCCCTGCTTCAAAACGCGCGATACTTCACGCAATATCACATCTTTGCTTTTGTTCTGAAAAAGGATGTCTTTGATCACTACCCAATCTATGCTTTGCGGAGCAAGTGAAGATCCATTCTCCCGCTCAAGGTTGACCTGCTTGGTAACAATATTCGAGAGGTTAAGAATTTTGGCGCGACTGGCGACCGCCTCCAAGGCCGAAGGCAACACGTCGAGAGCGTAGACTGTTCCTTCCGCACCGACTTGTTTTGCAAATTCAAAGGAAAAGAACCCCGAACCACAACCGAAATCGGCGACTTTGCTTCCCGGTTCAATCTCAAGCTGATTCACGATAGCGGACGGATCGGCGAAAGTGAGCGCGAGCGGTGTACTCATAGTATGAAAATTTAATTTTTCTTTTGCTTTGACTACGCTCTCATTGTACACCAAAAAGACTCGAAATAAAAGCTGGCAGGGTTGATTCAACCGGTATTTTCCTGTACAACTGAAGAACGAGGAACAAAGGAGATGTGGCCCCAGCCCGAGGCTGGTCCGCCTTGGGCGGAGAGTGGTTTATAAAACCATATGCATTACGTTTATATTTTGCAAAGTAAAAAGAATGAGAGATTGTACAAAGGTGTAACAAATGATTTAAAAAGAAGGCTGAAAGAACATAACAGTGGGGCGGTTCCGTTTACAAAAAACTTGATTCCATGGAAGTTGGTATATTATGAAGCATTTTCAAATAAAGAAGATGCAACCAGAGAAGAAAAGTTTTTGAAAAGCGGAAAGGGTCGTGAACGAATACAATGGTTACTGAAGGGCATTCTTAGAAAAAGTACTGAGTAGTTACGGAGATGTGGCCGAGTGGTTGAAGGCAGCAGTTTCGAAAACTGCCATACGGGAAACCGTATCGGAGGTTCGAATCCTCCCATCTCCGCAATTTTTCGAAAAGGATTTCCGAACCAAGAAAATCTCTTATTAAACGCATTCGTCATGAACCCCATATTGGTTGCTTTTCTAATCGGCATAGGACTCAGCATCATCACCGTTTTTGCCGACGCTCTCATAAAGCACGCTTCGTTGCAAAGTGCCTTTTCAGGCTGGAAAACACTTGTGCTCGGCGCTATAATCTACGGGATGACTGCATTTGGCTGGTTCTTTGTGATGAGAAGCGTAAAGCTTTCAACTCTCGGTGTTCTCTATGGCGTTAGCTGCATAATCGTTTTAACTTTAGTAGGGGTATTTTACTTTCAAGAAAAAATAAACTCTCTGGAGATATTTGGCATCACCCTTGCCATAATCTCTTTGATAATCCTCTCCCGATCTGCCTGAAGATCGTACGCCAAACGAAGAAACGATTGCTTCATCCCATAATAGGCATTCAGAGTTTACACCGAGCCAAAATCGTGATACCGTAAGCGAGAAGACTAATTATTCGGTCGTATGTTTGGTTTTATCCAAGCCATTTCTCCGCTTTTCGTGTACGGAAGCCTGGCTGCCCTCCTTGGCGGTGAGATCATTCTGCTCTTCGTCGTCATTCTCCTGTGGATACAAAACAGGCGCTTGAAAAAGAAATTACACACTTTTTTTTCCGGCAAAGAGGCCAAGGATTTGGAAAAAGTTCTTCTCGACCAATTGCAGGAAACCAAAGAATTGGATCAAGAAATCCAGGAACTCTTTGAAATTTCCAATCGTCTGCGCGAACTCGGGATGAAGAGCATTCACAAAACAGCCGTTATGCGCTTCAACCCATTCAAAGAGGTCGGTGGCAATCAGAGTTTCTGTGTCGCACTCCTCGACGGGAAAAATTCCGGAGTAGTGATTACCTCCCTCCACACCCGTGAAGGCACACGTGTCTACTCCAAACCGGTAGTCCTCGGACAGGAAAACAATTTTCCTCTTACCGAAGAAGAAAAAACCACCATCACTCAAGCCATTCAAGGAAAACCCCCTACCGTATAAACTATGTCCCCAATCGAACCCGTAATTGAAACTCCCAAAGAGGTCCCCAAAGAACCCGCGAAACAGGTCTCTCTCCCCTCTTCCGTCACGGTCAAAAAATTGAGCGAGATTTTGCGCTTGCCGGTCGCAGCTATCATCACCGAACTGATGAAAAACAATATCCTCGCCACCATCAACGAAGAAATTGATTTTGATACCGCGAGCATCATCGCCCAGGACCTCGGCTTCGAGACCGCGCCTGCCGAAGAAGCTGTCGCCGCCGGACAATTCACCATAGAAAGTTTAGGCAAACTCCTGGCTGAAGAAAAAAATTCCGGGAAGAACCTTTCGCCCCGTCCGCCCATCGTCACCATCCTTGGTCATGTCGATCATGGCAAGACAACGCTTCTCGATACGATACGCAAGACCAATGTGGCCGCGGGCGAAGCGGGTGGCATCACCCAGCATATCAGCGCCTACCAGGTAAAGAAGCACAAGCAACTCATCACCTTCGTCGATACACCGGGACATGAAGCTTTTGCCGCGATGCGCAAACGCGGGCTTTCGATCGCCGACATCGCCATCCTGGTCGTGGCCGCCGATGATGGAGTGCGCCCTCAGACGAAAGAAGTCATCGAATATTTGAAAGAATACAAACTTCCGGTCATCGTGGCCATCAACAAAATCGACAAGCCCGATGCCAAACCGGAACGCGTAAAACAGGAACTTGCCGAACACGGTATTCTTTTCGAAGAATGGGGCGGCGACACCATGTGCAATGAAATCAGCGCCAAAGGAAATATCAATATCGATAAACTCCTCGATAGTATCCTCCTCATCGCCGAAGTGGAAGATTTTCGTGCCGATAACAAACGCGATGGGTTTGCCATTATCCTCGAATCCCACCTCGACCCGCAAAAAGGTCCGGTGGCGACTGCGTTGGTGCGTACCGGCACCCTCAAAGTCGGTCAAGACATCGTGGCCGGGACCGCTTTCGGCCGTATCCGCCGTATCGAAGATTGGAGCGGGAAAAATATTGAACATGCCGAGCCGTCCGTCCCCGCCACGATATACGGATTCAATGTTGCGCCTCAGGTAAATGACATTGTCCAAGTAGTCAGTGGAAAAAGTCTCGCTCGTACAAAATCCAAAGAAGCGGTGGCAAAAAAACTGACCAAGATTCAAGACGAAGACAGCGAGAAGAAAAAACTGGAGATCATCCTGAAGGCTGACGTCCAAGGATCGCTTGAAGCCATCGAGCAAATTCTCTTCACTATCCAGTCCGACGAAGTCGCGCTCAATATTATTTCCTCAGGTGTCGGCGCCATTACCGAATCGGATATCAAAATCGCGGAAAGTGCCGGGGCTCTTGTTCTCGGTTTCAATAGCACCCCTACTCCGGTCGCCAAACGTATGGCCGACAAGAGCGGTGTTGTTATCGAGACCTACAATATCATTTACAAACTCGTCGAAGCCGTCAAAGAAAAATTGACTGCCATGCTCGCGCCGGAAATCGTCCGCACGGATTATGGCCGGCTTTCGGTCTTGGCCATCTTCAAAACCGGTAAGCACGATATGATCGTCGGCGGACGTGTCGCCGAAGGCAAGATGCTCCGCGGCTCGATGCTGGAAATCAAACGCGGCGATGAGATCGTGGGAGCGGGAAAAATGCAGAACCTCCAACGCAACAAAGCCAATGCCGATGAAGTCGGCCAGGGCAACGAATGCGGTGTCGTCTTCGAAGGCGCTTTCAAAATCGTCGTCGGCGACACCCTCATCTGCTACAAAGAAGAAGCCAAAAAACGCAGCCTCTAAGAAATGAATTGTGAATTATGAAAAACAGCGGTTCAACCGCTGTTTTAGTTACATCTATAGGCAAAACGACAATTTGTCGCTATGCTTAAAGCACTATGATCAAGAAGATTCCACAACCGGTTCAGGATATCATCGAAACCTTGAATAAGGCTCAATTTGAGGCATTTGTGGTGGGCGGGTGCGTGCGCGACCTCATTCTGGAACGTGAGCCCAAAGACTGGGATATCACTACCGATGCCACCCCGGAGAAAGTTCTCAAACTCTTTCCCGACAGTTTTTACGAAAATGATTTTGGCACCGTCGGCGTAAAAGTGCCGCGCTTTAGCGCAACCACCGATCCCACTCACGAGAATGATATTATCGAAGTCACTACCTACCGCATCGAATCCGAATACACGGACAAACGTCGTCCCAAAAAAGTCCTGTTCACAAAGTCGCTTGAGGAAGATCTGGCCCGACGTGATTTTACCATCAATGCCATCGCGTATGGTCCGAAAAAAACTACTCAGTGGGAGCTCGTCGATCCGTTTGACGGGGTAGAAGACGTCGAGAAAAAAATCATCCGTACCGTCGGTGATCCGGAAGAGCGTTTTGAAGAAGATGCCTTGCGACTGATGCGCGCCGTGCGCTTCTTCGCCGAACTGCGCGATCCGAAGGTCACCAAGCCGACCCACAGCTGGCATATCGAGGAGAAAACCTTTGTGACAATCCAAAAACTGGCGGGCAATCTCGCTCATATTTCCCAAGAACGCATCCGCGATGAACTTTCCAAAATCATTCTCTCCGCCAGCCCAAAAGAAGGCATCGAGATGCTTGAGACAACCGGACTCCTCCATTTCATCTTGCCCGAACTGGAACTGGGTATCGGCGTCACTCAAAACCTCCACCATATTTACACGGTTTGGGAACACAATCTGCGCGCTCTCGCGACCTGCCCATCCACAAAGCTCGAGACACGTCTCGCCGCGCTCCTTCATGATGTTGGCAAACCCCAAGCCAAAAAGGGAGAAGGCTACAATTCCACTTTCTACAACCATGATCATATCGGCGCCCGTATAACGGAAAAAATACTTACCCGCCTGCGTTTTTCCAAGGCAGTCGTGAAAAAGGCGACACTACTCGTCGACAACCATCTCTTCTATTACAATGTCGATGAGGTGACCGAGGCTTCCGTCAGGCGCCTTATCAAGCGAGTCGGCCTCGAAAATATGGATGACTTGATGGCGGTGCGCATCGGTGATAGACTGGGTTCCGGCGTACCCAAAGGCAAACCGTACAAGTTGCGCCACCTCGAATATATGATCGAGAAGGTTTCGAAGGATGCTGTTTCCGTAAAGATGCTCAAAGTCAAAGGCACCGACCTCATAGAAAAACTGGGCATCCCGGCTGGACCAACCATCGGCGCCCTGCTTGATGTACTCCTCGCTGAAGTCATCGAAAATTCCAAACTCAACACGAAAGAAACTCTCCTCAAAAGGGCCGCTGAACTGAAAGAAAGTCCCATCGAAACTCTGCGGGAACTCGCCAAAGAAAAAATCGAAGAAAAACGAACCGAGGACGTGGAGCAGATCAAAAAAAGACATTGGGTAGAGTAGACAAATGAATCAAGAATCATGAATTAGGAATCGCGAGAAAAATAAGAAGGAAAGTTTTTGATTCATAATTCTTAATTCGTTATTCAGTTAAAAACGGAGTGTGGTATAACGGTATTACGCACGATTCGGGTTCGTGTAATCCGGGTTCAATTCCCGGCACTCCGACCATTCGACTCACCTTCACTTAGGTTCAGGTTCGCTCATGGTCTGCGACCAAGATATGGCTAAGTTCATCAATAATATACAAGAAGTCGAGTGCCCTGAGCCTGTCGAAGGGACATTCTTTGTTTATTTACTCGTCTGTAAAGACACCAGTATCTATTGTGGTTCAACAGCTGATTTACGAAACCGCGTAAAAGAACATAACTCTGGTGAAGCAGCTTTATGGACAAAGATGCGCCGTCCAGTAAAATTAGTATATTATGAACCTCACGAGTCCCTTATCACAACACGCAGACGAGAGAAACAAATTAAGGGTTGGGTAAAACAAAAGAAAATGAATTTGATTGCAGGTAAATGGAAAAAACCATAGCCAATATATGAAAATTCTTATTGAAGCCATTACGGAAAATCCTGTTTCGCTTATGCGAGGCGCCGGTTACGCTTTTCAGCATGCGGAAGCACCTGATAAGAACGCCGCGCAGCGTGTCGCGGGCGGAGGCGAAATGAGCTTCGTGCGCGTCCTGGCGAGCGCCGGCTATCCTCGCTTCCACTGCTATACTCTTTTGAAAGGCACTTCCCTCTCACTCAGCCTCCATTTGGATCAGAAAAAACACACCTACGGAGAAGGGACACGTCATCACGGGGAATATGCAAATGATGGCCCGGTCAAGGAAGAAGTCACCCGCCTTCTCGGGCTATTCGGAGGAAAAGCCAAGGTAGTTTAGGAAATGCCGAGATGGTGGAATGGTAGACACACTGGGTTTAGGACCCAGCGCTCGCAAGAGCATGAGAGTTCAAGTCTCTCTCTCGGCACCAAAACAAAAAACCACCCTGAGCAAGTCGTTGGGTGGTTTTTGTTATTTTAATGTTAGGTTCTGTTGACTTTGTTGAAATAGAACTTCACGTCGCTGATCCACTTCTTCACACTCTGGGGGCTGTGGCCATCGCAGTTCCAACCACACTTCCACACGATGAGTTCTTCGGGAGTAGTAAACTTGTATTCATCTACCAACGCGTCGATCCGATTGCCGACAACTTCGATGGCTTCCTCAGGACTGCCGAAACAACCGTGTCCCATAGCCACGCCGCGACTCCCCGCCCCTTTGTACCCCCAATAATTGAAACAATCCGCGCCATCCTCACTCCGCGGGATACGTTTGCCCCAATTGCTTTCTTTTTTGGCAATGCCCACAAGAAAAGCAGCGGTTATTTTTTTGTGTCCGGCAATATACGGTATCATTTTCTCGATCGGATACCCATCCACTACTTTGCGCACATTTCTTTCCAGCTTGGCATGAGGATTTATAGCCACCGGCGACACAATAGCCATATGACTGACACGGAAAGCGGCGCCATAGAGAAGCCCGGTGACGAGAAGCGACAGTGTCAGAAACGTCCCAAAAAAAACGCGAGAAGACAGCTGCAAAGCCACCAGATTTGGAGGTGGATTGACCAGTTTCAACAGTGCAATTTTGGATATTTTTTTTGCCATACATCCGATAAAAAGCTTTAGATAAAAGAAAAAACGGGCACCCATCCGGCACCCGTTTCTTTAGTTCTACATCCATTATAGCACGGTTTTAAGAAAAAATCAACCCCCAGGATTAAATATTCTCCTTGAGATCGATACTCTTCAAGAAAGACGCGCGCGCGGCGCCTTTCAATATTCGTGATTGCCCCGGCTTGAGCGCCCCCAGGTGCACTCCCATAACCCGCGTGCGCACCAGTTTCTCTACCGTCAGATGCACCGCGTCGAGCATCCGCCGGATCTGGTGGCGCTTGCCTTCAGTCAAAACCATAACCAATGTATAGGGACTCAAAATTTGGATTCTCTTGGCGGTCAACATTTCTTCTTCATTCTCGACTCCGCTCAAAAGAATCATTTTCGCATGAGAAGGAATCTTTTCCCGCACCGTCACCAGGTATTCTTTCTCATGAGCGAAGCGCGGATGAAGCAACCGATCGGTCACCCTCCCGTCATCCGTAAGCAAGATGAGCCCCTCGGAAGCCTTATCGAGACGCCCCAGAGGAAAAAGCCCCGGGAAACCGGAAATGTCCCCGATAGACTGTTCCTCTCCCTGTGGAGAATGGGTGATGATGCCGCGCGGTTTGTAATAGACAATGTAAGAAAAGTCCTTGGGTTTATGCTTTTTGTCTTTCACAACTTCTACGACGTCCGTGCTTTCTATACGGTCTCCCAACTTGGCTTTCTTGCCATTCAATTTCACGAGACCCAAAGCGATGAGCTCATCCGCACCACGCCGAGTTGCCAACCCCCGCAAAGCGAGATAGCGATTGATACGAAGAGGATATGTGATTTCTTCTGACATAGTATTCTCAAGTAATCTAAAGAGTATGACAGGGTTTTAGTGAGAGGTCAATCCCGCACTAACTTTGCTTAACTTATCTTGAAAGTACGATGAGAAAAAATGAAAGCCTTTTATACAAAGTAAACCGCAAACAAGAAGGATTATTCATTAACACAAAGCAAAGTTAGTGCGGGATCAGCCCTCGCGAGGCATTTCGGTACCTTCATTTTCTCTTTTCCGCCAGGCCCGCCACGTTGGCATTACATTGCGAGAAATAATTCGCACAAAAACAAGAAAAGTCACAAGGCCTAGTGACAAACTGTAAAGAACTCTCATCCACCATACCTCCGAGTCCGTCCCAGCCATAAATCCATGCAAGATGAAAAGAAGGTATGTGACAAAAGCTATGGAGTGGACAACGCGCCATAGTTTTGGAGACATTTTCGAGCGCCACTGTGAAGTGAAAACAAGAACAAGAAGTCCATAAAAGGCAATGGTACCAAACGCGACAGCCGTTCCAAAACTGAAACCGGTTACTGTCTTCAACTCACGAAATAAGGCAAATGGGATCAGCGCTTCCGCGACTGTCATCTTGATAAAACCATCAAAGAAAAACGTGGAAAAATGGAAAACAACCGCTCCCAAAGCGAGCCAGGCCACAAAACGATGCACTTCATAAGCAGTAGCTCCCGGAACTATTTTGAAAAACGCGCGAGAACTAACGACGAGGCCGAAAGACACAACGCTCGTCAAAAGGATGAGCGCGAGAATACCGCTCGCCCGCCCCAAATACCACGCCCACTGGTTCGGATTCCCAAATATTCCCGGGTCCTGCCGAATCAGGGTTGCTATGTAGGAACTCTCTCTATCAAGCGGGTCCGTCCTATCCAAAATTTCATCACCATCGCCCCGCCCATCGCCATCGGTATCAAATATCTGTGGATTTGTACGGTACTGGCGTATTTCGGCATCATCACTCAACCCGTCCACGTCAGAATCTTTGACAAGCGCGTGCGCAAAATGAGTATTGAAACTCAACGCAAAAAATGCCACAAGAACGAGAGTAATGATTTTATGCTTTCCATTCATACTTTTGAAATAAAGCGTTTCGAATGATCCGCTTGTCGTCGGTCACAAAGAGAGCCGGAATGTTTTTCTCTTCTGCAAATCGCTGTCCACGCTCCAGTCCCAAAATAAGGAGCGTCTTGGCAAAAACATCGGCTTCCACCGCGCGCTTCGTAATAACCGTCACCTGCACAACCCCCATCTGTGCACTCGTCTCTCGCTTCGGGTCGATCAGGTGGTGATACTCCCGTCCTGCATGCCGCCACTTTCTCCGATTGGTACCCGATGTCGCCACCGCGCACTCCGAAAGGAGGAGCACCGCGAGCGGTTGAGAAGCATCAAAAGGATTTTCCACATCAATAGCCCAATAATCGAGATTCTGTTCTCGATTCCTCCCCAAAATACGCATATCGCCTCCCGCGTCCACTATACCATGCACGTACTTTTTGGAGAGTTCGTCGGCCACCTGATCGACGATATAGCCCTTGCCGATACCGCCGAGATCGATAAGCAGATTTTTTGGCTTATGGATGGTTTGGCTTCCTTCGTCAAAAATCAACTGTGTGAACGACTCTCTCGTCGTGGACGCCTCCGACACAGTGGTTCCTCTATACCCGATCTTTTCCAGAACAGGCAGTATGCCGGGATCGAAGATGCTGTCTGTCAGTGTGCAAAATCGCGCGCACTCTTTGAGTAATGAGAAAAGTTCCGCCGATACTTTTCCACCTTCCGACGCGTTGAAGCGCGAGAGCTCACTCTCTTTCTCAAAGCGACTGAAACGTTTTGCGAAAGCGCGAAACATTTGGAAACCACGATCGATATCGCGCACCATTTCATGCCGCGAATAGGCGTCCGAAGTGAGCCGGATAAAAACGTCCGTCTTCATAATCGTCCCCTTCTCTTCATGCTCAGCGACTTGCCATGAGCTCATAGGAGTCAAGGATGCCGTTTTGATTTTCATCGTTTTCTTGTTCATAATAAGCGAAGTCATCTTCACCCGAATGTTCATCAAAAGCATCGGCGATGCCGTCGTCATCGACGTCCGTAAAATACTCGCGTTCATGCACACTCGGATGTGGGTCGAGCCCATCGACGATCCTATCTCCATCTCGATCGGTTGTAAATTGCGGGTCGAGCGTCGTAACCACTTTCGTCACCAGTACCGTCTTATAGGTAGGCACGCTTTTCACTTTCGTCGTTTTTGTCGAGGATGACGTCACAGGAGACTGGGTATCTGAAGAATAGTTATCATCGTTCTCATTTTCATCTTCATATTCATCTTCATCATCTTCCGCGTGTGCGACAGCAACAAACGTCTCTCCTCGCAATGCCTGATGCAAAACAGAATTCCAACTGATGATTGCTACCCCGGAGAAAAACAGAACTACAAACCAGATTTTCTTTTTTTGGAAGATCTTTTTCATAGAAGTTTTTTAAGAAGTTTTAGTCGTACGCGTAGCGGCGGGCTTGGATGCCTGTGTACTTTTGACACTGCTGGAGCCTGATGATTTCGTACTCTTACTATTGCCGGAACTCGCCACCGGAACCTGCTGTTTGACAGTCGTCGTCGTCTGTTTTTGGTTCTGCGCTATAAGGGTAGGCTGATTTTTGAGGAGAGCCTCGTACTGTGCCTTGGCCACCGCCATGCCCTCCTTCGAAGCAGTACGACTCTCGAGAACGCTCTCGAGATACGCTTGGCGCGCCCGATCGAGCGCCTGCACATCGCTCAAGAATTGTTCTTGATTCGCCTTGCTTTTGGCAAGACGATTGTTTTCTTCCACAGCCAAAACGGAAAAAAACGATCCCCCAAAAAGGACGATGAAAAAAGAGACTAAGATAACGCGGAGACCTGTTTTGTTCATAATATTTTGTTTCTTACGGGTTTTCCCCACTATTATATGAGTGAAATTATACCGTACTTTCCCTTTAAACAGGGATTTTTCGAAAAAATCACCAGAAAATATCCCATCTCACTACATACTGAGACGTCTCAAAATGAACAATCTTTCAATCGCCAGTGATAACGGTTCAAAAAATCTATTCAAGAGTAATCGCCACAATCTCGGACTGCGTGCCTATCCTCATTGTCGGCCCCCATGTCCCGACTCCGCTCGTGGTGTACAGAGAAAAGTCCCCCTTCCGATAGAGCCCATAATCATAGCCCGCGTGTACCAGATGGGTGATATAGCGGAAAGGAAATTGCTGGCCTCGGTGTGTATGGCCGGAAAGCATGAGGTTCACGCCGCTCGCGGCGACTTCTCCAACTCTGGCCGGAGCATGATAGAGAAGTACACTGGGTTGCCCCGAGAATCGATCCCGCAAAGACTCGAGGGTGGCGATGAGATCTTTCTTCTCACCGCGCTTGGGGAAACTAATACCGATCAGTTGCAAACCATCGACATCTCTCACCTCATCTTTTAGAATCACCACTTTCGTATCCTGCAAAGCGGAAAAAGCTTTTTCGATACCCAGATACGTCTCATGATTGCCCGTCACAAAAAATATGCCATTGTCCGACTGTATCCCGTTGAATGGCTGAACGAGAGAACCGAGATAGCCGTCCATACCATCAAACAAGTCCCCGGTGATGACAACCATCTTCGGGTGGAGGGCATTCACTTTTTCCACAACCCCCTCAAGATAGCTGGCTTGATACACATGCCCCAAGTGGATATCGGAAAGATGCACGATGGTTTCCCCTTTCCACTGTTCCGGAAGGTTCGGGATACGCACAGAAATATTTTTTACGACCGGGCGCAGGGCGTGCCACACTCCGTACAACGAGAGAAGCAATGCCAGCCCGAGAAAAAATGCGCCTATACTGCTTTTATTGAGATCAATATGGAGATACTGGCTCACCCAGAGTGTCAGCCACGCGATGGCCAAAGCCATAATGATATTCACCAAAAAACCGAGCCAGAATCCGGAGAGAAAATAATAGGCGCGCGTGAAACCATTCTCGAAAAAATGCGCGATGGCCGAGGAAAGGAAAAAACTCACCGCCAGAAAGATAAGGATACAGACAAGAATATACTTGTGAGCGCTAACGGTGATCGAGAAAAAATGAACAAGCGAAACATACACGATAGCGTGCGACCCGAGCAATGCCGTCAGAAATAAAAAAAGAAAAAAGATAACTTGCATAGCGTTTTTACTTTATCGTTCTATTATACACTCTTTACGTTCGCGGGTCTTTTTTGCTCCACTCGGTCAGATCCCCGACCTTGCGTTCAAAGGGGGAAGTCTTGCGAAGAAACCGCTTGTTTTTCTTCGGTACCAGCGCGAAATGTTGGAAATCATCGAGTGCACAAGCGATATCCCAGAGGTCTTCTTCGGCCGTTATCCAGTCTGTGCCAAACTTTTTGAGAGAAAAGGGTCGCGAATATGAAAGGAGCGTCTTCTCTCCTGTCTTGATGAGAGTGTACTCATGGAAATAAGAGAGGGCCAATTCACGGATAGTCCGATAGACGGGATCGCGAAAACGGAGAGCTGGATAATTCGTTTTACTGAGCGCGCCCCAGTACCCATTCTGTTTATACAAGGCTACCACGTGGTCATAGTCATCCCTCGTCGCTTTCAAATCAAGGAGAAGTGGCGACTCTCCATGCAGCCACAGAGCGGTAGCGGCCAAGAGCGCCCCCTCGATGCAGTGAGCTTTTTTCTCCCGCAATACTTGCCGTGGGGAAAAACACGTAGCGCCATTTTTGAGGTGATTGATCGGCAATGTGTCCAAAAAATCCTGAATTTTTCCAGGTGTGGAAAGTTTACGTAATATCGCTAATTCTTTTTTGGTTAGTCCGAACATACTTTCAGTATAGCATTGGAGCAAAGTAGAAAAAGAAAGCCGTCCCTCAGCGGACGGCTTCTTGATTTGCCTGTGAGTTTCACACAGTCTACTCCTTTACAATCAGCTTACCAAACTGCCCGGCCTGGCGATGACCCGGCATAGAACAGTAATACGTAAATTCACCAACCTTGTCGGCCGTAAATTCAATGATAGCTTCCTGGTTGAGAGGGGTTGCTTTCTTGACCCCATACTCATCGATATTGAAATCGTGTGATCCTTTGATATTGGTTACCTTGATGCGAACAACATCTCCCTTTTTGACGTTTATTTCTTTGAGCGAGAACCACTTCCCTGCATCATCATAATAGGAAGTCATGGAAAACTCCTTCACCTCTCCTGCCGGCATCGTTACTGCCGGTTTATTGCTATCGCTCTTGGTCACAACCGCATCATTGTTATCCTTCATCAGAAAGAAACCGGCGATGGCAACAACAACGATAACCCCGACAATTATTTTTCCCATACGAAATATATTAAAATAATTAATTTATCTAACACCTCATACATAGTAGCCTATAAATGCCTGGGGAGCAATGATCTTTGAGACAAAAAGAAAAACCCCTATTTATAATCGCGGGGGTTTATACGCGAGTGCGACTGTCGGTCAATCGCGGTGCCGTTGGAAATGCTCGGCAATAACCTTGCAATCCCGACAGGTAATCTTGTCCACTTCATCAAACCTGACTCCTTTTTGCCCTTCTGGCCAGCCTTTGGGCGGCTCGCTCGAAAATCCGCAGAGGGCGTGCCCATACCGCAACCCGTGCACGTCATCTGCGTTGTCGAGGTATTTCGCGATGGCCGCGTCATACGCCGCAGTGTGCGCGAAAGCTTTTTGCGCCAGCACGTGGCGGAATTCCATGTCGACCGTACCGGCACGCAGCCTGGCCAGTATGCCGGAGTAATCGGCCGGATTGACAGTGACGATCACGCTTGCATAATTCTTGGCCGCAGAGCGCACCATGGCAGGCCCGCCAATGTCGATGTTTTCGATTGCCTGCTCCGGCGTGCAGTCCGGTTTTGCTACCGTCTGCTCGAACGGATACAGATTGACCACGACAAGATCGATTGGCTCGATGCCGACTTCTGCGATCGCAGACATATGTGCCGGTACATCGCGCCGAGCGAGAATACCGCCATGAATTTTCGGGTGCAGAGTCTTGACCCGACCGCCGAGCATCTCCGGAAAACCCGTGTGATCGGATACTTGGATAACCGGAGTATGGTCGGCTTCTAGAGCCTTCGCGGTATTGGAAGTGGAAAGGATCTTGTACCCTAGGGTAATGATTCCCCGAGCAAAGAGTTCAATCCCCGTCTTGTCAGATACACTAATAAGCGCAATTGGCATGGTGTAGCCCCTCTCTGTAAGAACCACATTGTAAAGGAAAAGAGGGTTTGTTCTCCCTCTTATCATCAAGCCTAGAGGAATATATACACCAAGTCAACCCCACCTTTGCTTCTGTTAATTTTCTTATTTCTTCTTCATCTGAATAAAAAAATGCCGAGGAGAGTCCGGATGGACACGCTCGGCATCAAGAAGGCTTAGCGGTAATTTTCTCTGCAGGAAGTAAAGTCGGATCAAATGCGATTCCCTCGTATTTATGCGTCGTAACAGCTTTTTCCGCTCCCGGAAATTGTTTCTTCAGCTCCTGACGCAGACGGGCGATAGCTCCATACATAGTCCCTCGACTTTCAAAACGCTGACGAAGCACATGCCATGGGACAAACATTCCTGCGGATTGGGTAATCATATCAAACATCTCGGCAGATCGCCCTTCCAAATAAACTGTTCGCCCGTTGATCAAACGCTCACTTGATTTTCTTTCATCATTTTGCTTGGCTGGCGTTTCCGCTGCAAGACTTTTTTGCGCGAGAACAAGGTGATTTCCTTCCTTGTATGAAAAGTAGCGAATTTTACATACAGTCGCTTTTTCAATCTCCTCTACTAATTGACGGCTATCATAGGGTGTCGGAGAGTTTTGATGCTCACCAGAAATAATTACCATACTGGTTTCTCGCTGGACCCGTTGGAGAAGACGAAGAAAGCCCGGTTTATCTTCCAAGGCGTCGCCAAATACCACCAGAGTTTTCTTGGCTTGGTAAGGCCTTATGCTCTCCAATATATCTATGGTATTCCGTGACAAAACTGGAACAGCATTCACGCCGCTATTCTTAAGCAAGACTACAAGCGGATTGACGCGAGCTGGATCACCGACAACAAGCAGATTCAGGGGCATATGATTCTCCTCGTTGAGGTTGTTGGGATATGTAAAGATGTAAAAGAACCAATAGTAGAGCGTAGCAGAAAAGGCTTATTTCCGCAATATTTTTGAATTTTTTCGTTTTACACCCACTAACGGTAAAAATCCTTGGCCAGGGCGCGGTATCGCGAAATGGCATCATTGTTTACCCCCGCCTTTTTATTGTATTCCTTTATATCTTTTTTCACTGCAGAAAGAAGTTTGTTGTATTTACTCACCAAATCGTTGTAATCATCATACTGCTCATCTTTTTTCAGACTCTTCAATTTCTTTTGCATTCGATCAAGGTCATTTTCCTGCTTTTCAATTTCTGCCCCCAACGCCTGGAGCTCCCGCTTGTACCCCTCAATTAATTTCCGCAAACGCTCGAGTTCTTTTTGCGTGCTGATAGTATCGATGATTCCGGTATATTCCTTGCCGTCGATTGTATTGAGAACTTCGACGTTACCGAGCGACTGATATTCATCATCTCCGACCTGGTTGTTTCCAACCGTGCTTATCTGTATATCGGAGGTAGCGATACGGCTCTTTGGAATGAGATCGGGTATCATACCGATTTTGTTCCCGAGACTGGTAGTTTCGACAAAACAATAACCGGACGCATAATTCGAATACTGGAGCGGGCACTTCACTCCTATCGCCATATGATTATCCTCTGGATCGGGGAAAAGAAAGATGGCGACGCCGTAGCCAAGCTTTTTCAACAAAGCATAAGCGAGGTAGCTCTTGTCCTGGCAAACTCCCGTGTTCTCGTACAAAACTTCATAGGGGTAGGTGATCTTCTCCGTTATACCGCTGAGACCGCTATTCCGTCTCTCAAGCTTTTTCTGATCATAGGGAATGGTTTGGACGAAAGTCGCTACAAATTCCACCATCTGGCTTTCGTTCAGCTTGCGCTCTTCCCCCATGGTGCGAAGCTTCTCTGCCAAAACCTGTACGGTATCATCTCCGACTACTCCGGTAATAAACTTTTCATTACTTATCGTTTCCCGCTCAATTTGTGATTCCCCGTTCAAAAGTATAGCGGTCGGAAGAGTTTTGTAAAACTGGTAATAAGAATCGTACAGATTCTCATCGAGAGAATACTTTCTGCCTTTGTACTCCCAATTGAACGACACTGATTTTTCTCCCTCCGGGGCAGGAAGACTTTTTTCGGCTGGGACAATCTCGTTTTGGAGCGAACCACCAATATAATCGCCAATGTTTTGGATGCTGACATCATCTTTTTTCAATGAAACAACCACCGAGATGCCAAGAAGCAAAAAAAGAACGCCAATCTTCATCAGGCTTTTCTTTGTTTTGGCTGGTTGTGGATACTCAATATCGCTCATATTTGCTTTCAGGAAAAGATTTCCAAAAAGAGAGGCAAGACTTATTATAACATCATCAGCTGCCCACACCGGAAGTTTTCACCTTCAAATGGCTATGATCATAAAAAGAGACCTCAACCTCTTTGGACAGATATGCTAAACTGAAACCACTATGCCCGGCAGTAGAACTTCGACTGAGTATTAGTAAATGTTATTGCTGTTCAAACATAAGCGGAAAAACAAAATTAACTTCACTTCTACAGTTTATAAAAAATTGTTGAAGTTTCACTGACCAGGTATGCAAATGATAGCCTCCCACGAAAATCAATTCGTCTTCAATCTCGCCCGTGGTGAAGAGCTTTTTGAGACCCTTCTTTCCTGGTGCAGAGAAAATACTGTCGCCGGAGCGACGCTCACCGGACTCGGGGCGGCAGATCAACTGGAACTCGCTTACTACCATCTCCCCACCCAGACTTACGAACGCCACCAAATAAACGAGGACGTGGAGATTCTTTCCTTGAACGGAAATCTCGGTACACTGAAAGACGAAAAAATGCTCCATATCCACGGAGTCTTTGGAAAACGCGATCTCTCCGTGTTTGGAGGCCATCTTTTCAAACTCCGGGTATCGGGTGCCTGCGAGATTCATCTGACCGTTCTGCCTTCGCCTCTCCATCGGGTTTTTGACAAAGAAACCGGCTTGAATCTTCTTTGTCGGGTATAAGCTCTCTTCTTAAAAATGCGCGATGTGTTTTTGTTCGGAGAGAGGGTCTGAGTAAGAATTCTCCGAAAAGAAATGTTCGCGTTGCTCAAGCGCGTTTTCGATAAGGAACAGCTGGTCTCTGCGAATAGGCGGAAGATTTTGGAGTGAACAAAATCTGGCTTCACTCACCTCTTTGGACGGAACAAACTCTCCCCCAATGTAGGTTCCGATGTAGGAAATATCCAGACGCGCCGTTTCCCTGTCCGTACGCACTTTCATTCTCCAATCGATACTGACGGTAAATCCGGACTCTTCCTTGATTTCCCTGGCCAATGCTTCTTTGGGGTGTTCCTTGCCATTCATATACCCTCCAGGCAAGCTCCAGCTCCTCTGCCGATAGGTGTGCTTGAACACCAACACTTCGTTTTTTTCATTGAAAATAAGGCCGGTCACACCGACGAGAAACTGATCCTGAAACATCCGGATGATATTCAGTTGAAAATGCTTGGAAAAATTGAGCCTCCTCCACAAAGCGAGCAACAGACTTTTCATAAAGAATCTTCGTCGAAATCGGTATGACCCAAACGGATTTTGAGTTTCCGATTTTCGAGTTCAAGCTCGTGGGTACGTTTGGCTACTTCCAATACTTTTTTTTGCTCGCTCTCGAGGCTGTCCTCCAATTCACGAATGATGATGTTTGTCTTGCTTCTCTGAATCAGGTTATACAGCGCGAAAACAAGCAGTGTGATACTAATCGGGAGAATCAGGATAAACGAAAGCGGGACATCTTTCGTCAAAGTGAAGAAATGGAGAGGGACCGGCGCAGTGTTGGAAGTCACAAAAAAGGTGAGCCCCATAACGACCAGTACGATGACAATAAAATTTTTCATAGGAAAAAGAAAAAATCGCTAGACGCAGTATATCATTCTCTCTCTGACGTGGGAACTATCGCTTTTTCTCTTTTGCCTGATGCTATCAGCCATGATGCCGGCACAATAGAGATTGATAACTGCGGTTTACTATGGTACTCTTCGTGATATGAATACCCCTACTCAAGAAAAGAGAGAGCGATTTGTTTTCTATTTTTCTGTGGCTACTGCCATATTGTTACTCATCGTCGTGCTTCTTTTGGTCGGATTCCAAACGTATGTGCGTTGGTTTGTGAATCAAAACTTTACACTCGTTGGTGGGAATGAATTGGAAGTCTTGACCGTATCGATGTCCGTGTTGATACTGGCTATCGCCTCTATTCATCGCCCGAGCAAAAACGCAGAATAGTTTCTACAGAAAAACCACCCTGAGTTAATCGAAGGGTGGTTTTTTGGTGTCACATTTTTGTAAATTAGTACGAAAAAGTCTTCGTATACCAGCGTGAAGCCATCGCCTCGACATTTTTTATTTTTTTACCCTCTTTATAAGAATCAAATCCCGGCCAGTAATCCAACCCTATCTGGACATACGCATTTTTCACTGTTAGCGCGGCCTCAGGACGACACTTCTTGTATTCTTTCGGGATATATACCCTCTTTGTCCAAAAATGAGTAACTTTGCCCTTACGCATTTCTACAGGGTTACTCACGGGGATTGTTATATGTTTGTCATTTTTACCGAACCAGGGGCTTCTTGGATACAACCCCATACCGTAGGTCGTATCGATCCCATCCGCGAAGATTTTCTTCTTTCCACCACTAAAGCAAACCAGTTGCAGTTTCCGCACCTGAACAAAAGCTCCCGATTTTTTTTGCGTCACATTGACCCACACCATGCCATAGGCATACCCATCCGGCGGAGAGGTATAGCGTATATAGGCACTTTGTGTTGGGGATTCGGCTGGGCCTGTCCCCCCGTAGACAACAAGAGGGAATAGCCAGATAACAAAGAGTAATTTCTTCATATTCGAGACGTCAAACAAGGATATTGCTTTCCCATGAATCTTTAATAGGCCCTTGAATATATCAGGTTTAGATCTTTCTGTATAGTCGCAAAAGCGGACAACAAAAACAAGGCCAATTATGGCCTTGTTTCAATTGCCTGTGCCATACCTATTTTGTATCCAGATTTATCCCTTTGCCTCGCAACCACTCTTTAAATTGCGCTGCAACTTCAACTTTTTCATCCGCTTTCCAATTTTCTATCGCCTGCTTCGCAAACTGCTTGGCCCTATCTATCTCCCCTACGCTAAGGTAGGTTTCTACCGTGTGAGTCGCGACGTTCCAGGCTGCAGCTTCACGCTTCGCCCCCATTTCAAAATCCATATATTTTCATCACTTTACACAATTTACTCTGAAACAAAGCAATTATAGCACATGTTCAAACGGCTTACTGGGGAATTTTGGATTGGAGAAGTATTGAAAAAATATTGAGAAAACAATCCCCTCACCGTACAAACTCAACATAATTCGTCATAATCCATGGGCCTTGATCGCAGACAAAACCGTTGGCCTTCTCCACTCTGATTGTTTCGTCGTTTAGCATACTCAGATATAGAACGGATTTTTGCCCTGCACCATGTGTTTTTATATTTGGCGAGTTCGTAGTTTCATAGCAGTAGACACCGCCGTCCGGCTTTACTTCGGCGAAGTCTCGGTTTACACTGCCGCTGTTTTTAGGCATAAAGTAATTTACTCCGCTTTTGTAACCCTTGCTCTCTCCGGAATTCCCCATCGAAAAGGCTTGCTGCAGTGGATTTTTATTGTCGTTTGCCAGTGCCAGATTTTTGTCTTCGAGTGAATACTGCGTATGATCGCGGCTAAACCAATGACCCCGGGCGGTACCTTTTATGTCCGCTTCTATCGTGCCACAAACCGGCTCAACCGTCCTTTTTTCATTTCTGCCATAGCCGCTAAAGCGGCTGAGCATTTCATTTTTGATACTGGCGGTGAAATAATTTGCCGGACAAACATTATATAAAGTTTCTTCACGCCAACGAGTAGGATTGGCAAATTTCAATTTCTCACTGCGAAAATCAGTTGCCCAAATGTCCAAAGCGGCCGAACGACCATTGAAAACTGTCCCGAGTTCTTCACCGGCCTTGACGAATATTTTCAGTTGCCCGTACCAGCAAGCGCGATACTTCGATCCGCCGGTAGTATAGTCATTACATTTTTTATCAGTTATTTTTTCTATTTCAGCCTTGAGTTTGGCAGAGAGTCTGCCTACATGGCCAAACTTTCCTTCAAACTCAGCACAGGGCTGATAGACTATCCCGTAATCGGTTTTTTGGGTAACGAGGTCTTCACTGGTGCTAACCTCGGTAATCCACATATCCCCAGGAGAATAAAACGGCTTAGCAAAGTCCTCCGTTGTTTCGCCATTCCTCCCTGGTGTTTTTTTGGAAAACAAATATATATGGTCGGTTGGAAAAACATGTCCGGTCGGGTTCAAACTGCCCAAAGGTATCAAATCACCATAATCCTCACTCTTTATTGGAGAAACCGTAAAGAAGTCCATTTTGTTTCCGCAGGACGGCAGATCTACCCTCTCTTTCCCGGCTTTCCCATAATTATTTTGACCGGCACTATCCAAAATAGCAGGACCAATTTGTGCCGGGCTGATTTCTCTTTTACCCGTCATCAGCACTACAGTTAAAATCAAAATTACAACAACGAGGCTACCGGTTAATAATTTTTTATTTACCATATTTATTTTACAAAAACTTTATGATTTTCCCATCAAGGTTAGTTTCCAATACACCGACGTAATTTTTATTATATAGTCATTATATCAGAAGAATGATGCGTTAAGAGCGTTTCAATTTACCGAGGAGATAATGAATAATTGAGGCAAGAATCGTCCAATAGAAAATGAGATAGATAGCAATAAATGGGGGTGGCGGATCATCCCGCAAAAAATCAGTAGAAAGCAACAAAGGTCCTATTAAAACAATTTTTATAGGTACTATAATTGTGGATACAGTACTCTTCCATGGCTTCGGTGACGCCGTTCGAAGGAATGAGTCGGGGTGCTTAGGGAAGCCTCGGGGGCCTGTTGATCCCAAAAGCGAAGTAGTAATAAAAAGAAAAGCGAACCCGGAAATGAGGAAGAAGATAACGAATTTTGTCCTTGAAATGTCCATATTTATCGAACTCCGAATCCTTTGCGTTAGTTACTATCGTCGGGTTCGGGCTTTCATCTCAATCTTATCACAAGTTCTGACATCCCTGCCTACCGGCAGGCAGGCTTTCGGGGTATAAAAACAAGGCTTGTTACAGCCTTGTTTTTAGTGGCTCCCCCTGACGGATATGTTGCGCCACTTGAATATTCCGCAGATGGAAATGGAGTTGCAGCTATTGAGTTTTGTTTCAAGTTATTAAATAAAACAAAGAGTCTATTTGCCCTGCTGGTATTGCCATAGTTGTGCTTCTTTCTTAATTTTATACCTATACTCCCGAATTATTTTTTTGCTCAATCATTTGTGTCTCGTTGAAAAAATAAAAAAGACCGGCAAGGAGCATAAGTAAAACCGCTATACTCAACAAAAAAATTTTGGGAATTTTTTCCATCAATTTGAAAGCCTGTCCTTCTATTAAAAACTTCATCAAAAAGAGCCCGTTTCCGTCGCTCGCTATCCTCTCTTGCTAGAGCGATAGAAATTCCTGCTATCTTTCCAATAATCGTTCAGCATTCTTGTAAGCAAATTTTTCTTGTACTGCTAGATCGAGACGGCTAATGAAAGTGCGCGCGTACCGCGCGAGGTAAAGTCCGACCTCCTGATCCAACGCCCAACCCCCAAACCATCCGCGGTCAGTACCCCAAAGCACTTGGTCAGGATGCCTTTCTATGAATGCCTTCCAGGTAATCACGTCCTCATCCAAGAGCTCTTCGTAATTGTCGAAGTGATCTAAAAATTGCTCCTTTGTCACTTCCGGTTTTAAAAGCCAGTCATCGCCATAGAGTTCGTCGACACCATAGGACACATTTGAATTTCGATTCAAGATCTCATCGATGGTGGAAAGATCCTGCACACCGTCTCTGTAAACTACCAACTGATCACCGTGAAAGATAAACTTGATATCGCGATTAGCAGCGGCCACGCGCTCGAAAGAATCCTGCTGTCCTTCACCGAGGTGGACGTAAACAAGTAAGGAATTTTCACGCACTACCGGATAAATTGCCGACATGCGCGGAGAGTCAGGCAGAAGAGCTGGCGCGCCCTTCGATCCGCCGTGATCGCCACGCTCGTAAAGACCTATTTCTCCATAGCCTTGAAAAAGTCTAGGGGCTTCCTCCAGCATATCTCTAAGTACGTCGGCTGAAACGGTAGGGAAGCCGCTTGGACTGCCATCATTATCTGGCGGCATGATAAAAGGCACGAGTAGTCCTGGATAGGTCTTTTGGGCCGCACGAATAATTGTAGCCGTTTGTGGCATAAACCACTTATGGACGGGAAAGAATGCAAAAGCTTGAGTTGTTCCTTCTATTTTAAACGTGCACGCGTACTTGCCGATAGTGGTATCGGCACCAAGGGGCAAAAGCCACGAAAGCTGATCGTCGGGTATGTGGATATGCGTGTCAATCAGCTTTCCGTCATAACGTAGCCCAAAGTCGACATCCGCTGACACGGGATTACAGTCGCCACTTCCCAGACCGCGTTTAGCAACCGAGTCTGGACGAGTAACACCGTAGAAAGCAAACACGCTCATACCTACTACCACTGCGGTCGCAATCAGAAAAATTTTTACGTATTTCATCCTCCGTATATTAATGGCCAATCCACCGAAGGGAATTTTTTCTCACTTTATTGTAACACCTCCTCTCCTTAAAACAGAAATTGCTCCGTTTAAAAAGGGGCTTTTAGCATCCTTTTAGAATCCGCTTGATGCTCATTGAAAAAACTTATTGAAGGAGTTTTTGCAGATCACGCAGGACTGACTGTTTCAGGAAGGAAGTCATATTTTTCATTTTAATTCACCTCGATTATAGCACGATTGCGTCCCGATAGGGTTTCCGTCCTTGGCACTTCTCGCCGTCACCCAAAACAGAAAACGCCCATTTCCTCGCTTCTTCTTGCTTTTTTACCTGACTATAGACACAAGTATAGCTGAAGTATTATTATAGTGGCAGACGTAGGAATGTATGACTTTGAAAAAAGTAAACTTGGCTATTGTTTCCTTATTGTTTCTTGGTCTTTCTGTACCAACGGTTTTTTCTCATGTCGGTGAAAGTGCAAACGACAAAGAATACCAAATTACTGTTCAGTTAAATGAGATTGGGATAAGCAAAGATCCTAATATATTTACAGACAATGATCAAAATTTTTTTGGCGATGCGGATGTTCTGTTTCACTACACCATTGACCCCACAAACCCGAAACACGACGAAACAAGGGGGCTTACTAATAAACCCATATCGGTAGGAAGCGGCGGGAAAGTGGTTTTTGACGGGCCTATTGAAATCTATTCGCACACCACGTGTTCTTGCGACCAGGAAATCAATACAAACGTGAGAGTCTTAGATTATACTCCAGTAAAGTCAACGGTCTGGGGTCTTTTCAAAAAAGGGGTATCTCTCGGAGGCTCTTATTTGACAGCCGGGCCAGTAGGGATGGGGATAAACTTGCTGGGCGAAGCAATTTCTTGGGTGACTGAGCAAGTTATCGTTACCAACTTGAGCGATGAGGAGCAAAAAGCATACGCTGCGGCTCAAGTTATCACGAATTCAAATTACCTTGGAACCATGGATAAGACTGAGAGCTCATCCTGTGGCACGAAAGTGCCTCAATTGAGAGGTTCCATCACCAATGAAGAACGAGAGGTTGGCTACCTTCTCTACAGTATTCAGGCCGTGGAGACTGGAAAGGTCTGTCCCGCTCCTAAAGGAGAGATAAGCGACGGTTCGACAACTGGCGAACGTGACGAATCAGGAGACGCAGAGTGCGATTTGAGTACTGGCAAAGTCAAGATTGACAATCAATTTGTCTGTCCCATAAGTTCGATTCCGGCGGGGGCGAGCTGCCAGTGCAGAGAAGGGTATGAATGGGCTGACCCGAACAATAAGTGTGATGGCTGTACCAAAACAAGAGATGACAGATGCTTAGAGGCAGTAAGAAGAACTGTCGCTGATGCGGCCGGAGTTGATCGTCCGAGTCTCAGTATCGAGGATAAAAAGATTATCTGGGATGCCAAAGAGGTGTCTTGCAAAGCCATGCCTGCGGTTATGAATGACTTTACGGTCGGCATCAGGCAAAATATCACAAAACATACCGAGCAATGTACAAGCCTGCGCTATCTGACCGTAGAGAGTTATAATGGGTGCTCTTTGAAATTCTACTTCCAATATAAAAATTAGTAATTATGGGTAGCTTTTTGTCAAAATTTGGTGCGGTACCAAACGTGAGAACACTCATGTTCATAGCCATTGTGTTTGGTTTCGTGTCGAGTATGGCTGGAATTTTTTCACCTAAAATTCTCAGCGTGTTTTCTTACCTGGTTCCTTTGTTTGCGGTTTTGCTGGGATTTTATTTGACGAAAAGATCAGAAAAAACTACCGTCTGGAGAGAGCGTCTGAGAATGATTTCTCTCGGCAGCCTGGCTGTCATTGTACCTTTTGTTTCTGTTTCCTTTTTCATTAACCTCTTCATGATATTCAAAAATGGATGGGGGCTGACGGGATTGAATGCCGTAAGTCTGGTAGCCATTATCGCTCTTTTGCTGGGATTTGCGGTTGGCGTCGTTGTTCAATACATTATTTTTATTGTGTTCGGTTTTATTGGCTCTTTCATTGCCGGCAAAACTCTTAAAAATTCCTCAACATCTCCTGCTCCGTAAAATGTCCAATGCTTTTTTTCTGGATTTTCCTGCCCTCACCCAACCCTCCATGAGAAAAGAAAAACCGACCTCGTATGAGGCCAGTTTTTTCTTTATGTTCCAGAGGTGGGATTCCCCGCCTGTCGGACGGGCAGGGAACCGGAGTTTATCCGCCTACTGGCGGAACCAAGAGATTAACAGTTTCCCACGGTATTTATCCCGCACCAACTCTTTGCTCGCTTGGCGGGACAGCTTCCGAACCTTTCAGTGGGAGCAGGCCTTCCCTGATCCGATAGTATCTTTGGCCCAGATACAATCATTACTCAGACTTACCATAGGGTAGACCTGCAGAAGACGCTTTCTCGCTTTCTATACGGCGCAAAGACACCCTATAAAAGTATTTCCTGACTTCCTCCACTACAACGATTGAAAACGCTACAGGAATAATCATAAGCCAGTCATCTCGATCAAGCGGTACTGTTCGGAGCACTTTCTGAAACAGCGGGCTATATACGGCAGTGACTTGCAACATAATAATAATGCCAGTCGCCCCCAAAAGAAACTTATTGGAAAACGGGTTCATAGAAAAAACCGATTTCTCTGCCGACCGGCAATTCCAGGCATTGAACCACTGGAATACAGCGAGTACCGTCAGTGAGATCGTCCACGCTTTCGCAATATCATCTTGATAGTACTGGCTGAAAAGAATGAGTGTCCCAATCGCCATCGGGAGCGCCATGAGAAACATCCGCTTCATCATCAATGTATCGACTAGTGCCGTCTTCGCAAAAAAAACCTTCTTTGGCTCTTTTGGCTCCATTGCGAGAGCCACATCGAGGAATCCGTCCGTTACCAGATTCAACCACAAGATTTGAGCCGCGAGAATTGGGAGAGGAAAACCAATAAGCAAAGCTCCGAGCAAAACGAACACTTCACCTAAACTGGTCGAAAAAAGATAGAGAATGACCTTCTTGATAGTCGCAAAGATATTTCTTCCTTCTTCAACGCCATGGACGATGCTGCCGAAGTTATCGTCGAGCAAGATAATATCAGAAGCTTCTTTGGCGACATCCGTCCCAATTTTTCCCATCCCAATACCGATGTCTGCTGCTGAAAGGGAGAGAGCATCATTCACTCCGTCTCCGGTCATCGCGACGACCAACCCGCTCGACCGGTATGCCTGAATAATTCTCAGTTTATGCTTCGGTGTAACCCGAGAAAAAACACTCACATCCGGTATTTTTTCTGCCAGTTCTCCATCGCTTAATCGATCTATCTCTTCACCATCGAGTACCATGTCCCCGCCATTGTAAATTCCAGATTCCGTTGCAATCGCCCGTGCTGTCACAGCATGGTCCCCAGTGATCATCACCACTTTTATGCCTGATGCCTCCACTTGTTGTACAGCATCCCTCACCTCTGTCCGCAACGTATCTTTGATACCGAAAAACCCTCCGAAGACCAGGTTTTTCATTGAGCGCTCTTCATCAATATTTTCATCTGTCGTGAATCCGTAGGCAAACCCAATGACTCGCAACCCATCCTGCGACAAGGTATCAAACACCAACTCCAACTCTTTTTTCCTTTCATCAGTAATTTTTTTCAAGCCGTCTATTCCCGGCTCTCTTCTAGACAAAGAGAGAATCATTTCCGGGGAACCGGTTATCGCGAGAAAATTCTCCGGTTTCGTACGATGGAGCGACACATGAAACTTCCGTTCATAATCAAAAGGAAGCTCATCGATCATCGGTATCTCGGAAAGCAAATCTTCATGGTTAAAACCAATTTTCTTCGAAAAAACCATCATTGCCCCTTCGGTCGGATCACCTGCCACTTTCCACTGCCTTGATCCTTTATGAAAGATGAGGCTGGCACTACTATTGAGAGCCGCTATCTTCCCCGCTAAAAGCAGATTCGGATGATTTAATGGATCAACAATATCCCCATGAAGACTCACCTCTCCTTCTGGCAAGTATCCACCTCCTCCAATGTCAAACAAATTATTATCTATAAAAACTTTCTCTATCGAGAGCTCGTTTTTTGTCACCGTACCTGTTTTATCAACGGCAAGAATTTTCGTTTCTCCCAGAACTTCAATGGCTTGTAATTTCTTTACGAGAACATTCTTCTTGCTCATTCGCCATACTCCGCTGGCGAGCACGAGCGTTATCACAATCGGCAAGCCTTCTGGAATGATAGAAACCGATATGGCAACAATAGTCTTGAAGATATCCCGCAATGGATGCCCATTCAAAATACCAAGGGAAAGCAGTATAAACGCGATGGAGAGAACAAACGAAATGATGAACCGGGAAAGTTTTCGAATATCGTTTTTCAGCGGAAAATCCGCATCAATCCCGAGTGTTTCCTTGGCTATCGTTCCGAGAAACGTTTCAATGCCGGTAGCAACAACGATAGCTTTGCCATTTCCGGAAACGATCACCGTCCCTTTGAAAACCATATTTCCTTGATCCGAAAGAACGATTTTTTCTCCTGTGAGCGGACGCGTATCTTTGTGTTTCGGTAATGACTCTCCTGTCAAGGCAGATTCATTGATCTTGAGAGCATTGGAAGCGATAACACGGGCGTCAGCCGGAACCTTCTCCCCCTCCCGCAGGACGATAATATCACCCGGGACAATGTACTTGTCTGAAACGATTGTCTCTTCATGATCGCGCAAGACGAAAGCTCTTCCTTTGATGAATTTCTTTAGCGCCAGAAAAGTATTCTGTGCTCTTCCTTCCTGAACGGTACCGACAATGGCGTTAAAAATGAGGACGAAGAAAACAACGGAGGCATCGACAATTTCTCCTGTGAAAAATATGATGATTCCCGCAGAAAGCAGAATGAAGATGAGCGGGCTCTTAAACTGGCGAAAAAAGATGGCGTAGACGCTGTCACGCTTTGCTTCCGGCAATTCATTGGACCCATATTCCGTAAGTCTCCGCTTCGCTTCGGATGAAGCAAATCCGTGCTCGCTCGTATTGAAATACTTAATAACTTCCGATGAGTCCTTATTGTAGAAATTTTCAGAAATCCTTTCCATTATCTAATTTTATCACACATATTCTACTATCCCATTGAGGGTATAAAAAACAAGGCTTGTTACAGCCTTGTTTTCAGTGCTCGAATTACAAAAACACCTCCGCGCTCACCTTACTGCCTGTTTATCCCGATAAATGGGCTCGCTCCTCCCCAATACGTCGGCGTCTTTCCGTCCCACTTTTCTATCCAACGCAATTCCACCACCTGAGGATTAGCCGTTAACGCTTGCGCTTCAGTTTTAATTGCCTTCGCCTTCCCTTCAGCCTCAATAACTTTTTGGTCCGCCTCTATTCTAATTCTTTCCAAATCTCTTTCAGCTTTCAACTTGAGCTGTTCGGCTGTCACCTTGGCCTCAATCGCTTCATTAAAAGCTGGCGAGAAATCAAAAGACGTTATATTGATATCATCCACTATAATATGAGTTCTGATCAACCTTTCAGCCAGGTTGATTTTGATCTGATCTTTCACGTCCTCTCTTTTGATAATCAATTCTTCCGCAGTAAATTTGGCGGTGACTGCCTTGACCGCCTCCTGAATCGATGGCGCGATAATACGGCTATTGTAATCCTTCCCAACGCTCTGCCAAACAATATTTACCTTGTCAGGAGAAAGGTGATAATTAATGGCAACTTTGGAAGTAATGATTTGCAGGTCCTTGGAAGAAGCGCTCGCTGGCACCTCATCTTTTTGAATTTTCACATCCATCGTCACTACTTTTTGGACAAAGGGTATTTTGAAGTAAAGGCCTTCGTCAAACACTTTGTCCTTCACTGCTCCAAATTGCAAGAGGACGCCTCTCTCTCCGGCTCCGATGGTTCCCACAGATCCAAAAATAACAATCGTCAATAAAAGAACACTAGCGAAAAACGAAAAGCTCTTTTTGATTTTATTAAGCATTTCCATTTTATCCAAATCAATTATATTATTCATACTTTTCATTCAGCTAATAATTACACCTGATTGGCAAACTCTCGCTATCTTGAGAAAAGCATAGCACCTCTTGCTGTTAATGACCAATGCCGTGTTCTAGAACCCGATTCCTGCTCTAGGTAACGAAAAACAGGGTTCCGCCATCCGCCAAGGTGAAAATCAATACTTCTTGTTTGGGCTCTTTTCTTATTATGTATGGATTATGTTCCCTCCTTCTCAATAGCGACAGGGAACCGTATAATGTAAACATGAAAATACTTCCCTGGCTCGCTCTCCCATTATTATTCATCGTCGCCTATTTTGCAGTGCCACGGCTAAAAAATCAGCCTAAGGGAGAATCTGAAGTACCAGCCATACAACCGCTAGAGACCGCCGCCGTACCCAGGATAGAACCCGTCACCCTTTCGGTTTCCCCCACCGCTCTCATCCAGGGAGAGCCCGCACTGATTACCGTAGACGGCCTTGTTTCTACATCAGCAATTCAATCCTTCACCCTTGATGACAAACCACTTGTCACATTTGTTGACGAGGAGCAGCTTGCAGCGCTTGTAGGTATCGATCTGCATCGAAACCCTGGTTTATATGCGATTGTTCTCATTCTTAAGGATGGTCGGGTAATCAAAGAAAAAATTGAGGTTACACAAAGAGCCGTAGCTACGGCTGAGTTCGATATTCCCGAACAACTTGGAGGTAATACCCCACAGGCAGAACAAGAACTTACCAGCACCTTGTCACAAGACACAGCCCTTCTTAATTCTATTACCGCCACCATAAGTCCAGAGAAGCTTTGGAACGGACAGTTCCAACTTCCCCTCGGCGGATCTCCCGTTGTTACAGATGTTTACGGTTACAGCAGAAAAACAGGCTCTGTGAATCTCAGTCACAATGGCACGGATTTTCGAGCGCCCGAAGAAACGCCCGTCTATGCCATGAACTCCGGGAAAATTGCCTTTGCCAAAAGCTTTAGGAACTATGGGAATACCGTCATCATTGATCACGGCTTGGGCATAATGACGCTTTATATGCATCTCTCTAAAATCAATGTAAGATCGGGCGAGATCACGAAAAAGGGCGATCTCATAGCTCTGAGTGGCAATACGGGCTATTCTCTCGGTCCCCATCTCCATCTCTCGGTCCGTATAGGTGGTTTTTCGATAGATCCTCTGAAATTCATTGAGCTCATGAATGCACAATGAATCCCCCCATCGCAGCGCCACTCTCCGCCATATAACCTCTCCATTAGATGCTAAACTTGCAATTATGAAAATATTCATTAAATCATTCTTGATCTTGTGTTCCGGTATTTTTATTATAACTGTACTCGTCACTTTCACACGTAACGAAACGGATACAAAAAAAGAAACAAGCCTACCATCTGAAACAACAAAAGTTGAGTCGATAGAAGAAAAGGAACGTAGCAATAGCCAACTTCATCCAATGTCTATTGAAGCCCTTCGCCGAAGAGAATACCTGGGTGGTTCTTTCACCATTGAACAAGAACTTTCTAACGGGACAAACTATCGTCAATTTGTCGCCTCATATAAATCAGAAGGGTTAAAAATTTATGGGCTCCTTACTGTTCCGCTCTCTCCCCGACCAGAAAATGGATACCCAGCAATTGTATTCGTTCACGGGCACATTCCTCCAAAACAATATTCAACGACCGGAAGCTATCCTACGTATCAGACCACCCTTGCCAGAAGTGGAATGATAACTTTCAAGCCGGATCTGCGCGGGCATGGTCGATCGGAAGGTGAGGCAGTCAGCGCTCATTATTCGGAAAAATATGTGGTAGATACCCTATATGCCATAGCGTACCTAAAAAACTACCGGGATGTTGATCCAGAAAAACTGGGCTACTGGGGGCACTCGAATGGAGGTGAGATTGGCCTACGCACAGCCGTAATCTCAAAAGACATAAAAGCTTATGTTTTTTGGGCAGGAGTTGTCGGTAGTTTCGAGGATATGTTAGAGACGTATAATGATAAAATACCGTTCTTAAGGAATATTGACGATAACCCGCTTGTAGAAGAATATGGGTTTCCCAGTAATAATCAGGAATTTTGGAAAAAACTAGATCCTTATTCTTACTTGAACGATATCTCCGCCCCTCTTCAACTCCACCATGGAACAAATGATTCTAGTGTGCCAATTGAACTCTCCGTTCAACTGAAAAAAGCATTGGAAAGTGCCGGAAAAAAAGTAGAGTACTTTGAATACACAGGAGATGACCATAACATAGGGAGCCAATCTGGTACAGCATGGCAAAGAAGTATACAGTTTTTCAAAAAAAACTTATAAAAAATAGTGCTCCGCCTGATAGAGGATGTTAGAACCTGTTTGATGACTGCGTCAAAAAGATTTGAAGCCGCTCCTGAACGTTCCACTTGCATCTTGCCCATCTTTTAAGAGCGTTTCAATTTACCGAGGAGATAATGAATAATTAAGGCAAGGGTAGTCCAGTAGAAAATGAGATAGAGAGCAATAAATGGAGGTGGCGGATCTTCTTTCAAAAAATTAATACCAGACAACAACAATGGTCCTATTAAAACAATTTTTATAGGTACTATAATTGTGGATACGGTATTCTTCCATGCTATTGGTGACGCCGTTCGGAGGAATGAATCGGGGTGTTTGGGAAAGCCTCGAGGGCCTGTTGATCCTAAAAGTGAAGTAGTAATAAAAAGAAAAACGAACCCAGAAATGAGGAAAAGAATAACGAATTTTGTCCTTGAAATGTTCATACGAATCGAACTCCGAATCCTTTGCGTTAGTTACTATCGTCGGGTTCGGGCTTTCATCTCAATCTTATCATAAGTTCTGACATCCCTGCCTACCGGCAGGCAGGCTTTCGGAGTATAAAAAACAAGGCTTATCTAGGCCCTGTTTTTAGTTGCTCCGCGGACAGGAACACTCACTACTCACTCGTTTCACTTGCTCCGTTCAATAGGGCTTCCGCCCTCTTGTCCCTTCGGGTCACCCCAAACGGGAAACTCCCGTTTCCCGACCCCTTCCCGTTCTCATTCTGTCATCAAGAATATAAAATGAAAAACACGTCCAAATGGACGTGATTTTCATTTATGCTCCGGGGGTTATCAGCTGTACGAACATGTATTATCGAGCAAAAGTTACTCGAAAAGCATAGGCTGGCGAAACTTGCCTCAGATCTCAGTTAGGATGTTCCCGCCTCTTCTAACAAGACCTGCATCCACTTTAGCCTAGTATGTGGTAAAATGAAGACGAGGCATGTATACCTCGTCTCTACGCTATCCCTTAGTGACCCGTTATAAGGTCGTTAAGGGATTTTATGTTGTTCTCCTTGAGAAAGGTCCCCAAGAGCATATCGCTACGGACACCAAAGTCCATACCGTATTGCTTCTCTATCGTCCCCATGTGGGTGTCGTCGCGCTTGTCGCGCAATTCCCCATCATTGTTCCGAGAGCGGTAACCTCTCATGCCAGGAGCATCATTTCTGCTTCCCATAAAAGTCTTCGTCTATCTAGGCCAATCAACGGCTTAATGTAGAAGGCTCCACCGCTTCCTTCTTGTCGCTTATTGCGACCTGCTGTATATCGCAGGCGGCAAGAACGGGAAATGAGATCTAGAGCGAGGTGCCTCGTCTTCAGTAACTAATTTTGAGCGTAAAAGAAGAGAATGTCAAGAGTTTGTGCTAGCGTTTGCAGTACTTTACAAACCATCCTATAGCTCCTCGTCAGTACACAGCGGTGAAATTGCTTAATTAAGCTTTTCCTCCCTTGTGTGTTGATCTCTTTCTCTCTACTGCCTCAAAAATAATATCAAATGCTCTGTCCAACCCACGCTCCTGTTCCGCTTTCTCTCCCGGGGTTTTTGGCTCAATGTAGTGATATGTCACCGTCATTTCCTCTTTTTTCGTCTTTTTCATAGTCTTGGTTATTTTCCGGTTTTATATCCCTTTATCAATCCTCATCTTCATCACTCCTTAAATTTTTTACTACTTCCCGAACAACCCAGTAGAGGCTTCTAAGACCATCCATAACAAGAAGTATAGCAATCACCCACAGAATGAAGTTTCCAAAATTATTAGCAGTATTTTCAAGGCTACCAAGACTCAGAAAGCCTCCGCCTTCACTCGCTTTCCAATAAATAAAATATCCTCCAATCGATAATCTAATGATTGCCATCCGGATGTAGACCCATACGTTATTATCTTCTAGCTTTGCTGCCGTTGCCCTAACGTGTTTGACGTAGGTAAGCAGTCCCCCACCTACCGCTGCTATGAAAAAACACAGCCCAAGAACTACCACTGAACCGAGTATACCAAATGAGCCATCAAGAAAACCAGCTAAACCAAACAACAAAGCAAGAATGAAGAAGATAGTGGCCACGGATATCAGCAACGTTTTCAGCCATCCTTTTCCTGGATCCTTTTGCGGGAGAGGCTCCTCCTCAGGAGTTTCTTCCTCATCTTCTATAGGAAAAGATTTTTTACAAAAATGGCATATAGTCGCTTCATCTTGAACTTCTTTCGCACACGCTGGACATTTTTTCATAATCTTTCAGTGTTATTCTCCATTGATTTCCAAGTTACCCGGGCAACCTCTACTCACAAAACACCACGTTCGTTGATGATATCGTCAAGTTGTCAGCAAACCATACTCTCGCAGTTTGCTGATCGCCAAGGGCATCAACGAGCCCATTCTCAAGAGCCAGTGCTCCTGGCATTGCCGAACCATCAGCCAGTTTTGCTACTTGTTCAAGGGGCAGATTCCTATTCTTCGCCACTTCTTCTACAAACTGCTTGTGATAGATTGTGAGGTCTCGTTCAATTAACATACGTTCAGCGTAAGTCAGTGATTTATCAGGATTGCCATAGTCCTTGAACTGTGCGGATGCGAGAGGAACGTATTGCAAGCCTTCCTGAGCATTTCTTCTGGTATTTTCCAAGTATGACATCGTAACACCAATACTTCCTATATTAGAAAAAGGTGAGGCAATAATCGTTCTTGCCCCCGTTGCCGCAAGATATGCTCCAGACGTTCCCATTTCACGTATGAGTGCCACAACAGGTAGCGGTGTACGTTTCAATGCATTTGAGATAATTTCCGAGGCGACAGGCGTACCGCCATTTGAATCAATACGCACAAGAACCCCTCTCATATTTGGGTTGCTTTCCGCCGCACGAAGCAGAGAGAGTACGTCATCGGCATTCGTAGTGGGAGGCAACTCATTTCCGCTTCCATCTTTATCAGCTCCGGCGTAGGGAATAATTTCTCCAACTATGGGCACGACAGCAATGTTACACGAAAGGTCACTTTGTTCTGTTCCTTCTGTTTGGCCCGCGGTACCAACCTTAACCATAACCAGCAGAGCCTCACGCCAGCTCCAGAGGAAATAAAGAGCTATTATGAAGAGGATTGCTAGCACGGAGATGTAAAGAAGTTTATTTTTCATAATTTTTCGATATTATTCTTCATTGATTTCCAAATTATCCAGACAAATCCTCCTCCAAGAATTATAAAAACTAAGACAACAAACGGGTTAGGCCAACTTTCATTTGTATTAGTTTCTACTGGAGGATTTTTTGTTGGCTCATCATTGGTACCGGATATGGGTGGTTGATCTTCTTCAATTACATCGCTCGGCTCGTTGGCAATATCTTCACTTTCTTTCGTCCCGGGAATAATAAATTCTAGTGAACCAAGTTCCTTCAAGTCAATATCTTCTAAAACAGATGAGACTCTGGAATAATTATTCTGATTACTGTTCCCACTATAGGCGACGCTAGAATTTCCCAACCAAGCATTAATTGTATTGATGGATAATATATAACTAAGTGCATTGAGCTCTCCTCTTCGTACCAAAGTAGGTATACCGATGAACACCCCATTACTAAGGTATGCTCCACCGCCAGAATTTCCATGCTCAAGGACCACCCCAGTTTTTAAATAACTGCCATCTACTCCACCAAAATCTCCGCTTGTGTAAGTCATGTTTGTACCGAATATTGCTGGATAGCCGTAGACGTGAACCTTGGAACCAAGGCGCAAATTGCTATTGGCTTTTGTAATGTCAATATATGTTAGTTTTTTATTCTGTGGATTTCTTAGTTTCAGAGTAGCAACATCTTCTTTTGAAGAAACCTTTTGAATATCAGCTATTTGTCTATTACCAAAGTAAGGTGTGTCATTGGCGTTATCAATAAACTCAACTAAGCACCCAAGAGTACCGCTAACAACATGCTTATTAGTCAAAATAAGGCCACTTGAACTAATAACGGTGCCAGAGCCCTGAAAAGCTCTGTTTTTATCTAAAGGGCAAATCAGCTTTACAGTGGCCTTTATAATTGTATCTTGATTTGAAATTGCGCCAGAATCTTGCGGTACCTCTTGAGCCGGCCTACTAGAAGACTCACAATATCGAGTAGAAACAGGTGTGATTGTATCTACGTTTGGACAATCAACAGTTTTCCTACAACTTCTACTTTGTACCCCAGAAAGTGAGCAAGAATCCCAATCACCGCAAGCCCATGTGTCAGCGGCGCAACTATCAAGAGATTCAACTGGTTTAACATAATAACAGCTTCGGCTTAAAGCAGGACTTCCCCCGATACAACCGCTGGGTGATGAAGAAATGACACTTCTCGTCTGATTCCCACCAGACGAACAACTTGACCAATCAGAGTATGTATAAGAAGTACAAGATGGGACAGGTGCTATATAAACGCAGGATTGCGAAGTCGCCGGCGACGAAACGCCCCCCTGGCAGTTTGCCACCCCGGTGCATGTTCTAGTTTGTAAGCCAAAAGATGAGCAGGTATTCCAATTACCACATGACCAGCTAGAGGATATACATTCTGGAATACATCTCTGCCTTGTAATCGGAGCCGGATTATTTCCACTGAAATCGATTATGCAATCACTGGGAAAATTAGAAATATTAATCCTCTCCTGGGTCCCAGAATTCGGATCACAAGATGACCAATCAGAGTATGTATAAGAAGTACAGAATGGCGGGGGCTCTACTGCATTTGCAGTAAATGGAGTAGTTGCACTAAAAACTAGAGTAGAAAAAAGAATGAGAAATACAAATTGTTTTTTCGAATAAATTTTTGTCTTCATATAATTCATCTACAATTATTTCTCATTCAGAAAAGGTTACCAGTATGGAGATATAGAGAAGCTTATTTTTCTTATTTTTATTTTATCCCTTTTTCGCAATATTAAACGACTGTAACGTCTTACCTATTTGAAATGATGAAAATCGATCAGCAATATGTGTTGTAATTGGTAATTTTTTATCTGCGTATAAGGAGTCTCCACAAAAAGCCCTTGATAACATAAAGATGCTTTCGATTATAGCTCTTCTTTCTAAATCGGAATTTCTAATCTTAATTTTTATGGGTCTACTGCATACTCCAAGATGCACAAATGGCAGGGTCTGTAAAAGAATAAAACTCCCGAAATCAAAAACGTTTCCAACTTGAGGCGCTGGATCAAGAATATGTGCCGAATTAGACTTGATAACCTCTACCAAAGAAATGCTGCTGAATTTTTCTTTTAACCGGCGATAAAATATAGCAGAATCCTCGAGAATATTGCCGTCTTTATGAATTACTACGTTTTCAAAATGAAATCGTTCTTGAATGGCTGTTAATCTTGTAATTAGTTCGTTAATCATTTGGTCCCAGCGAGCATGAAACTGTCTCTCATTCAAGGGAAGGTCTCCGTTTATATATCGAAACCCCGGAAGTTCCCGTCCGTATTTATCGATAAAGGTCATACAAATTTTTGACTTCCCCAAACCATAGTCGTGTCCTAGATCTATGCCAACATATATAGAATTGTTTATATCCAAATCATGAATTCTCCACGGCTCACTGCCATTGTTATACAGGATGCAGGCCGCAAGATTATTCCATTTATATATATTGTCCGGTCGTTCCCAATCAAATACATTAAGGCCCTTATTGTGACCCCTCACCTGCGAAATTATAGTCCTCGCTTCTTCAGCCGCTTCTTCGTCTGCGCCTACAAGGCCAGGAGAAATTAAAATACAATCAGCCGCGTCGTTGTTGGATTGTGGCAGGACGTTCCTATAAGAAATTGTGGTCATAATTGGCGTTTGGCCGTTTACGCCCACCATACCAAAAGCTCTAAGCTGATTACGAAGACTCTCGCATGCCAATTTGCTTTGTTCTCGAAACTCAGCTTTATAGTATATGTTAATAATAGGTATTGGCTCCAAATGAAAAAAATTATTCACACACGCGTTTTTTCTCGGAAAAATTCCATTCCCCACTTGGTACTGAATTGCCGGCAAGCTTGGAGCTCGGTACTGCCCCGTTGGCGCCTCCGATATTTCTGATTCTTGGCTAACCCAAGCCTTAAAACATTCAGCATGATGAATGATTTCTTCCGGCGTTATCCGCGGCGGGATTTCCCGCCCCCTCTCTCCCTCATGGTATTTTGAGATTTCTAAAAGAATTGCTATATCACCCGTAGGCATAGTTTCATAACACCATGAATATCCGACAAAATGGTCTCTCTCGGGTAATTTATAGCGAGTGCTTACAAAGCGTGGATTTCCTCTGGGCTGAAGTCCGTTCCTCTGCAGCCCGCGACCAATAAGCCGGCTTATTTCATCAAGAGGTTTCTTTGGTGTAATAAAAAGTGTGCTTTCAAGAAGAGGTGCCCCACTTTGTGTTAATTCTTTGTCCATATCTTTTAGGATTGTTTGGACTCATCATCATTAAGAGATATATCAAGACTTCTCGCTAACCATTCAACTGCTGCGGCTCCCGCTAGCAAATCAGGATTATCTATTGGTTGCTCGTGCCTTATTAGATTACGTATTCTAGTGAGTAAGGCTAAAAATCCCTTGGTTTTTCCCCCGTTATCTTTACCAAAAATTTCTTCAAACAAATGGTAGTTATCTGGGTTATTTGGATAGTTTAAGGTCTTTATGGAGCAAATTATATGTTCATAAGCCCCTATTGTTGCATATTCTAGTGTGTTTTCTCTTCTTTCGTGTATTTCCTGTTGGATTTTCTCTTTTGTCTTTTTAGGAATAGCAATATCTAGTTCAAAATAATTATTACCGTATGCCTTTGATAAAATTTCGTGGGTTTTTTCCCGAAGTTTTAACTCGACTTTTGTAATTGCTACATCCAAATTGTTTCGATCCAATAAGTAGTATTTCTTTTCAATCTCTTCAAGAGCAGCACTTTTTTTAATCAAACTTTCACGGAGCCGTAATTCTTTAACTTCTCCCCTCATTTTCAAAGATGTTATTATAGGAAAAATTGACAAGAGAAAAAATAAGAAGAATATCGTAAAATTATCATACTTCTGATTCAGAGGATCCTTGACACCGCTAGTCAACCATTCCTGGAATTTAAGGTTTAGGTTTCTGGCTGGAGCACCCTTATCTTCAAGTAAAGTAACCGAGCATGGCTGTTTTTCAGAAGTGGAACACGGTAATGAATAACGCTCTTCCGTTGCAGAAGAATATGAGGCAAAAGAACTGGTGACTAGTGACTGACCGTTACGTATTTCAAAAAATAAATTATATCCTAAATTTGAAAGATTGTTTTTTATGTCATCCTGTGTCAATTTTGCAACTTTTTCCGCACCAAGGAGTCCAATAAGGTATTTAGTTGTAAACGCAACTTTCTCATTCGATCGAACAACCGTACCATCCCAATAGCGATCCCATGCAAAAAACTTGTTGTATGCATAGGTGGCAACCATTGCCAATACTACTGAAATGGCAAGTGTAAATGCGATGCTTTTAATTATATTAACTTTTTTCATAATGATTTTGATTAATTGCTCACTTGAAATACAAAAAGCCGACCACTAGGTGAGAGTTTGCACTCTCCACATCCGTTTCCAGATATGGCTCGTCAGAGCAAAACCTAATGATCGGTTTTTTTACTCTGACGAGACTTATTTTTCACCATGGTTACCGGAGAAAACTCCGGCAACTTTAGGCTACTTTCCTATTCAATTGTTGCGCTTATTCACATATTAGCAAATTGTCACTGGATATAACAGTTTCACCTACTTATCAACTATGCGTCACTTTCAGCTTCTCCGCCCTTTTCTCATGATCCGGCATATGTATCATCATCAAATAGTGAGCTATTTGGATTTTCTCCCAAAGAAAAAATTTCTCAACTTCTTCATCCGATCACACCGCACACCTCTCTTGCTAAAAGCTTCAAATAAAAATTCAATATTATCTGTTTTTGTATGGCTTTGAATATGGCTAATGATATCTCTGTGCTGCGTATAAAGTGAGTAGACTACATTCCCAAAGTGCTGGTATACAAGATCCCGATTAATTAACCCTCTTCTATAAAGCAGGCCGACTTCAGACAATAAATTATATAGGACTGTTAAATTTAGGGCGTCCTGCTCTTCCACATCTTCTCCTGAATCCCTATAGACCATTTCTCCATTTTTATAATTGATCTTCTCAAGAAATAAAAATGATTTGAGGTTCTCGTGATATTTTTGGGAATATGCAAGAAAGTTATTTATTCTAAGAAGTCTAAAATATACCAACAATGACAGTCCGGCCGTGAAAAATATGCCGACCAGCCACTGATAGTCATTTAATATCTGTTTTGAAACTGATACATAAATAGATATAAAATCCATAGGTCTCCCCCCTACAAATCAAGTCCCATTTCAGCTATGGCTCCACCGCCAACACTGAAAATTGCTTCTTTCATACCCTTTCTCGAAAGTAAGGAAAGGTTTCTAACGGAAAGAAACAGGTTCAGTTCTTTCATGAAACTACGAATTTGATCACGTTTGATACCCTTGTTTACCTCAAGAAATTCCAACACGGTTATGAGTATACGATTATCACGACCTAATCCACGCTCAAGCACCTCCGCATATATGCTTTCCATGGAAAGTAATATTTTCGTAAAGCGGTATGGGTCACTTGCTCCTAGGTCTGCAAAGAATTCTGGTTCACGTAGCCAGGGTGCGTGCGTAAGATGTACTGGCCACCATAAGCGAGCGGCAGCATTGCGGCGAAGTAGGCGATCACTACCACCGGAAGCAAACCAATGACTTAATATGAAATCAGCGACAATTGCTTGTTTCCTACTATCATTCTTTATCTGTTCGCAACTACCCTCAAGTGGCCATCGAGCGAAAACGTAATCTCGTAGAGTGACATGAGTAAGATACGTCCAAAGCCTCGAGTCAGAAGCTTGCGTTTCAGTTAGCCCCGGAAAGGCCTCGTACAAAGTAATAGCATTTTCTAGATCATTGCTTGCTGATTCTCCCGTACCGCGATACTTCAATTTGAGTTTCTCAGAGTCTATCTTAATTGTAGATTCAATTACTGCATCTGTAGGATATTCGACTTCCCTTTTGAGGTAATCACACAGTGACTCGCCACTACGCACTTTGTCCCGGAGTTCTGCTACATACATCCGCTTGAAAATGTTTTGGTTCATAATAATTTTTATTCATCTGCCTCAGCGGTTTCCACAAGCCCAGACAAGCAACGCTCGATTGGACCGTGCAAAACTTTCTGGGCACTAATTAGCGGATCCTCTCCCTCGAGACCCTGATGTCGCAAAATTACTTCAAGCCGGCGAAACCAATGTCTCTCCTGCGTTTCTTCGTCTTCAGACAAAACAAGCTGGATGGCGTCCGCCAGGACCGGCAACACTATAGATGAATGAAGTACGCCAGCAATAGTTACTTGCCCTTTTATTTGCGAGTAGTTCTTATGATCTTTGCGGGAAAGTTTGATGAATATCTTGTCTTGCGAATAGTCGATTTCCATTGGCCCTACATCCTTATTTCCCTGTTTAATAGCAATAAGAGACGAAACAGCCGGTTGCATCGGGTCAAAATCCTTTTCCGCAATGAAAGATGTGTAACCACCAAGCGCCAATACATCCCCAGGCCCTACATCGAATTTAAAGCCTTCATAATCAGCATGACACCCGGTTATCTCGTATTCGGCTAAGGTTTCTGTCGCACGGATAAAGAAGCCTACGGAAACATGCTCTCGTACCACAGTCGAAGACAAAACAAAATCTGCTTCCGTTTCAATGGTAGAAAAAAGCTTCCTATAAAACGTGCTCGGGCATTCTACTTCTACAGTGTAGACAGCCTTCTTTTCCCTGATAAGTCTTTCAAGCGTTTTATTCTTCAGCGAAAAGCGAGACTTGAGAATGATATTGTCTCTTTTGAGCATATGCTTAAAAGAAGCATCGAACTTGCCTTCTACATCGTCATCGTTACCAAGGACGGGATATGGATATGATATATTTTTAGCTTTCATAATTTTCTATACCAAGGGCATACCTAGACTTCGACATTGTACCAATCTTGATGCGTAGTTCTTTCCCCTTCTTAAGCTTCAGTCCATTGATATAAGATTTTTCGATACTGAAGGAACCCGATTCTTTATCCCAAGGTTCGGCATATGCAAGTGGAATCGGGTACACTGTAGAGTCGTTCCCAAGAGCTACAACATCTATAGCCCCTTCTACATCGGCAAGAGGCTCAATAACGAGACAGTACTCAGCATTTCCCATCTCTGATCGCCCAGTATGAATAATTCTGAATTTTACTGCGGACGTATCAATGCGCTTAATGGCGTCACCATCAGGGTCCACGTTGTTGTTTCCGCCTCCCCCTCTACGGTGGCGCCTGCTCCCATTGCCATGACGATAATTTGGATCATCGCCACTCGATGGAGTGAGGCTTGAAGGTTTCCTTACATGATCCTCAACTTCGTCCTCGGTTTCCTCACGTTCAGCTCCAACTTCAACCGGCCCTTCTTCTAATTCCGCGAAGTCCGCCGGCTTGCTCCTGCTCTTGTTGGCAAGTGATTCCTTCTCAGAGTCTTCATCGTAAGGCAGAAACTTCTCCAATCCAGGGACTTCTTCTGAGTCGTCGCTTTCCTCCGCCGCCAACTCCTTCAAATTCCCCGTAATCCATGAACGTACTGCTGCTATGATTTCTTTCCCCTGCAGAGGATCTAGAGTAGCCTTCCATTCATCATGCTCAGGAGGCTCTAAGTTTCGTAGTAGTTTATTCCCCTCTACATCCTCGCAAATGAACAATCCGGCATGCGGTTCATGTAAGGTCTTTGGAAAACGCCATTTGCTCACCCGCATTTTTGGTCGTCGCATATATATTGTCTCCCTCGGAAATCTTTCCTCAATGCGCACATAGAAAGTGCAGGCTCCAAGCAAAGGAAGTTGCTTCTTGAACGTACGAGTCGGATTGATAACCGTGCGGTAATATATGAGGCCCTCATCCCGGCTATGTTTCTCTAAAAGTTCTGGTAGGGTTGCTCGGTTTATACTGATTTCATCCGCCCCATCACTTATGATAACTTCCAGGTCGTTGGAATGTATGGCCATCCAAAAATTATCCAGCACTGACTTTGCAAGTTCGTCCTTCCATGACGGCGTTACATTGTACCCTATGATATTGATGTCCGTTCCTTGTTTGTCTCGTATAAAAATTTCTGGGATTTTACCTTCCTCTCTTACAGACTTATAGCCCTCGATGCCAAACGACCCTACTCCGCGATAATCACTACCCTTCCACTGATGGCTAAGTAGCCGTGCTTTTCCCTGAAAAATAACCTCACCAGAAGAGTTTTTTGTAGAGTAATAGACTGCTCTCATCATAGAAGCAACAAAAGGTGCTCCTTTTCCAATACCGTATGATCCACCACCCGCCCCTGTAAGCTGATTCTCTCCAACCGCCTTCACAAGCCGGTGCCATTTCCCTTTTTTATCGTCGTCGACACCGTCCAAACCTGACGTATTGTAGTCAGAAGCTCTGAGAACATCAATGGACGTTGCCGTGGCAATCTTTAGGGCATCCCTGTAGTGCTTTTCCGCTTTGTCGTTGTGTTCGCTTTTGGCCTGAGCCAAACAAATTTTTATATGCTCTTTCAATTCTGCAATACCAGGGACATCTGCTATGGGTAGTTTTAATTTTTCAAATTTAACAAACACTGGGCATTCCGTGTCGTCCCGTGCATCTATGGAGTTCTGGATCACTTCTCTTGCCACACATTGGTTATAATCGCCACCAAAGTATCCCAAAAGCGGATCATTTAGCCCCTCTGTGTCGGCATGATCAAGGGCTGGGAAGTGCCAGCCTAATACAACTTCACTCTTTTTTTTCTTTTGAGCTTTGAGCATATTTAGAGACGGAATTCTTTACGACCCTTCGGAAAATGGAACTTCGCACGTGAATCTCTAACATTCCGTTCTATTTCAGCAAATATTTTATTTATTTCCTCTTCACTGTATTCGTATGCACTACGATTACCACAGTTTCCAAGCACCTTAAGGCGCTTCAGGACTTCGTTAGTACGATATACAGCTAGGCGTTCAAAGCGAATACGTTTTTGGTTCTTCATAATTTTTATACATATCGCCCTTAGCAAGGGCATAACGCTATTACTAATAGTATACCCCTACTACCGTTTTGTCAAGTTACTTTTTTGAAAAACAAAAAATACCACCGAATCAGAGGTAATAGAGCGCTACGCTATTTTAACTAAGTAACCAGCTCAACGAATGATTTAGTAACCTGTTGATCAACGGATGCCCTCCTTTCAACACGTACTCGATATGATTTTTTAGGCGTCTCCAATGCCTTACGGATGTTACGAGCGATACGCTCCACTACAGAAATTGTTACAGAGTTACCAATCTGTTTATATAAACGAGAATCCGGTAAAGACGTCGGCAATTTAAAACCTTTAGGGAATCCTTGCAAATGAGCGCACTCACGTGGTGTAAGGCGACGCAACCCTTTTGCATCTCGAACAAGTGGGACGTTGTGTCCACCCATCCCCATGTTTGCAGTCAAGGTGAAACAAACACCACTTTTATTTTCTCTCAGATAAACTCTACGCCACTGATATATTAGCCCTCGCTTCATACCCAAGCTTTTTATACGGTCATAAAGCCAACCTTTTTTGTAATAATATTTTTCTGGAACATCAGTCTCAAGCAAATCTGTTATAGAATGCTCCAAAATCTTTTTTGATGGAAATTCAAATGCATTGGATACATTCATGTCTCGAAAGCCCACAATATATATGCGGTCTCTATTTTGTGGAACATTGCCATATTCGGCACTATTCATCATCGCAAATTTTACATGGTAGCCACAGCGCTCAAGAAGTTCCTTTATTATGACGAAGGTCCGACCATGATCGTGTTTCGCTAAATGTTTAACATTCTCAAGAAATACTGCAGCGGGTTTTTTCACTTCAAGCACCTTCATTATTTCAAAAAAGAGATCCCCTCGTCCTTTGTCAGCAAAACCTGCTTTGCCACCAGCGACAGAAAAGGATTGACAGGGAAATCCAGCCAACAATACACCAAAGTTCGGAAGGGTCTCCGGAACAATATCCGTCACGCTCTGCAAAGTGAGTGGCGTATTTTTATAGTTTAAGTCATACGTAACCTTACATCCCGCATCGATATCTGCCGCATAGAGTGTTTCAAAACCAGCTCTTTCAAAGCCTTTGCGGATACCGCCAATACCAGCGAAGAGGTCAATTGTACTCAATATTGAATCCATAGGATGTATTATAACAGAAAGTAACTTTTTCTGCAGCAACTAAAATAAAACTACTCCTACAAGACACTTTGTGCTATGACGTTTCCTCTGTAAATAGAGAAGGCAAATATTCTGACTTCGTTGAAATACTTACCCCCTAACCAGCTCTTTTAAAGCGTTTGCACCCCTGACTATGTCCTCCAGACCCGCTTTATCGCAAAGACCAAGGAATCTCTCAAACCTTTTTGTAAAGTTACCATCATAAAAAATCCTACCCATACATGCTCGGCTGTTTGCAAGTTTATGGAGGCGGTTCGCACGATAGATGACCCTGCCTGCAATAGATTTGCTATTCAGGACTGAGAGTGCGTAACGTAAGTTATGGCATTTTCGGCATTTGAATTCATTACCACTTGGGAGTAAGTATAACTTTCGTGCTTTGTACCCGCATCCACAATGAAAATAAGCTGCTTCACCAAATGTCAGTTCAACTGGCTCCCAAATAAATTTCTGTGGCTCGTGACCATCTACGCTAACAAAAAGACAAGTCGGCTCAGACATATCATCAAACCAGTATGAAATATCATCCCGCCCTTCAAGAATATTGGTTCCTAACTTCCTAATACGATCAAACCTTCTCCCAACATCTCTGGGCGTTAAGAAGAAACATTCTTCGACTAGATATTTATTTCCCATAATTTTCTAAAAATTAAATTGTTCATGGTAAGTTATATACTTCCGGGATAGTATCAGATAATGTCTCGCTTTTATTCAGTTGGTAGGAAACACGCTCCACTCTTCCTTGATATCTGTCGGAATTATCTACTACTTTAGCAATATTTTCTCCTAAAAGAAGCTTTTTAATAGCCTGGGCTTTACCCTGTTCTCTTATTTCGATTGGCTGAAGCAACCCACTACTTGAAAAATAATGCTTATTTCCATCCAAACGGCTATCATCGTGCGCTGAAGATAAGCTCTTGGAAATATAAGCACCCACATTGTCAATTTCTTCTATTTTCTTTTTATCAATAAACCCATGCCCCCAAATCTGTGAAAGAATATCTGCTACAGCAGTTGGTAAATTAAAGAAGACGGTATGGTAGTGTATTACTCCACCCCGGTTGAGGTCTTGAAACTCAATTACCGATATGTACTTAAAAATAAACTTATTGGATTTGCCGGAGACTTTATAGTTCAAACGACGTATAAAATGTGTAAATTCTGCATTAGCTTTTCTTACATCTCGAACATCATCTTTAAATGTAAGCGTGACAAATATTGGTTCATATGGTATCCCTATTGAATTTTTCCATCGCCACGCATTGGAATTCACAAGCTTTCTAATATTTGACCCGGCTCTTCTCATTGATCTTTTCCTTGATTCTGATTTTCGGAGCAGGCTTTCTTCATCAATGACCTCGATCTTTCTTCTTGTTTTACTATTGGGGAAAACAGTAAAGCCATAATACAATGGCTCACCCACGTAAGAATGGACTTCAACTATGGAGCCAGAGATAATTATTTTTGTATCAGTGCGTTTTAACATTCACTTTATGTGTTCCTATAATCAAGTCTCCCAATCGGGATTTTCCCCAAAAAAACTCTTAACAGAATGCTTTCACTATAGCTCAGTCCTACTAAAGTTATCGAAGGCTTATTTGAGGCTTTTTATTTTCTTGGCATAGATTGGCACCATTTACTCATTACATCTTCTGTGACAGCCCCATCTGTGGCACTTTTTCTTCAAATTACCCTATCTCCGCATCCGGGTTGTCGCCCTTTATTCCTCGATACAACAATTTCTTTCGTAAAAGTGTTTCCACCGTGAAGAAAAGTTCGGGATATTTTAGCTTCCCAGCTAACAGCCAACGGTTAATTTTTGTTTGTCGTTTCTGCCATTTTGCATACGGCTTCATCCCGCACACCGCCTCACCGGGATGCCAAGACACCGTTTTCTGCCAGTTGGGATTGTTTTCGTACGCTTCTCTGTCTGCACAAATTGGCGCGTCACACATTTCAAAATGCTTCATAAGATTGATTTTTTAAGAAATATTCCCTTTTTCTATGAACTTGTCGATTTCTGCATTGTCCAGCTCCTGTCTCGCCAATTGCGTTTCGTATAACTCCACGTCCATATTTCTGCAAATAGCTTCTTCCAATTTCTCCGCTATAACGTTTGGCGGCAAGGCATCGAGCTCATAGACATCTGTAACGCCGTATTTTGCTATATACGCGGCTGTCCTGGGATCCGTAGGCTTTACCGGGCTTGGCAACAGTTGGTAGTCAGTTATGTCCTGGAGAACCAGTAAGACCCTTTGAACATCTACTTCGATGTCAAAAACTCCTCTCATACGGGTTTCTATGTCTCTTTCAATATCCAACCCAGAGGGATCAAAATCGCCTAGGTATAGTATGACAATCGGCTTGCCAATATTCTTGAAGCGTTTTGAGGCTTCGTAGAGGGCTGAACTGCTTCTATAGCCGCCTCCGGCCAGTAGGCTCACGTCGTACTTATCAGTGATCTGCCGTATGGCGACAGCTTTCTCGCACCAAACCTCAATATACTTAGCCTGTTCTTGCTGTAAGTCCCGTTTGTACGACTGGCTGACAGTTTCAAAGAATGACTCTGGACTTGTCCACGATGGCTCCTTTTCAGGCTGTCTCTTCAGGTCAATAATCCTTTCCCAAAGAACCAATCCCTGCTCTCGAAGCCTCGAGAGTTTCCCTGAGAGATTCTGGTACACTTTCTGGGCATTCATCAGCCCAAGAGCCACAAGCCGGTAATAGACCTGCCTCAACGTTAGAGGAACATCATATTCCTCCAATATGCTATTGATCTTCTCGGCCAACTCAATGTCTGAGTATGGGAACTTGTATCTGGTGGTGTTTTTCATATGTCTTTTTTAAAAAATAAAACTTCCACTTAAGAATAACAAAGTACCAAAATATATTGAGTAAGCCAGCCAAATTGTTATTTTTTCCAGAAAAAATAAGCAAAAAACGCTTTATAGCGCTGCTTTTTGTTCTTCCTACCTTTGCCATCCAATACATCAAATAACCGTCAACTCAACTGTCGGCCACTAAGACCGACTTTCAAAAAAATTACAAAAATTTTCAGGGGATCTTGAATATCCATTTTATAAAAAGTTACAAAATCTCCGTCTCAGATTCCTCCCTTACCGCCTCAAAGTCTGATACTTCTTTTTGACAAAGACCCCCTACTTATATATCTTCATACCTCTCTTTTCCTCTCATCTAGGGCTTTCTTACCACTTATTTTGTGATAGAAGGCACAACTAAGCCAACAAGCCTTCTTTAGCGCGCGCGTGGTCGATGCGTGTCTTTGGCGCTAATGTTTTTACAGTTATGAAAAGAAAAATGACGATCGGCTACCAAAACAGACAAGGGCGAGGGTATGGCGGCAGTGGCATTGGTTCACTATCGCGCGATCTTCCAACCAGTCCAAAACTGGTTATTGCTAACCATTTTCTGAAAAAGCTAGCTGGGTTTTCGATTGGCGATAAAATAATGGTTACATATTCGCCAGGTTCAATTATAATTTCTAAATTAACAGCATGAACACAACAATAACGCAGTGGCCTGAGACCATCTCAGGAAGAAAGCGTGATAGTATCATCCAGCTCATCTTCCAGAATATTGAGAACGACGAGGAACGAGAACAATATTTGGATGAGCTTGAAACGGCCTCCGAGTATGACGCGAACGAAATCTTGAAAAGCCTCCTGAGCGCGTAAAATACTAACGCGGCCAATAAAAAAAGGACTTTGCTAAAATAAGTCCATGGATGAAACAATTCAAAAAATAGGTATCATAGCCATCTCCGTTTCTGAAACAATTATTGTTTCAGCGGAGATGGTTATTGATATTGTTATCGTAAGGATTGTCACTGGCGGATCCCCTTCTTTTAGCGCCAGAGAAATAGCAAAACTCCGCGATGTGCTTCGTATTTCAATAGGAAAGCATGCAGATGAGCTCACAGAGGAGGATTTGAGCGAATTTGGCGCCTCTATGCTTCACGCAACGGCGCTTGTGCTCAAAGTAAAGTATTCGCAGAGAAAACTACCACTTGAGGTGCGGTAAAAAGTAACAATTCTTTTATAAATATGAAGCAAACAACTAATAAAATTAAATATTTCATCTACGCCAGAAAAAGCTCAGAATCTGAGGATAGACAGATGGCTTCCATTGATGATCAAATAAGCGAGTTGAAAAAACTAGCGAAAGAAAATACTTTGAATGTGGTAGACACTCTATTCGAATCAAAGTCGGCGAAAAATCCCGTTGGAAGAGTGGTATTTAATCAAATGCTTGAGCGTGTTCACAAAGGTGAAGCCAATGGAATTATTTGTTGGAAGTTGAATCGTCTGGCTCGTAACCCGGTTGATGGCGGACAAATAAGCTGGATGTTGCAACAGGGAACAATCCAACATGTTCAGACTTATGGTAGAAGTTACTACCCAACAGATAACGTACTTATGATGGCCGTGGAACTTGGCATGGCAAACCAGTTCGTGAGAGATTTAAGCGTGGATACAAAAAGAGGGCTAAGAAATAGGGCGGAAAAGGGGCTCCCCAACGGCGTGGCTCACATCGGATTTCTGAATGATTTGTCCAAAGAAAAAGGTAATCGTGACTGGAAGATAGATCCTATACGCCACCCACTCGTTAAGACAATTCTGACTATGATGCTAACGGGTCGATACTCAGTTCGTGAGCTTCATTCTTACGCCAAAGACGAATTGAAACTCACAACACCTCAAAGAAAGAATTCTGGCGGGAAACCAATTTCTCTCTCGTATCTTTATGTGTTCCTCAAAGATCCGATTCACGCCGGCTTCTTCTTTCAGGAAAATAATGGGGGTAAGAAAAAGTATAAATTTACGAACTTCGAACCCATGATAACTGAGGATGAATACTGGAAAATCCAGGACATGCTCGGCAAGAAAGGCGTGCCACGCATTACAAATCGCAGAGCGGTTTATAACTACTTCGCCAAATGTGGCACATGCAATGGCAATCTATCTACTGACTTCAAGTTTCAAGTTATCTGTTCCTCTTGCAAGAAGAAATTCTCACATCTGAACAGGGACCATTGCCCATCATGCGACACGGCCATCGAAAAAATGGCAAAACCAACTTTTCTCACTTACGTCTTCTATTATTGTATTAATCACAAGAAAGGACGAACAAAGTGCCCCGAGAATGGCATAGAAGAGAGAAACCTTGAACAACAACTCCTCTCTGACATGGAACAAAAGCTTGTCATAAGCAAAGAGCTTTCAACTTGGTGCATTGATAACATCAGCAAATTGAAAGATGATGCTCTCGATGATGCTATCAACCTAAAAAAGAACCTGGAGCAGGAGCGGACGGCCATTGAAGGTAAGTTACGGCGGCTGACCATGTTGCGAATCTCTAGCGACCACAGTCTTGAAGAAAGCCAGGACTATGACGCCCTTGAAAAGGAATTACGCCAAGAATTGTCCCTGCTCGAATTGAAGGTGGCAGATACTAATATCGAATGGATGGATGAGGCAAAAAGAGATTTCAACTTAATGAGCGAAGTATTACTCATCATCAAAAATGGTACTGTCGAACAGAAAAAGGATCTTCTCTTTGCGTTTGGTTCGAACCTAACCATTTCGGCTAAAAAACTCACTGTTAGAAACAAAAAATCGATAGAGGCCTTTAAAGATTGCCTACTTCTGGCAAAGGCTGAAAACAAGGCGTTCGAACCTGCAGTTTTCCGCTTAAATAAAAGGCAAAACGCCCATTTTGAGGGCGTCACCAACTCTCTGCTCCGAGCAGCGCGAGAACTTAGAACTGTTATTCTCAGCGGCTGGAAATCCTATGAGCTGGAAGCGGCGGTCAAGATGATGCGCGGGGAGGCACCGTTTGACGGGGCGGAGTTGAAGTAATCACGCAATAGTCGCGCAAGATATCGCGCAAAGACTTGTAAAACAAAACGGCTCTAAAAGGTTTTTGGCGCCGTCGCGACAAGGCAGGAGATATGATTTTTGCGGCACATTTTGGACAAAATTAGAACTTTTTGCCAAAAATCCCGATTCCGACGAATCTTCCATACAGCACTTTTCTCATCTCTTCAACAATTATTATCGAAAACGCAATTAAAATAATAGCAAGCCAATCCCTTCCTAACAAGGGAACCGTACGCAAAACTTTTTGAAAAAATGGGTTGTATATCGCCAACATTTGAAGAGATACAACTATAAATGTAGCTCCCACTAAAAATTTATTGGAAAAGGGATTCATCTTAAAAATCGAACTGCTTTCCGATCTGCAATTCCAAGCATTGAACCATTGAAAAACCGCAAGCGTTGTCAAAGAAATCGTCCAAGCTTTTGCAATATTTATTTGGTAGTTTTGACTAAATAAATACAGTGTTCCAATAGCCATCGGCAAAGCCATAAAAAACATTCTTTGCAACATTAATCTGTCCACGATAAAAGTTTTTTTATAAATGCTAGTTTTACTTTCTTCTTTCGGTTCCATCGCTAGTGCCATATCCAAAAATCCATCCGTCACCAGATTGAGCCATAAAATCTGAGCAGCCAAAATAGGCAAAGGGAAACCTATGAAAAGCGCGCCCAAAATTACAAAAACCTCACCCAAACTAGTGGAAAAAAGATAGAGCACAACTTTTTTAATGGTGGTAAAAATATTGCGACCTTCTTCCACTCCATGAGTTATGTTTGCAAAATCATCATCAAGCAAAATAATGTCTGAAGCTTCCTTGGCAACCTCAGTGCCTATCTTTCCCATGCCTATGCCTATATCTGCTGCTGTGAGCGAGAGCGCATCATTAACACCATCTCCTGTCATGGCAATCACAATTTCATTCGATTGATAAGCCTTGATTATCCTGAGCTTCTGATCGGGAGTAATCCTGGCAAACACGGAAACATTTTTTATTTTTTCCGATAGTTCATCATCAGTCATTCTGATTATTTCCTCACCGCTTAAAACATCATCGGTAGACTTATATATTCCAGCATCTTTGGCGATTGCCTTGGCTGTAATTTCATGATCTCCAGTTATCATCACGACCTTGATCCCAGACATTGAAACTTGCCTGACAGCTCCGCGAACTTCTTCTCGGAGTGCGTCTTTAATTCCCCAGAAACCCCCGAAAACAAGCTTGGGAATATTTTCTCTGTCCAAAGTTTGCATGTCAGTTTCCAAATATGCAAACCCTATGACCCTCAGACCATCCCCAAACATTGAATTCATGACTGATTTAATTTCCTCTCTTTTTTTAGCTGTAATTTTTTTAGCACCAGCAATATCCCATTCTTTTTCAGCTAATTTCAAAATGACTTCTGGAGATCCGGTCACTATCAAAAGATTGTTCTTTTCTTGCTTATGCAAAGAAGCATGAAATTTTAATTCATAATCAAATGGAATTTCATCCAAGGTAGGAGATTCCGAAAGAATATCATCTCTGTGAAATCCTATTTTTTTCGCAAATACCGACATTGCTCCTTCGGTAGGATCACCTGCTATTCGCCAAAACTTTTTCTTTTTTTCAAAAATTAAATTTGCACTACTGTTTAGTGCAGCCAGTTTTCCAGCTAAAAGAAGCTCTAGATGGTTAAGAGGATCAACTGTTTTTCCATCAAGCATAACCTCACCCTCCGGAGCATAACCATTACACTTAACTTTGAATAAATTATTTCCCATATAGACATTTTCCACTACTAGCTCATTTCTTGTCACTGTTCCGGTCTTATCAACAGCAAGAACTTTTGTTTCACCCAAAACCTCCACTGCTTGAAGTTTTTTGACCAAAACATTTTTCTTTCCCATTCTCCAGACGCCACTTGCAAGCACCAGAGTAATTACAATCGGCAAGCCTTCTGGAATAATGGAAACTGAAACCGCAACCATTGTTTTGAAGATATCTCTCATTGCATGCCCATTAAACAATCCCAATGTGAAAAGAAAAGCGGAAACTATCGCCACAAAAAAAATCACCATGCGGGAAAGTTTTCGAATATCATTTTTGAGTGGAAATTCGCTATCGATATCCAGTGTTTCTTTCGCGATGTTTCCCAGAAAGGTATTGATTCCTGTCGCAACCACAATCGCTTTTCCATTTCCAGAAACCACCACGGTGCCTTTGTATGCCATGTTTTCTCGGTTCATAATTGAAACACCGATTTGTTTGCAAGCTGCTATAGTTTTAAACCTAGGAACCGATTCGCCTGTGAGTGCTGACTCATTAATCTTAAGTGAGTTAGAAGTGATGATACGCGCGTCTGCGGGTATTTTTTCTCCCTCGCGAAGAATGATAACATCTCCAGGAACCACATCTCTATCTGGTATCATCATTTCCTCATTATCTCTCAAGACAGTGGCGCTGCCTTTGATGAATTTTTTCAATGCTAAAAAAGTATTCTGTGCTTTTCCTTCTTGAATGGTTCCAATTGTGGCATTAAAAAGCAACACAAAGAAAATAACCAAGGAATCAATAGTTTCTCCCATTAAAAAAACAACAATCCCAGCAGCAAGAAGGATGTATATCAGCGGACTCTTAAATTGACTCCGAAAGATAGCCACATAACTATCCCTTTTGGCTTCTGGCAGTTCATTGTGTCCATTTTCCAAAATTCGCTTTTTTGCCTCAGCAGAAGAAAGTCCGTGCTGACTGGAGTGAAATTCATTTATAACTGATTCTGGTTCTTGAAAATAATATTGATCACCTTTATTCATTTATTTTGTATTTTTATTTTAATTCAAAAGAGATTTCCAAATAGCCCAGTTCAGATAGGCGGCGAAGCTGACCCAAAGAATGTACGGCACCAAAAGCCACGCGGTCGGTCGGGAGATTTTGGCAAAAGCGATGATTGTGGCGAGAATGGCCAGCCAAAGAAAAATTATCTCCAAAAGCGCGCCACCCAGGGAATGCAGACCAAAAAAAATGATCGACCAAAGCGCGTTCAAAACCATCTGAATTCCAAAAGCCCAATAGGCCAAGCATTTGCTTTTTCCGCTTTTGTCCATCCAGACAAGATAGAGTGCATAACCCATCAAAAGAAAAAGGCTTGTCCAGACCGGACCAAACACCCAGCTCGGCGGATTAAGCGCGGGCCTAACCAACACCGGATACCAATCTTTCACCGAACCGATCGTAAAAAAGCTCCCCAAGCCTCCCGCCAGTTGCGGGATAATGAGCGAAATGATGAGTTTGAGCGTGTTGTTGATTTTCATTTTTATTTTATTACTGAATTAATTAAGGAATTTTTCAAATCTTTTATATTTTTTTAGGGTATCTTTTATCTTTTCTTTGTAATTATCAAAAACACCCTCGTATAAAACATCCGCCTTCCAATAAGTCAATCCAAGATCTTGGGGATTAATTCCGCTAAGCATTCCTTTGTTATGCTGACACCTAAGGTGATCAAAAAATAAGTCTCGACAAAAACCGCCGCAAAAACTCTTCTCATATTTAAACGCCAAGAATTCATTTTTGTCATTCACTTTATAGAACACTTCGTTATTTTCTTTTGCTTTTTTATGCACTATAGGAGTGTACCGCTTGTAATAACAATCAATATTTTCTTTGTTTTTCCCATTTATATTTAGCAAGAACAAAAAAACAGGAAAATCAAACCCGCCCCAATAGTTCAATGTTTCTTCCTTGATTTTAAGATTGGTTTTATATTCCATCAATAAATTAAGTTTGCTTCTTTTGTTATTTACTGGCCTCATCTGTTTATTGCTTCTGGTTTTAACCTGCACGCCAAAAAGTAATTGCGTTGGTCTTTCTCCATAAACCCACTCGCATAAAAAATCGATTCCAACATCTTTTGAAGCATCAATTTTATGAACAATTGCATACTCGGAAATAAGACTTTCAAAAAACGCTTCGCCCTTATTGCCTATCTGCTTATTTTTTATATATTTAGCCATGAAAATTTAATCGGCCGTTCTGTTATTTGTTATCTTACTAATGTTTTAAGTTTTGCTCGGCTGGAGAAATACCGCCGAGGATTTTGTGCGGGAAATAATTCCAAGCGTCCGTGACCAGTTCCAAAACATTGCTCAATTCCGAAGCGTCGCCACCACGGTCAAACATCGCCACCACATGCATAAAATCATCCTGCTCTTCTTCGTTATAAATCGCATCTTTGACATCCTGCAATTCAAAGTCGCTTTCGGTTTCCTCCAGCATTTCCAAAATCTCACCTTCAATTTCTTTCCGCCTTTCCAAAATTTCTTGTTTTGTTTCCATGATTTTGCTATCTACAAATTAATTCAGCAATTTTTCGTCTTGTGGATCATGAATATCTCGCCACACTTCATACCAATATTCGATATAGTCATAAAATTTTGAGGTGATAATGTGCATTTACCAAAAAGAAAACATTAATCCAAATTTCTATTTCTACTCTTTAAAGCATTGATCGTAATTCCAATATTTTTTATATTTTTGACAGGTAGAAATGCTATCTAATATTTCTACTTTATTATTTAGTTTCTGAATACTAAAACTGTTCGATTCTGTTTTCACTCCCAAATCTAGTCTATAAGAATCCAATATTGCTCCCCCATAAATATACTCAACATAACCAAAGGCAAGGCCTATTACAACAATCAGAAGAGCAATAAACCCCACATATACCAACCCACTTATTCTGTCATTGTCTTTTCCTGCTCTATCAATCTCTTTTTTCAAATCATCAAATCGCTTCTCTGCTGTCAAAATTTTTCCATCAATTTCTTTTGTTCGTTCGCTTAAAGACTCGAGATGCTTTCCATACATTTCAACAAGTTCTTTTTGAGTGGCTGACTTTGAAATTTCCATTATAGCCCATCTCTCCTCAACATTCCCACCCGTATCAGAATTATTTGGTATTAATAATGACATGTGCGTTATTTGCCTTATATTATAAAAAGTTCTGTTTCATTGTTAAAATCATCCAAAATAATACTTAGTTTTTCATTTGTCACTTCATTGACAGTGATAGATTCTACGCTAGTATTTATATCCCTAACGACAAGTACGCCATCCTCTATAACTCCATTGGAATTTATTTTCCCATTTGCTATATTTTGAATATTATTACATTCAAATTCACCTATTTTTTTAAAAGTATTAACCCTGATTGAAATTTCTTTTAAATTTAAAAGTTTGTTCGATTTATCTTCAACTAAATATTTTTTTATATCCTCAATATTATTATCATCTAAAAAGATGTTTTTTACGAAGCCAACTCTACCGATTATTAATCCGAGATTGGTAATTTCATTAAAAATTTTAATAATTGTATCTTTCTCATTTGAAAAATTACTATAAAAAAAATCTATCCGGTTTTTTGCAACATTAATTGCAATTTTCCCCTCATAATTCAAAATTAATCTGGGGACTTCGGGAGGTGCATTTGGCGGAACTGGAAGTTGCATAGTAACTGGTTCTCCCGCTATCACATTCTTAATTTTTAATGAAATTTCTTCAAATGATCTGGAAAAATTTTCCTTAAAAAATAATGCTGTTTGAATTTGCAGTGTTTTTTTCATGTTTTTAGTATTAAAATAATTTATTCAACTCTTAATTCTTTCTTTTGAATCCATTGCGGACCATCTGGGGTAATAACAAGAACATCTACAGGTCCACCGACTCCAGGCATATCTCCTGGATCAGCTTGAATGCCGTCCGAAAATCTTTGCATCGCAGAAGTGGTTTGGATAATTAAAATTGTAAAATCAACTGCATCTTGCAAGGTCATCGCGCCCCAATTAATAGCATACTCCAACCCATTAAGCTGCTTTTCGATTTCAGCCTGCCCCTTTTGTTTTATTGCCTCTCCAATAAAAGGAACGTTGAAAATTCTTGGATCCCACCCTTTAACAATTCTGGTAACAACATCAGTTTGACCAATCCAGTTTGCACCATACTCCATGTTTTTTTGCTTACTATCGCGTCTTTGCAAAATTTCTCCTGGAATATAAACATTATAAACTTCATGAGAGCCATCAATATTATATCCTGCAACGAAGAGCACTAGGCCATCAATTCCAGCCACGCCATCCTTTATATTCCCAGCTTGATCCTTAATTTTAAATTTCAAACTATGCTGTTCTTGTTTTATTTCTATAACCTCTAGTCCTTGATTTTTGAAATTGGATTTAATCTGTTCCGGTAATTTTTCCAGCTGCTCTTGCCATTTTAATTTTTTATCAAAAATATAATGCAATTTTTCCGCAACCTCTTTCACGGATAGATTTTCCACATCAGCCTCTCGTTTAAACTGTTCAATAAATTTACTTATGTTTTTTGGGATGCCGTCTTCTTGCAAAAATGCTAATCCGGTTACCGCAACGCCGACACGATTATTAATTAAAAATAATTTCGTCGCTGCATCTGATCCAATTCTAGAAACACCCTTTCTATTTCTATAAGACTGCCTGCTATCTGCCGCTAAAACGATACCCTCTGGAGTTGTTGTATTAATTGCTAATGACATAATTTTTTAAAATTTATTAATTATTAAACTTGATATTATAGCTAACCTCTTGAATATTGTCTGAAAAATTAGCGCTATTATTAATATTTTGATTGGGCGTGCTTATGGATAAAACAGCAGACAAATCAATGTTTGGAGCAAACTCGGTTTTTTTATTAGCATTGTTAATTTCTTCAAATCCTTTGTCACTAATTGAAATTGCTCTGGCCTTATTACTCTCTTGCCTGATATATTCCTTAGCAGAAAGAATATTGATAAAGTCCTTGATTGTCTGATTCGAAGAAACGCCTAATTTTTTGCGCAACTCAGCAAAAGTTGGTGGTAATCCTTGCTGAGTTAAATTATAAATTTCCATTAAAACTTCTCGTTGTCTTTTTGTAATCTGTTTCATATTATTATTATACCGAACAAATGTTCGGCTTGCAATAGTCTGACTGTGGATAACTCAAAACAGCGGCTTAACACCGCTATTTTTAAATCCAGATATATAGGCGATTATTTACCGGTTTCCCTTTGCCCGATTGTGTGTCTTGCACAACATTTCACAATTTTTAATTGAAGTTGCGCCACCTTTACTCCAAGCCGCTACATGATCGGCGTCCATTTCACTAAAACTCCAAACCTTACTCTTGTTAGCATCATGCCCAATAGCACAATGTGGGCAGTTTGATTTGCCTTTTTTCTCTGTTTTAGCAGTTTGTGTTGTATAAACCGCTTTTTTGGTTGCTTCATCAAAAATTCGGACTTCAAGCAATTTTGTATCAACAGAACCGCCTAGAATAAACTCAAAAATACCTTTGCGGTTCTTAATATATGAATCACCATAGAGCTTACGCACTTCGGCTGACACCTTCTTGGGGTCATAGGCTTTTTTATGATACTGCTCATACAGTCGTCCCCACTCAAGTCCGCACATTTCGCTTTCTACATTGGTAAACACACTAGAGATCCAGTCGATCACACTATTGAAATATTTTTTTAACTCATTGATATTTTTTTCGTTGCGATGAATACTCATGTAATCATCAATATTTCCCTTGCTCGCCCAGTCTAATGCCCTCTCAAAAAATGCCTGTCGATTGGCACTGCCCTTTATGTACGCGCTCCATTTTTGAATATTGGAATTTTGGCTGTTGCTGAACTCCTCTTTGCCCAGCGTAACGAATGGTCCGGAATAGATCGCATTTAACAATTCCTGGGGGACGAGCGGAACTCCAGCAATATTGATTGTTTTAAACCACTCCTTTATCTGGCTTTCTGTGCCTTCACATTCGTAAATGAGTAATTTAGTTTCCAAAATCTTCTCTTTTTTATCTTTTGCCATAGCATCAAAATATTGCATCCCGTTTTCATCCTGAATGGCAAATTTGCCAGTCACAAAACGCCCAACACTGGTGATGCGTTGTTGCCCGTCCAAAACTTCCAGATTGTTTTCAGAAACCACATTAAAATAAATCAGGCCTATTGGGTAACCTTTAAGGATTGATTCAATAACGGCAACCTCTCTTTTCCCACCATCGGAAGCATAGATATAATTGCGTTGATATTCCGGCTGAATAGTTAATTTGCCGGACAAGCCAAATAGACCTTTGCCCTCCAGTTCATTATAGACGAACCCTTCGCAAATATCTTTAACAGTGATGTCGGTTTTTAAAGTTGTTTTCATATTATTTCTTTTTTTCTTTATTAATTTTTTCAAACGCCTCGGCAACACTTGGGCTATTGGAGGTAAGTCTCTTTATTGAAAGGTCGGTAGCTCTATTGTTTGCTAATCGTAAATTACGATCAGATTTCAATAGGTCCTCCTTCACTTTATTTAATTGATTAATGCTTTTGTCTATCTCCTCTATGGCTTGAGAAAATTGTTTTGAAGCTAAGCCGTAATATTTTGAAAATCCTTCTTTAAATGCATTCATATTAGCTTCAAAGTTTGATACATCAACATTTTGATTATTAAGCATATGAATTTCATGTCGAAGTTGTTGTGATTTTATGTTTGATTGACGTAAGAATCCAATAATAGTGATGAAATGTTGCGGACGTATGGAATACATAAGCCCATATTCATAAACAGGTACTATGTCATCGTAGTATTCATTATCTTTTTCAAGAAGACTCACTAAAACAGCATATTCGCATTTTTTCTCTCGTCGATCTTTATCTAATTCCTTAAAGAAGTCTTTATTCTTTTTCTTAGTAGCAGTGGCATCATCTTCATTTTTCATTTCGAACATAATGGATAGAATTTCATTGCCATCGTCATCTCTTTCTTGATAGATATAATCTCCCTTTGAACATGATTCTGAAACTGTATTATCTTTGCCGAAATTTGCATTAGGAAATGCAATATGACGAATACGATTAAATTCATTTTCACAATGCACTTCAAGTGATTCGCCTATCATTTTAGTGCTCATCCTTGTACGCATTTCCTTAAATGATACTAGGGCAGTTTCCGTGGACTTAATTTGTTCTTTAAGTTTTTCTTCGCTTAGTTCTTTCTCATGCTTAATGTTGCTTATTTCAGTGTCTTTTTCATTTAACTTTTCTTGATATTTTTTTTCTTTCTCTGTAAGCTCTTGGAGGGCTTTAAGCTTTACGCTTGACTCTGTCCTTTCTACAGCACTTTCTAATTTAGAATTAAGAGTAGCGATCTCCTTATCTTTTTCGGACAAGTCTTCTTTTGCACGGTCGGCATACTCTTTTTCTTTAAGCTCTAGCTTTAAATTATTCTCGCGCTCAATAGCTTCCTTTGCTTTTTGCAGTTCAGCATCAAATGCATCACGTTTTATAGAATTAACCACATTCGTGATCGTTGTTTTGTCGATATCAGTTTCGTGGATAGATTTTAGATTGATTATGTCGCCTTTCGAGCCATCTTCTAATAAAACTAAAGTGTTTTCGTCTTGAATTGATACTTTAATTTCTTTCATATCGTTTTTTTCTTATGCTTAATAAAAATCCGCTTGTATACTTTCTCATTTCCCACTAAGGGTTGTGAAACTTTACTTGTCTCATCCCATAATCCCTCAGAAAAACCCTTACCCTCACTTTCTGTTGCGCCAACAATCTCAAACTGCTCGGGTGAATATTTATCGAGGAAAGTGATGGGGACTCCCATCACGCCGTCGTAATCACTTGGAATAGCATCTGTAAATGAAACCTCGATAGCGTTATAGTTATCATACTCTTCGTATACTTCTTTGCCTTTAATTTCTTTGTGTTTGCTGTATTTCAAATTTTCTTCCATTGTCATAAGCGGCAATGGTTGGTGACGACGACCGTGATCCAGACTAGTAAACCAACATACACCGGGCACACGATTAACTTTTTCACCATTGCGCTCACGCTCAAATTTGTATGTTTCCGCATATGTAAAACTCTCAGGAACCTTGAAATACATACCAGTATTAAAATTCGTTGCGCCAAGCCACATCTTGTTTCCCTTAATTTTTGGAAAAACTTCTTTATAAGTAATCGCATTCATGTTGCCGATAATGACGAACTTTTTATTGTAATCAAAAAGTTGTTTAACATGTTCTCGAAACAGCGAAAACGGCGGATTTGTTACCACAATATCAGATTGCTCAAGTAGATTTATACACTCATCACTACGAAAATCGCCATCGCCGTCTAGTGGTGTCCATTCATTGTGTTTGTTTGTTTTTAACTGCTTGGCAATATCCTTCAAGTTAAACTCGCCGTCGCCGTCTATGTCGGCCACTTCGTTGATAATAAATTTGTTGGCATTTATCTTAGGACGGCCTTTTAATTTTGTGAGAGTTTTATCATCGCCAAACAATCTCAGTTGCGTGTTGGCCACGGGCGAGGGTTTGTAGCTGGTGGTGATAAGCTGTTTCAATCCAAGCTTATTGAAATTGAGCACAAAATAACGAAAGAAATTACTCTCGAACGGATCATCACAGTTGCAATATACTACCTTACCGCGAAACACATCGGGGTCATATTCCAAATACGCTTCAATCTCTTTCTGAATATCACCATACTGAGTGTAAAACTCATCGTTCTTTGCCCTTTTTGCGTTGGTGAGATTGTTATTTGATGATTTCTTTTCCATAAAATTATTTTCGCTCCCTGCTTGAGCTTATAAACTTTTACTACATCCCCGCTACATGATTTTTGGCTTGAATAAGGACTTTTTTTAATATAACAGCAATAATTCCCCTAAACCACTACATGACTTTTATTCTTGCTTTACATCAGTAAAAAATAATCCAATGGGACTTTAATTATATTGGCGTCCTCTAAAAGAGTAAGTGAATTTCTGCAAATAACTATGCCGTATTTGGATGAACCGATTTTATTCATTGTGTTCCGGACTTGCGTGCCCAATTTTTCACCCATACCGACTTCAATAGGAATGATGCTCTTGCCGGCGATGGTTAATATAAAATCCGCGCCAGCTTTTGAGCTATCATAATTGAGCGCTCCGCGGCTGCTGGCAACAAACTCTCGATACAGAGTCATAGCCACAATGTCTTCCATAAGCCGACCTTTTTGACCGGCGAAGATTTGCTCGTTGCCGGCGACAGAAAGAAACGCTGAGCGCATAGCCGAGGACATAAATTGATAGCGCGAAGGCTTCCTGACCTTCTTAGAATTAGAACCGTAAGGCATAACACGAATAAGCAGCTCTGCTTGTTCCAAAACTTCAAGAATATTGGAAACTGTATTTACAGTGGTTTCAAGTGTTGCGGCAAGTTTTTGAATACTCACCACATCAGACTCGGCCAGTAAAAATAATACCCTTTTAATGTAAACGAGGGTTTTAGTGTCAAACCGACCAAGACTTTGGACATCTTGATTAATCACCTTATCTAAAAGCAAAGTGATTGTTTGATACACCCGCACTTCATCTTTCATTCGAATAGCAAAGGGCAGAGTGCCGATCTTCAAATATTCATCGACATATTGACGATCTATGGATGACCAAGCATTGCTTACGCTCTGCTCATATTTTTTTAATTTTTCATAAGCGTCCTTGGCGGAATCAGCATTAAACAGCGCGTCTTTTATATTTTTCTTCAGATCTTTGATCGGAAATTTGCCATCACGAATCATCAGGAATTCAGAAAAACTGGTTGGAAAAAGTTTCTGAAAAATAGAACGGCGAATTACATCTGGATTTGTTTGCAAAGAAACAGCCGATGAGCCACTGCAAGCAACAAAAACCTTATTTGACCGGTCATATACTGACTTTAATACTGACGCCCACTTGGGATCATACTGCGCTTCATCAATGAAAATAAAAACTGGCTGGGTAAGCTTCTCAAAACTTTCACCGATTATTTTTTCATAGGCATTTAAAACATCTTTCAATGATGAACCAAGGACATTTACAACTTCATCCAGCGAAATGTAGAGCATTCTGCGATCACCCGCTTCTTGATAGTGATTTAAAAAAATCTGCGCGAGAATAGTAGTTTTGCCGACACCGCGAAGACCTGGGATTATAATCCAGCGATCCTGAACATTTGAGTTATGCAAAAAATCCCGAAAATATTTATCAACCTTGATATAAATATTTCTTTGCGGATATTTTTTGCCTTGCTCATCTTGAGCATAGGATTTAAGCCGGAAGGGCGCTTGAACTAGCTGGTTTTGTACATATTTAAGAATTTCTTCCATGTTTTTATACCTTTTTTAAGTAATATAGTAAGTGATGTTACTATGTTACTCTATTGATATAGAGAAGTCAAGGCCTAATTTTTTCCCTCAAATAAAGGTATTCTTAGTCTATTTACTAAATCACTTTTAGCTATGTGCCAAATAGATCCCCTGGCATTTCAGAACTATGACAATTGTGTCTTATATCTGAAATGTGGCGATAACCAAAAATTATCCACAGTCCGCCCATTGACAACCTTATTTTATTTGTTAAAATATAAATACAAACGCAGAAAGTTTGCCTGACGGCGTTCCGATTTTTCGGAACTAAACGCGACGGGGCTATGACTTCCTGTTATCAACAGTCGTTTTTTGAACGGCGCATTGTTGGTAGCGAGAAGTTATAGCCCTTTTTTATTTTCCCCTTTCGAGGCTAAGGTGTCTCGCATTGATCCGAGTAGAACTTGAGTAGACAGATAAAGACTAGTCCCAATTGGGCCAGTCTTTTTATGCTATCTCAAGAAGCCATCGAAGAATTCAACGAGCTCTATGAAAAACGCTACGGCGTGCGACTTTCTGATGAGGAAGCAAATTTGCGCGCCAATAATCTTTTCAAGCTTTATAAAATCACCTATATGGGCGAGCCCTCTATCGATGATTTCAATAAAAATGTAGTGAACAACCATGAATACCAAACAAACCTCAATTAGCGAAATTCAATTTTATCCGGTTAAACCCAAGGACGGCCTCCTCGGGTTTGTTTCGTTTGTGCTCGATGACAAATTCTGGATGGGCTCGGTCGCCGTGTTCAGCCGCAGAGATGGCGGATACCGTTTGGTCTATCCAACCCGCAAAGTAACCAATCAAAATATCAATATTTTTCATCCAATCGATCAGGCAGTCGGCCGACAAGTCGAAACTGCCATTAGTGAAAAAGTAGCCAAAATAATTAGTGAACCATATGAATCAACCGAACCCGAAAACACCCGCTAAAAATATAAACTTCTTTTTGGTGCCGCACATACCGCTTGATGACGAAAAATTGCGCCATGCGCTTTCTCATGCCGAGCGTGATTTCTTCCTAGTGCTGTGCCATCTATCCAACCGCTACGCCGCCAAAGACGGCTGGTTTTGGCATACCGATAAATCATTCATGACTCGAGGCGAAAAAGAACGCGGCTTTGCTGCCTATGGCTTCTGCCAATCGACTTGCAAGCGCGTCAGAAAAAAATTGTTGCAGCTGGAATTAATCGAAACAAAAAAAGGCACCGCCAAATATGGACGCTGGCCTGGAACCGCATATCGGATAAACCCACGGTTGTATAAAAGTACCGGGGGTCATAGTGAACCCCGGTCAGAGTCCACTATGAACCCACACCATAGGCCACCATGAACTCTATAATAAGAAGTACTTTAATAAGAAAAATTATCAAGACTAGTCTTAAATAAAGACGGCGCGGCCGTCAAAAAATTATACCGAATAGAGGTTGGGGTAAAGCTTGGGTGAAACTGGGGTAGATTTCAGAGAAAACACTTCATCAACTCTTCATTGAAACTTCATCGGATTTCAAGGCAACTACTCCTAAAAAACCTTTAAACAACAGCAATTTTGGCATTTGACTTCTTTCAGCCTTGGGCGCATGTTATGCTTGGGTCGATAACTAATAATTAACAAAAAAACTATGACAAAAAACACAAAATCTATCGCCATAATTTCAGCCGTAACAGCTATGGTGGCGATTGTCGGGGTTTATAACCTCCGAGCAAAGAAGGCACCGCTTTCGGGCAATTTCGGAGCCCAAGAGCAAACACAAAAACGGCAAACTCCAACCCAGAAAGACTTGCAACAAGACGAGCAAACTATTGCCAATTTTATGGGCGATGAAAATTATCCGGTAATTTTTATAAGCTCGCAAGCGCCGTCAAATTTCACGGTCGGATCAAGCGAACCGCTTCCCGGAGGCGGTGGCAGTCACATAACCACTCCACAAGAATGGCAAAGAACTGTGAACATTTATGAATCAACCAAATTCGTATCCGATAGCTGCGAAGTCTACCGATTCGAAGTATTTCCTAAAACGCATGAGATGGTCAATGTTGGATTGGTTTATCCGAAAGGCCAAGCAACTTGCGATGACTCGCGCAGTGCACTGTTCTCCCCACCGATAAGCACTGAACAAATTAAAACTATCAGCGAGAGATATCTCGAACATGCCCTGCCAAAAATGTATTCTTCGATAAAAGATAACTTCACAGCACAACCAGTCTCCAAAGACAATGAGAATGATCGCTGGGAATGGCTCTATGAGGATAAGGAGTATAAAACACCAGCCGAGCTCGAAGCCGAACCGAAATACCCGACCATTCGAATATTCATCTCAAACAGCGGAAATTTATTGCAATACGAAAATTCGCTGCCGCTTTTTAAAAAATAATATGAATCAGGAAGCGCAACCAAAACTCAAATATTTTCTCTACGCTCGAAAATCGTCGGAGCAGGAAGACCGCCAAGTGCTTTCCATTGATTCGCAAAAGAGCGAATTGGAAACACTGGCCAAACGCGAAAAGGTTCAAATCGTGAACTTGCTTGAAGAATCCTACTCGGCCAAGGCGCCAGGCAGAAAAATTTTCAATGAAATGATGCGCCGCATCGAGAAAGGCGAAGCCAATGGAATTTTAACTTGGCATCCAAATCGTCTTTCAAGAAATTCGATGGATACCGGCTATCTGGTTTATCTCATGGATCAAAATAAGCTGCTCCAAATACAAACTCCCGGGCAAGCATTCAAAAATACGCCCAATGATAAATTCCTGCTGAATCTTTTGTGTAGCCAGGCGAAATTGGAAAATGATAACAAAGGCATCGATGTGAAACGCGGCCTCAGACGCAAAGTCGAACTCGGTTGGCATCCCGGCCCGGCGCCGACCGGATATTTGAATACGCCGGATAAACAAAAAGGATTCAAGACGATCCGCAAGGACTCGAAAATGTTTCCAATTATTCGCAAAATGTTTGATATGGTTTTAAGCGGCACATACACGGCACCGCGAGTCCATGAGATTGCCGTCAATCAATGGGGCTTCAAAAAGCTGGCGCGCAGCGGATTCTATCGAGTGCTTTATAATCCTTTTTACTACGGCTGGTTCGAGTGGCCGCAAGGCAGCGGAAATTGGCACAAAGGCAAACACGAACCGATGATCACCAGAGAAGAATACGATCGCGTCCAGGCACTTCTCGGCCGAGGCAGCAAACCGAAACCCGAAACACACACCTTCGCCTATACTGGTATGATTCGTTGCGGCGAATGTGGTGCTATGATCACGGCCGAAAATAAAACAAAAAGAAATAAGAATGGCAATGTCCATTATTATACTTATTACCACTGCACCAAACAAAAAGGACCGTGCGGTCAGAAATGCATCGAGGTGAAAGAATTGGAAAGACAGGTCACCAGCACATTAGCGCGTGTTCGGCCGCCTCAGGAATTTCACGACTGGGCGATGAAATGGCTTCAAAATGAAAACGGACGCGAAGCCGATGATCGAAACGCCATCCTTGCCAACCAACAGAAAAATTATGAAGCCTGCGTCCACAAGCTCGACGCACTTATCGACATGCGCTCGGCCGGTGAAATCAGCGAGGAAGAATTTACACGCAAGAAATCAACGGTCAATCAGGAAAAATCAAAGTTGCACGAACTTCTGAACGATACCGACAACCGAGTCGACAGCTGGCTTCAGACCGCTGATAATATTCTTCGGTTCGCCAGTGACGCCCAAGAATCATTCACCGAGCGAGGTCAGCATGCCAGAAAGGTTATTTTATCCGCCCTAGGTTCGAACCTCCTCCTAAAAGACAAAAACATCAGCATTGATGCGGATTCCGCGCTTTTACCACTGATTCTTGTCTCAAATTCAAAAGAAGAAAATTTAGGCACATTCGAACCTCTGAAAAACCGCTCCAGAAAACAGAAAAGCGTCGCTTTCGGCGACGCAAATCCCATGTGGCTCCGCGGACAGGATTCGAACCTGTGACCTGGGGATTAACAGTCCCTCGCTCTACCGCTGAGCTACCGCGGAATATTTTCTATTATAAATCGCCTACTTGGCGACGTCAGTATTCTAAATGAAAAAAAAGAAAAGGGCAACCGGTGATACACGGCTGCCTCATACGGGGAAAGGCTTCTCAAAATGCTGGTAATCTTTGCATTCCACCCAGTCGCCACCCCAGATGAACCCTCTGGCTTTGAAGAGCTGCACCGGAAGCGAATCTTTGGTGAGTGTCCCTCGCGCTCGCGGATCATATCGCGCCCCCTCGGGTGCAACATAATCACCCTTTATGTACGGGTTCTGCCATGGATTGATATCGAGAGCTTGTCCGAGAGCATGTAGGGACAGTTCGTCCCTATTGCTTTTCTTCCGATAATTAAACCCGCTCGAGTTGTTGTCTCGCATCGAGAGAATATCATCGAAACCGTAGAAAGTAATAGGAATAACTTTCGCCAGAGGAAATCGCCCTTGCAGAAGCCCCTCAAAAATCGCCTCTACATCAAGAGCAATCCTCCGGTCAAGAACCATCTGCCCCCGATGAACTGCCCCATCAAACGACCAGTAGTCAAGCGTGATGAGACGCTGGCGAGCCCGAATGACCGATGGGCAGGGAAATTGCGGGTTATCCCGCAGCGCCTCTTTTTTGCCAAGAGCGCTGTCGACGATTATCCCCTTACCCCGAGAGAAAACAATGATTGGCATGGCAGAGCCCTCCCTGAAAAGAACTGTTTGTGATGTTCACACCGTAGCACAAAAAAATCAAAAGACAAATAGCGTCCTTATTTCACTGCCATATGTATATGGACATAACCAAAAGGGGTTTACACTGAAGTCTAAAAATATTATAATTCTCTACATGTGTTGATTATTTTTTCGTTTTTCCTTTTTTTCATCAGTATACTTGTCTACAGATAATGCCCCAACCTCCAAAAAAAATCTCCTTCCCCCACAATATTCTCATCATCGGCTTTGGCTCCATCGGCCAAGGAGTTTTGCCACTTATTCTCCGCCATATCGATATTCCGAAAGAGTGCATCACTATCGTCACCGCCGATAAGCGCGGCAAAGAAATTGCCGAGGAATACGGAGTGACCTTCATCATCAAACCGCTCAAACAAAACAATTATCAAGAAATTCTCAAATCACATCTCAAGCCCGGAGACTTTCTTCTCAATCTTTCCGTCGATGTCTCGACGGTCGATCTGATTTCTTTCTGCGCGGAAAACGATGTTCTCTACCTCGATACCGTCATCGAACCATGGGAGGGCGGCTATACGGATACATCCATCCCCGAAGCCAAACGCACCAACTATGCTCTGCGTGAAGACGCTCTGGTTCTGCGCAAAAAATATGGTACCACAGCGCCGACAGCTGTCCTCACTCACGGCGCCAACCCCGGCCTCGTTTCACATTTCGTAAAAAAAGCGCTCATCCATATCGCCAAAGATACCGGGCAATTCACGAATGTCCCGCAAGATCGCGCGCAGTGGGCCAAACTCGCGTGCGACCTCCATATCAAAACCATTCACATCGCCGAACGCGACACGCAGATCTGCAACCCGCGTAAACATCTCGGCGAATTCGTCAACACCTGGTCAGTCGATGGTTTTGTCGGTGAAGGATCACAACCGGCCGAACTGGGGTGGGGCAGCCACGAGAAACATTTTCCCCCGGATGGCAAGCGCTTTGATTTCGGATGTACAGCCGCCATATTTTTGGGACGTCCGGGAGCAGCTACAGAGGTCCGCAGTTGGACACCGCTCGCCGGTTCACAAACCGCTTTTCTCATTACTCACGGTGAATCGATTTCCTTGGCTGATTATTTCACCATCGGTGATACCAAAACCCCCACCTATCGCCCCACTGTCCACTACGCGTATCATCCGAGCGATGATACGGTGCTTTCCGTTCATGAATTTATCGGAAAAAATTTCGAACTCCAAAAGAACAAACGCGTCGTCACCGATGAGATTGTTTCCGGCATCGATGAGCTTGGCGTCCTCCTCATGGGGCACGAAAAAGGCGCCTATTGGTACGGCTCGCGCCTTTCCGTAGAAGAGGCCCGCCGACTCACTCCCCACAACAGCGCGACGGCGCTCCAGGTAACAGCCGGGGTTCTCTCCGGTGTCATCTGGGCCATCAAGAATCCGCGCCGTGGCGTCATCGAACCGGATGAGATGCCTTTCGACGAAATCCTCCGCATTGCCAAACCTTACTTGGGAAAAGTCATGGGCGAGTACAGCGACTGGACACCGCTCGAAAACCGCAATCATCCCCTGCCCGAAGACCTTGATGAAAGCGATCCCTGGCAGTTCAAGAATTTCAGGATTACCTGATAATACGGTATTTGGTAGCGCGTATCATGTATTATGTATACAAAAAAAGAGGGGTCTCCCCCTCTTTTTTCTTTGTCAAATTCCAGATACAAAATATTTGATACGCTCTCAATAGTCCCGGAGTTTTTTCAGACTTTCGTGCTCGCGAATTTTCTCCAACGCCTTGGCCTCGATCTGGCGGATACGCTCGCGTGTCACACCGAATTCCTGTCCCACCTCTTCGAGGGTATGCGTCACGCCGTCTTCCAATCCGAAACGGATACGCAGAATTTTTTGTTCCCGCGGAGTGAGTTCGTTCAAAATGTCCGAGATATGTGTTTTAAGTAACTTGCGCGAAGCGGCCTGATGCGGCATCACCGTTTCCGTATCTTCAATGAAATCCCCAAGTACGCTGTCGTCTTCGTTGTCACCGACCGATGTTTCGAGCGACACGGTTTCCTGAGAAATTTTCTGGATATGGCGGATTTTGTCCACTTCCAGATTCATTTCCGCGGCAATTTCTTCCGCCAGCGGCTCGCGACCCAATTCCTGCACCAAACGACGCGTGATCTGCGCGTACTTGTTGATGGTTTCCACCATATGCACCGGAATACGGATAGTGCGCGACTGATCGGCCAGCGCGCGAGTGATGGCCTGACGGATCCACCAGGTCGCATACGTGGAAAATTTGTACCCTTTGCGATAATCGAATTTCTCAACGGCCCGAAACAATCCGATATTCCCCTCCTGAATGAGATCAAGGAGAGAAAGATTGTGCGAGCGGCCGACATATTTCTTGGCGATGGATACCACGAGACGCAGGTTGGCTTCGGTCAGCCGCTGTTTTGCCGCCAGATCGCCTTTCTCTATGAGCTTGGCGAGCCGGACTTCTTCTTCGCCGTTCAAAAGCGCCACCCGGCCGATTTCCTTGAGATACATTTGCACGAGATCCGAGGTACTCTCTTCGCCGAGATCCATCATTTTGTCTTTGGCCTTCGGTGCCGCTTTGGTTTTTCCTTTGCCTTTGCTTTTCTTGCCAAACTCTTCCCCTACTTTGTGGATATCGAGTTTGAGCATTTCCTCCGACCCGACGATACGGATACCGGAATTTTCCAACTGCTCATAGAGATGTTCCAAGTTATCGAGGTCCATCTCCACATCCGGAAGGATATGGATAATTTCATCTTCCGTCACAAATCCCCGCTGCTTGCCACGCGCCAAAAGTTCCACCAAAGCGCTCTGTTTCTTCTCCGATCGCTCTTTCTTGCTGAAAGATTTCTTTTTCGCAAGCTTGGCACGCTGCTTCTTACCAGCTTTTGATTTTTTGATATGAGATTTCTTTTTCGATTGTTTCGCGGACACTCTCCCTCTCTTCTTCGTCTGTCGTTTTTGAATCACCCTTCGCTGTTTTTTACCGGCTCTTTTGTGAGCGCGTTTGCGGGCGTTTTTTTTCACGCGTCTCTTCAAAGATTTTTTTGCCTTTTTGACAACCTTTTTCATTTTCTTAGCCATAATGTGACAGAGTAATAAAAGAGATAAAAATTCGAATACCGTATCCTAGCAACTTTACTGAGACTTGTCCAAAGAAATTTCCGCGAACTCCTTGAGAAGTTTTTTCTCCAACTCTTTGTCTTTTTTCTCCCGCGCCTCTCCTAGCGCTTGTTCCAAAGCAATAAGTTTCTCACGTCTCATGATTTCTCCTTTGAGATCTTCCAGATATTTCTTGGCTACCTCGAGCATCTTCCCGGTCCGCTCTTCATCTGTCACACCGATGAAATCCGGCAGTTCCAAAATCCGAAAAGAGAGCCTCATCGCTTCACTTTTCAAAAGAGGATCTTCGATAAGCGTCAGTGGCTCTCGCTCCCCCGCCTGTACCAGAAAAAAATGAAGCGGGTGTTTTTCCAAAAATGCTTTGGTATCGTCATCGGCAAGAAGCTTGAGAAGAGTCTCCCTGACTACCCGGTCGGCATACATCATCCCCGTCAATTCTTCGCGTAAAAGTTCAGAGCGTTTGCCGAAAGAGTTGCTCCGAGCCTTCTCTCCGGCCGGTGCATCATAGCGCTCGCGCCGTTCTCTCCCCTGGATCGCTGTCTGTACTACACTCATAACGAGTTTTTCTTCCATTTTTATTTCCCGGGCCAACTCTTTGATCCAGTGCGCCCTCTCAATCGGATTCTTCACAAACAGAAGAAGCTCGGTATATTCGTCCACTATTTTACGCTTGCCCTCTGAGCTACGCGAGTCGTATTTTGCCAGACTGGCTTCCAAAAAATACTTGAGAGCCGGAACAAAACGGGCTACCGCTTCGCGCAGTTTTTCCGGGTCTTCCTTGCCCATCTCGGCCGCGTCTTTACCAAACGGGAGCGCGATCACCGAAACCAAAAGCTCCTTTTCCAAAGCCAGTTCCGCGCTCTTGCGAGCCGCTTTCTGCCCGGCGCCATCCATATCGAAAAACAAACGTACCTCGCTTCCATAACGTTTGATAAGCATGAGCTGCTCTTCCGTAAGCGCCGTGCCAGACACCGCCACGGTATTTTCGATCCCCGCCTGATGCATTGCGATGACATCCGTATTCCCTTCAACGATGACCGTCACCCCCGCCTGCTTCATCGCTTGCTTGCCATGAAACAATCCATAGAGTGCTCGACTCTTGTGATAGAGCGGCGTTTCTGGCGTATTGATATATTTCGCTTGCGATTCATCCCCACCCGGCGCCACCCGTGCCGAATACCCGATCACCCGCCCAAGAATATCAAAAATGGGAAACATAATACGATCACGAAAACGATCATAGAAACTAGAATCTTGAATCTTGAATCTTGAATCAGGATCTCCTTCTTTCGATTTGCGGATAATAAGGCCGGCGGTTTCGATTTCCTCCGGCTTAAACCCCCTCCCCACGAGGAAATCCAAAAGATGTCGCCACCCATCCGGCGCGTATCCCAGACGAAATTTTTGGATACTTTCCAAAGAGAGGCCTCGACCGACGAGATAGCTCACAATTTTTTCTTCGCCGACTCCGCCGGCCAATTGTTTTTCATAAAATTTCGTTGCCAGTTCCAAAAGATCAAAGATGCGATCCTTGGTTTCCTTGTTTTTTTCTTCGCCTCTGTACTGCGGCAACTCTACCCCGGCCCTGTCTGCCAGCATCTTGAGCGCTTCACGGAATTCCAAACCTTCCATTTCCATTACAAAAGCGAACACATCCCCACCCTTGCCACAGCCAAAACAGTGCCACATCGCCTTCTCCTCATTCACCATAAAAGACGGCGTGCGCTCCTGGTGGAACGGACAACACGCTTTATAGTGCGCACCCGACTTTTCCAACCGAACATACGAACCGATAAACTCCACGATATTCAGCCGCGCCTTGATTTCATCGGTAGTTCCGTCTGACATATTGACCGAAGCTTTATAACTATTTCACAGGATGAATGGTAGCGCTAAATGGCGCTAAAAAGCAAATCCCGCAGAAAGCGGGAGAAATCTCTGAAACTGAAAAATCGCCGTCTCACTTTCCGAGAATGATGGTTACTTGAGAAACCGCTGTTTCTTTGTTTTTCGCATCTGCCGGAAGAATTTTCGCCTGCGGATATTTTTTGACGACACTTCCTTTCACTCCCAAAGCTTCTTTTTCCAATTGAGCGGCATAGTAAATGACAACCCCCTCATAATCTTTAACGGTGTTCCCTGAATCTGTCTTGCTGTATCCCTCTTTTTTCAAAAAATCAGCCAATACCCCGGCACTTCCTTTGGCACCGCCACCATTCAAAACAGTAATTTCTAATTTCTTGACCGCCGCCATGCTGTCATTTATCGCCGGCTCCCCCGCTTTTTCGCTGTCCGTTGTCTTCGCCGGCTCCACAGGAGCGACATTCTTTTCCTGCTTCGATTGTTCCGATAACACCGTTATGGAAGGATGACTCTTGGCTATACGCTCACTCTGCCACTTCGTATAGGCTATCCACCCGACACCAAAGACGCTCACAATAACAAAAAGCAACATACCGGCGAACAGAATCGCTCCCCACAATGGCTCACGTGAAGAACTACGTGGGACATCAGACGTTTGAGAGTTCTTCTCCTTTCCTGAGAGTGGTAATTTTTGTTCCCCTCCATCTTCCGCCTGTGTTTCCTGCATAATAATTTTTGTTTTATATAATCTTATTATACCATCCCCTATTTGATGGCGCGGGCTACCGCCTTGACGACTCTCTTATCAAAAGTATCCGGCATAATCGACTGCGCCGTCGGTTCCTTCACCAACGCCGCTAAATTTTTCGCCCCCCTGAGAAGCATCACGTCAGTAATTTTTCGCACATGGTGGTCGAGCGCCCCACGGAAAATACCGGGGAAACCGAGCGAATTATTGACTTGATTGGCAAAGTCCGATCGCCCGGTGGCCACTACCATCGCCCCGGCTTTTCTGGCGATATCCGGCATAATTTCCGGCAAAGGATTGGCGAGGGCAAACACGATGGCGCGCGGCGCCATACTTTTTATATGAGCGGTTGTCACGGTATTGCCCTTGGATACGCCGATAAACGCATCAGCACCGGCAAGCGCCACCTGTAAATCCCCGTGCAATCCCTGTTTATTCGTCCGCTGCAAAAGTTTCTTTTTATATTCATCCAAGTCAGTGCGCTGCCTGCTGATAATTCCTTTGCTGTCGACCAAAACGATGTCCCCCACACCAAAAAGGAGCAGCATATCCGCGATAGCCTGACCGGCCGCTCCCGCACCGGCGACAACAATCGTGGCCTTTTTCAAATTCTTCTTCACCACTCGGAAAGCGTTGATAATTCCGGAAAGCACCACCATAGCTGTTCCATGCTGATCATCATGTATCACGGGGATATCCAGTTCTTCTTGCAACCTTCTTTCGATTTCGAAACAGCGTGGCGCCGCTATATCTTCCAAGTTGATACCGCCGAACACCGGCGCGATATTTTTGACCGTCGCGATAATCTGTTCCGTATCCTGAGTATCGAGAACGAGAGGAAAGGCATCCACGCCCGCTAACGCTTTGAACAGCATACATTTTCCTTCCATCACCGGCAACGCCCCTTCCGGACCGATATTGCCGAGTCCCAAAACGGCCGATCCATCCGACACGACCGCCACCACATTCCCCTTCATCGTGTATTCGCGCATCTGCTCCTTGTGTTTCGCAACATATGACGATACCGCTCCCACCCCCGGCGTGTAGAAGGTGCTCAAATCATCCTTGGTCGCCACCGTGGCTTTCGGTTGTATCGTAATTTTCCCCCGCAATTTTTTGTGAGTAGCCAGCGCAATCTTGGCGTAATCTTTTGCCATAACTGTAATCTTGATTTAAATATTTACTTTTCTTCTCCCTTTTTCTTATCGAGATTCTCGAGACCAATCCCTTTGATTCCGAAATATACTATCGCCGCAACGATGACGAAGTCGAGAAGCGCGCTCACAAAATCCCCCCACATAATCTTTGAGTTTCCGATTTGAAACGTCGCATCCTTGAGACTCTCGGCGTGGACGAAGAGAAGTCCGACGAGCGGATTCACAATATCGGTGATGAGAGCGGTGACTACTTTTGATACGGCGCCTCCCAAAAGAAAACCGACGGCCAATCCCACTACTCCCTGCGTCCGAATAAAATTCATAAAACCCGAGAGGTACCCCCACGATGCCGATCCGTTTTGAGCGGGAAGTGATTCAAAAGCCATAGGCATTACATTCACATACTTACAAATTTAGTATACCGCCTTTCTCAAAAAGCTCCATCATGGGAACCTCAATGGCGAGAATAAAAGCGCTACTTTTGGCTTGTAATAAGACTTTTTCGGTGTCCCACACTCCCAGAGCATCTCTTTTCCCCAAGACTGTATCCGCCACTGCCACTTCACCATCAATAACAAAAAAATAGACGCCATTCCCCCAACTTTGGAGGCCATATTCTATAGTTGCGTCAGTATCAAAACATCCCAAAGAAAGAAAAGCGTCTTGATGGATGAAAAGCGCCCCATCTTTTTCACTTTCTTCCGGACCAACGACAAGAGAAAGTTTATTTTTAAAAACAGTTTGATCAAAAAATTTCTGAGCATAACGCGGAGCAACCCCCACGTGCCGCGTCAGAATCCAGATCTGGAGTAAACTCACGTCTTCCGTCCGTGAAGCATTGAATTCCGCATGCTCCACGCCAAGGCCAGCGCTCATTACCTGCACCTCCCCCGTCTGAATCACCGCTTTATTCCCCAGACTGTCCTCGTGAGCCAGCGCCCCTGAAAGAGGGATGGTAATAATCTCCATATCCTGGTGAGAATGCCGGCCGAACCCTTGCCCCGCCGCGATCGTGTCGTCATTCAACACCCTGAGCGCGCCAAAACCCATCATCTCGGGATTGTAATAATTAGCAAAACTAAAAGAGTGATGGGTAGTGAGCCAGCCATGCTTCGCATATCCTCGCTCATTGGCTCGATGTAAAACAGTTTGCATATTATTATGGTACTTTACAAAAACATTTCTTCACTCTCTTTAAGGTCGAGCAAAAAAAGATCGCGCAGCTCCGATGCGAAGCTGGTATTCGTACTCATCACATTCAACTCATAGTTTATCCAGAAAGAGAGCCAATCGAAATTGCAGCTGCCCACGGAAGCCCAGGCGTCGTCTATGACGATGGATTTGGCATGCAGGACTTTTGGGGTATACAAAAAAATACGAATCCCCTGACGAAGCAGTCTTTTGAAATACAGCGTAGCTAAAAGATCGGCTAACAGAATATCTGACTTTTTCGGAAGGAGAATACGTACATCCACACCTTTTTTATGCGCGTAGACGAGAGCGCGACGAAACTCTCCGTTGGGAGAAAAATAGGCGCTCGTGATATAAATATATTTTTTGGCCGCCGTAATATGCCGGAGGAAAGAGCGATAGAGATGCTTATCATAAAGATGAAAAGAATTGCCGGCGATAGAAAATTCCGAATCCTCATTCTTGGAAAGAACGCGCCCGACAGGCCCCATTTTGCGAGAGCGCTGCCAGACGGTCTCGAAGGATCTGGCTAATTCACCCACTACTTCCCCGCGCAAGGAAACAGCCGTATCGCGCCACAAACGGGCCCGCTCAGCGATGATCACGCCACCGATATGCGCTTCCGTTTTATCTACGACAAGAAGTTTCCGGTGGTCCCGCAATGCAAGAGGGAACAGCTTTTTTACGGCTGGCGCTACGATACCCTGATGAAACGCAACTCTGATCCCTCCCGCTTTGAGTTCTCGGCAGAGCCCTCCGCGATAGAAACCGAAGCTTCCTGCGGCATCAAGGAGCAAACGAACGACAACCCCCTCTTTGGCCTTGGCCAAAAGCAGATCCACAAATGCTCGGCCGATAATGTCACTTCCGCTAAAAATGTATTGTTCCAGATCGATAGTCTCTTGCGCTTTGCGGCACGACTCGAGCATCCCCTCCCATGCCATTTCGGATGTAGTAAAAAATTTCCAAGTATGTGTTCCGTTCATATTTCTCTTCGGTCTTTAAGCGACAATTTTCAAAACTGATTCCAGCGCGATCGGCAATGCGGTCGTCCCGGTACTTCCGCTGAAATGCCCCTGCTTGTGTTCGACAATAATCTCCGACCCGAGTTTATCACAAAAGTCATCCTGATTATCAAGCGGGACATAGGGATCATTATCGGAAAAAATTGCCACACTTTTTGCAAGGTGCGACTTCACTTTTTCCAAATCAAGCGGCGCCTCCAACCATAGCTTGGCCGTTTCCTGTGTAGCGGCATCGCCTTCAAGGTTGGTTAATTTTCTGAAAAAACCGGCTACAAATACCGCTCCACCTACGGTGACTCCATCCGGGAGAGATTCTAAGTAATGAGCAATGGTTGGGCAGCCTATGCTGTGACCAACAAAGAAGCAATCTTTATCCGGCACGCCGACCGTTTCAGCAAGCTGGGCAACCCACCCCTCTATTCTTGGGTTCTCTGGATCGGGTAGCTGCGGCACTACCACTATGAAGCCCCTAGTTTCCAGCTCTTTTTTCAGCCACGGAAACCACCCTTCCTCAGGATACCCGGCCCACCCATGAACAATAAATATTCTTTTCATACTCATTGACTCAAAATATTTTTACTCCTAATCTTTTAGAATCTGTACGCTCAGTTTGTCATCCCACTCTACTCCTCCGCTCAGCTTCAATCAAGAGCTAAAAAAAGAAGTCCCCGATGAGTATCCCGAGTAAACCCAGTCCGTAACATACAAGCGGGATATGCCACTGTTTTTTCCTTGCCAGCAGATGGCGGAGCACATAAGCGTATATCATCCCGCTCACGAAGTAGAACGGCATCACCCACCAGGAAGAGAGATGCCACAATTCCGGACGCGGATAGTAGAAAAAAATAATATTGAAGAAGAAAAGCGTGGCGCCGTTCACTGCTATATCGAAAGGCACGCCATCGAGCGCTGGAATACTCCCCTTCAGCCAGGTCGGGAGATGGACCCCATACCCGTGAAGCGTTTGAGTGAAAAAATACAGATGATACCCGTAAAATGGCCACATAATAAAAGCTAAGCCGGAACTGGCGCCGGAAAAAATAGGCCAGACCTGATATGTCCAGAGAAACTCTCCAAAGAAATAACGATACACGTAATCATGAATCGGTTCCGTATACACGGCTACCATGAACCCCACTGTCATGTATACGAAGAGATCATACAAATTGACCGAGAGCCAGCGCCGTGCGATCAAAGACCACAACGCATAAAAAAAGATACTTCCGAAAAGTATTCCGACGATGGCAAATTTGAGAAGAAAAATCGGATCGGTTATGGCAAGCATGGGCGGATAACATCACCAGTATAGACCTTAAAAAAAGTAAAGTCGATTTACTCCCCGATAATCTGCAGAGCGATCTTTCTCGGCCGCGGACAATCCAATTCTATGGCGAAGACTCTCTGCCAGGTACCCAGCTGCAGGGTACTTTTCATTACATTGAGCATCGTGGAGGTCGGCAGGTGGAGGGCTTTGTTATGAGCGTGGCCGTTGGCCTTCTCGTCGGGCCCCATATTGACCGTGCGAATCTTGAAATTGTCATGCATATACTTGTACGTGCGCGGCGCCAGTTTTTCCAAAAGCTTCTTCATATCCATAATGAGCAGTGGCTCGGCCTCGTTCACGATGACCGCCATGGTGGTATGCAGGCTCTGGATGTTGATGATACCGTTTTTTATCTTGGAAGCTTTTATTTTCTTCTGGATTTTCTCGGTGATATCAATAAAATCCAGTGTGGTCGAGGTTGTCAGTTTTATGACATGATTCACGATTCTCATATTTTTTTCGTTAAAAAAATAACAAACATAGGGACAGTATAGCACTCGGAATAGGTTAGCCACAATCAAGAACAAAAAAAGAGGCAAGCGTCCGCTCCCCTCTGTTTTTTACCCAAATTGATCGCTTCCTCCCGCACAAAGCGGAGACGGAGACCTGCCTGCCGGTAGGCAGGGATTCACTGCGGAAAGGGAGGGATTCGAACCCTCGATACCTTTCGGTATGCTCGCTTTCCAAGCGAGTACCTTCAACCACTCGGCCACCTTTCCAATTCTTATTAATAACCCCAACAGACAACCTACAACAAAAACCGAAAGAAATCCAGTCTCACCTTCGGTAGACTTTAAACTTTACAAACTTGATAGACTTTACGGATTCCTTATCGGATTTTCCTGATTCCCACAAGCTTCATCATATCTTGGCCCGGAGTTTGCCCCTCGAAGACCACTGCTTGATCGCCAGCCCGGAGTTTCCCGTCTTTTTTTGCTTCTTTGATCAAGTGTTCAATAGACGCATCGAGAGAATCGTTGCCCTCAAAAAGGTATGGGTCAATCCCCCACACGACCGAGAGCTCATTGTATGTCTTCCGGTTATTGGTGGCTACCAATAATTTTCTTTCCGGACGAAAATGTGAAAGAAGTCGCGCCGTATGACCACTGGCTGAAAAAAGAAGTATGGCTTTGGCTTCATAACTTTGTGCCAAATGATACACGCTCCTGAGCATCGCCGCAGTTTCACTCCTGAAATTGAGATCAAGCTCTTGAAATAAATCGTCAAATGGCGACTCTTCCGTTTTCTCCACAATTTCCGCCATCATTGCCACTGTTTCCACCGGGTACTTGCCGGCTGCCGATTCTTCCGAAAGCATCACCGCGTCGGCGTGGTCAATCACGGCGTTGGACACATCCGAAACTTCAGCCCGGGTCGGCCGCGGGTTTTCCGTCATACTTTGGAGCATCTGCGTCGCCACAATCACCGGTTTGGCCGAGCGCAGGCTCTCCGCGATGATATGTTTCTGCAAAATCGTCACTTCGCTCTCCGGCATCTCGACCCCGAGATCACCGCGCGCCGCCATCACCACGTCACTGGCTTTGACAATCGCGACAAGATTTTTGATGGCTTCTTTCCGTTCTATTTTTGAGACGATTTTTGGCAAAGACGTTCTTCCTGACGACATTTCTTTCATCGCTTCACGCACGGAAGCAATATCTTGTGCCGATCCCACAAAAGAAACCCCCACAAAATCCACTCCTTCATCCACGATAAAGTGCAAATCTTTTCTGTCTTTTTCGGAAAGAATGTTCAAGACAAGATGCGAGTCAGGAAGAATGACACCTTTGCGATTCTTGATAGTGCCGGCATTTTTGGAAACAGCGACGACAAAGTTTTCTCCCACCTCTGCCACGGTTAGCTCTACGGTTCCGTCTTCGATGAGAATGGCGTGACCCACTTTCACACCGGAAATGATTCCCGCCATATCGAGGAGGATGGTCTTGTCTTTGGATTTGGGCAGATTCTCTCTTTGCGCGATATCGCTCACACAAACACGCGTGCCTTTCTTCACTGTAATGTCTTCCTTTACTTCCGTGCGGATACGTGGTCCCTGCAGATCGGCAAGAATACCGATCGGTGTATGCAGTTCTTCCGAAAGTTCCCGCACCCGATTGATGACGCTCTTGTGCCACGGGTGTTCACCGTGGGAAAAATTGAGGCGCACAACATTCATCCCCGCTTCGATCATTTTTCGCAAGATGACTTTGGATTCCGACGCCGGTCCGATCGTCGCGACAATTTTTGTTTGTTTCATATTTTTTAGCTTCATTAGCTTATGGCTTTCAGCTTCACTGGCTTTCTCATTATACCTCAGAAAATACTTGTAGGGAAAAGTCGTATCGATCAATAAATTTTTTAGACAATTGAAAAACGACTGGAGATTCTCGAGGATTATGCATCCTTTTGAGAACCTCTCAGTCGTTTCGTCTTGGTCGTTGCCGCATTGCCTGCCGTTTAGTACTGCCGCACTACCTGCACGGGGCACTGGGCCGACACGAGTTGTGTCAGCGGTTGGCCGTTCTGGTCGTAGAGGGGCTGACCATCACTCGGGTCGTTCATCGGTTGCCGCTTGTAGCAGGCGCGAGGTGCGGAGACTACCGGTGAGCGGTTGACTACTGCATCAATCACTACCGCCGATCCGATTACAACCGCTGCCGTCGTTACCCAGAACCCAAATGAGTCCCAGTAGCCATGACCATAACCGGGGCGATAGACGCGCGGCGAGCTACGATAGTAGCCGCGATCGACGTAACGCACAGCTGGCGCACCACGGTGATAACCACGATCGACACCGCGATAATGATCGCCACGATGCCCACCGCGATCAGCTGCCACCGTGCCCGCGGCCATTGCCAGTAAAGCTGCCAAAATCAGATTGATGTACTTCATGATGCCCTCCTGAGGTTGTGATACCGGAAATACGGGTTTTTAATAAATTGTAAAACCAACTTCTATGCCCCGATGATACACCAAAAACCGAGAAATGTCAATAGTATTCCACTAATAATGGCTTATTTGAAGCATTTTTATTGAATTTGTGCTAGCAAAAAACCCCGGCACATCGGGGGATTCTCAGAACTGACAATGAGAAGCTTACAACAGCTAACTTTTACGGAAAAAGTGCCGCGCCATCACAAAAAGTGCTTATTTTCACCCTTTTTATGGGCTGTCAAATAGCTTCCTCTGTTTCTATAACACTCCCCTCTTCCAACTCACGCAAAATCTCTTCCGGAATCGGGTTGCGCTTGGGACTGACTCCCGGATACCGCCAGGCACTTATTATTTTTAGCTGGCTACCACCAAAAGATAGCGGGGTTTTGAATTTTTCTAATTTTTCGTTTTGACTTGAATTTTTGATTTGAAATAATACCCATATTTCCTGTTTCCAAACCGGCTTGCCCGCCAAAGTCTTGACGGAGGTGGGTTGCATCACGGCGACAGTTTTCGGCACGATCCCCTCTTCACGCCGCTTGGGGTGGCGAATGACGCTCCGCACCCGTTGTCCGGAAAGGCCATACTGCTGCATCTTGTACTCTGCGTGCCGGGTAAACTGGTATACCCCTGTTCCGGAGGCCTTGATTTTTTGCCTTGCCGCAAAACGCTCTTTGGCTTTACGAACAAAATCCTGATAAGGAGAGGGTGTCATAATTTCTAATGCCTAATATCTAATACCTAATAAAAATCCTCATCTCTAAATTTTATTAGAAATTAGGAATTAGTAATTAGGTATTTTCCTTTACCTCCATTCCTCGGAGCGCCGCTATTCTCTCTTCAATCGGCGGGTGAGTCATAAACAGTTTGGCGACTTTTTTCCCCTTGAACGGGTTGGCGATATAGAGCGACGCCGTAGCGCGATTGGCGGCTTCCAGCGGTTCGGTGTCGGCGGAAATTTTTTGGAGCGCATTAGCGAGCCCTTCCGGATAGCGTGTCAGAAGCGCTCCCGACGCGTCAGCCAAGAATTCGCGCTTGCGAGAGATGGCCAGCTGCATAAGCAACGCGGCGATGGGTGCCAAAATAGAAAGGATGAGCGCCACAATCATCAAAATCACCTGCAATTGATTCTTGTTGTCGCTATCCCGATTGCCTCCGAACCAGGCCCAGTGGCGGAACCAGTCCGCCAGAAGCGCCACGAATCCGACCAAAATCACCACCACCGTCGAGAGGAGCGTGTCGCGATTGCCGATATGCGAAAGTTCGTGTGCCGCCACCCCTTCCAGTTCTGTGCGATCAAGCGTCTGCAAAATGCCGGTGGTGAAGCAGATCACGCCATGCTGTGGATCACGCCCCGTAGCAAAGGCGTTGAGCGCGGTATCTTCGATCGTATAAATTTTTGGTGTCGGCAATCCCGCGGTAATGGCGAGGTTTTCTATGACACGGTACAGCTCTTTGTTGTCTTCAAAATTCACCAGCTTCGCGCCGCTCATCGAAAGGACGATTTTGTCGCTCCACCAATACGATACGAAACTCGTCACCACGGAAAAAATCACCGCCACATAGAGAATCGCGCTCGACTGCATCGCTCCCGCGAACACATACCCCACCCCGATGACAAATACCAAAAAAAGCGTGATGTACACCCACGTCAATCGAATATTCTTGTCATGCTCATTGTAGAGAGTGGCCATGTGTTTGTTGTTATGTCTGTTCGCCCATTGTACTGCAATCTTATCTTAAAGCAAAGAAACGGAAAAGCGGGGCGCAACCCGCTTTGAGATGATTTAGCTCGCTCCACCGCCGCCTCCTCCACCGCCGCCACCAGCACCCCCACCACCGCCTGAAGCTCCGCCGCCACCACCGGCGCTTGAAAAAGCAGAAGAAAAAGAAGAGCTGAAAGAGGACGAGAAAGCAGAAGCGGAAAACCCTCCGGAGGACATGGGCAATGATGACCCCACTCCCATCGATGCTCCACTATACCAAGCCGGTTGCGGCATAGAAATATTTTCAAAGGCTTTTCCCCATTTCTTCTCCACCCCGAAAATAATGGCGTAGGGGAGGTACTTCTCAAATATTTCCGGAGTCAGATTCTGCATCCGATTTTTCTCGGCTGTTTCGAGATAGAGCTTGAACCCCAGCCACTCTTCACGGAGAATTTGTCCTTGCTTATTGAGGCGCGGATTATAACAAAAGAAAAGAATCAGAGCGAGAAGACAATAACCAGCTACCACTGAGAAAATTATGAGTGGATAATTCGATAATGAAGCTAAAACAAATAGTCCCCAAATAATAAATCCGCCAGTTACTGCCAGAACAATTTTTGAAATCCGCCATGCTCGGAATCCAACTTCGTAAGCATTCGTATCTTGTGCTATTTCCTTTTCTAAATTTTTTTTAAGCTTCTGGAGACCCTTGAATAGTGCCTGACCCTGTGTAGGATTACTCCGCATATCTTTTGTATCAAACCGCCCGGAATAACCAAAAATAATACCGAGAAACTCCTTTTCATAATCTTGAAGAGGTCTGGCCCCTTTGGCGGTATCACTCATTTCTGTCAAAACATAGTCTGTCCTAGAAAGAAAGCTACTCGGTGGTGTTTCCCCTGAAAGTACACCCCAGAACGATAGTAACGGCCGGGAAAAAATCACTAGCGTGACAAGAGACAGGAGTAAACGAGATTCCCATGAAGGATCTTCCTGGAAAAAAGATGGAAGAACCACGATGGTCATAACCCCCAATGAAATCCACAGGACGGCTTGAACCAAAACGGAAAAAAATATTTCAATCTTCCCCTTCTTTTTTTCTTCGATCTTAATGTTGCCACGAATAGCCAAATCAATCACTGTCGCCGCCCAAGCCTTGGAAGAGAGGTTCTCATGAACCAAAATATCCGCCATGGCCGGAGGCAGATTTTTCGGCGGTTCGTATTCTGGGATCACTAGCCCGCGTCCGGCATGATATCTCTCGGTCACATACCAACGCAAAATAAGTGTGACAATTGTCACCAAAGCAATTGCAATAGCCCCGACATAACCCCAATACTTTCCAAGCCAGTACCTCCAGTACGCACCCTGATTCACAATTCCCTTGGGCCAACCGGGAGCGATGGTTACTATACCACCAGGTAAAATATCATTGGCAAAAAAATGAAAGTTCCCGTCAGAGTGCGTTGCGCTATGATTTCCTCGCACCAAGTTATTCACATAGAGCGTTTCTTTCAAATCATCGGCAGAAACTATATTCGGCAAGATGACATCAACATCTATTTTGCCAATAGGCACCTGATAGGCCGTAAATAAATTCCAATACAATTCGTCGTGATCTTTGTAAAAACCAATAGCACCATGAAGTCTGTAACGTAATTTCCAAGTATTCGTAGTATCCCTGGCATTGTAATACCACTCGATAATGTATTCTCCATTCTCGAAAAAAGTTGTGTACTTACCCCAACTAGCGGGGTCTGTTTTTACCAAACGCGTTGCGGAGTAAGTGAGCGATCTCCCTATTGTCTTGTCAACGACAGAAACATCCGTCAAATCATCAATCCCTTTTTTGGGAATATTGCGCCAACCCTGATGGTATTCACCAATAAAATTATATGTCTGGGTTTCTGTGACATCGACAGTTGTATCCTGATTGACGTGTATAGTGTAATCTATCGCATCGTATGAGTAATTCCGCGCGACTTGAGCGGATACTTGAGAAATACTAAAAAAGAACGCTGTAAACAAAAGCCCAAGCAAAACTTGGACTTTTTGTTTTCGGAAAAACTGTTTCACGGCAAACGACATAGCTCTGTCATTTAGAACTCTACCTTCACCGGTTCTTTCTCTCCGTCGGCTACTTCAAAAAACTCGCGCTTGGCGAAAGAAAACATCCCCGCGATGATGTTCGACGGGAACATATCAATCTTGTTGTTCAGCTCGAGCACGTTGCCGTTGTAGAAACGGCGCGCGGCCTGAATCTTGTTTTCCGTATCGGAAAGTTCACGCTGGAGTTCGAGAAAATTCTGGTTGGCCTTGAGATCGGGATAGGCTTCAGAAACGGCAAACAGTGATTTCAACGCTCCCGAAAGCATATTTTCCGCTTCTGCTTTGCCGGCGGGCGTACCAGCCTGCATAGCGGCCGAGCGAGCGGCAGTCACTTTTTCGAAAACACCGGTTTCATGAGCCGCATATCCCTTTATCGTATTGATGAGATTTGGGATGAGATCATAACGACGCTTGAGCTGCACATCGATATCGCTCCAAGCTTCCGAAACGCGATTGCGCAATTGCACCAACCCGTTGAAGATGGCAATTATATAAATTACGAACACCCCGACAACAATGAGGACAATGGTAGTTAAACCCATATGTTTCTTGTTTATTATTGATTACTTGTCCCCTAGTATAGCAAATTCCCCGGGAAAAAGCCCGCCCCCGGCAGAAAAGGAAAAAGGTGGTATAATTCACCCAGTGAAATCCTGCTTTGCAGGAATCCGCCGAAGCGGATTATTTCACAGGGTAAACTTTAAGAACTTTTAATCTTATGGATTTTCTCCAGCCCTACCTCGTGTTTCTTATCCCGATCACGGTCGGTATCATTACCCAAATTATCAAATTTATTCTCTACTCCATCAAACATGGCTGGAGTGTGGAGTATGCTTTCACGCACGGGCATATGCCGAGCGCCCATACCGCTCTCGTCATCTCGCTTCTGGTCACGATGGGGTATTACGAAGGAGTCTATTCGGCTGCCTTTGCTCTCTCGGCAGTGCTCTCCTTTCTGGTCATCGACGATGCCGCTCGTATCCGGATGTACTTGGGCGACCAGGGACGCTACCTCAATATGCTGGTTGACCAACTCAAGGGAGAAATCGATGAAAGCAAGTTCCCTCGCCTGAAAGAGCGGGTCGGTCATCGTGTGAGCGAAGTCGTCGGCGGAGCGCTCGTTGGATTCTTTCTCACACTGATTCTTATTTATCTTTTCGCATAAATTTTTCGTCTTTCAAAAATAAATAAAAAAACTCCCCTGCCAGGAATCCCGGCAGGGGTTTTGTTGCGTTGCAACGACGTGGAGCGGTCAGCCAGTCAACCGCGTGAGCGCTTCCTGATACTTCGCCGTAGTCTTGGCGAGGACGTCAGGCGGCAAGTTGGGCGCGGGATGCTTTTTGTCCCACGGCTGTGTTTCCAGCCAATCGCGCACGAACTGCTTGTCGAACGACGGTGGGCTCATGCCAACTTGGTACTGATCAACCGGCCAGAAACGCGAGGAGTCCGGCGTCAAGATTTCATCGATCAAGCAGAGTAAGCCATACTCATCCGTGCCGAACTCGAACTTGGTGTCGGCAATGATAATGCCTTTGGTTAGCGCGTATGCGGCCGCTTCAGTATAGAGCTGGATTGAGACCGCGCGGATTTCCGCAGCAAGCTCGGCACCAACGATTTTTTCCGCTTCGTCGTAGGAGATATTCTCATCGTGCTGGCCCGCCGGGGCTTTGGTAGCCGGTGTAAAAATCACATCCGGCAGCTTTTCCGCTTCTTTCAGCCCGGTGGGCAACTTGATCCCGCAAACCATGCCCGTTTTCTGATAATCCTTCCAGCCCGAGCCGATGATATAGCCGCGCACCACCGCTTCAATCATCAATGGGCAGAATTTGCGCACCACCATCGAACGGCCAGCTATCTGGGCTCGTTCTTTCCAATTGGTAACGACATCGAAAGGGTCAATGCCCGTGAGGTGATTCGTCACGATGTGCTCGAGTTTGCGAAACCAGAAATACGACAGCTTGGTCAGTACTTCGCCCTTGCCCGGAACCGGATCCGGCAGTATCACGTCGAACGCGGACAATCGGTCGGTCTGTACGACGAGCAGCTTATCATCGCCGACGGCGTAGATATCGCGCACCTTGCCGCGATGCAGAAACTTGAGACTGGTGAGATTGGTTTCGAAAACAGCTGCAACGGCATTACTCACTACTGATTTATTCACATTCGGTTGGTTCATCGTTTTCTCCTAGCGGTTGCCTCGTAATGAGGAAAATGAAAAAATCAAATCGCTTTCGGACAGCAAAATTGGGAAAGGACCAGAAGGAACATTCTATAAAAATATCACAGGAAAGTCAACTCTGGATTGCTGAAGTCAGCTTGGCCAGTTCCTCTTCAACGACCGCTCGTTCACTCCACGAGAGGCGCTTGTTGCCGATAGCCATCGATGTTTCGGCGCCTTTGCCGGTTATGAGGACAATATCGCCGATTTCCGCCAATGAAAGGGCTTTATGTATCGCCTCCCGACGATCAAAAATGCGAAAATAGTCTTTGTCTTTTTTCTTCGTCACGCCCTTTTCGATGTCGTCGATGATCCGCTCCGAATTTTCATAGAAAGGATCCTCATTGGTCAGAACAACAATATCGGCATACGAGGATGCGATTTCGCCCATCAGTGGACGCTTCCCCCGATCGCGTTCGCCGCAGGCTCCGAACACGTGGATAATCTTGGTCCCGGGAATCTTGAGCGGTAGGATCGAGGCATACACTTTTTCAAAGGCGTCCGGTGTCACGGCGTAGTCGATGATAATGTCGGCATTGATGACATTGGGTACCAGTTCCATCCTCCCCGGCACGCTCATGACACTCTCCAGCGCCTCTTTGGCCACCGCGAAATCGATACCGAGCAATTGCGCTACTCCGAGAGAGGCCATGGCATTCTCGATATTGAAGAATCCCGGAATATGCAGATGAAAACGGACTCCCTCCACCGTAAACTCCGTGCCCTTGAAATCCAACTCGATATTTTGGGCGAGCAAGTGCGCATTCTGATTCTTGATACTGTAAAAGATGACTGGTTTCTTGGTGTCGGGATGAAAATATTCCGGTTCCTGCATATCGAGACTGATGACTGCCCGAAGGGCCTTGAGGAACAGCCTCTGCTTGGCGCGCCGATATTCTGCCATCGTCTGATGATAGTCGAGGTGTTCGCGCGTCACGTTGGTCATCACCGCGATACCGCAGGGGATCCCCCATATCCGACTCTGATCGAGCGCGTGTGAAGAAATTTCAAGCACCGCGTGCGTACAACCGGCATCCGCCGCCTGGCGTAAAAACTTCTGGAGCCTCAAACGAGAAAGCGTGGTCAGTTTTGAAGTATTGACGATTTCCTCTCCGGCAATTTTGAAGTTGATAGTGGAGGCTACCGCTACCCTCTTACCGGCAAATTCCAGGATACGCGCGATAAATTGCGTCGTAGTCGTTTTGCCGTTCGTCCCCGTCACGCCGATAATGGTCAATTTCTTGGCGGGAAATCCATAAAGTATATTTCCCAAAATCGCCTCACACAAATGGAAGATATTTTTGAATGACTGAGGAATAAATTGTTTGAGTCTATGAAGCATAGTAAAAACTTTGGCGCTGCTATTTACACCTTGAAAAATTTTTTCATCAAGAGAAAGTTTTCTTTAAATAATCGCAAACGATTATAGAGCGCGTACTTTGATTGATTGAGAACGATATCATACGTTCCCGGAAACACTGTCGGTTGCGTCCCTGGTGCAAACCCCGTCTTAAACCGTGTAATTCCTTCCCAACTGTTCTTTCCCCTTGTTTTTTGCTTCCCGTTGTCTGTTGATTGTTGATTGTTAACTGTCTTAATGCCTCCAAAATCATATTCCGTACAGCCGCGTTCTTTCGCGTACTGTATCTGCTTCCACTGGAGCAAATAAGGCGCCATAACATCTCGATACTCGTTCCCCGATCCGCCATGCAGATACGTCGCGCGCGTTCCGTAAGTGATTAAAAGGTTAGCCGCTAAAACTTTTCCGTCATATTCCGCGACAAAAAGCTGACACGTCTCCTCCGGCAGATCTGTAAAAAACTTCTCATAATAAGCCCGCGGATGCGGCGTGATTTCCTTTCGATTTGCCGTAGCAGTAATAAGGTCGAGAAACGCCTGCTTGTATTTTTCCTCACGCGTCGCAAACACCTTCACGCCACGCTTTTCCGCCAAACCGATATTGTAGCGTGTCTTGGGCTTCATTTGAGCAAGTAACGTCTCAAGACCAGGCGTAATATCCATTACAAAAGTTTCCCGTGGTTGCATATCGTGTGGCGCTTTGACAACCGAGAGGTTGTCACCCTGAGCTTGTCGCCCTTCAAATTCTTCAGGGCGACCCTGAGCCTGTCGAAGGGGTCGAAGGGTCTCTAATTCTTTCTTTATTTCCTCCAACATTTCTTCCGTCTCCGGCTCTATCCGTATCCAATTGGCTCTTCTTTTTTTTGACTCTTCAATCAGCCTCTCCATTCCATACCCGATACCTGATACTTGATATTTGATACCAGCAATGGGGCCTCTCGGCACATACAAATACTTCCCCACCATCGGAAGCATATATAAAATCCCATTCGCCGAAAAACCGTCCGAAGAAAGCCTGACAGTCTCTTTCCCGGTCGCCTCCTGAAACTTTAGCCACTCTTCTGATTGTAAAAATTCTGTTTCCTTCATTCGTAATATTCGTATTTAATTCGTAATTCGTAGAGAACTCATCACTTCTTTCCGAGATTCTTCAGCGCCTGGCGAATGCGCTTGCTCACATCGGTCACTTCGGCCGGCACCAGCTTGAGCGCCTCGCGCGCTTCGGTAATCGAGTACCCCATGGACGTCAGCGCTTCGATAGTATCCTGACCACGGAGTGCGCTTGCTTGATCTTCGACGCCGACCGCATCCACTTTGTTTTGCAACTCCACGATGACCCGTTCGGCCGTCTTCTTGCCTACACCGGAGACGCGCGTCAGAATACTCGGGTCTTTGTTCACGATAGCGGTGCGAATGGTATTGACATCAGCAATGGAAAGAATTGAAAGCGCCATCTTCGGTCCGATACCGGAAATAGAAATGAGCAATTCAAACATAGTCAATTCTTCTTCATTGAGGAAGCCGTAGAGAGAAAACTGGTCCTCGCGCACATGCGTATGGATATGGAGAAACACTTGCTCCTGCGAAGCCACCTTCCCCAGAGTGTAGGAAGAAACAAACACAAGGTACCCGATACCTCCGACCTGGAGAATGACCGCATTCCCCCGCATTCCCGCAATTTTTCCTTCAAGTTGAGCAATCATAGGTAATGAAGAATCAAGAATCTCTCTCATAGGATAGCACTTAGGGCACACTCTTGCCAAAATCCCGTCGGTATGATAGAAAGGATAGGTTCTGGTCTTTTGTTTCCCCTTTTGAAATTTGTAATTTATACTTTGAAATTTATTTGCTATGCCCATCAAAAAAGCCGCCAAAAAATACATGCGCGTCACCGCCAAGAACACTCTGCGCAACAAAGTCGTCACCGGTGTCATCAAAAGCGCTATCAAGAAAACCCGCGAGGCCGTCACAGCCGGTAATGTGAAAGAGGCACAAGAATGGTTGAAAACTGCCGTAAAGTCTCTCGACAAGGCCACTCAGAAAAAAATCATCAAGAAAAACACCGCCGCCCGCAAGAAATCTCGCTTGAACGCCCTCGTCAAGAACGCAGTTGCGAAGAAATAGTCTTATTTCAAAAAAATGCCCGCTGACGATGATACATCAGCGGGTTTTTGCTACCTAGCTTCGAAGAGCTCAAATTTTACTGGGTGAACTTCTTCGGATTCTTCTTCATGAAGTAATTTGAGTGTCATCCCTGCTTCAATACAAAATTTTTGCACGAGGTCCAATCGGCCAAGCGTAGAACTGAAACCAATGAGCAGCCTCCCTGGCGAATTCATATGCCTCTTTGCTTCGATGACAAAACGCTCGATAGACTGATAGCCAGAATCGTATATGGATTTCTCCAGATCCGATAGTCCGCTCTCTGAAACGAGACCAAATGGTACGTTCCAAAAAATGGTATCAAACTTCTCACCTTCCTCAAGCGCGCTGTACAGATTGCCAAACCTTACTGAAACTCTCTCCTCGAGATGATGCGCCTCGATATTGGCTTGTGTGTTGGCAACAGCCTGAGGATTAATGTCGATGGCTACCACTCGCTCTGCGCCCTTGTAGACGGCAACAATAGAAATGACCCCTGTTCCTGGTCCGATTTCGAGAAACGATTGACCGGACGTAATCGGCAAATGAGATGCAAATATTTCCGTATCGTGGAAATATTTGGGCGAGAAGACATCAGGGTAGACTACAAATTCTTTCCCCAACACTTCTACACTGTATGGTACTTTTTCTTTTTTGCTTTCTTCAAGAACCTGTTTCGTCCCGTCAAGATAATCTTGATACGTCAATGGCTTCATCATAATTTCTCCTTGAAAAAAACTGCCACTACTAAAAATTAATAGTAGTGGCGAAAACAGCGTTGGTGGTTTGGCTTTCATGATCCCGAAGAACCGCACCCCACAGGCTGATGCTTTTGGTGACCGCGTATTCCACTCTCGGACCAAAGCCAAGATAGGTTTCGCTCATCACTCCGAGCTTCAGCGATTCCGTAATTTGGTATGTAGCAACCAATTTACGAAATCGGCCCGATCCCCCGTTCTCGTAGATGCCGAGGGCAGAGACCTTTCCCTCGGTAGCCAGGAAGTAGGCACTCCTGCGAAGTGAAGGCTTCACACTTTCCGCTCCGACCCCCACTCCCACTTCGAGCCATGAAAGCGGCTTCCAATTCGGTCCGCCATAGAGCTGGCTGTAACCATTGGAGAGCGCTTGACCAAAGGCAAAGTAGCCAATGGACTCGGCAATGTTCCCGCTCAACCCGGCGTCGATACGCGAGAGGCTTTTTTCTTTGTTGTACACGACCTGCGGCTCAATCCAGAAGCTTGTTTCCCCAGCGATAGCCGGGCAAGCGAGCAATGCCAGTACCAGAATCCATCCGAATTTATTCATGGTTCTCTCCTCTACGGTTGTTAAGGAATGGTGTTACCTGCTGTGTATCTTGGTAACTCCTTAATATACATGAAAATTGCCGTTTAGTCAATATTAATATACATTTAAATTAGCATATTATGGCTTATTTAAGTTATAATTATATTATGTAGTCAAAAGTATTGACATTTTAGAAAGAAGGATGTATACTGTGAAATATGGATACCAGAGAGACTTTGCAATATTTTGGATTGAACGAAAAACAAGCCAGTATATACCTGGCCCTTTTGGAACTGGGGACAAGCTCCGCGCCGACCATTTCCAAGAAATCCGGTGTCAAGCGACCCACTACCTATGTAATACTCCAGGAGCTACGCCAGAAGGGGCTACTCACCGAGATGCCCAAAAAATCCAAAACCCTCTACACGGCCAAGTCACCGGAGATTCTGCTCGCCGCTCGCAAAGAGCAAAATGAAGAAATCCACATCGCTATGCCAGAGATCCTCGCTCTCTATAATTCCAAAGCCGAAAAACCCAAAGTGCGCTTCTATCAGGGAGAGCGGGAAATAAATGAACTCTATAATGAAATTTTTGCTGAAAAAGAAATTTGGTTTGTGGCTTCTATCGGATCCATTCCCGAAAACCTGATGAAAAGCATCCATAAACACATCGCCAGGGCTGCGGAGAGGAATACCTCAGTACGAGAAATCCAAATGGATGATCCCGTATCAAGAAGCTTCCGCAAACAGTATGAAAGTGAGACGTATCAAATCAAAACGGCCCCGGAAAATTTCGAGCTACCTTCAGACAATGCCATTTATGGCAACAAGATCGCCATCTTCTCCTACAAGAATGAGCTGATGGCCGTTGTCATCGAAAGCGAAGATGTGGTCAAAACCTACCGCTCACTTTTCGAAATGGCATGGAACAGCATCGAGTGAAAAATGTATCATGTATATCGTATTACGTATCATGCAAAAACCAGCTGAACGCTGGTTTTTTGTTTCTTCTACACCTGATACGTGATACCTGATACGAAATACCTTTCTAGAATTTCCAGATAAACAAATCCAGTGCCACGAGAGGATCCATACCGCCGGTTTTCAATTGTGTGTCGAATTCGGACAGAAGCGAAAGTCCTCTTTTGATCCGGCTGAGCGGAAAGTTATTGATTGTGCCAAGCATTTTTTGTACCACGAATGGCGGGAGTTTGGTTTCCGATGCGATATCTCCTGCGCGCCTCACTCCTCTGTCAAATATTTCTCTCACCCGGAGCAAGCGTCGTGCCTGCCAGGCACACATCGAGAGAAGCGGATACGCACCACCCACTCCGGATACTTCACGATGGAAAAGAAGCAACGCTCGTTTTTTATCCCCACGACCGAGTGCGTCGAGCGCCTCAAAAATGATGCTCTCCGGAGAGGAGCCTACAAGCAACCGAACATCTTCTGTCTCAAATACGCCCCCCGGCTTGAACGTGACCAGTTTCTCCAGTTCTGTCCGAATACGTTCTGTCGCCGTACCGAGTGACGATATAAATACTTGCAGAGCTTCACGGGAAAAGCTGGCTTTCTCATCGATCGCTGCCAACTCACGCTTGATGTAAGAATCAATATTCTTTGTTTCCAACTTCTCGATCATTTCTACCTTGTCCGCATGCTTCACGAGAAATTGAGTAAGCGGATGAGTCTTTTTTATTTTCCCCGGATTGATGAAAAGAAGCGCTACTCCCGCATTCGTTTTTTTTACGAAGCACTCCAGAAAATTGAGGAGGAGTTTTTCTTGAGTTTCCCCCAACACAAAAGGGTGAAGAAACGTCACCATTTTTTTGGTTGTAAAAAGCCCCTCTTCACAGGCTGCCAAACTTCGCTTCACATCATCAGGTGTTCCTTGATCCTCAAAATCAAAGATAAAAAACTCCGCTTGGGGGTGTTTTTTGGCAAAAGTTTTCTGGAAAACGCTCCGGCGTTCATTCACCCGAAAACCGTCTTCACCATGAAGGAAAAAAATCATATAATAGTTTGTAGGTAGTGGCTTGTAGCTTATTAGGAAAGATAAACTCAGTATAACAAAAAACAGACACTTGGTCTGTTTTTTTCCTTAAGAAGCTAATTAGCTAAAAAGCTACCAGCTAATTCACGGGTTCCCACCGAAGTGTCTGCCCCGGTTCCAAAACTTCCACCCACATTTGTCCCGGGACGAACGTCACTTCATTGCCGGATTCGTCAAAAAAGTTGAGTTTGCTTTGGATATCGGACTTATCCTTCTTCCACGTACCGCGCTTCTGTTCCCCATTCATATAGTAAAACGCGTCACCACTATCGGTCGTATCGTACCACGGGTCACCGAGTTGCACGTTGTTGTATTGGCCTTCAATCTGCTCGGACTGTGCCATAAGCACGATGACATTCTTCGGAGCATTGCGTTTTTTATTGTTACGATCGATATCAGGAACATTGCCCCAGGTGCGGAGATAGCTATTGGTGTCGCGATCATAATCATATTCAGCCGCAAACGGTCCGGCAAACGCCACTCTCAAATGTCCACCCTTGGGCCGATTCTCGAGTGCTACTTCCGGAGCATGCTTGTAACCGGAAAACTTATTTTCCAAACGATAGCCAAAATCTTTCGCCCCTTCGAGCAGTTTGGCAAACTTGGCATACCCGGTGTCAACCCCGCGAACGATGCCGTCTTTGCCAACTTCTTTGCGGTAACAATACTGGGCCGCGGATTTTCCCCCGTCATTATTGCAATTCATATTGTCTATCACTCCCTCATTCAGCTTCTCCTTGGCAAAATGCGACCCACCCCAAGAAACATAAATCGCATCCAAACCTTTGGCCAAAGAAATAAAATCATGGCGGGAACTGCGCATCGATCCGACGTCATCCGGATTTCCGCAGACGTAGACTGCCATGAGGCGCGTCACCGAAGCCGTGATGACCGGCATTTCCACCACCATATCCGCGTCCGAAAACCCCGCCGCGGGCCTGGCCGGTACATCAGCAGGCTGCATCACGGCAACGGGCCGACGATTCCAATCGGCACAGGGCAATCCGGAAATCGGGCTGACATCTCCTGAATTGGCGGGTCCGGTCGAAACATTCAGGGATTGATTCTTGTTATTGAGCTCGATAGGCTTGCGCATTTCCCTTTTTCCGAACAAGACATAACTTGCGATGCCCACAATTGCGATGGCGACAAGAAATATCACGATTTTTTGACGGCTTTCCATATGTTGTTGGTATTTATTATTTGGCCGGATACTATCTCTGACACTTCTGGCAGAAAAAAATACTCCGTTGCCTGATTTTCTTACGCAGTATCATTGTACCACATTTCTTACACGGTTCCCCTGTTCGCCCGTACACATGGAGCGTTTTCTGGAAACGCCCCTCCAAACCGTCGGTATCACGGAAGTCTCCATCACTCGTACCGCGCAGCCGCACCGCCGTACGCAAAACTTTTTTGATGGCGGGCAGAACTTTCAGCCATTCGTTCTTCGTCAACGTTTCGATGTGACGCGTCGGGAGCACTCCCGCAAGGAACAAGGCTTCGCTCCGATAGATGTTGCCGATACCGGCAATCAAATTTTGTTCAAGCAATACTACACCGATGGGGCGCTTCATTTTTTCCGAAAGCAGCCCGTGAAAATGTTTTTGGGTCAGTTTGGGAGAGAGGGCGTCAATACCGAGCGACGCAATACTCGGAAGTGTTTCCACCTCTCCTGTTCCCACCACCCGCAACCAACCGAATTTTCGCATATCGGAAAATTCCAGCGTCATTCCATCAGTAAAAGTGAAAATGTGGTGGATATAGCCATTTTTCGAATCTTCCGTAAATGCCGAGGATAAACGATTGTTTTTATGTTTCACCAAAAAGTGCCCGGTCATCTTCAGGTGAACAACAATTGAGTAACCATTGTCGAGATCAATCACGATATGTTTGCCAAAGCGCCGCGTCCCGAGTATGGCGGTGCCCCTTACCTTCTTTACGAACACGGCAAATGTTGGAAAGATTTTTTTCTTCCAATCGCTCCAAAAAATTTTGACGGTTTTCCCGACGACTTTCTGTCCCAGTTGCGTTACGACCGTCTGTACCTCCGGTAATTCCGGCATAAATAATAATTTGAGTGTCCTTCATTATAACGGATATTCACCCCAGAACAAACTCCGAACATTGACTTTAGCGGATTTTCCTGCTATACTACTGAGGTAAAGAAACGGGTGTGAGCCCGTTTTTAATTTTTTAATACAAATATATGCATAACGAAGCAGAGCAGCCGAGAGGCCCAGTAGACCCCAAACCCACAATACCTCATACTGCATGGGGGAAAGCCCGCGTACTAGTGGAACGCGACCATCGTGATCCTAGCAAATTGGATCCTGTCGATCTAAAATCTGAACTCAGTCTTCAGGCAACCATAGACCAGATTAAACGCGCGGATATGGGAGAACTCATGGAAATTCAACGAAACATAGCGGACGTCCTTGAGAAGAATGAAGATCCTAAAGACCACGATACCATAGAGAAACTGAGGGCAGTCTATCAACGTTCTCAAGAACTTTTAAGAGTTGATAGACAACAATAAGCCTATCTTCTCGATAAAAACCGGCTCCACGTCGGTTTTTCTTTGTCTTTAAGTTACTAAAAGCTAGTCGCTAACAGTTGCCTCAGATTTCTCCCCAGTTTTTGCCGATCATTACCTCGACTGTGAGCGGGACACGAAGCGGGTAGGCGTGCTCCATAACTTTTTTTATTTCTGCCGCGAATTCCCTGGCGCTTGTTTCTTTGACTTCGAAAATAAGTTCGTCGTGAATCTGAAGTACCATTCGCGCATCATCTCCATATTCTTTCACCAGTTTCTCGGCAGAGAGCATCGAGAGCTTCATAATATCCGCCGCCATTCCTTGGATAGGCATATTGGTCGCCATCCGTTCCGCCGCGCGGGCGACTTGTACGTTGGTGCTGGTAATTTCCGGGGTGTACCGTCGCCGACCAAGTTCTGTTTCCACAAAGCCATGCGTCCGAGCGCTCTTCTTCATAATCTCCAGAAAGAGCGCCACTTTGGAAAACTTTTTGAAGTAAGTGGCAATAAATTGAGCGGCTTCTTTCTGATCTATCTCTGCCGCCTGTGCCAGACCATATGCTCCCATGCCATACATAATGCCAAAGTTAAATACTTTTGCCTGCTGGCGCATAGCGGCTGTCACCTCTTCTTGTTTGACCTTGTACACTACCGCCGCAGTCGTAGAGTGGACGTCTTCACTCCGCTCGAAAGCCTCTACTAAAGCTTTATCTCCGCTCAAATGCGCCATCACCCGAAGTTCAATCTGAGAATAATCGGCACCGACGAACACATATCCTTTTTCTGCTTCGAAAGCCCCCCGAATGCGCTCCCCCCATGTACTACGGGCCGGGATATTCTGCAGGTTGGGATCGGATGAAGAAAGTCTCCCCGTAGCGGCCACTGCTTGATTGAACGTCGTGTGAAGACGCGAAGCTCCGTCAACCAACGCCGGAAGAGCGTCGAGATAGGTGGTTTTCAGTTTGAACAACTCGCGATAACTCTCGATTTTCGCGACGATCGGATAGGCTTGCAGCTTTTGCAGTTCTGCCGACGCCGTCGAAATCCCCGTCTTGGTTTTTTTGATATTTTGCGTGGGAATTTTTAGATCCTGAAAAAGTACCTCGGACAACTGCTTGGGTGAATTGATATTGAACTCACGACCGGAAAACTTGTAAATATCTTTTTCGAGCGTTACCAATTCTTTCGCCAATTCGTCGGACAGCGCACGGAATTTTTTCGTGTTGAGACGGATGCCGTTCTCTTCCACTTCATACAAGACCAAAAGAAGCGGCATTTCGATATTTTCGAAGACCCGCCGCAAGGTTTTTCCTTTCTCCTGAGTCTTGCTCACTAGATCGAGCTTCTTCTCATATGCCTCACGCAGAAAAAGCAGTTTCTCTGCCGGCAGAGTCATTTCCTCCTCGCCACATTCTTCTAGCAAGAGATACTCGAACTCCACGTTCCCGCCGGAATTGAGAAGATAGGCCGCAATCAAAACATCGAAGGCAATCCCCCGCATATCGATGCGCTCTTTTTTGAAAATATGCAAAAGCGCTTTGCCGTCATAAACGACCTTTTTTCTTTTTTCATCTTCCAAAAATTCTTTGAGCCACTTTTTTGTTTGTTCGCTCCAAACAACGATCGCCTCACTTTCTTTCGCGACGGCTATGTGTATGCTTTCTATACCTGTGCCAAAAAGCGTCCCTTCCGATTGTTTCACATACACCGCCACCTCTCTCGCCTTCCCCAAAAACTTTTCCAGTTCTTCTTTCGTAACAATTTTCCGGGGCTTGTTTTTACTCTGCCCCGCCCTGAGCGCAGTCGAAGGGTCGTTTTTTGATTCTTTCTCAGCCCCTGGCAGTCTCTTTAGCAAACTATAAAATCCCAGTTCCTGAAAAAGTTTCACCACCGCCACTCGATCAAAATCTCGGCTGACACACGCCAAAAGATCGAGCGTCATCGGCACAGTAGTATCGATCGCCCCCAATTCTTTGGAAAGAAACGCGTTTTTTTTATCTGTCTCCAATTTTTTCCGCACGGACTCTTTTACTTCCGCCAGATGGGCATAGATATTTTCCAATGTTCCAAATGATTGGAGGAGCGTGGTCGCGGTTTTCCCGCCGATGCCCGTCACCCCGGGGATATTGTCCGAAGCATCCCCGGCCAAGCCTTTGTAATCCGGGATCTGAACGGGCTTGAATCCATATTTTTTCTCTACTTCCTTTTCGTCGTAGAGTACGGTGTCTTTGATTCCTTTGCGCAAGGTAAACACTTTTACCACCGGTGTCACAAGCTGCAAAACATCATTATCCCCCGTCACGATAATCACTTCCACATTCTTTTTTTCCGCTTGGCGTGCCAGCGTCCCCACACAATCATCCGCTTCATAGCCTTCTTTTTCAAAAATGGGGATATTAAACGCTCTCACTATTTCTTTCACGCGCGGAATCTGCGCGTACAGATCATCCGGCCCTTTCACGCGCGTCGCTTTGTAGTCTTTGTACATCTCATCACGAAACGTCGGCCCCGCCAGATCAAACGACGCCGCGATATACTCCGGTTTGAATTTTTCGAGAACCGAGAGGAGCGTCAACGTAAATCCATACGCGGCATTTACCAGCTCCCCCTCCTTGGTCGTCAAGGGCGGCAAAGCATGATAGGCCCGGTGAATCAGCGCGTTTCCATCGAGCAAAACGAGAGTTTTGGCTTTCTTTTGGGTCATAGAGTAAGTATACGCTACAGGAGAAAAGGAACAAAATACACTCCATCGTGGGATTGAAACAGTTACATTAGTTTTCAATTTTCAATTCTCTTTCATTTTCACTCTTCGCCGTGAAAGTAATCCACACAGCATTTTTCGGAATAAGTTTTTCGACGCGCTCGGGCCATTCGAGAATGACGACCCCCTCTGTATCCGTGCACCACTCGGAAAAACCCAGGCTAACGAAATCTTTCGTTTCCACGCGATACGCGTCCGCGTGGTAGACGCGCTTGATGCCATTTTTCGCTTGCGGCAAATCGTACTGTTTCATAATGACAAATGTCGGGCTGACATAAGGGCGAGCGGCGCCAAGTCCTTCCAAAAATCCTTGCGCAAAAGTTGTTTTCCCCGTACCCAAATCCCCCTTGAGGCATATGAGCGCTCCCGGCATGATTTCTCGCGCCAGCTTTTTTCCAAAGCTACGCGTCTCTTCCGCCCCGGTTGTAATAAGTGTCTCCGTCATAGCGCTCCTATCCTATCGCAAAATATTCTTTCTGACGAGAGCTCCCTCCACTACTTGTTTTTTTGCCGGGGTTGACGCTTTGGCTCTTCTCTGCTATTTTTGACTATCCGCCTGTTATCGCATCAGATTGTTTCCGACTTCAACTTTCAAACTTTTCACTTTATACTTTGCGCCCGTATGTCCCTTACCCCCGCCCAACAATTTCAAGACCTCTTGAAAAAAACCGCCACTCCGCTGATTCTCCTCCCCTCCTATCCCAGCCGAGACGCTGTGGCAAGCGCGTACGCTTTGGCTCTTTTTCTCAAAAACACCGGTAAATCTGTGACACTCGCCGGCGAGCACATTACCACCGATAAAGAGGCGTTGGCTTTTCTTGTTCAGCCGGAAAATATTCTTGCCTCCATCGCTGGGGCTCGAGATTTCGTCCTTTCTTTCAATACCACACGCAACAAAATCCTCAACGTACGGACAGAAACCGCCGCGGAAGAAGTACGCGTCTATCTCACGCCGGAAAACGGATCCATTGACCCTAGGGATTTTTCTTTCATTCCTGCAAAATTCAAATTCGATCTCGCCATCGTCATCGGCGCCACTGACAAAGAATCGTTGGGGAAAATTTACGAAGACAACCCGGACATCTTCTATGAAATACCCATCGTCAATATCGACAATCATCCGGAGAACGAACTTTTTGGCCAAGTAAATCTCGTCGACATCACCGCCTCTTCAAACGCGGAAATTCTCGCCGAGATCCTCGAGAAGGCCACTCCGAGCCTCTTCACGGAAGCGCTCTGCGAGTGTCTGCTCGCCGGTATCATTTCCGCCACGGAAAGCTTTCAAAAAAAGAATACCACCCCGAAAGCCCTTCAGTTGGCCTCCCATTTGATGGATAAAGGCGCTGATCAGCAGAAAATAGTCCGCGCGCTCTATAAAAATCAGCCCCTGCACCTCCTCAAGCTCTGGGGTCGCGTGATGGCGGGGGTCAAGTGGAACGAAAATCTGAAACTCATCTGGGCTTTCGTCACGATCGAAGACCTCGTCCAGGCGCGCGCCACAGTTATTGACTTGCCACAGGTCTTGGAAAAAATCAAAAGCAACTATTCCTCGGCTCACCTCTTCATGATTCTCCACCCGGAAACCAATGGTCTCGTCCGCGGTATCGTCAAGGCCCATTCCGGTGAAGCCCTGGCTTTTTTTGCCGAGCGTTTCAAAGAAGGCGCCATTCATGGCGATATGATTTCTTTTGCTCTCCCTGCCGGAAGTCTCGATGAAGCGGAGCGCGTGATCCTCGGTCGCCTTCAAAACATCTCCGCTCCTCCGGAGAAAGCATAGAGAGTTCCTCCTTTTCAATGTTTCTGTTCACCCAGTTACTTGAGCTGGGTTTTTCTTTTGCCGAAGCACCTCATTTTGAGGTACAATGGGGGCACAAACAAAAAAACAAATGGTATGGTAAAGGTGGTTCACCAAAATACAACTCCCTCTTCTCAAAAAGAAGAAAAAACACAAGCGATTTTGAAAAAAATGCGCGAGATTTCGATGGAAGAACAGGCCTCGCTCTTGGCCGCCAAAAGCGGCTTCTCATACATCGATCTTCACGCTTTCCCTTTAAACGCCGAGGATATCATGCTCCTCCCGGAAGCTGAATCCAAAAAATGGAACGTCATCCTCTTCAGCAAAAAAAGTACGCTCACCCGTTTCGCTCTTCTCGATCCAAAGAACAAGGGGGCGCTGGAATACATCCAAGCTCTCGCCGAGAAACACGGCTGGCAGATAGAGCTGTACCTCATTTCGAAACAGTCCATCAAACACGCCTGGGAATATTACTCCAAGCGCACCTTTCTCGATGCTCTCGATCTCGTGCGTGTCTCTCTCGGCGATAGCGACTTGGAAAAATTCGAAAAAGATTTTGGGGAGCTTATCTCACTCAAGGAAGGTCAGAAGCTCAACACCTCGCGTTCGATGGAAATCATTTTGGCCGGCGCCAGAAAACTCCGAGCCAGCGACATCCATCTCGAGCCGGAAGAATCTGCCATCCGCCTGCGCTACCGCATCGACGGTGTGCTCCAAGAAGTCGGCGATCTCCCCCAAGAGCTCTACCACCTCCTCCTCTCACGTATCAAAATGATCGCCAAGATGCGCCTCAATATCCGCAAAGAAGCTCAAGATGGGCACTTCTTCGTCGATCTCGACCAGAAGCGCATCGATGTCCGCGTCTCGAGCATCCCGGGAAAATATGGCGAAAACATCAATATGCGCCTCCTTTCCGGTGACGATGTCATCGTCGATGTCGAAAAACTTGGACTGCGTGGGCTGGCTTATGAAGAAGTCTTGAAACAAATTTCCAAACCGAACGGTCTCATCTTGAATACCGGTCCAACCGGCTCCGGAAAAACCACGACACTCTACACACTCTTGAACCACGTCAACCAGCCGGATACAAAAGTCATCACTGTCGAAGACCCGATCGAATACACCCTGCCCGGCATCGTGCAGACGGAAATCTCCAAAAACAAGGATTATACCTTCGCCACCGCGCTCCGCGCTATCGTCCGCCAGGATCCCGATATGATTCTTGTTGGGGAAATTCGCGACGAGGAAACCGCCGACATCACCGTCAATGCCGCGCTTACCGGACACCTCGTATTTTCCACCCTCCACACCAACAGCGCCGCTGCCGCCATCCCGCGCTTTATGGAGCTCGGCGTCAAGCCGGATCTCATCACCGCCTCGCTGAACGCTCTCATCGGACAGCGCTTGGTGCGCATCCTCTGCCCAGACTGTAAAGCTTCCTACGCGCCGGCTCGGGAAACCATTGATTCTATCCTGAAACTCATCACCATCATTTCTCCCAAAGCCAAAATTTCGCTCCCCAAAAAAGTGGATTCTCTCTTCAAGGCGGTCGGGTGCGCAAAATGCAATTTCACCGGTTATCATGGCCGCATCGGCATATTTGAAGTGCTCACCATGACGGAAGAAATCATAAAGATCGTCAACAATATGGGGAACGAGCAAGAAATTCTCCGCGCCGCGCTGGAAAACGGGATGATCACGATGACCCAAGATGGAATTCTCAAAGCGCTCGAAGGCATCACGACGCTCGATGAAGTCTGGCGCGTCGCCGATCAGACAGAATCTCTCCAAAATATCTATGCCGAGTTGATGCCGAGCGAACTTTCCCGCTCCACCCACATTACCGAAATCCTTTTCACAAAAACAAAAAAAGAAACCACTTCACTCAAAAAATTTGCCGGCTATATCGCCGGGATCGACTCCCAATTACGCCTGCCTGCTATTTTTGCCGGGGCGCTTCTCTTGCGCGCCGGAGATATCCATATCGAACCTCAAGGAGACATGGTCGACGTACGCTATCGCATCGATGGCATTCTCCAAACGGCCGCGCGCATTCCCATTACCGAATACCCGACCCTCATCGCGGAAATCAAACTGGCGGCCGGGCTCAAATCGGGTGAACGTTCCGGTACCATTGATGGTCGTTTTTCTCTTACCATCGAAAAGGCCGGGGAGGAAAAGCCTGATACCGTTGATATCCGTCTTTCCATCATCCTCGGCGGTTTCGGTGAAACAATTGTCATGCGCCTTCTCAATCAGTCCGTCGTCAAACTCGACCTCGACACGCTCCACATCCGCAAACAAAATCTGGAAAATATTTACGCGGCTATCGGCAAACCACACGGGATAATCTTGAACACCGGCCCGACCGGCTCCGGAAAAACTTCCACCCTCTACAGTATTCTCGCCAAACTGAATAAGCCCGAAGTAAAAATAATCACGGTTGAAGATCCGATCGAATACCAGATCCAAGGCATCCTCCAAACCCAAACCAAAGAGAGCGAGGGCTATACGTTCGCTACCGCGCTCCGTTCGCTTATGCGCCAGAATCCCGATATTCTGATGATCGGTGAAATCCGTGACGAAAAAACCGCGCAAATTGCCGTCCAGGCCGCCAGTACCGGGCACCTCGTCCTCTCCACCCTCCATACCAATTCGGCTGCGGGTGTCGTCTCCCGCCTGACCGCGATGGGAGTGACGAACGACGACCTCGCCAACACCGCCAATCTTTTCATGGCTCAGCGTTTGGTCCGAAAAATCTGTGCCAAGTGCAAAGAATCTCTCCCTCCAACTGAAGCCGAAAAGGAAATTATTAAAAAGGTCTTAGCATCATTACCAGACAAAGATGCGCTTACCAAAAAAATGCGACTCTCTCATGGCAAAGGCTGTACGACCTGTAGTGGTACCGGTTTCACGGGGCAGATGGTCATCGCCGAAACGCTCCTCATCGGCAAAGAACTCTCCGAGCTCATCGCTCATGGCGCGCTCGTCAGTGAAATCGAGGAGAAAGCGGTCGCGCTTGGAATGATCACCCTCCTCCAAGACGGCATCCTCTGTGTCCTTGAAGGGTTAACCACGCTCGACGAAGTGAAGCGCGTCACTGATTTGTAAAACATCCCAAACAAAAAAGACCCACGAAGGGTCTCTTTTTTATTCCGCTGAAGTAAACCTCGTGAAAAATCTGCCAAATATGAATCTTCTTTGATGTTCTTTCAATAATAACGGGTATTAGAACCGATTTTACCGGCACTGCGTTCGGAAACGAAAGTAAACTTTCGTTACACTCACTCCGTTTGGTAATAGATATGTTCACATTCAAGATTAATTTGTCAGATATTTCACAAGGCAAAGGCTGTTTAACCTGTAGACAACTCTCGAGCATAGGAGTTCGAGAAAAGGAAAAGTGTCGAGGAATAGCGCAGTCGAAACCACCCTACCCAAATCTGGACAACAGTTCCGCGATTGAGGACAAAAGATAGTGATCCCCAATTGTCTACAGATGAAACAGTCTTTAGAAAAGCTTCAAAATGTCTTGTTAAGCGAAATGGCATATTAGCATAGCTTTATTCTTTTGTCAACACGTGGTACAATACAAGGGTAAATAGCCCTCTTTTCCCCTTCATTAAGCCTCTTTATACTTATGATGGTAATTGCCTCCGACCCAACTGTTATTGATGAAAAAAGTTTCGATAATACGCTCCGCCCGCAGCGTTTTTCGGAGTATGTCGGTCAAGAAAAAATCAAACGCAATCTGGATATTTTTATTCAAGCGGCAAAAAAACGCGAGGAGTCTATTGATCACATCCTCCTCTACGGCCCGGCAGGCCTGGGGAAAACGACGCTCGCCCACATCATCGCCAAAGAAATGGGCGTCAGTATCAAGATCACTTCCGGTCCGGCCATCGAAAAAGTCGGCGATCTCGGTTCCATCTTGACCAATCTCGATGATGGCGACGTCTTGTTCATCGACGAAATCCACCGCCTGAATAAAATGATTGAGGAAGTCCTCTACCCAGCCATGGAAGATTACAAGCTCGACATCATCATCGGCAAAGGTCCGGCCGCCCGCACTATTCAACTCGACCTCCCCCGCTTCACCCTGATCGGCGCCACTACCCGTCTCGGCTCGCTCTCCAATCCTCTCCGTAACCGTTTCGGATCCACCCACCGCCTCGAATTTTACACGCCGGAAGAAATCGAGCGAATCGTAAAGCGTTCTTCCGGTATTCTGAATATCGGTCTCGACGAAAAAGGCGCCAAAAAAATTGCGGCATCCAGCCGGCAAACACCGCGTGTCGCCAACCGCATCTTGAAACGCGTGCGTGACTATGCCCAAACGAAAAACTGGCCCACCATTACCGGGGAAATCGCCAAAGAAGCCCTCGAGCTCTACGAAATCGATCATCTCGGTCTCGAGCCGACTGACCGTCATATACTCTCCACGGTTATTCATAAATTCAAAGGTGGCCCAGCCGGCATCCAGGCCATCGCCGCCGTAACCGGAGAAGAGATTCAGACCATCGAGGACGTCTACGAACCGTATCTCATCCAACTGGGATTTCTTGCGCGCACTCCGCGCGGTCGCGTCGTCACTCCCGAAGGCTACAAACATCTCGACATCCATATGCCGGCTGACCATCAAGATAAATTACTGTAAATAACCGAAAATGTACTTTGGATTCTGACATTGTAGTGGTAAAATAAACAGGTATTCAGTGAACAACTAGACACACCGACAATACATACTATGAAAATAATGGCATTTTCTCTTGCTTTACTTGGGGCTTTTTCTTACTACAGCTTGTCTTATGCCTCAGTCGCCGCTCCTATAGGAGGTTCTTATGTGAAGCAATACGAGAGATACCGGGCTCTAAAAAAATACTGTACCCCAGGTTGGCCGAAGCATGACATCAATAAATGTTTGAATGCGTGTGAACCTGGAAAAGTTGCACAGAGCGATGAGGTAAAAAAACTTTGTAAAAAGGCCAAAGAGGCTGGTAAAATAGCTGCAGAGAAGCCAACCACAGAGACTGCGCCAAAGACTGCTCCGGCTACGAAAACTACAGCTCCCGCTATCAGAAACACAGCCGAGAAAGATCCCCCAAAAGACAGCGCGTATGTCGAAATAAAAACTGAAAATGAAAAAACGACTGAAGAGAGAGGCTACATAAAAGCTGCTAAAAAGCAGATTGCAACCGATGTTGCCGCTCAAGAAGTACTTATTGATAACATCAACAACAGTAAAGTAAGAAACTTTTTGATGGGTACCAACGATGCAGATACAACTACTCTAAAAAACACATTAACAAATAATACAAGTAAGCTCAAAACACTGGACAGTCTCTTGAATGAGACATCGGATAGCGACCTCAAAGAAGCTCTAAAGAAACAAATTATGACCATACAACAGCAACAAGATAAAGTTCAAGAGACACTTAATAACAATGAAGAGTCCTTCAACTTTTTTGGCTGGGTAACAAAACTATTCGGCAAGTAAGGACAAAATAACAAAGAAACATAAAACAAAATGCCGAGTGCACAATCAATTTTCGGACTCATCTACACCCTTCTTTTTTTCAGTTACGTCATCGTGGCGCTCTTCATTGTGTTCCACATCTTCCGCTATTCCCTCAAGCGCGACACGGCCCTTTTCGGCGCGACGCTTTTCTTGGTCGTCTTTTTCATTCTTATCTTCACCAACGCCATCCTTTTTTTCTCCCTCCCTTTCGACGCGCTCCTTTCTCATCTGTAATAAATAGCTGGGTATGCCCAGTGGCACAACTTCAAAAGTAAAAAAGTATACTCTCTCATAAAAAATATTATACAAAAATATGCAGTGTGATTTGAAAGCTTATTCGTTTCTAATTATTTGAAGTTGTTCCACTGGGTATGCCCAGCAGGAAAACTTCGATTAGACCCCAAAGACTCTACATATCAAACGTAAACCAAAAATATACTATTAACTCGGATCTTCTATAACTATCAAAGAAAAGTTATCGAAGTTTCACTGCTGGGTATGCCGCACCAAAACAAATTCACCCGTTATCATTTTCAGGGACAGCGTGACAAAGAAGAGATTCTTTCTGTCATCCATCGGCACTGGTTCAACATACTGGTCCACTTTCTCATCATCTTCATATTCACCCTTTTTCTCTTGGGAAGTCTCTTCTTCCTTCCGCTCCTTTTTCCGGAAATAATCAACGCGGCCAATGAACGCTTTTTCGCTTTCGCTGAAAACACCTTCCTCATCTTTATGTGGCTCTTCAGTTTCCTCCTCTGGGTCGACTACTATTTCGATGTCTGGGTCATCACCAACGAACGTATCGTCAATATCGAACAGAAGGGGTTGTTCGTACGGGAAATCAGCGAGCTGGATTTTTCCCGCATCCAAGACGTCACGACGACAGTCGAGGGCGTCATACCGACTATACTCAACTTCGGCGACGTCTTCGTACAGACGGCCGGAGAAAAAGAACGCTTCGTCTTTCGGCAAATTCCGGATCCCTACCGAGTCAAAGACTCGATTATGCAGCTCTCCCGTGATTTAGCAAACCGGGAAGCATGCCCGATTGATGCCAATGACCGGAAAATCTAAACGTCGGGCCAATCTTGCCCCGCACTAACTTTGCTTCGCAATCAGAAACTATTTTTGTTCTTTATGTTATCTGTTATTAAGAGAGTGTGTAATCCTTAGTATTTATTTAAGAGAAATTAAGCAAAGTTAGTGCGGGGCTTGCTTCTTTTTCAAAATTCGCTATACTCTATTTTCTTCAGTTTCATGCTTTTTTTATTCTATATTCTTCACCCAGTGTAATCCCGCTTCGCGGGTGCTCACATGGTGAGCAATTACACAGGGTAAATTCGCTATTCCTCTTCAAGTATGTCAGGACACTCTCATTGGGCTACTACTCATCGACAAAAAGACGTTAATGACGCCAAACGCGCTGCCGTATTCACCAAATACGGCCGCAATATTATCGTGGCTGCACAACACGGCGGGGGCAATCCCGATACGAACTTCGCTCTCCGGCTCGCCATCGACCAGGCGCGAACCGTCAACATGCCCAAGGACAATATCGATCGCGCCATCAAGCGCGGCACCGGGGAACTGAAGGATGGTGCCACTATCGAGGACATTCTCTACGAAGGGTACTTGCCCGTCCGTAGCCTTGCGAAGGCGGGTGGGCCGGACAATGTCGCCATGCTCATCCAGACCACGACCGACAATCGCAACCGCACCGTGAGCGAAATCAAATCCCTCTTCACCAAAGCCAATGGGAAAATAGGCGCCATCGGTTCGGTAGCTTTCCTTTTCAAGCAAGTCGGAGAAATCATCATCGATCATTCAGGAAAAGACCGCGATACCGCAGAACTCGATGCTATCGATGCTGGGGCAGAAGATACGGAAGATATCGAAGAAAATATCCTGGCCCTCTACGTCCCTTTCGAAAATCTGAAGAAAGTGAAAGATGTCCTGGAAGAAAAAGGTTACGCTGTCAAATCTGCCGGGCTTTCCTATCGTCCCATCCAGACCGTCGCCCTCGACGCCAAAGCCCGCGAGCAGTACGATGCTTTCTTCGAGCAGATAAACGATCATCCCGACGTCCAGCGGGTGTGGGACAATCTTGAATAGCGACTAGCTACTAGCGTTTAGCGATTAGTATTTAAAACCAGCAGCCCTCTGCCGGTTTTTGTTTTGAAAAAAAGAAAAGGAGCAGTCCGTGATTGTGACTGCTCCGTTATTTCCCAACAAGAATACAGAAGCTGCTCAACCGACTAATGCTGAGTTTGATAGAACAGTACCAACATGGCGCATGCTTCGGCTGAAGTGCCTTTCGGATCTGGAGTTGCCCTAATTCGGAGTTGCTCTCCGAACTTTGCCAAGTCCTTAACAAGCCGCTTCTCGTCTAGGAGATCAAATTCTCGAAGGTCAATATATTTCAACATTTTCTTTATTACCGTGGCACCACGGTCTTTCCAATATCTCTTATTCTGCATGTTGTCATAGTACTCATCTCTATCCTTAACGTCCTTTCTTTCATTGTTCTTCAGATAGTCGGTAATTTCGGCCTTCCATGTTTCTGAAGACCATCCTCCATTCAACCATTGCTGTTGAATCATAGTCATATTCTCGATATGTTCCGCTTGAGCGGCTAAGGCCGCCGCCGCCTCTTCCATATCGTGAATTTCGTCCCAGCCGCCTGGCCATTCTCCGTACTTGTCAAAATGTTTTTGTGCATATTTTTCCATTTCTTTTCTGGCTTTGATGGCGCGTTTCGTCGCCGATGCTTCTTGCTGACGTATTTCGTGGCTAGCCGTAGCCATACATTCGGCGAGGATGCTATCGATTATGCACAGATTATAAACTTCATCAGCAGGTCCACTCATTTTATTCTCCACCCCGGAACGCCGCCGGGAATCGGTTGGGTAGTATGCCCTAGTTGTTAAGTAACAAGAGAGTCTATAGTATTGTTGGTTTTTTGTCAACTATTTATAGTTCTTAAATCAGCTTATTTACGCTATATTATGTACTTTTGTTGACTATTTGCCAACAACAGGTATACTAGAGCCATAACTGTCTATGCTGGAAAAAGAGTTCGCTCAACTGGGACTGAATGAAAACGAACGGGAAGTCTATCTCGCAGTTTTGCGTGCCGGAAAAATCGCTCCTGCCCGTGTGGCCAAAGAAACGAGCATCAACCGGACGACCGTCTATAGCATTTCCCGCAAACTCGATGGGTTGGGTTTGATTTCTGAAGATCTGGGGGCTAAAGTTGCTTACCTCTATGCCGAAAAGCCCGCGGCTCTCGAACAGATGTTTGCCAAAGAAGAAACGCTCTTAAAAAAACGGCTGGTTCTTGCAAAAAAAATGAGCAAGGATCTCGCCGCCCTCCCCTCTCAAGCAACTTACTCCGTCCCGAAAATCAAATTCGTCGAAGAAGCTGATCTGAATGATTATTTGTATAAACAGTATCCGCTGTGGGCCAAGAGCGGTCTGCAGCGCGACAATACCTGGTGGGGCTACCATGATCACACGTTTACCGAAAGCTACAGCAAGTATGTCGATTGGTTGTGGAAACATGGTCCGCGAAATCAAAAGGTGCGTTTTTTCACCAATGAAGCTATGATTGAAGAAAAGATGCGGAAGAAATATCCCGAGCGCCAATATAAAATTCTGCCAGCGGAAAATAATTTTGATTCCAGTTTCTGGATTATCGGCGATTATGTCATCATGGGGCAGACTCGTAACCGCCCGCATTACTTGGTAGAAATTCATGATCCTCTCTTAGCCAGAAATCAGCGCGAGCTTTTCAAAGTGTTCTGGACTATGGCTCATACTAAAATCCAAAATCGTAAATCGTAAATCTATGCGTATTTTAGGAATCGATCCCGGCACCGCAACGGTCGGCTGGGGCGTCATAGAAGTAGAGGGAAGCAAGAATGCTGTCATGGCTTTCGGGCACATCAGTACATCCAAAGATTTGCCGCTTTCCGAACGGCTCTTGGAAATTTCCAGAGATCTCTCTGGCATCATCAAAAAATACCGGCCAGAGGAAGCCGCCGTGGAAGAACTTTTCTTCTTCAAGAACCAGAAAACGGTCATTTCCGTCGCTCAAGCGCGGGGCGCTATCCTCTTGACTTTAGAAAATTTATGTGTTAAAGTTTCCGGTTACACTCCGCTCGAAGTGAAACAGGCCTTGACGAATTATGGGCGAGCAGACAAATCCCAGGTACAATTGATGGTGAAGGCGCTCCTCAAACTCTCCGCCATCCCCAGGCCGGACGATGTAGCGGATGCGCTGGCGCTGGCGCTCTGCCATGCCAGCCGCCGCCGTATGGATAAAATTCGAAATTCGAAAGACTAAATTTGAAACAATAGACAAATTCGAAATCACAAATCAAGAAATGGGCGGTTTAAGGTTTGTCGTTTGTGATTTGTTTAGAAATTAGAGGTTCGATATTAGAATTTATAACATAACTTATGGAATATCATCCCCTCATCACGTTTTTTGTCGAGCAAGGCGTTCCGATACAGACGGTGCTCCTCCTCCTCATGCTTCCCGTCATCGCGACACTGGTAGCCTTCTTCCGCCAAGTCATCGGTATCAAGGCCTTCGGCATCTACACGCCGTCAATCATCACCTTCGCCCTCTTGGCATTTGATCCGAATGGCGTGAAATACGGCATCGCTATCTTTGTCGGCGTCATTGTTGTCGGTATGATCGTCCGCTTCGCCCTCAAGAGGTTCCGCCTGCTCTATCTGCCGCGCGTCGCTATCACCCTCTCCATCATCTCTCTCGCTATTCTCATCATTCTCGTCATCGGTGGCATGTACCAGCGTACCGGTCTGGCCGCGGTGAGTATTTTCCCCTTGCTCATCATGATTACGCTGGCGGAAAAATTCGTCGCAACGCAAATTGAGAAGGGCAGCCACATCGCTTTCATTCTGGCGGCAGAAACACTTCTCATCTCCGTTATTGGCTATTATCTCATCAGCTGGAACGCCCTTACCACGCTCATTCTCCGCTTCCCCTGGATTATTCTCTTCACTTTCCTCATCAATTTCTCCCTCGGGAAATGGACGGGGCTGCGCGTCACGGAATATTTCCGTTTTCGCAAAATCGCTCGCTATTTATAATTGGTATTTGATATTTTGTACTTGGTATTCAGCTAAATACGAGATTCTAGATTCCAAATTCCAATGTATGTTCGATTTTTTCAAAAAAAGCCAGGGGCTTCTCGGTATGAATGCGAGAAACCTCGATTACATCCGCCCTTCCAACCGCAAACGTGGGATGGAGATTGCCGATAGCAAACTCCTCTGCAAGCGTACCCTGAAAAAAAATAATCTCGGTGTCCCGGCGCTTATCGCGAAGATCGAAAACCACGAGGAATTGGAAAAGTTCGACTTCTCCACGCTCCCCAATAGTTTCGCTTTGAAACCAAACCGCGGTTTCGGTGGCGAAGGAATTCTCGTTGTCTATGGACGGAAAAAATCTACCGCCCCTCAGTCCTCACCCCTGAATGCTCATTCGAGCCCAAGCGCCACGCCTCTTCCGGCGACGAAAACGACACCAAGCGACTCAACAAATACACCAGAAAAACCCATAGGAGAAAATGAGACAAATCCTTTCAGTGAAAACTGGGTCAAGGCTGACGGCTCCATAGTCACCGTTGATGATCTGAAAAACCACATCCGCAACATTCTCGACGGATCATTTTCTCTTTCCAATATCCCTGATATCGCTTTTTTTGAAGAGCGTCTAAAACTCTTGAAACTTTTCAAACCTTACGCCTACAAAGGCATCCCGGATATCCGCGTCATCATTTACAACCGCATTCCGATAATGGCCATGCTCCGTCTCCCGACCAAACACTCTGATGGCAAGGCCAATCTGCAACAAGGGGCTATCGGCGTCGGTATCGACCTTGCCACCGGGACGACCACCACGGCCATTCTCGGCAAAGGTCATATCATCGAATACGTGCCCAACACGCGGCTCATCCTTTCTGGCATCAAGATTCCTTACTGGAAAGATGTTCTCCGTATGGCCATCGACGCCCAAGCCATTTCGCATCTCGGTTTTCTCGGCGCCGATATCGCCATCGACCGCGAGCGCGGCCCGGTCATTCTCGAACTCAATGCCCGTCCGGGGCTCTCCATCCAACTGGCAAATTTTTCCGGGCTGAAAAGCCGGCTCAATCGTGTCAAAGGTCTCCAAGTCAAGACCACCGAACGCGGGATGCGGGTTGGAATGAATCTTTTCGGCGGTGAAATCGAGGAAGAAATCGAGGAACTCTCCGGCAAACGCGTCATCGGCACCATCGAGAAAGTGAAGCTCATCGGCAAAGATGGCAAAGAAATCGAGGTGGAAGCCAAAATCGACACTGGTGCCGATTCGACGGCTATCGATACCGAACTTGCGAAAGAGCTGGGATTTGCAGAAACACTTCGCATTTTTGATGAAAAGGTAGCTGGTCGTGATATTATGCAAGAACTCACAAAAGCCGAACGCGAACTGCTTTTTTCTTCCGTCCCCGATCTTGCCGACACCACCTCCGTACAATCTTCTCACGGGGCCTCCTACCGTCCCGTGGTTCACATTGAGCTTGTTATGGATACCCTCTCTATCCCCGCGAGAGTCTCTGTCATAGATCGCGCACACCTCGAGTATCCGGTTATTGTCGGGCGAAAAAATCTGCGAAAGTTCCTTATCGATGTCAATAAATAACTTCAACCGGTATGAAAAAGGTAATGATTCTTTTTGGCAGAAGCCGCTGGGAGAAAAGCCGGCCGTTCGATAATAAAGATTACCAATATTCTTACGAGCTACTCTATAGTCTGTGTAAGAAAAATGGAATCCAGATGTACCGCGCCTCGTATGAATGGTATGACTACGAAAAACATATTTTTAAGCATGCTTGGATTTTCAGCGGCAAGACCAGTAAGTGGGAACGTGTTTCTGATATAAAACCGGACCTTATCTATGACAAGACCAAAGGCCGTGAGGAAGTCTATTACAAAAAAGAATTGATGGCCGAGCGCTATGCATTCATCAATGATCGCATCTTCACGCGCATCATTGATGATAAATTCGTAACCGGACTTCTTTTCCCGCAATGGAGCAAAGAAAATTATATCGTCAGGAGTCATGCAGAACTTCAGGTGGCTGCGAAAAAAGTAGGCACCCCCCTAGCTGTCCTCAAACCAATTTGTGAAAGTGGCGGCAAAGGCGTTCAGGTTTTCCCTAAAAAAAATACCTCAAAGATATCATTCCGAGGAGAGCATATTCTCCAGGAGTTCATAGATTCCTCTTGCGGTGTTCCGGGCATAAAAAGTGGCATGCACGACCTGCGGCTGGTCTTTGTCAATGATACGATTGTCTACACTTATATCCGTGAGCCAAAGACGGGCAGCTATCTTGCTAATTTCGCCCAAGGCGGTAGCCTGACCGTTATACCAAAAAATAGCGTCCCCAAATCAGTCCTCCCTATAGTGAAATGGGCTCAAAATATTTTTAAATCATTCCACCCAAAAATCTACACTATCGACCTCATGTTTGACAAGAGCAAAAGGCCCTGGGTAGTCGAACTTAACTCCATGCCCGGACTTTATTTCACCCCCGAAGAAAAACCTTCTATGATGAAAATGCATCGATCTCTTCTGCGTGTGTTTAAAAACAAACTTGCCACGCTCTCATAAGAAGAACTAGCCGACTCGGTAAGTATGGCACAGGCTCAAAGCGATGAAGGGTTTCGAAGCTTCTCTCCGCTCCTTTTTTATGGTATAAATGAAGACACCGCTTACACACTTCGTATGTCATTTTTTCGTAAAAGACGCACCATTCCTGGCGAAATAAAGCCAAAAAACCACGCTTGGTCAATCTTTTGGAAAACCGTGCTCTTTCTTTTCGTTTTAGCGGGGCTCCTGGCGCTCGGTACTTTCGCCTATATTGCCAAAGATCTCCCCTCGCCCGGGAGCGTGAATAACCGCGTCATCCCGGAATCAACCAAAATCTACGACCGTACCGGTACCCACCTGCTCTATGAGGTACACGGCGAAGAAAAACGTACCATCATTGCGTTTTCCGATATGCCGGACGTTATCAAATACGCTACTATCAGCCTTGAAGATCAGGACTTCTACAATCACTATGGCATCAAGCTCACCTCTATTATCCGCTCGCTCATGAAAGACGTTGTCAGTCTCGGGAAAGCCCAAGGAGGTTCGACCATCACCCAACAATTCGTCAAAAATTCCCTCCTCACCAACGAAAAAACGCTGATCAGAAAAGTGAAGGAGGTTATTCTCTCACTGGAAATGGAAACAAAGTTTTCCAAAGATGAGATTCTGGCAATGTACTTAAATGAGATCCCCTATGGGTCAAATGCCTACGGCGTTGAAGCCGCTGCCCAGACTTTTTTTGGTAAGTCGGCGCGAGAACTCACGCTCGATGAAGCGGCCGTAATCGCCGCCCTCCCTCAGGCGACCGCTTACTATTCCCCGTATGGCTCCCACCGCGACGCGCTCATCGGACGCAAAGCTTTCGCCCTCAAAACAATGGCGCGCCTCGGATATATTACGGAAGAACAGGCGCAGGAAGCGATTGATACTCCGACACTCAACAAACTTCAGCCGCAAAAAGACGTGATCGCCGCGCCACATTTCGTCATGTTTATCAAAGATTATCTCCAACAAAAGTACGGCGACCAGGTCGTGGAACAAGGCGGGTATAAAGTCATCACTACCCTGGATTGGGACAAGCAGCAGATTGCCGAGCAAGCGGTGCGCGAAGGCGCCGAAAAAAACAAAAAATGGAAGGCTTCCAACGCGGCGCTCATCGCTCTGGATCCGAGAACGGGGCAGGTTCTTTCTATGGTAGGTTCCAAAGATTACTTCGATACCTCTATCGACGGCAACGTGAACGTAACCACGCGTGACCGCCAACCGGGGTCGTCTTTCAAACCGTACGTGTATCTCACCGCCTTCACCAAAGGCTATCTTCCGGAAACTATTCTGTATGATACCAAAACGCAGTTTGAAACCGCGGAAGGAAAAAGCTACGAGCCAAACAATTACGACGGGAAGTTCCATGGTCCGCTGCCTATGATGAAGACACTGGGCGGATCACTGAATGTCCCCGCCGTCAAAACCCTCTACCTGGTTGGGGTAAATGATGCCATCCAAATGGCAAAAAATCTCGGTATCGCGGGGTTGAATGACCCAAGCAAACTCGGGCTCTCGCTCGTCTTGGGTGGAGGCGAAGTCAAGCTTATCGATCACGTCAGTGCCTACGGTACCCTGGCCACCGGAGGAATCAGACACAAGGAAACAGCCATCCTGCGCATTGAAGACCCCAAGGGAGCTATTGTGGAGGAATTCAAACCAGACGCTGGGGAACGCGTAGTCGATGAGAAATATGTGGCAATGTTGGATTCCATTCTCTCCAACAATAACAACCGGGCTTGGGTATTTGGGGACAACTCTCCCCTGCGCTTCGACAAACGTTCTGTAGCTGCAAAAACCGGTACCACCAACGAATTTCGTGACGGTTGGACCATTGGGTACACTCCCTCGCTGGCTGTCGGCGTCTGGGCAGGAAACAACGACAACTCGCCTATGACCGAGGGAGCCGATGGCGTCAACGTGGCGGCTCCGATTTGGCGCGCCTTTCTCGATAAGGCTCTCGCCAACTATGCTATCGAGGAATTCCCCAAGTATGACCCAAACAATGAAATCGGCGACGGAGAAGGAAAAACGAACAAACCTATGCTCGCAGGAAAGCTGGAACAAAAAGAAAACCTCAAGGTGTGCGGTATTCCCGGCGATAAAGGCAATTACTGTCTCGCCAATAAATACTGTCCTGACGGTGAAATGGACAAAAAAGATTTTGTGAGCTCCCATGACATCCTCTTCTATGTGTCCCGTGATAATCCGCGCGGACCAATCCCCGACAAACCGGACCGTGACTCGCAATTCAAAAATTGGGAGAACGGGGTTTCAGATTGGTACAAGAAACAGAAAGGGACCGTTTCCGATGCCCCGCCGACCGATTCCTGCAAAGAGAGCGATTTTAAAAAATTCCAGCCGGATGTATCCCTTTCCATCCCGGGAAGTGCTACGGTGAACTCGTCAGTAACATTCAACTCAAGCGTAGACGCTCCCTACGGAGTAGATTCCATTACGTACTCCGTCAATGGCTCTTCTGTAGGATCCTCATCTTCTGTAACATACACTACTCCTGCGAGCCCCACTACGCTCACAGTAGAGGTTGAAGTAAAAGACAAAAATGGGAACAAATCTAGCGACAGCAAAACCATGACCGTCACCTCCCCCTAAAAGAAACCGAGAGACACAGCCCCGCTCGAGCGGGGCTTTTATTTTTGTTGTTTCACATCTGCTGAGCGATTTTTATTTCCTTCACTGCTTCGCTGCCGAGAATGGCGTTGATGCGTGAGACCAGGTGTTCGCGCATCAGATACGCTTCGCTGCTCCACAGGGAGCTTCTGGGAGACAAAAAAAGTTTCTTGTTCTTGTAATAACTGGGAATGATATTTTCTCCACCACGCGCGCCGTATTCCTCGATCAAAACCTGTTTGGCAATGTGAAATATGGTTTTCTCATCAATTTCTTTCGGTATGGTGAGCTGTTTCCTCGGAAGGAGTTCCTTGAGCGTCCTCATAGCTGTCAGTCGACAAATAACAGTTAGATACTAGAGCGTTGTTTATAGTTTTTTGTTTTCTAACAGAGAATTCCTTTTCTCTTGTCATCCTCGGGCTTGACCCGAGGATCCAGGGTACCTGCCAAGAAACCTGTTTGTAGAAGAAACACCACCCTCTGGATCCCGCATCTCCTCCCAAGTGCGTATTACTTAAAATACTCACTCGCCTTTGGTACATGTAAACAATGTTGTTTCCCGTTAATTATTGATTATTTTTAACAATTACTTCCGTATCGGCATCATAATATAGAGGTAGTCCCCCGCGAGAGTACCACTCTCTTCGGTGTACGCCCGAAGCGCCGCCGGGCTAGAGCTGTTGTTGGCAAGAAAAAGGATCTTTTCTCCCGGCAGGGCATTTATTCCCTCTAAAACATACCGGGGGTTGAAAATGATCGTCAACGTGGGTCCGGCCTTTTGCACTTCTATCGGCAAGGTGGTTTTGTTCTCACCGGTCTCAGCCGACTGTGAAGAAACTACGCATTGTTTTTCTCCTGATTGGAACGTGAGGGCTATCTCACCGGAGTTGTAAGAAGAGAACCCGCTCGCGATTTTTACCGCCCTTTGGAAAACCTCTTTCTCCAATATCACAGAAAGTACAAATTCCTTCGGGATAATTTGTTTATAATCCGGGTATTTCCCGTTGATACTGCGGGAGATTATTTGTACTCCGTCTATCTCAAAAAATATCTGGTTCTCCTTGAGAGCGATTTTCACCTCCTGGCTTTCGGGAGTAATCACGCGGATAATCTCCTGAAGGGTATTCCCGGGAATAATGAGGCTTTGATTTTTGGAAAGAAAGTCGCTTTGGCTTTCTCCTCCTCCGGCAACAAGGATAATTTCCTCGGCAAGACGAAAACTGTCCGTTGCCGCCAAATGGATCTGGTCTTTATAAAAAAATACATGAACGCCCGTCAACTCCAAGCGAGCGTTGTTCAAACTCACACAAAACAGAAGCCGGGAAAGGGCGGTTTTTAATTTTTGGGCCGGGAAAGAATAGGGGTATTCTTCTTTATACTGGGGGATGATGGGAAAATCTTTTCCGTCCACTCCTTTTATCTTCACTTGGTATGCCGCGCTCTCTATTTTTAAGCCTTCTTTATCACTCTCCAGCTGTAATACGTCCCCCGCGGGTAGGTTATAAATAAAGTTACAGAGCACTTTCCCTGGAATGGCAACCTTCCCTTCTTTTTCTATTTTTGCCCCAATATAAATAATTCCTCCTATTTCCAAATTTGTTGCCGATATTTTCAATCTTCCTTTCTCTGTTTCCAAAAGAAAATTACTAAGGATCGGTAAAGCGGATTGTCTCCCGGCGATTCTTTCCAGACAAGAAATTGCTCGACTTAGATTTTCTTGGGTGCAGATAAGTTTCATAGAAGTTATAATATTCTCTTAATTATATATATAAATTTATTATTATGATTAGTGTTGTGACTATCTGGATAAGTGGACTATTTGTTTTATCTATGGGTTTTTTGGAGTGATAATTAGGATGGAATGCGGGTGAATATTTGTAATAGTAAGGATAACTCTGGGAAATTTTTATAGAGGTTGTTTTTATTCACCGAAGCGCGGAACCTATACAAAAAAAATACACGGGGGTTATGGGGGTTATACAGCCTTATCCACTGAATTTCTCTAGGCTGGGTAGTAGAGTCGATCTTTGAGCGTGCTGAGCTCCTCTTTGAGGCGCGCGTGGGTTTCTTTATTGGTATTTATTTTTTCAAAGGCGTGGAGTGCGGTTGTATGGTCTCTCCCGCCAAGAATTTCTCCGATAGCGGAGAAGGGCGTTTGAAGTTCCGTGCGGAGGAAAAACATCATTACTTGACGAGGATGGGAAACTTCTTTTTTCCGTCCTTTTTTGACCAGGGCTTCTTTTGTAACGCCATAAAATTCCGAAACCGTACGGAAAACATCCTCCACCTGGATGGTTTTTTTGTTGTTTTCGATGAGCTGGGAAAGGATTTTCTCCGTGTTTTCGAGCGTTGGGGAGATCTTGTGGAATTCGGAAAAGGCGATAACGCGGTTGAGCGCCCCCTCGAGCTCACGGATATTTTGGGTGATGTGTTCCGCAATGAAGCGGATTGCCGGGGCGTCGATAATGAAGCCCTTTTCCGCGATTTTGGATTCCAAAATGGCGATTCTCGTCTCGAGGTTCGGGCGGCTGATGTCCGCTATCATCCCTCCTTCGAAGCGGGAGCGCAGACGTTCCTCCAGCGTGGGGATAGCTTTGGGTGGGCGGTCGCTCGATATGACAATCTGTTTGTTTATTTGGTAGAGAGTGTTAAAAATATGGAAGAATTCATTCTGAGTCTTTTCTCGCCCGGCGAGGAACTGGATATCATCGATAATCAGGAGATCCATTTGCTGATAGTACTCTTTGAACTTATCGATTTTCTGATTTTTGATGGAATCAACGAGTTCCGTGGTAAAACGCTCCGAATTGATATACTTGATTCTCTTTTCCGGTGAGCTTTTTGCCACTTCATTTCCGATTGACTGGAGAAGGTGGGTTTTCCCAAGCCCCACGCCACCATAGATGAAAAGTGGGTTATACGCCATCCCCAGGTTTTGTGAAACGGCATAGCAGGCCGCTCGCGCCAGTTCATTATTTTCGGCCACAATGAAGTTTTCAAACGTATAGCGGTTGTTGAGGTTGGTTTCATGAAAAGTGGTTGTTGATGGCCCAGTTGCGGTAAAAAACGGCTTTTCAATGAGCCTTTTTCGTACAAAACCGGTGTTTTCGGGCGGCTTTACGGCGTCGACATTTTTCAGGGAATCAACGTTTGGCGTTATGCTACTCACTCTTTCTGGCGCGATAACACAGTGGATAGTCTTGACGCTCTCGTCAAAACTTTTTAGGGCACGCAAAATGTACAGATTGTATTTGTTTTCCAACCACTCTTTCGCAAATCCGTTTGGGACACCGATGGTTACCACTCCGTCCTGGTTGTTCAGGATAAGTGTATTTTTAAACCAGGTGATAAAATTTGCTTTGGAAATAGAAAGCTCAATTTGGCCGAGTACAGCCTTCCAGAGATCCTCGTTTGTCATAGAGTAGTGCTTATCGTGGAGATCGTGAAAACAGTGAAATGTATTATATCACGAGCAAACAAATGGAGCGAGGGAGAGCAAGTGCATGAAGAGTGGATAAGCGGTGCATAACCGCAAACACAGCCCTGTGATTGACTTTCGTCAGTTTTCTGGTACACTGAAAAAACGTTCGGTCATCTAAGATGTAATTTTATTGTATGCCAAAGAGAACCTATCAGCCGAAAACCCGTAAACGCGCGCGACGGCATGGATTTTTGAAGCGGATGAGCACTGTCGGGGGGAAGAAGGTTGTCGCTCGTCGTCGGAGAGAGGGGAGAAAGAAGCTGACAGTCGCGTAAAATATGTTAAAAAAAGGCTTTCGTTTGCGAAAAAAAGAGGATTTTGAGAGAGTCTTTCGCTTCGGTAAGCCTCTTTTTTTTAGCGAGATCGGCTGCCGGTATTTGCCGGATAAACCGGGCATCCGGTTGGGGTTTTCTTTCAGTAAGAAGCACGTCCCTCTGGCGGTTGACCGAAATCGTCTGCGTCGCGTCCTCTCCGAAGCATTTTTTCAACTGAGGGAGGAGTGGCCGAAAGGCGGGGATATCGTGTTTTTTACCGTAAGAAAGCCAAAAAAATTAGGAATTGAGGGAGCGCGGCAGATAACGGGGAACCTTTTCCAAAGTTTAAAAAAAGCAAAATAATTCAGTCTTATGCTCCATATTTTTGATATTTTTATCTACCAGCCGCTCTACAATGCCCTGATATTTTTTTATAATGTTATCCCCGGGCATGACTTTGGCATAGCAGTTATTCTCACGACGCTTGTTTTGAAGTTCCTTCTGGTACCCCTTTCCAAAAAGCAGATTGAGTCGCAAAAGAAAATGCAGGAGCTGCAGCCGAAAATCAAGGAGTTGCAAGAGAAGTATAAGAACAACAAGGAGCAGCAGACAAAAGCCATCATGGAATTTTACAAGGTGAACAAAACCAACCCATTTTCCGGTTGTTTGCCGCTTATTATTCAGCTTTTTTTTCTTATTGCCATCTACCGGGTGATTATCAACATCTCGGAGGCCGGATTTGTGGTTAATCCAAGCGATTTATACGCTTTTATTCCTGACCCAGGAGCAATAAATCACTTCTTTTTGCGGATTATGGATCTGACGAAGCCAAACTACATACTTGCCATCCTTTCCGCCGCCGCCCAGTATTATCAGACGAAAATGCTTTTTCAGAGCCAAAATAATATACCAAAACCGAAGGGAGGGGCCTCTACAGAGCCGGACTTTACCGCTATAATGAATAAGCAAATGCTCTATCTCGGCCCCGGATTGACGCTTTTTATTGGAGCTACTTTCCCGGCTGCCCTGGCGTTGTATTGGTTCTTCTCGACACTGTTTATGATTTTTCAACAGCGGATTATTTTTAAGCCGAAAGTGTAAGAAAGAGTGTATGTCAAAAACGCATCAAGAAATTATTGAAGAAACCGTTCTGGGGCTTTTGCAAAAGCTTGGATTTGAGGCAGTAGTCGAGGTGGTTCCTCAAGAGGGGACTTTGGGGGCATTCTTCTGCAAGGCGCGCGTGGAGCGGGACCAGAATTTTTTGATTGGGCAGTATGGCGCGAATCTTGCCGCCGTCCAACACCTCGTTCGGGTGATGCTTCGCAAAAAAACAGAAGAGAGACTCAATGTTATTGTGGACGTGAACGATTATTTTTCCGAGAAGAAGACTCTTTTGGAAAAAGAAGCCGGGAAAGCGGCGGAAGAGGCATTGCGAGACAATATTTCCGTGGCTCTGCGGCCGATGCTCCCCTATGAACGCAAGATCATTCACTCTTTTCTTTTCGAAAACCCGAAGATAATGACGGAGAGTGTCGGTCAGGGGGATGAAAGAAAAATTATGGTCAGCCCAAAGCCAGAGAGCGAGCCTCTAGAGGTTGCCTGAGCAAGCTTGTAAAACAAAATCCTATGGCCCTCGCGCGCAAAATCGCTTACAACGTGATTTTCAATTCTTTTCTGAAAGTGTTTTCTACGGTGGCACTTTCCTTGCTTTCTATCCGTCTGATTACCGGGTACTTGGGACAAGAAGGGTTTGGCGCCTATTCGACGGTCCTCGCCTTCTTTGCCTTTTTTTCGGCTTTAGCCGATCTTGGGTTGAGCTCCGTGACGGTGCGGGAGATCTCTCGTGAAGGAGCCGATGAGGGCCGGATTCTCAGCCGAGTTTTTTCTCTCCGGCTGATGACATCCTTTGTTGTTTTTCTCCTCTCACCGCTTCTGGTAATGTTTTTTCATTACTCCCCCGAACTGAAAATAGGCATTTTTATCGCGGCGGGTGCGATTCTTTTTTCCACAACGTCGCTTTTGCTCAACGGCATTTTCCAGAAACGTCTTGCGATGGACAAGGTCGCTCTGGTGGAATTTTTAGGGAAGCTCTTTCAGGTGGGGTTGGTGATTCTTATTGTGAGAGCGGATTGGGGGTTTCTCGCCATCGCTTCGACACTCCTCGCCTCGCTTTCTTTCAACGCGCTAGTTGTTCTTTATCTCTCCCGGCGCTACGTACGGTTTTCTCCGCGCATTGACTTTGTTTATTGGAAAGGATTTCTCCGCGAGTCGTTGCCTATGGGGGCAACGGCCATCATTACCTTTACCTATTTTAAGATGGACACCATTCTTCTTTCGGTCTTGCAGTCGAATGCAGAGGTCGGCATCTACAACGTCGCCTACAAGATTATGGAGAACCTCATTTTTTTCCCTGCGATGTTGGCAGGGCTTATTCTCCCTCTTCTTTCACGATTTATTTTTACGGAGAGGGGTCGCTTTGAAGAAATCGCCAACAAAACATTCAAGGTTTTTATTATTATCGTGGTGCCGATTGTGGCCGGGACATGGTTTCTCTCCGATGATATCATCCGCATTGTGAGCGGCAGCGGTTTTCCGGAATCTGCCCCGGTACTGCGGATTCTCATCTTTGCTCTGGGGTTTATATTTTTCGGGAATTATTTCAATATGTTGCTTATTGTGGGGAATGCCCAAAAGAAATTGATGCAGACGCTTTTTTTCGCGGCTATCTTCAACCTGGCTCTCAACGTTGTTCTCATCCCGCGCTTTTCGTATATGGGGGCGGCAAGCATTTCGCTCCTGACCGAGATGTTGGTGGTCATTCTCACCAGCTTCCTTGTTTACAAACATATTCATTATGTTCCCGTCTTTGAAAACACCGGGAGGATTCTTCTTTCGGGGGTGGTTATGAGCGGGGTACTTTTTTTTCTTGAACCCTATTCCTTTTTGGCCGCGGGAGGAGTGGGAGTCCTGGTCTATTTGGGGATGCTCTGGCTTACAAAAGCTATCAGCCCGGAAGAACTCATCAGCCTTTTCCAAAAAGAGAATGGCGTCGCTCCCCTTTCCGAGGTTGAGCGAATGGAAACGATGGTACCTTAGCACGTCGAATCCCCCTCCATTTCTCTTCTTTCAACCATATGGCTGCTATTCCAAAAGTGGGCATCATTGTTTTGAATTACAATGGTGAAAATTGTCTCCCGGCTTGCCTGAAATCTTTGGACGGGCTCGAATATTCTAATCGGGAAATTATCATTGTTGATAATTGCTCTTCCGACGACTCATTGCTCACAGCGGAGCGAATGTCCCCGCAACATACCTTTGCCCGTAATACAAAGAATGAAGGTTTTGCCAAGGGAATGAATATTGGGATACGTTTGGCGCTCGCGCGGGGCGCAGAGTGGTGCTGGCTTGTCAATTATGATACGGAAACGGATCCGGTCGCTCTCACAAAACTTATTACTGAAGCGCAAAAACATCCTGAAGCCGGACTCCTCAGCCCGGTAATCTATGAAAAAGAAAGCGCCCAGCCCTGGTTTGCCAAGGGGAAGATAGATTTTTTTCGGATGCGAGCGATTCACAGCCGGCCGAGTCGGGAAGAATCTTCCTCGGAAAGTTACCGGAGCGAATTTCTCACCGGTTGCGCGCTTCTGATAAAAAAAGAGCTGATTGAGGCTATCGGATTCTTGGACGAGCGCTTTTTTCTGTATTACGAAGACGCGGACTATTCTCTGCGCGCTGCCCAGGCCGGATTTGCTTGTCTCGTCGCCCCTCGGGCATCAGTGTGGCACAGCGAAGAGAGCCGACTGCGTTCGGAGAAAACCTATTTTTTGGTGTATTCGGGGCTGCTTTTTTTTAAAAAATATGCTTCTTTTCTTTTGCGACCATATTTCTTTGCGTATGTTACAATACGGAGAGTAAAAAATCGCTTTGATCTCCTGTGGAAGAAAACTTCTGATGTTCTGGAGACAAGGCGGGCTTATGAGGATTACTTTCATGAACGCTAATCCCTCCGTTTCCCTTATTTTCGTCAATTATCGGAGCGCTCGGTACCTCACAGGGGCTCTGAAAAGCCTTTTTTCGTTTGAGTTAGCAGACGATTTTTTTGAGGTCATCGTGGTGAATAACGATTCTTCGGAAAGGATCGCGCTACAAAATTTGCAGCGGGCGTTCCCGTTTCTCTTGATAGAAAGTTCCGAGAATACCGGTTTTGGTTGTGGGTGTAATCTTGGCGCCAGGCGGGCCAGAGGAGCGATTCTCGGGTTCATCAATCCGGATGTGTTGTGGGAAGGTACCTACCTTCGGAAGATTGCCGCTGTTTTTGGCGAAAACCGCCAGGTGGGCGTTTTGGGTATGGCGCTCTTTGATACGAAGAGACGACCGGAAGCCTGGAGTGTTGGGGAAGAGCCGAGTTTCATCAGTCTTTCTCTTAATAATTTTTTGCCTGTACGGCGAGCGGCTTACCAGAATCAGAAATCTTTTTCTTCAGACTGGGTCAGTGGCGGCGCGCTTTTTGTTCGCGCGGCCTTGTTCGCGGAAATTGGAGGTTTTGATGAGCGGTTTTTTCTCTACTTTGAAGATGCAGACTTGTGTAAGGTTGTACGCCGGCTGGGGTTCTCGGTGATCTCTTGCCCGCAGTTCCCGCTTATCCATCTTGGCGGCAAGAGCCAAATCTCCCGACAGCTTCAAAAAAAACATTTTTACGATTCTCAAAAGAAGTATTTTGAGAAACATCGGCCGACATGGGAAAATAATGCTTTGAAGTTTCTCCACTTTTTTTTCCGTAAGATTCAAGTATGAGTATGCTCGAAAAAGCACTGCTTATTTTTCTGTTTCTCCTCCCTTTTCAGTTTGCCTTGAATCCGACTATAGGAACGGATCTCCCGGTAGGAAGAGTCTTGGCTGCGGTTATTATTCTCTGGTGGCTGATCAGGGGCTTGGCGAAAAAAAACATCCATCTCCCCCCAATTTATTTTACGGCGAGCGTCATCTCTTTTCTCGGTATTGCCGCCGCTTCTTTCCTGTGGGTAGAAAATATGGACTTTGCGCTTCGCAAGTTCTTTTTCCTTCTCAACTTTTTTCCTTTGCTCTTTGTTTTTTTTGACTTAGGGAGAGAACGGAACAAGTCTTCTTTTTGGGTGAAGGCGTTTTGTGCGGGAGCGTTCGGTACCGCTCTCGTCGGACTTGGCATTTTTATGAGCCAATTCCTTTTCGGCGTGGAAAAAGTGTTTGCATGGCTTATCAAAATACTCCCCTTTTTTCTCGGCAGCAATTTAGGCCAAGCAGTGATAGACCACCCGAGTCTCTTGGTCAACATCGGTGGGGCGACGCTATTGCGGGCGACAGCCTTCTTTCCTGATCCGCACGTCGCGGCGTTCTACTTCGGCATAAGCGGTTTTTTGGCATTGGGGCTCTTTTTTCAGGAGAGAAAAAAGTATTTTCTCGTTATGAGCGCGGTACTTTTCTTCGCCGATCTTCTCACTTTCTCGCGTGGGGCTTACTTTGGGCTATTGGTCGGGACGATAACCTTTCTCTTGTTTGGTTGGAAAATTTTCCATACGGAAGCAAAGAAATGGATTGTTGTCGGTTTGATATTGAGTAGCACGCTGTTTTTTTCGTTTGGTCAGCCCGTTCTCTCGCGTTTTCTTTCAAGCTTTGCTCTCGAAGATACTTCGAGTATCGAGCGGGTTGTTTTGTGGCAGGAGGCTTTCGAAAATATTATAGAGCGGCCATTTTTTGGTACCGGTCTCGGAAATTATATTCTGGCCGTTCGCCCGGCCGAAAGTTACAGAACCCCCTATTATGCCCACAACCTTTACCTTGATGTCGCGACCGAACTTGGACTGGTCGGGCTCTTCTTCTTTCTTCTCATACTCTTTATCCCGCTTTACGGGGTTCTCCAAAACTATGTGCGGACCAAAAATATTCTCTCTTTAAGTCTCGCGGCCTCTCTCATTCTCTATCTCATCCACTCTGTTTTTGAAACCGCCCTCTACTCAATTCATATTTTCCCGCTTCTTCTCTTTGTTCTCGCTTTGGCTCTTATTGCGAATGAGGATGAAAAATCCGATTTGAAGTAAATATATATGTTGAAAGTAAGATCTGTTATTTTGTTTTGTATCGCTCTCTGCGTTCTCTCTTTGCCTTTGGTGCAGCTGAAAACAAGTGTTTTTGGCATACCGCTTTACAGCGTTGAAATGCCTCTCCTCGTGGCTTTGGTGGCGTATCTGTACGGATGGTGGCGCGGGGCGTTTTCACCTTTCAAAAATATTCATTTTCGCGACCCGTTTGTTATTGGAGTAGCCTTGTTTTTTCTGGGAGTGATAGTTTCTTTTGTCGCCAACCCTTTTTCTTTGATGGGGCTTGGAATGCTCAAGACCTGGTTTGCCTTTCCCTTGCTTATGGCATGGCTTCTTTTTCAGCTGTGTCCAAGTGAACAAGAAAGAAACTTCCTTTTGGATACTTGGTTTATAACCACACTTCTTGTCGCGTGTGGGGCCATCGTTTATATGTTTATTAATAGCCTGACCTATGATGGTCGTCTTGTCGCGTGGTTTATCTCTCCCAACTACCTGGCGATCTTCATCGCGCCGGGGACTCTTATCGCTTTTTATAAGTTGCGAAAAGTTTTGGAAGAGAAAGAATTTAAAAAACATTTTTTGCCAGTTGCGAGTTTACTCATTCTTCTCCTTACACTCTTTTTCACTCATTCTTACGGTGTGTGGTTCGGCGTGTTCGGCGCCGCCATGCTAATGGTCTTTCTTCCTGCCCAAGCTCTCACTAAAAAGTTTTTCTGGAAAGTTATTATTACCACAGTCATTGCTCTAGGTATATTTTATTCTCTCGAACATAACGATCCTAAATGGCAGTCGCTAGTCACATTTGGAGAAAGGTCATCGATGGCGTCACGCATCATGATTTGGCAATCAGCGGGAAAGATGATAGCCGACAATCCGGTATTCGGGATTGGGCTGGGGAGGTTTCAGGAAGTGTACCTCGAATATCAAAAATACTACTCGCCATATCTGGAATGGGCCGTGCCACAGCCGCACAATATCGTTCTCGCTGTTTGGCTCCAGACGGGGCTCATTGGGTTTGTTGGTTTTATTCTTCTTGTGTCCCGAGCAATCGCCCTTTTAATAAAAAACAAAAACCGAGAATCCATATTGTTTCTCGGCCTCCTTGCTCTTTATTTAATTTACGGTCTTTTCGACACCCCCTACTTCAAAACCGATCTGGCCTTCGCTTTTTGGCTGGTAATAGCACTTATTCTTACGCTTCCAAGATCGGAAGCAGAACTTCAAAAGTAGGTACTTCTATAGCCGACTTCGAATCGGTGGGTTACAGATCTATCCGATAGAGACGCTTGGTGACTCGGTCGGTGAAAAAGAGCATATCTTCTTTGGGAGAAAGAAAAAGATTCTCGCTATCAAAACTTTGTGTCACGTCCTGCAAATCGGTCAGGCGGGTTTTCTTTCCCGTGCCGGTGTCCATTTTCCAAAAGGTGTCATTGGTATTGATTGGTTTGTCATAATAATCGTTTGGGAGCATGGCATTTTCCGGCAGTCCGCCCGGGAGAGCGTAGTAAATAGTTTTACTGTCTTTTCCCCAAACCACTTTGGAAACAAGGGTTGGGAGGGCCAGGTTTTGAAATTCACCACCGCTTTTATTCATCATATTGAGAAGGATATTCTGTCCGCCCTTTTCATCACTCACACTGACCAGCACTCGCTCGCCGTTTGGCGACCAGAGGTAATCGGCACCGAATTTTTCCGAAAGCAGTGTCCGACGATTTTCCCCCGAGAGACCGATGGTATCGAAATATGTTTTTTGGAGCGCGTTGGGTTTGCCCCAGAAAGAAACCGTCGCGCTCTGGGGAATAGGCGCGATGAATGTGTCACCGTAGAGCAAGCCCAGTTTTTTCCAGTTTGTGCCGTCCGGGTTGGCAATATTCAGAGTGCGTTCGTTATTGGTAGTGGTAAACTGATAAAAAATCTTATCTCCAAGGTTGTTCCATGTGAGGCGCGACATTTCCGGCTGGAGAGGGGAAAGCGTTTTGGCGGTCAAGTCCGCGAAGTGCCAGAGACTTGCCCCATTACTTTGTTTTAGGAACAGCAAGACGCGGTCTCTTTTCGGTGACCAGACGACGCGTAGCGGTATCCCGGGGAGATTGCTCAAGAGGACAGACTTGTCTTTGCCTTCCAAGGAGGCTTTTTTCAGCGTCTGATCACTCAGTGAATAATAGTAAAGGAAACCATCACTGGAAATGGCAGCTCCCAAAAGAGTTTCATTGACGGGGTTTTGGATACTGGTGGCTGTCGGCTGAGTGTCGGCCGGCGGTGTTTCTTGGGGGATGCTTTCACTGTCCGGACGAACGACGGGGTCGTTGACGTTATTTTTGAAAGCGAAATTGTAGGCTGCCAAGAAAATAAGCACCAAAACAAGCAAGCCAATGGAAAAATAGAAAACTTTCTTCATAAAAAACTAAGGAGTGAACTGAATATGGAAATGAGGCACTGGCTCTCGGTAAGTACAATTGAAAGCAACGGCTTGATCGCTTGATGTTGCGCAGATAGCAGAAATGTTACTCCCTGACGTGAGCGTTCCGGATGCTTTATTGTTTTGTAAGAATGTGTAAAGACAACTTGTTTTGCCAACATCAACAATTGGTTTCCCGGAACCGTGGGAAGCGTGTCCAATTTCTGTTCCTCCAGTGACGGTGAAAGGCGTACACCCGGATTGAGTTTGTAGTCTTTTTATATTATTAATAGTTGATATTGGAATGCCTTCAAGACTCGTACACTTAGGATCATTTTGTCTATTACAGTTTCCAGAACTTGTAACTTGAATACTCCCCAATGCGGTTCTGGCTTGAGCATCTGTATATTGTCCCGCGGTAGGAACTGGTGTTACTGGGGCTGGTGCTCCCGGTAGAGTGATTGGCGTGGCGGAGAGACCGTTTATTGTTACGTTGACGAGATCGGGGTTGATGACATTGAGAAGAAGCCAGGCCGAGAGAGCGATGACGAGACCTATGATGGAATCAAAAATGACTTCTTTGGCGGTGCCCATAGCCGAAGTATTGCCGGCGCTGGTGAGGTACATGAAACCGCCGACAGAAAGCATGAAGAGGGCGGAGAGAACGATGACGACGAGACCGGTGGAATAGATGGCTTTGATGTATTTGGGCAAGTCACTGCCATCGGCGTTGGTAAGCCCGGGAATTTTTTCAAGGAGTACATATTTCATTCCCCCGGCGCTGGTGCTAGGAGTGGTGGTGGGAGGGGTGACGGTTCCTCCACTACAACATTCCATTTTTGTGGGATCGGTACACCCGGTCGCCCCGGGTATATCTGTACCAGACGCGCAGACGGCTGAACACGCACCTGTGTCGCTACCATCACTGCAAGATTGTGCTTGAGCTGGAGATGCTTCTAAAAAACTAGCAAAAGTAAAGACGCTAAAAAAAATCAAAAGAAAAAAATGTTTTTTGTTTTTTGGCATACAAAAAAGTGATGTGTCATTATTATATCACATTCTTTAAGCCCCAGTTACAAAAGTTAAATACTTTGTAACGGGGTAAACAAAAAATCCCAGGTTGTAGTCTGGGGTGAAGTTTTTGTGTTCAGAATTTTTATGCTAACAAGCTAACGAAGCTAAAAGCTAAGAAGCTGTTCTAAAAGTCCCAGCTGCCGTTCATACTGCTTGACTGGGTATAGTTGACCACGGTGGTTTCGAAGAAATTGCCTTTGTCGCTGTTGGGGTCTTGGAGCCGATCGAGATGTTTGTAAGGGTTGGTAACCGCATCTTTGTAGAGCGGGCCGATGCCAATCATCGCGAGGCGATTATTGGCCAGCCAGCGGGTATAATCTTCGGTGGTTTTGCTGTTGATGCCCGGGATGCGGTTGCCCAAAATATGTTTGCCCCATTCGATTTCTTGTTCGACAGCTGTCTGCATCATTTCGAGGATCAGTTTTTCATCGTAGAGCGCCGGAAATTCCCGGCGGATTTCGCGGATGAGGTTGGCAAAAATAGTGATATGAGTGAGCTCATCGCGGCGGATATAGGCGATCATCCGGCCGGTGGCGAGCATCTTCATCCTGTCAACTAGCGTATCGAAAAAAGCAAAGCCATTGTAGAAATAGACGGATTCGAGAAGAAAATTGGCGACGATACCCCGAAAGAACTTTTCGTCCGTCGGCTCTTGGATGAAATCCTCGTATATCTGACCGATATATTTGTTGCGTTCCAGGAGAATCTTGTCGGTGCGCCAGAAATAGTAGATTTCATCCCGATCTTTGCTTTCGACCACGGATTCGAGGATAGTGGCGTACGATTGTGAATGGATGGCTTCCTGATAGGCTTGGATAGAGAGGATCAAGTTCACCTCCGGAGAAGTGATATAGTCAGAAAAATGCGGCAGGTTGACGGTCTGGATAGAGTCGAGAAAGATGAGAAAAGAGAGGATACCCTTGTAGGCCTTTTGCTCTTCTGCCGAGAGATCGGCGTAGAACATACGCGCATCATCTTTGAGGCCGGAAATTTTCTCGGGCACCCAGAAATTTCCGATCATAACCTGATAGAGAGATTTGGCCCAGGGGTATTTTACGGCATTTAGGTTGAAAAGCCCGGTGGTTGCCCCCTTGATAATAGTTCGTGCCGCCACGTCATCGTTGCCTCCCGGGTTGAACATGAGATTTCTCCGCATTTCTTCGGTCATATTTCTTTTCCTTCTTTTTGTTAACTGCCTGCCTGTCCGGTAGGCAGGTTTTCTGTTGATTGTTATCTGTGATTATCCGCTACAGCTAACACAGTTTTCCTTTACTTCACCGGAAAGGCTGCGGACGTAATACACGGTTTTTATTCCTTGTTTCCAGCTTTTCACATAGTAACCGTAGAGTTGCGCCGGGCTGACGCGTGCCGGATCGATCATCCATTCGAAAGAAATAGACTGGTCTATCCAGGGGTAGATGATGGCCATCATATCGATAACGTCACTCATATTCATGTTGATGTATTCTTTGTAGTACCAAAAGTTTTCTTTGGAGAGTTTTGGAGCGACACGGATGGTGGGTGCGGAGAGGTTGGTTTCGATGAAGAACTTTTTGTAGATAGGAAGGAGCGCCGCCGTGGTACCGACGATTCCGGCAGTGGACGTATTGGGGGCGGGCGCCGTGTGATAGGCAAACCGGACGCCGCTCTTTTTCATATCGGCAAAAAGTGCTCCCCATTCTTTTTTGAAGGATGTATGTGTTGTAAACCACGCCTCCTCTCGTCCGAGCAAAATGCCTTTAGAATACTCACTCCCCGGGTAGAGTTCGTAGGTTCCGCGTTCTTTGGCCAGGTCTATGGAAGCGCGGTAGGTGTGGTAGGCGTAGCGTTCGAAGAGACGATCGGTTTCCGCGCGGGCTTCCTCGCTGTCGTAGGCGAGCTTGCGGGTAGCGAGATACTCGGCCAGGCCCAGATAGCCAACGCCGATACTCCGGTAACGCATGGCGGTCCGCCTGGCTTCCTGGATGGGGTAATAGTTGAGCGTGACGACGTTATCGAGAACGCGCATAACGACCGGGAAAACATCGGCAATCACCTCCGGTGCAAAAACGGCGGCGATGTTGATAGAGGCCAGGTTGCAGACGACGAGATCCCCAGGCTCATAGCGGATGACGATCTTTCCGTCCTCAAGCGTCTCTTCGATAAATTTTGTTGCTGATGTGTTCTGGCAGATTTCCGTGCACAGCTGGGTGGAATAGATGTTCCCTACGTGCTTATTTGGATTCAGGCGGTTGACGGTATCGCGGAAGAAAACATAGGGCATACCGGTTTCTACGGTCGACTTCAGGAATTTTTTGAAGATATCTTTCGCTTTGACCGTTTTTTTCATCATTAGGCGCTCGTCTTTTTCCAGCGTCTGATAGAATTCCTCGAAAGATTCGTTGAAGGTGTCCTGAAGGCATTTGCCGTAGAGCCTTTCGATCTCATGCGGATCGAACAGTGTGATGTCGGCGTCTTCCCCCAGTCTTTTCATGAAGAGATCTGGGACAGAAACAGCAGGAAATATATCGAACGCTTTGGAGCGGATGTCGCCGGTCTCTGTCTGAAGATCGAGAAAATCATAGATATCGAGGTGCCAGATGTCGAGCGTCACGGAGATGGCTCCGAGGCGCGCACCGAGCTGATTGACCGCTACGGCGGTATCGTTGATGACTTTTACCCAAGGGTTGATTCCTCCGGACATCCCGTTCATGCCTCGGATAGCGCTACCGCGGGCACGGACATTACCTAGGTAGACGCCCACGCCGCCACCGAACTTGGAAATCTGCGCCATATTTTCGATAGCGTGGTAGATATCGCGGAGATCATCGCTGACGTTTATTTTGAAACAGCTGGAAAGCTGGTGGAAGTTGGTGCGGGCATTGAGCAAGGTCGGTGTCGGCAGGGAAATGCGCTGCTCTGAACAATGCTTGTAGACCTTGAAGGCGAAGGCCAGCCTCTCCTCTGCCTTTTCCGGGATAGCCAAAAACAGGGCGACTGACATATACATCTCTTGTGGCAGCTCCCTGATTATTTTGTTCGGGTTGAGGAGGTAGCGTTTCGCGAAAGAAACGATGGTCGTGTACTCGTAGTTTTGGTCTATGTTCGAAGAGAGATGCTTCCCTGCCTCGAGGATGTCCTCGGCGGAGTAGTATTTGTAGAAATCTTTGTAGTAGTACCCGCGCTCTATATAATCATCGAAGAGCGCCTTGTAGGCTTGTGGGGAATAGATATCCGCCTGTTTCAGCCCCCGATTCTTGGTAGCTTGTTTGTAGAGATCGCCCAAAAGGATGCGTGCCGCGACATTCTGCCAGAAAATGTTTTCTACCGTGACGAGGTCGATGCATGTCTTGATGAGGAGCTTGTTGATGTCCGATGTTTTGATCTCGTCGACGATGTTCTTTTTGAAGGCTTCTATAAGATCGTTGAAGGAACATTCTTTTTCATAGCCTAGAGCGGCGCGGGTGAAAACAGCCTGGATCTTTTTGACATCAAAAAGTTCTTTGGATCCATCGGCCTTGACGACCTTCATCGAGTGCTGTTCAAATTGCTCGATGAGTTTTTCTTTCCGCTCTTCACGCTTCTCGCTCTGCTTTTCTCGGTACAAGATATATGCCTTGGCGATTTCGTAGCGACTTTCTTTCATCAGATGCTTCTCGACGAAGTTCTGGATTTTTTCGACGGAAGGGATGTGGTCTTCTCCTCCTTCACCGCAGGATGCCACGAGATCGTGAATGACGTCATCGACCATTTTTTCTATGAACTCCTTGTTTGTTTCACCTGTGGCATCACAAGCGAGCTCGATTGCTCTTTCGATACGGAGGCGGTCAAAGGCGACTATTTCTCCATCACGGCGCTTTACTTGGGTTGGGGTCATATTTTTGTGGGCAACCGATTCCAGCAGTGGGCAAGAAAATCCCCAATAAGGGCTTTCCGTCATTGCTTTAGGGCTGATGTTTGTTTTTGTTATTTTGTTGAGAGCCTTTTCTCTACCGTTTTCCAGTCGATGACATTTACGAATGAGTTTATATAATCAGCCTTTTTAAGCCCATAGTCGGTCATATAGGCGTGTTCCCAACAATCCATCACCAAGAGAATCTTACCAGTGGCGGGGAGGCCTTGCTCGTGTTCACGTACCCAAGTGGTAAAAAGTTCCCCATTGGCGGGGTCTTCAAAGAGGACTACCCAACCGATGCCACGCATCATTCCTTTCGCCTTGAAACAGTCCAGCCACTGCTCGTAACTCCCGTAGGCCTTTTCAATTTTTTCTTTCAATTCACCTCCCATTTCTGATTTTTCTTTTGTCATATTTTCAAAGTAGAGTTCGTGCATGCGCATCCCATCAAATTCCCAGCCAAAGCGTCGTTCCAATTCACTTGCCTCGATAGACAGTTGATCCGTCATGCTGATCAGTTTTTCCATAAGGATATTGACATTTTTCACATATCCTTGGTAGAGGGTGAAGTGGTTATTCAGCATGGTATCGGAAAATCCGGTGAGACCAAGGAGATGAGAAAAATCTTTTACTGTGTAAATGACGGACATATTTTTGTATGAATGTAAAAATTTAAATTTTTCCGACAAGATCGATGCCGGGCTTGAGCGTCTTGGCTCCCGGCTTCCAATTGGCCGGGCAGACTTCTCCGCCGTGTTCACGGACGAAAACAGCCGCCTCAAGTTTACGCAGTAGTTCTGCGGCGCTACGGCCGATATTGTTGGCGTGTATTTCGTAGGCTTGCAGGATACCATCGGGGTCAACAATAAAACTTCCTCGGCGCGCGAGTCCCCTATCCTCCCCAACTTCAATGTAGACACCGAAACTTTTTGCCAGATCACCTGCTGGGTCGGCTACCATAGGGTAATTGATTTTTTTGATAGCGGGCGAGTGGTCGTGCCAGGCCTTGTGAGTGAATTTCGTGTCGGTGCTGACGGAGAGAATCTCGGCATTTAGTTTTTGGAACTGTTCGTAGTGAGCGGCCATCTCTTCCAATTCGGTCGGACAGATAAAAGTGAAGTCCGCCGGATAGAAGAAAAAAATAACCCACTTGCCTTTGAAATCCGCGAGATGGGCTTTGCGAAAAACATCTTGATGATATATGTCCACTTCAAAATCAGCAATCGGCTGTCCAATAATCGGCGGCATACCGGAAGCACACGAACCGCCGCCGCAACATGAATCCTGATACATATTTTTGATTGATAAAAATTACAAAAGCCCTGAACCGCTTACCTATAATAGGGATAAGGCGATGGGCTGTCAACTGTCCCCTGTTTGAGCGGAAAAACCCACCTCATTTTTAGTCATTTTTGGCAATTTCAACAACATCTAGTGGCATTTTTTACATTTGAGACACAAGACGAAAGGCGCCGGAACGATAGAAAATCCCTCTTGAGTGAGGGATTTAAAAAAGTATTGGAAGGGGAAAACAGCAGAAGAATTTTTTAGGACGGCACGATCGGATTCTCGATTTTTCCAAGAGTAAACCGTGTAATGTTTTGGAGAGTTGTGTCGAGAATACGACGGAGAGCCTCTTCGCTGTAGAACCCGATGTGGGGAGTGAAGACAACATTATCGCGGCTGAGAAGATCGCGATTTTGTTTGTTCTGTCTTACGGCATCCCCGCCACAATTTTCGCGGAGGCATTGATTTTCTTCTTTAATAAGTTCTTCCCCCTCGAGGACATCGATGCCGGCGCCGGAGAGCGTGTGGTCATCGAGCGCTTCGATAAGTGCCTCGTTGTCTACGATGCCACCGCGCGCCGTGTTGATGAGGAGCGCTCCCTTTTTTATATTTTTTATATTTTTTCGGTTGATGAGATGGTGGGTGTGTTCGTTGTAGGGCACGTGAAGTGTCACGATGTCCGATTGTGAGAGCACCTGGTCGAGTGGCGCGTATTTGTAGTGGAGTATCTCGGAAAGGAAAATATCGTGATAGGTATCATAAGCGATGACATGCATGCCAAAACCTTTGGCGATGCGGATGACGTGAAGTCCGATGTGACCGGTGCCGATGACGCCAAGTGTCTTGTCTTTGAGGTCAAAGCCCATGAGACCGTCTATGGAAAAATCCTCTTTCAGTCCCCTGGCGTATGACTTGTGGACATTGCGAGAAAGGGCGAGAATAAGGGCAAAAGTGTGCTCGGCGACGGTATTTTCTCCATAGTGTGGGACATTTGAAACGGTTATATTTTTTTCTTGGCAGAAAGCGGCATCGATGTGATCAAAGCCGGTTGAACGCGTGGCGATAAGGCGGACACTTTTTAGTTTATCTATGACAGCTCGGTTGATGGCCGAGTAGATAAACACGGAAATAATTTCGTATGTCCCGGCTTGTGACGAATTTTTTTCTGTCAGCGGTTCCGTGGAGAAAAAAAGTTCGTGTCCCGCGAGCATCCGCGAAAGGTAGTCTTGATCGGATTGATTTGTTTCAAAAAAAGCGATTTTCATAACGAGGGTTGCTTAAGAGTTTGATATCCGCTATTATACCCCGAAGCCCGTCTTTTCTGCCAGTTTGTAATTCTGTAGAGGGAGTGAAAGGCATATGAAAAAAAACAGTGAAAAATTTGTAGTCGAAATCCCCCGGCGGCTGGTAGACAAGCGCCTGGATGTGGCGGCTTTTGATTTGCTGCAAAAAAAGTTTCCGGAAAGTAATCTTTCCAGAGGGTATGTAGCGCGTTTGATCAAATCCGGCAGAATATGTCTCAATGGTATGGAAGTAAAAGCGGATCATGAGGTAAATCTTCATGATCGGGTAGAAGTTTTTGTGGAAGATCTTTCGCGTGTTTCTCCCGGATTGGAGCCGGTGCCGGAGATGGAGATTCCTGTTTTGTATGAGGATGAGTCCTTCTTGGTTATTGACAAACCAGCCGGGATACAAGCACACCCAGCCGGCAATACAGCCATGAAAACAATCGCGCATTGGATTGTCACCAAATATCCGAAAATCCGTAGTGTGGGAGAAAATGCCTTGCGCCCGGGGATGGTACACCGTCTGGATCGTGAAACATCCGGGGTACTTCTCATTGCCAAAACAGAGCCGGTGTTTGTGGAACTGAAGAGGCTCTTTCAGGAGCGAACCATAGAGAAAACATACATCGCTCTGGTGTATGGACATATGCCGGCGCTTGCCGGGAAAATTGATAAGCCTCTCTTGCAGCGTTCTGGAGAATTGAAGCGTTTCGTAGTTGAAACACAGCACATCCCGGAAGCGGCTCGCTCGGCTGTTACTCTGTATCGTGTCATTGCCCGTTATCACGACTTCGATCTTTTGGAAGTGACGCCAAAAACCGGCCGGACACATCAGATTCGTGTCCATCTGGCCTCGCTTGGCTGCCCGGTGGTAGGTGACAAGCTCTATGCGTGGAAACCGATGCGTCGGGGTGAAAAGCTTTTTTCGGCGCGGCAGATGCTGCACGCCTATCGTTTGAAATTCGAATTTCTTTCCAGCCCGTATACTTTTGAGGCCCCCCTGCCGGAAGATTTCAGGAGCTTACT